>NZ_WKRD01000002.1 GCF_009680455.1 Lachnospira eligens
TTACTGTTTAGGTTCGTGTATCTTTCGATACTCGCAAGATTCATTAATGAATCATTTTAAAATTCTCAAAGAATTTCAAGGTTGTCTTTCTATTCAGTTATCAAAGATCTATATCGCTCAAACCCAGTATTTATCTGGTGTTTTAAGTCTTATTTGTTACCGCTTACCGCGGCGACTTGTATATAATATCACCAGGTACACACATTGTCAACAACTTTTTTCAAAAAGTTTCAAAAAAGTTCAATTTTTTTCAATCATTGACTTTTAAGCGGGACTGACATGCCTGCGAAGCCGCTTGTTTACTGACTTTCTGCACATTTACATTGTAATCAGAAATCAAAGACCTACTGTTATATTCCTGTATGCATTTTTAGTAGGTGATAATTCTTGCTGGTTGAGATATTTTCAGAATAAAAGCACACGCAAACATCCAATACAGCTTATTGCGTAGGTCAATCACAAGCAATGTGTTGTTTTATTCTATGAAATTGGAAGAAAAAAACCTACCAAAGTACAATACTTAGATACTTTAGTAGGTCTCTGCTCTGAAGCCATAGCAATATTATAAAAAAAACACCCACTAATTCTGCTATCCGATAGCTTTTAGTAGGTGTTTGCCCCATAACACACCCAGTAATGCCCCGCAACACATCATCGCAAAACATCACCGTAGCGCATCCACTTAGCACATCCTCTTAACACATTTTCTCAGCCCAAGCCATCATCACACTCACCTCAATTCCCCATTACAGGTCAAACAGTGACAACTGGTTGCTGTCTGTCATATCTCCAAGTATTCCAAGCTCTGAAAGCTTATCAATCGCTGACTGTCCTATCTTGGCTCGCTGGCGTAAGTCATCCTTTGATAAGAATTCGCCATCTCTGGCGGCTATCTCTATTGACTCTCCGGCAACTTCACCTACCTTTGATATAACCTTGAATGATGGCATAATCTTTCCATCAATTATCTGGAATGTTCTTGCCTTTGCCTTATATATGTCTATAGGTGTGAATTCATAGCCTCTTGCATGCATTTCCTGAACAATACGCATTACACCAAGTTCATCTTCTTCTGTATTAGAGATTGTACCTTCTGCTTTCTTGGCTTTGTACTCAGCAATGTAGTGTTCAAGCCTTACAGGGCTCATAGCCATTTTCTCATAATCAAATGCTGTGGCTCTTATACTAAAGTAAGCTGTGTAATATGCAAGCGGATAAAATACCTTACAGTATGCAACACGCCATGCCATCATAACATACGCTGCAGCATGTGCCTTAGGGAACATGTACTTGATTCGCTCGCATGACCATATATACCAGTCCGGTACACCATGGTCAATCATATCCTGCTTCCACTCCGGCCATTCTTTACATTTACCGGATGCAACCTTACCCTTTCGGACCATTTCCATTATCTTAAATGATTCCTCTGAATCAAGTCCCTTCTGGATAAGATATATCATAATATCGTCTCGTGTACATATAGCTGTTGAAATAGTAGCTTTTCCTTCTTTAATAAGAGTCTGTGCATTGCCAAGCCATACATCAGTACCATGCGCAAGTCCTGCGATACGTACAAGGTCTGAGAAATACTGCGGCTTGGTATCCATAAGCATCTGCATGGCAAAGTCAGTACCAAATTCTGGTATTCCAAGTGCTCCCAACTTTGTGCCGCCTATATCCTCAGGCTTAATTCCTAGCGCAGAAGTGTTCTGGAACAGTGACATAACCTCTTTAGAATCTAGTGGAATCTCAAGAGGGTCAATTCCCGTTAAATCCTGTAACATTCGTATCATTGTAGGATCAAGATGTCCTAAGATATCCAGTTTTAACAGGTTGTGGTCAATACTATGGTAATCGAAATGTGTTGTTATTATAGATGTCGTCATATCATTTGCAGGGTGCTGTACCGGTGTAAATGAATGAATCTCTTCACCAATTGGAAGTACAACAATTCCACCAGGATGCTGTCCTGTAGTTCTTCTAATATCAATACAGCCTTCTGCTATTCGTTCTATCTCACATTTTCTCTTAACAATAGGAGGCTTGCCCTCAAGTGCATTCTTTGCTGACTTCTCTTCAAAATACTTCATAACAAAACCATACGCAGTCTTTTCTGCGACAGTACCGATAGTTCCAGCTTTGAAGGTCTGCCCTTTTCCAAAGATAACCTCTGTGTAGGCATGAGCCTTACTTTGGTATTCATTGGAGAAGTTAAGATCGATATCAGGCTCTTTGTTTCCCTTGAAACCAAGGAAAGTCTCGAACGGAATATCAAATCCCATCTTATTAAGCTTCGCTCCGCATTTTGGGCATATCTTATCAGGCATATCGCAGCCTGCGCCTCCGGCAAATGCTTTGACTTCATCTGAATAGAAATCATTATAGTAGCATTTTGGACACAGATAATGCGGGCTTAACGGATTAACCTCGGTGATACCCGCCATTGTTGCTGCTAATGAAGAACCAACCGAGCCTCTTGAACCAACCAGATAACCGTCATCATTAGATTTCCATACAAGCTTCTGTGCAATTATGTACATAACGGAATATCCGTTAGAGATAATTGAGTTCAACTCTCGCTCTAATCGCTCAGTTACTATCTGTGGAAGCTCCGGACCATATATCTCATGAGCTCTGTTTTCACAGATTGTACGAAGCATCTGGTCAGAGTTCTCAATGAACGGAGGACATTTATCCGGTCTTACAGGCTCAATCTCCTCACACATATCCATAATCTTATTAGTGTTGGTTACAACAACCTCGTATGCCTTGTCGCTTCCTAGATAATCACATTCATGAAGCATTTCTTCAGTAGTATGAAGATACAGCGGTGCCTGATTATCCGCATCATCAAAGCCTTTTCCTGCCATGATAATTCTACGGTACACTTCATCCTCTGGATTTAAGAAATGCACATCGCAGGTTGCCACAACAGGCTTGCCGAATTTGTCGCCAAGTTCTACTATTCTGCGGTTCAGATTGCGCAAATCCTCCTCATTCTGGACATAGCAATCCTCTTTCTCAATCATGAACCTGTTATTGCCAATTGGCTGTATCTCAAGATAGTCATAGAAATTAACTATTCTCGCTATCTCTGCTTCTGAACGACCATTTACAAGACTTCTGAAAAGCTCACCTGCCTCACACGCACTTCCTATAATAAGACCTTCCCTGTACTGGTTAACAAGACTCTTCGGTATCTTAGGGAATCTGTTAAAGTACTGCAAATGTGATGCAGAAACAAGTCTGTACAGATTAATCCTTCCCATCTCATTAGAAGCAAGAATTATACAGTGATACTGATGAAGCTTCTTGATGGCGTTCTCATCCATCTTGCCTTCCTCATTAAGCTTATCAACGTCAGGAATATCCCTGTCGTAAAGCATTTTAATCATCTTGACAAATATGTCTGCAGTCGCAGCAGCATCGTCAACCGCCCTGTGGTGGCTTTCAAGTACAACATTAAGATGCTTTGTAAGCGTATCCAGCTTATAATTATGAAGATTAGGCATAAGAAACTGTGCAAGAAGCACTGTGTCTATAATGGTAGTATCCACATTTATACCAATCTTTTCTGCCTTATTGATTATGAAGCTCGTATCGAATTCCGCATTATGTGCAACCATAACAGCATCCTCGCAGAATTCAAGAAACTTAGGCAGAATCTCCTCTATCTTAGGTGCATTCATAACCATCTGGTCATTAATGTGCGTAAGTGTCTCAATTCTGAACGGAATAGGAATCTCAGGATTAACAAATGTAGAGAATCTGTCTACTATCTCACCATTGCACACCTTGACTGCACCTATCTCTATAATTCTGTCAACTTCCGCAGAAAAGCCCGTTGTCTCAAGGTCGAACACAACATATGTATCGTTAAAGCTCTGTCCTCTCGGATTCGTTACAATCTGCTTGGTATCATCAACAAGATATGCCTCGACTCCGTATATTATCTTAAAATCAAGTTTCTCACCCTTCTTGGCATAAGAGCCTTTGAGGTCGCTCATCGTATGGAATGCATCTGTAAATGCCTGAACAACACCGTGGTCAGTAATTGCAATTGCCTTATGTCCCCATCTGATTGCCTGTTTGATAATATCAGATACATAAGACACACCATCCATATCACTCATCTTGGTATGGCAGTGCAGCTCAACTCTCTTATGAAGTGCGAGGTCATTACGCACCTGTCTAGTATCAGAGCCTTTTCTTATGCCCCACACATTGGCAATTGATATTTCCTGGTCGTACTTGTCAAATGTAGCATTACCCTTAATCTTTAAGAAATTCCCCTTCTTGATAACACCTGAAAGCTCCGGTACCTGCTCATTTTTTGCAAATATCTTTACTGTAATTGTGTCTGTAAAATCTGTGACATTGAACATAATAATAGTTCTTTCGTTACGGATTTCACGCATTTCAACATTACGGACCATACCAGAGATAATAACATCTCCGATTGCCGTATCTATCTGTTCAATCGGTGTTACATCACCGTCAAAATCTCTTCCATATAAAACATCTTCGTTAGCAGGCTTTCTGCTGTATGTCTTAAGCTCTTCCCTGCCTCTGTTATCGCTTGCAAAAAATGCTGCTCTAGCCGCCTTCTGCTTGGCTGCTGTCTCAGCTTTCTTTGCTGCCTTCTGTTCAGATGTAAGCTTCTTATCATCCCTGCCGTCGGCATTATCTTCTGCTGCCGCCATCATATTATTCTCAATTTCTTTGACACGAAGATTAATCTTGTATGCATTTTCTCTCTCGTACTGGCTTTCCTTCTTCTTGGCATACTGATACTCAACATCTATCTCAAACCCGAATCTGTTCAGGAATATTTTCTTGAAATAATCTGTAAGTGTATCCGCATACTGATGCGCAAGAAAGCTGTCCTCAATCGTGAATACAAGCATATCCTCTTTCTCGAACTCCCACTGGGAATTCTTTAAAAGATTATATTCAAGTGTCCAGTATTTCTCCAGCTCTGCAAGGATACTGTCATAATATATATCCATTACAGTCTGTGGCGTATACTGTGCTGACAAAACATATCTGTCGATAATCCGCACGTCCATGTTGGATATACGGAATATCTGTTTCTTTAATGCATCCTCAACCTTGAATATTATTGGTTTTTCTATTACCCTGTCACTCTTTATATAAACGCGTGCCAGAGAATTGGTCGATGTTTTCGAGACTTTAGTTACTTCAACATTCTCAAAATACACCGCCAGATCCTCTGGCAGCTTCAGCGTCTTAAACACTTCAAAAAATCTGTACATATGTATCACTCATTCCAATTATCAAGTTCATACCTGAGTGTATCAAGAAGTTCCTCTTCTGGAACCTTCTTAATAATCTCTCCATGTTTAATAAGTACTCCGCAGCCGTCACCGCCTGCAATTCCAAGATCAGCTTCCTTTGCTTCTCCCGGTCCGTTAACTACACATCCCATTACAGCAAGCTTCAAGTCAAGGTCATACCCTGAAACCATTTTCTCAACCTTTCCTGCAAGGTCTATAAGATTAATTCTTGTTCTTCCGCATGTAGGGCATGAAACAACCTCTATTCCACCTTTTCTTAAGCCAAGAGTCTTAAGTATCAGTTTCGCAGCCTCTATTTCCCTTACAGGATCATCTGTAAGAGAAACTCTTATTGTGTCACCAATTCCCTGATTCAGTATAAGACCAAGTCCGATTGATGACTTAATGCTTCCTGAGAATATTGTTCCAGACTCAGTAATTCCAACATGAAGCGGATGATTAGTCTGTTTTGCAATAAGCTCATGTGCTTTAACACACATCATTACATCAGAAGATTTGATGCTGACAACAAGATTATCATAACCTAAGTCTTCAATAATCTTAACCTTGTCAAGTGCGCTCTCAACGATTCCCTCTGCTGTTACTCCGCCATATTTCTCAATAAGGTCTTTCTCAAGTGAACCGCTGTTGACACCAACCCTGATTGGTATATTTCTTTCCCTTGCAACATCAACAACAGCCTTTATCTTGTCTGTTCCGCCGATATTACCCGGATTAATTCTAATCTTGTCAGCCCCATTCTCCATTGCCATAATAGCCATCTTGTAATCAAAATGTATATCTGCAACGAGAGGTATCTCTATCTGCTTCTTTATCTCTTTGATTGCAAGTGCAGCTTCCTTAGTTGGAACTGTGCATCTGATGATTTCACAACCAGCTTTGGTAAGCTCCTTAATCTGCGCTACTGTTGCAGCAACATCTTCTGTATGTGTATTAGTCATTGACTGGATAAGAATAGGATTACCACCACCTATAACACATTTTCCTATCTTAACAACTTTAGTATTATCTCTGTACATAACCCCTGTGTCCTTTCTGTATTAGAACAATGCCATTATATCTTTAAACAATACAACAACCATAAGTATGACAAGAAGTATCATACCTATGAAATTAACAATTCCCTCATGCTCTCTCTTAACCGGCTTGCCTCTTAATGCCTCTATTATAAGGAATACAAGTCTGCCTCCGTCAAGTGCCGGAATTGGCATCAGATTCATTACTCCTAAGTTGGCACTGATAAGTGCTGCAAGATTCATAAGATTAAGGAATACATAAAATGCACCATCTGCCTTACTTTCTTCAACAATCTCACTCATTGTGCTGACAGTTCCGACAGGTCCTAACAATGAATCAAACCCAATCTTTCCTGTAAATAACATACCAAGGCTCTGAATTACAGTCTTGACACTGTATCCGACTTCCTTGACTGAATACTTGAGTGTGCCGATTGGAGAAACCTTTACTCTGTCTCCATATACAACAAATCCCACATCATAGCTTTCTACTTCAACCATCTTAGGCTCAACTGTTACATCAACATTTTTACCATCTCTTGCAACTGTGAATGTGACACTGTTTCCACCGCTTGAAGTTATAGCCTCTGTTATCTGCGAATTAGTCTCCATTGTGACTCCATTCACAGCCTTAATAACATCATTGGCTTTAAGTCCTGCTGATTTGGCTGGTGAATCGTCAGACACTGAGCTTATTGTGCAATTCTCAGATATCATTATTCCAACCTGATACTTCTGTTGCTTAATATGCTCCGGAGTAACAGTTGTTGTCATCTTTTCACCGTCTCTTGTAAATGTTATATTAAGAGCCTTATCTGCATTATAATACCTGTAAAAATAAAAATCTCTGTAAAATGTTACCTTATGCCCATTAACCTTAGTTATGACATCACCTTCCTGAAGCCCTGCTTCTGTAGCCGGTGAATTATCATTAACAACATCAATGTCACATGGATCATAGCCAAGACTTCCGACAATAACTACTGCACATACGAAAGCAAGAAGAAAGTTAAATACCGGACCTGCTGCTATAACAGCAATTCTTGCCCAGACTGATTTGCTTGCAAATGACTTTTCCATGTCATATCCATTCTCGATAGCAAGCTTTCTTTTCTTAGCTTCTTTCTCTTCGTCTGAGAGTTCTTCATCATCTTCTTCTGACTGTATAACACTCATCTCAAGAAATTCATCACCAAGCATCGTACATGCACCACCAAAAGGAAGTGCTTTAATACAATATTCCGTCTCACCTTTTCTGAAATGTATCAGCTTCGGTCCGAATCCGATTGAGAATTCAACTACAGTTATGCCATTAGCCTTAGCTATTATAAAATGTCCGAATTCATGGACAATAACAATTATACTAAGTACAAGAATCGCCAGAATAACATTAAGAACCAACTCCTACCACCTGCTTTCTATCATGTCTGTTACTATCTTCTGTGTAGAGAGAATCTGCTCTACTGTTGGATTATTGATATAATCCACTTCATTCATGGCGTATTCTATAATATCCGGAATATCCAGATATTTTATCTTTCTGTCTAAAAATCTTGCTACAGCTACTTCGTTAGCTGCATTAAGTGCAGTCGGGATGTTGCCTCCACGCGCTGCTGCCTCGTAAGCAAGCTTAAGTCCCTTGAAAGTCTCCATATCCGGCTTTTCAAATGTAATCTTAGCCAGTTCATAGAAATCAAGTCTTTCTGTGTTAAGCTCTCTTCTTTCAGGGTAATAAAGAGCATACTGTATAGGAAGTCTCATATCAGGACTTCCAAGCTGTGCCATAACAGCTCCGTCCTTGAATTCAACCATTGAATGGATTATGCTCTGTGGCTGGACTATAACCTGAACCTTCTCGGCTGGTACTCCGAAAAGCCACTGTGCCTCCATTACCTCAAGTCCTTTATTAACCATTGTAGAAGAATCTATTGTTATCTTGCGTCCCATAGACCAGTTAGGGTGTTTAAGTGCATCCTCTAACTGCACATTTTCAAGATCAGCTCTTTTCTTTCCTCTGAACGGGCCACCTGAAGCTGTAAGAAGAATTTTCTCTATTTCTCCACGATTCTCGCCGTTAAGGCACTGGAATATTGCTGAATGTTCACTGTCCACAGGATATATATTAACATTACATTCCTTGGCAAGGCTCATAATAATATGACCTGCACACACAAGTGTCTCTTTATTGGCAAGTGCAATATCCTTATGTGCCTTGATAGCTTCAACTGTAGGTGTAATTCCCATCATGCCTACAACCGCTGTGACAACAATCTCTGCACTCTCAATTGTTGCAGCCTCAATAAGACCTTCGTCACCACTTACAATCTTAACATCCATATCACCGATAAGCGTCTTTAACTCTGGAACAAGTTCTTCTTTACCTATACATACAAGCTGTGGTTTGAATTCACGGACCTGTTCTGCAAGGTCAGCAACTCTTGTACCTGCTGCCAGCGCAACTACATTAATATCAGCATTTCTTCTGATAACATCTAATGTCTGTGTTCCAATTGAACCAGTTGAACCAAGTATCGAAACGTTCTTCATTATCAACCTCCAAAGACTTTGTTAATAACCTCTATTGTCCAGTAAACAACAGGTGCCGTGAATATTGCACTGTCGAATCTGTCCATAATTCCACCATGTCCCGGTATTAACTTTCCATAGTCTTTCACATCATGATTTCTCTTAATAGCAGATGCAGCCAGGTCTCCGAATATAGACAGGAATGCACCTATGAAGCTGGCTATTGCAAATGTATATACAGGATGTACAAGTACATCTGACATCTTAGAGCTTATAGCAAATCCATAACCGAATCCAAGAAGTGTCGCACCGACAACTCCACCTATTGCACCCTCGTAAGTCTTCTTAGGTGAAAGCTTTGGAGTCATCTTATGCTTTCCTAGGAATACACCTGTGAAATATGCACATGTATCATTGCCCCATGAAGACACGAATATAAGCCATACGATATATATTCCATCCTGCAGCATTCTTACCTGATAGATATAAGAAAGTGTTACAGCAACATATACTATACTGAAGAATACCCACATAACATCTTCTGTCTTGTATTTTGGAAATGTAAATACATAAACTGACATCATAAGTATGCATGAAGCAACAAGAAGCAGTAAAATATATGCCGGATCATTAAGCAAAAGAATAAAATAATAAGTAATTGCCGCTATATATCCTACAACTGCCAGTCCTGTCTTCTCAAGCTTCTTAACTTTAATAAGCTCATACATTCCAACAAGTGAAATAAACAGACTGAACCCAAATGTAACCCAGCCTCCGAAATACAGGCATGTGAAAAGTATGACTATGAGCACAGCTCCACTCATAATTCTTGTACGCATAATCTACTCCTCCTTAACTCCACCAAATCTTCTTTCCGTCTTATTGTATTTCTCAAATGCTTTAATAAGTTCTTCCCTGTCAAAATCAGGCCAATAAATATCTGTGAAATAAAATTCTGTATAAGCAAGCTGCCAGCACAGATAATTAGATAATCTCTGCTCACCGCTTGTTCTTATAAGTAAATCCGGATCTGGCAATTCCCAAGTATCAAGATTATTACTTATTGTATCTTCATCTATATCTTCAGGCTTAAGACTTCCTTCTGATACCTTGCCGGCAATCTTTCTTACCGCTCTTGTTATCTCATCTCTTCCACCATAATTAATGGCTATAGTAAAATTAAGCCCTGTATTATTCTTGGTTTTCTCTTCAAGATTATTGATACTGTCTATAATATCCTGGCTGAGTTCATCTTTTCTTCCAATAACTCTGCATCGCACATTATTCTTCATGGATTTCTTAACACAATCCTTAAGATAAGTTCTTAAGATTCCCATAAGAGTACTTACTTCTTCTGTTGAACGTTTCCAGTTCTCTGTTGAAAAAGCATATACAGTAAAATACTTTACACCAAGCTCATCTACGACATAAAGCATATCTTCAACAACTTTGCTTCCCTGCACATGTCCCATTGTTCTTGGGAGATGTCTTTTCTTAGCCCATCTTCCATTACCATCAAGAATAACGGCAACATGCCCCGGAATCTTTAATCCGAGACTCTCGTTAAATGTATCCATATCTATGATTCCTCTCGCAATTCATTCAATTACAAAAAGGCTGTTGTAAAATATCCAACAGCCCTGACATTTTCTTAAACTGTAAGTATCTCTTTAGTCTTATCATCTATAGCACTATCAATCATAGCAATATACTTATCAGTAATCTTCTGAATTTCATCCTCTGAATTCTTAGCTTCATCATCAGAGATATCTCCTGCCTTGTTCTCTTTCTTTATTGCATCGTTGGCATCTCTTCTGATATTACGGATAGCAACCTTGGCATTATCACCCTTCTTCTTGATATCCTTAGCAAGTTCTTTTCTTCTGTCTTCTGTTAATTCAGGGAACACAAGTCTGATTGTCTTACCATCATTGTTAGGTGTAAGCCCTAAATCTGAAACAAGAATTGCTTTCTCAATATCCTTAATAAGGCTTGCTTCCCAAGGCTGAATCTGAATCATTCTTGCTTCTGGTACAGAAACATTGGCAACCTGCTGGATTGGTGTAGGTGTTCCATAATAATCAACTCTTAATCTGTCAAGAATATGTGGATTAGCTCTTCCGGCTCTTATTGTTACATATTCTTCCTTTAAGTTGTCAACTGACTTCTGCATTCTTCCTTCAATATCTTTAATATTTTCCATAAAATCCTCCATTAATATTATATTAATCAACAGTTACTACTGTTCCATTAAACTTTCCTGATAAAGCATTAACTATGCTGTTCTCTTCTTCAAGTCCGAATACCATAAGAGGCATCTTATTCTCCATGCACATAACTGAAGCCGTCATATCAATAACTCCAAGCTTCTTCTCTACAACTTCGTTAATTGAAATTGTATCATACTTCTTGGCTGCCGGATTAATCTTAGGATCGCTGTCATATATTCCGTCAATAGCCTTTGCAAGAAGAATAGCATCTGCATCAAGTTCAATAGCTCTTAATACAATACCTGTATCTGTTGAGAAATATGGATGTCCTGTTCCTCCTGCAAAGAATACAACCATGCCTTTTTCAAAATACTTATTAGCTCTGTCTTTAGAGAAAAGCTTTGTCATGCTTCCACATTCAAATGGTGTAAGAATATTAGTCTTAAGTCCCTGTGAACGGAATATCTCTGAAACATAAATACAGTTCATAATTGTTGCAAGCATACCTATCTGGTCAGCCTTAGTTCTGTCGATATTATCATTAGAACGGCCTCTCCAGTAGTTACCACCACCAATAACTACACCAACATCTGTTCCTTTATCAACTATTGTCTTAACCTGATTAGCAATATTCTCTATAAGCTCATCATTGTAGCCGCCCTCTTTCTTAGCAAGAGCCTCACCACTAAGTTTAAGTATTACTCTTTTAATGTTATCCATACGTGCCTCCAGTTATTTATTCTTTTTTCCTTTAATGTCAAATATACTTTCCATATTAACATCCGCATAACACTGTGAGCAGCGTCCGTCAATTGTTGCTCCATTATTAATCTGTACTGACTTTGACTTAATATCTCCAGAAATTATAGCAGATGAATCAATTATCACAGGTCCATGTACATCTATATCGCCCTTAACAGCTCCACCAATAACCGCAGATGTAGCAGTTATATTACCTACAACTACAGTTCCCTGTCCAATCTTTACAGCACCTTTTGCCTCTATATCGCCATCAACCTGTGCGTCATTCGCAAAAAATTCGTTAGCTTTAGAACTTCCTGTAATAGAACCGCTTACTGTAAGTTTTCCTCTGCATGTAACATTACCTTCTACTGAACCAAATAAATCAATAGAACCTAATGAGTCAAGATCTCCCTTTATTGAAAGTCCCTCCGTAATAACTGCAGTCTCATCAGCTATATATTCAGGATTCTCTGCTGCATTCTTTATATCTTCTTTTGTCTCATCTTTATCAGACACATTTCCCATATCTGTTTCTGGGGAAGAAGTATCTTCTGACATATCATATTCCTGTGCTTCCATCTTGAAAGCCTCTGCCATCTTGGCAAGTTCAGGATCATCTAATGTATTTACCATTACATCATCTGAGTCATCAGATGCCTTATTAGTATCATCTGGTAAATTATTGACTGATTCTGATAAATCATCTTTCAAATCTTTAAAAAATAATCCCATCAAATTATCCTCCATATCGTATACTGCAGTTTTACACAATATCACAGTTTGATAAGATTATAGCATACGCACGACAAATTTAGAAGTCTTATGACAACATTTTGTTATAATATCATTCTAAAAAAACCTCCAGAGTCTTATATAAACTCCGGAGGATTTTTAATACTCACCGTATATTATAATTAAATATTACTGTAACTGAGCTGCAACTTCTGCTGCAAAATCTTCGTTCTTCTTCTCAAGACCTTCACCAGTCTCAAAACGAACATATCCCTTAACTGTGAAAGCACCATTAGCCTTAGCAACTTCTGCAAGGTACTTAGCAACTGACTGCTTTCCATCCTCAGCCTTAACATAAACCTGATCCATAAGGCAGATTTCCTTAAGCTGCTTAGATACACGACCTTCTACTAATCCATTAAAGATCTTATCTGCTACGATATTAGCCTCATCAGCTAATGCAAGCTCTGCTAACTGTGCAGCTGCTTCCTTTGAAAGGAAGTTGAATAAGTACTGCATGTTGCTCTTATGCTCTTCGTATGTTGCAATATCAGCATCGCTCCATACCTTATCGTTAATAGCCTTATCAATTAACTTGTTTAAGATTGGCTTTGGAAGAGAAGCTGGATCATTTAATGCACTCTTCTCTGTAATCTCTCTTAACTTAGCAAGTTCATCTGCTGACATATCGTTTCTGCTAAGGTACTGTGGGTTCATAGCCGCAATCTGCATTGCTACGTTAGTAAGTGCTTCCTTGATTGCATCATTAGAAGCGCCATCTGCTGCAACAAGAACACCAATTCTTCCGCCACCGTGAATATATGAAGCTACACAGTCACCTGTAATCTTCTGGAATCTTCTGATAGAAAGCTTCTCACCGATTGTAAGAGTCTTCTCTTCAAGTTCTGACTGCATATCAAGGATAGCGCATACATCTTCGCCATCTCCAGCCTTATCAACTGAAGCCTTAAGTGCCTTGTCAGCAACAGCCTGTACAAATTCCTGGAATGTAGCATTCTTAGCCACGAAATCTGTCTCTGAATTAACTTCTACTACAACTGCTGTATTGCCTTCAGATGCAACTCTTGTAATACCTTCTGCTGCAATTCTTCCTGCCTTCTTCTCAACCTTAGCTGCTCCGCTCTTTCTAAGAACATCAACAGCTGCTTCCATATCACCATCTGTCTCTGTAAGAGCCTTCTTACACTCCATCATACCTGCGCCAGTAGACTCTCTAAGTTCCTTAACCATTGCTGCTGTAACTGCTGCCATTATATTATCCTCCAATAAAAATAATTTTAAAAATGCTTCAACCTGATAATATGTCAGGCTGAAGCATACATAAACTTAAGTCAATACTTAAATATTAAGCTTCCTCAGCTACTTCTTCCTCTACAGCTGGAGCTGCTTCTTCACCCTGATTAGCTTCGATAACTGCATCTGCCATCTTAGCAACGATTAACTTAACAGCTCTGATAGCATCATCATTACCAGGGATTACATAATCTAATTCATCTGGATCACAGTTTGTATCTGCAATACCGATTAACTTGATACCAAGTGCATGTGCTTCCTGAACACAGATTCTTTCCTTCTTAGGATCAACGATGAAGATTGCATCTGGAAGTCTCTTCATTTCCTTGATACCACCAAGGTTCTTCTGAAGCTTCTCAAGTTCCTTCTTAAGGTTGATAACTTCCTTCTTAGGAAGAACATCAAATGTTCCATCTTCCTGCATTGTCTCGATTTCCTTAAGTCTTGCAATTCTGCTCTGGATTGTCTTGAAGTTAGTAAGCATACCGCCTAACCATCTCTCATTAACATAAAACATTCCGCAACGCTCTGCCTCTGTAGCAATAGCATCCTGAGCCTGCTTCTTTGTTCCTACAAAAAGAATTGTACCACCTTCAGCAGCGATATCAGAGATTGCCTTATAAGCCTCGTCAACCTTACCTACAGACTTCTGTAAATCGATGATATGGATTCCGTTTCTCTCTGTGTAGATGTACTCAGCCATCTTAGGATTCCATCTTCTTGTCTGATGTCCGAAATGAACACCTGCCTCAAGTAACTGTTTCATTGAAATTACGCTCATTTTGATACCTCCATTGGTTAATTAATCTTTTGCGGGCTTCTTCTTTTTCGACCACCGGCGCGTATACCGGCACCAGCCGTAAAATCCACCAGCATGTTTTTTCACACAAAATGCATTATAACAATACATTCAATATAATGCAAGCATTTTTTTAATCTGACTGTGTTATTGTTCTGGCAATAGTCTCATATGAATCTCCAGGCTTAAGAGAATACTCACCATCTCTGATTCTGACAGCATATCCTGATATATCCATATATGTATAGAATGCCAGCTTATCTTCGATTATTCCTGCACTATACAGTATATCTGCTGCCTCAGATGCAGTTCCTACACCCTTGAATTCAATCTGGACTAGTCCGCTTCCATCACCGATAACAATACTTGCCGTAGGTCTTTGTGACTCAGTTTCTCTTGCCACCACAGTCGTCGTAGTTTCTTTATTAACCTGCGTCGTCTCTTCATCTGACTTTCCTGTAGCTTTCTGCGTTTCTTTCTCTTTGTTATCCGTGCTTTCCGTTGTAAATGCTATAACAGAACCACTGCTTTGCGTCTCTTTATTATCAGAAACAATGTAATTATTATTCTTTTCTATCATACCTGCAATTAAAAGAACAGCAGCTGCAACTATAAGACCAGCTCCAAAACCTCTTATATAATATCTGAACTTCATTGTTGTTTACCACCTTTATACAGATTAATCACAAGCCTTACTTCGCCAACTCCCATATTAAGTTTCTTAGCAATTTCCTTAACAGATACACCGGATGCATTCATCTGGAGAATTCTTTCATTATTCGAATATTCTTTATTAAGACTGTCTGCCTGTGTATTAATTCTGTCTTCAGCATTCTTAGCTTTCTGATTGCTTTTCTTTACTAATGCTGCAAGCCTTTCCTTTGCTATATCCTTTGTATCTTTACCAGACTTAACCGCCTGTTCATATGCCGGTTCTTTCCCATCATCTGTGCGGTCCTGTTCATGTTCTTCTGACATGACTGCATTATCAGACATATCAGAAGTTCTTCCACTAATCTGTTCAACCTGCTTTTTTGCATAATTAACATCTTTAACTGTTGTCTTTACTTCTTTTGATTTTTCATTAAGCATGTCATACAAAAAAACAGCTTCATTATGATTTCTGTTAATCTCACCAAGCACACTCTCTGCATATTCATTCATTTCAAGAATCTTGGTGTTAGATATCTTATCAAGTGCAGCTTCCGTTTTTTCAGACAGACCACTTATCTGCTGCTTAATAACCTCATCAACCTGATGTTTTACCATATCAAGCTGTGCCTGTGTCAGTTCCGATTTAGCACTGCTCTCCACATTCTCTTTATCATCTCCAAAACTCATAACAACGCTGACAACAACACATATTACGCCAGCCGCTATAAGAAATATTTCTGTTGCGACCATTATATCCTCCACACCTCATTGTTTCATATCTTTACATCAAAATCAGCACTTCCCTGTCCTTTTACAAAGACTTTTCCATCAGATTTCTTTTTCTTCCGTGAATTTCCTTCGCCGGAATATTCATTATTACTCTTATCCTTGGCATCATATTTACCAGTTTCATTATCAGCATTATCCTTCTTATTAACCTGCTGTGAGTGAACATTGATGTCCTTCTGAACCTGCTGCGTTATAGTCTGCTGCTCTGTCATAGGCCTGTTTTCAGCATTATACTGTGATTTGGCAACATTGTTCTGCTGTTGTATCATTGCAAATTCCACCGGTTTAATAACCATATTCTGCCTCCTGTATCAAATGTGTCTAAATTGGCGCACTTTTTATATCTGCACCCTCTTTAACAAACTGACAGTAATCATATTTCTGTTTAAGAAACATGCACTGGTCACCAAATGTAAGTTTAACACCAGCATACGCTGCATCACTTACTTTAATGCATGCATGCTTTTCTTCACCTATCTGACATCTTAATTCTTCAAGCTCTTTCTTTTGTTTATTAATCTCCTGTTCAAGCATTATGACATTGCGCATTGTTTTCATCTGTAATTCGTGCTTTGCTTCATCAAGCCCACCCTCTGAATCCTGTTTCTTTCTTAACGCATTAAGAAGTTGGTTAAGCTGTATCTTATTATCGCCCAGTTTCCCAAGGCTGTTCTTTAATTCATCTACTCTTCGTTTCATTGACGGATCTACTCCAACGCCAACAGATGTGTTTGTTCCCATGGCATTTCCTATTGTCTTAGCCTCTATCATATTAACAGCCTTAACATCTCCGCCTATTATAAGTCCGTTACGCCCTGAAGCCTTAATTGTACTCTTAGCTGTAACTTTGCTGTGCAGAATTGAATCCGCTTCGATACTTCCACCTGCTGATACATTTTCCGCACTCTCTATGAATTTGGATACAATATTGCCGCCAGCCTTGACAACAGCCCTTGTCATTCCCTGGATTCCTCTGTTAAATGTAATATTTCCCCCTGCTATTACTGTAGCCCCTTCCACAATTCCACTCACAGTAATATCTCCTGTTGCTTTAACAGTAAATCCTGCAAGAACATTGCCTTTAACTACAACATCACCTTCATAGTCAATATCTCCTGTGGAATTATCTACATTCACTAGTTCCAATACATTTGAAACAAATATCTTATCATTCTCAAGTATGACATGTCCGCTTACCTGTGACATAAGCTCTGTTCCATCCTCAGACTGTGACAGATTTCTTCCATACCTGAATATTACATGCTTAACTTTTCTTGGAGGAACTCTCCTTCCAAGAACATCTATTCCGTCATCTCCCCTGTCTTCTTTATGAAGTACAGCAACAACATCACCTTTGTTAACATGATTAATATTCTCAAGTGTATGAAAATCAACTGTTCCATCGTCATTCATCTTAGGGCGTGGTTTCAGTTCTGTATTAAACTTATATTCAATATATCCGTCGCTTCCATCTCTTGGCTGTGTACCGACAGCAATCTTATAAGCCTCTCCATATTCTCTATGGCTTAATATCTGTTCTATAATCTGATTATCTATACCATGTTTCACACCAAGATACTGAAGATCCTTAATAATCTCTCCTGAAGTAAGTACGCCTCCTCCAACAAACGGTGGATAGAATACAGCTTCAACTTTCATGCAATCTGCACTTATCCTGTAATCCCCGAATTCAGAATACTGATGTACCTTCTCATCTGAAACCTTAAGTTCCGTCTTCGTACTGCTCCCTGCCCTGACTGCCTGTGCCAGCTTAGCCGTGTCGCATTCAATCTTTTTCTTATCAAGATAATACATAACATCATCTATATTTGCAGTTCTGCCTCCATTCTGTGGCGGATATACTATTATATATAACCCATCGTTCCTTGAATCAAACTGAAAATACCCTGTTCTACATCCTTCCACCATATGCTGTAACCCCTTTTACATACTTATATTAAAGAGAAAATACATAATCACCAAGTATTTTCTTCATCTTATTCAATGCTTTCGTATGAAGCTGTGACACCCTTGACTCTGACACTTCAAGTGTGAGACTGATTTCTTTCAATGTCATATCTTCATAATAATATAAAACAACAACACTTCTCTCTTTCTCAGTGAGAGAATCTATTGCTCTGACCATCATTTTCTTAAGTTCTTCTTTTTCTATAGCTTCCTCTGGCTGGTCAAAATGTGAATTACCAGCAGACTCCATCTTAACCTCACTGCCTGCCTCTGTATATTCATCAAGTGATATAAGATTAGATGCTTTCATCTTTCCCTGCCAGTCCGCCAGTTCATCTATCGTAATCTCTAATTCAGCAGCAAGCTCCTCATCACTTGCTATATGACCTGTTTCGCTTTCTATCTTTGCCATAGCAGCTTCAATTCTCTTCTGCTTCTGTCTTAGAGATCTTGGTATCCAGTCCATCTTTCTTATCTGATCAAGAATCGCGCCCCTTATCCTTAAGCTGGCATATGTCTCAAACTTAACATTCTTGCCATAATCAAACTTATCAATTGCATCTATAAGTCCAAATATTCCATATCCAACAAGATCATCATATTCCACATTATATCCAAGATACATATTGAGTCTTCCAGCAACCAGCTTAACAAGCTGTGCATACTCAACTATCAACTCATCCCTGTATTCTGCACTACGTGTGGATATGTAATTCTTCCACAGTTTATCTCTGCCTGCCTCATCCATGGTCAGTGCCCCCAATTAATAAAATATACTCAGATAATAACACAAAATCTGCCCAAATGCTACAATTATTCTTGCTGGGCAGATTCCTCCATATTAGATACATCTTCTTTTTCTTCGTCAGATGCTTTTTGTTTATTCTCTTTCTTTTCTGCTACTTTATTAAGTGCAAATCTTATAAGCATTCCGCATATATAAAATGCAAGCATAACACATATAAGTATCCACATAAAATTAACCAGTGTATATCTGTATTTTATCATGATAACACTGGTTATAAAACCTGCCAGTAATGTTATTATGGCTGGTACATTTCTGAACTTATTCATAAAGCCTCCACTCGTAACAATTATGTACCACTAAAATCATATTGTTTTTAGTGGTTTCCCTACCGCTTTAATAACATAGTCTCCTGTTTCCGAATAAAATTCCACTGTTCTTCCAAAGTTTTCTCCGCAGTCCTGAGAAAGTATACTTATATTAAGGCTTTTTAGCTTTGCCTTAACCGCAATAACATTGCGTTCTCCTACCCTCAACGCTTCACTATTAGATCTGTTTGCAAACATCTGAGCCCCACCGGCAATCTTTGCAACAATTCTTGTATCAACCGCTCCCAGTGCTTTCATCTGTCTTATAAGTTCATCTATGCCAGTATCTGCAAATTTAGCAATATTAGAATTATTTCTAAACTGGGTACTATCCGGTAACATACAGTGAAGAAGTCCACCTATTTTCGTTACCGGATCATATAATGCAACTCCTACACATGAACCAAGTCCAAGTGTAGTGAGTGCATCAGGACATTTGCATGCCTTTAAGTCAGCCATGCCAACCTTTATCATGTTTCCCATAATCGTTACTCTTTCAAATATATCTTTTACACACCTAAAGATTCTAACAATTTGTCATATGACTCCAGTTCTGGAATCATAAGAAAATATCCATTAACAAAATCCAGTTCACCAAACTGTGACTGTATAAGTAGCAGTTTGTCACCATATTTACCAAATTCTGAAGCTGGAACGCTAAGCAATGCTCCTATCATATCTATTGTCATTTCTGGAACAGTAGATACCATCTTGAGGTTAGTAAGCTTAGAAATTGCTGTAAGATACGAACCCGATACAATATTACCTATTTCATTAAGAGCAGACATTTCCATGTCATTAAACTGAGTATCTGCCTCAATACCTGACTCTGTATCCTGCATCATAAGTGTATTAACAAGGTGATGTGCTGATTTTGTATCAAAAAGGAACATCATCATTCCATACACATCCCCCTCAAATCCAAGCATAATACCAACTACTGTCTGATCTTCGTCTCCCATTATATCTGATATTTCATTAAAAGGAACAAGTTCAACCTTAGGTACTGACATATCCATCTTTTGGTTGAGCATCTTCGATAATGCAGTTGTTGCATTTCCTGCACCTATATTACCTATTTCTTTTAAAACATCATACTGAATATCATCAAGCTGATTCAAATCAATTTTTGACATACCTTCACCTCAAACACTAATTATTTTCTACAATAAGGCTTACAATATCCAGAAGTGAAATCAGTTCCCCATCTTTCTTTCCTATTGCATTAATATAGTTAGCTGCCGCATCATCATTGGTTGATCTGCTTATACGCTCTATATCTTCTTCTTCAAGTGTAACGACCTCTTTAACCTGGTCTACTATAACACCAATCGAAGCCCCCTCAACCTTTACTATTATAAATCTTGTTTTATCTGTAAGCTCATCCGGCTCTAATCCAAGTTTAAGTCTCATGCTCATAATTGGACAAATCTCGCCTCTTAGGTTAATAACACCTTTATAATATGACTGTGTTTTAGGCACTCTTGTTATGTTCTGGCTTCTTACAATATTGTCAATATATTTGATATCAATTCCGTACTGCTCATTACCTATCTTAACAACAATATACTGTACAGAAGTTGTTGATTCTGAATTCTTATCTTCTATAGCATTAACATTCTCCATTATCCGTTCCTCCTCTATACAAGTGTATTGGCATCGATGATAAGTGCAACTGAACCATCACCTAAGATTGTAGCACCACTTATCATGCGGTTAATATTAATGTACTTACCAAGTGACTTAATAACAATTTCCATCTGGCCAATAAGATTATCTACAACAAGTCCGGCAAGCTTATCTCCCTTACGGACAATTACTATAACTATATTGTCAGACTCTTCCGGTTCGCCAGGTACATCAAGAAGTTCTCTTAATCTTATAAGAGGAATTACATTGCCTCTAAGATTAATAACTTCCTTAGCATGAACATATTTAATCTCGCTTACCGGTACATCTTCAATTGTCTCAATTGAGCCAAGTGCAATAGCGTATTTTTCTTCTCCAACTTTAACCATAAGTGCCTGAATAATAGCAAGTGTAAGTGGAAGTCTTATACTGAATGTACTGCCTTCTCCATATTTAGTCTTAACCTCGACATCTCCACCAAGAGCTTCAATCTTTGATTTTACAACATCAAGACCAACACCTCGTCCGGATACATCTGTAACTTTATCTGATGTTGAAAAACTTGGCTTAAACAGAAGATCAATTGCTTCTTTTTCTGTAAGCGCATCTGCCTGCTCCTGAGTAAGGTTTCCTTTTTCAACAGCTTTCTGTTTAACCTTCTCTACATCAATACCATTACCATCATCTCTTACTTCTATGACAACATTGTTGCCCTCCTGATATGCATCAAGCCATATAGAACCAACCTCTGGCTTGCCTCTCTCAGCTCTTATCTCTGCGCTTTCAAGTCCATGGTCAGCAGAATTTCTTAACAGATGCATAATAGGATCACCTATCTCATCAATAACTGTTCTGTCAAGCTCTGTCTCCTCACCTGACATATAAAGTTCCATCTTCTTCCCAAGTTTCTTGTTGAGATCTCTTATCATTCTTGGATACTTGGCAAATACACTCTCAATAGGCATCATCCTAACCTTCATAACTGACTCATGAAGGTTAGTTGTTACTCTTTCAAGATATTCAATCTGTTCACCAAATTTCTGATTAACAGATGTTGTACCATCTTCTGATACACTGGCTGATACAAGCCCGTTCTTTGCAATAATAAGTTCGCTGACAAGATTCATAAGAACATCAAGTTTTTCAATGTCTACACGTACTGTGTGGCTCACTGTTTTGCCTGCCTTATTATTGTTAGCTGCAGGAGCCTGCTTCTTTGCCGTCACTGATGCAGATGGTTTTGTCTCTGACTCATCCTTCTTTTCTTCCTGCTTTGGTGTATCCTGCTTCTCTTCTTTATCATCTTCATCTGCAAAAGGAGTTGTTATAGCCTCTCCTGCAGCATCTTTAATTTCCGAAACATTCTTGATTATTCCAACTATTGATTCATAACTTTCTTCCGTTACAACAACAATGCTGAAATCAAGCTCGAATTTCTCATCTTCAATATCCTGTGCAGATGGCTCTGATTTGATAATATCACAATGACCTTCAAGATTCTTAAATACAAGAAATGCTCTAGCTGCCTTAAGAATACAGTTTTCATCAACACTTACTTTAATGATGAACACATTCATCTTCTTCTCAATTGCTTCGTTAACAGCATTCTTTTCAAAATCAGCAAATACCATGTTATTATATCTGGCATAAGTACCTGCAACATCTGTGCTTTCTTCTTTCTTCTCTTCTGCAGGAGCTTCTTCCTTATTAGCTTCCTCAGGTAATACTCCCTTATCTTCATTATTAACTATAAATGAGTTAAGTGCCTTAATTATTGGCTCATTATCATCAGTTCCTTCATCAGAAGTCTCCTGGATATTATTAACATACTGCTCTAATGCATCAAGGCACTGGAACAATACATCTACCATTCTTGAATCAACTTTAATATTACCATTGCGGACCTCTGAAAATACATTTTCCATATCATGAGTAAGATTCTGCATTCTCTTATAGCCCATAGTTCCAGCCATACCCTTGAGGGAATGTGCAGCTCTGAATATTTCGTTAATTGTATCACTGTTATCAGGTTCCTTTTCAAGAATCATGATACCATCACTTAAATTCTGCAAATGTTCATTAGATTCGTCGATAAATATCTCTAAATACTGGCTTACATCCATCTTAAGATACCCCCACATTCTTCGTTATAGTTTCTGCAATTTTATTCAACGGAACAACCTCATCAACCAGTCCTGTCTGTGCTATAGCCTTAGGCATGCCATATACAACACAGCTATCTTCATCCTGAGCTATAACATGAATTTTCTTATGGCTGGCAGAAAGAGTTTTTATTCCTTCCGTACCATCTGCTCCCATTCCTGTAAGGACAACACATGTAATCTCATCATAATTACACTGTACAAGTGACTTATACATAACATTGGCACATGGTCTTAAGCCATCTATAGGAGGCTCGTCATTAAGCTTTATCACATACTCAGATGCTTTCTTGACAACCTCGATATGTTTTCCTCCTGGCGCAATATATACCCAGCCTTTCTGTATAACATCACCATCTGCCCCTTCCTTAACATTAATATCACTTATTTCGTTAAGTCTGGCTGCTAAGGATGCTGTAAACCCTGCCGGCATATGCTGTACAAGTACCACTCCGGCATCCAGATTCTTAGGAAGCATTGGTATTACCTGTTGTAATGATTTTGGTCCACCTGTTGAGCAGGCAAGTGCAACAACCTTCTTACTGCCACTTTTAATATTGGTAAATCTTGATGGATTAACCTTTGGAGGAATTGTATCATTAATCTCATTCCTGCGTCTTAAAGCAGATATTGCATCAATAGAAGCTTTTTTCTCCGATGGAATTAATGATGATGTCCTTCCTGATGTAAGCCTGCTGCCAGAATATCCCGACGGCTTTACACCTGTAGCTGACCTTGTCCTTTCCACAGACGCTTTGGAACTTGTTGCAACATTAAGCATATCATGTATACGCTTTTTAAAGTCATTGCCCTTAGTTTCAAAATAATTCTCTGGTTTGGTTACAAAATCAAACGCTCCATATTCAAGAGCCTGAATAGTTTCTTTTGCGCCTTCTTTTGCTACTGTACTTACAACAATAACAGTCTGCTCAATATGATTCTTTTGCAGCTTCTGTAATAATTCCAGCCCGTTCATCTTAGGCATATTAATATCAAGAATTATTGCACTGTACAGATTAGGATTAGATACAATCAAATCAAATCCCTCAAGTCCGTCTTTTGCAATAGCTGCGACTTCATACTCATTACCTTCGTTTATTATATCAGATATAACCCTTCTCATGAGTGCAGAGTCATCTATGACAAGTATTTTTTTTGCCATATTACAGCCCCCTTTCTTTCTTGCGAATCATTCTTTGCTGGGCAAAAACGTATTTAACAATATCCTCCGTATCTTCCTTCTGCATATTCACAAACTGAAGTCTGCTGTCATATACGCTGTCAGAATTCTGATTGCGCATTGACATTACAACCTTTGCCATCAGCTTCATATATCTGCTTCTGTCCCCTACCTGTATTGGAAAACTTACATTAACAATCGAATCCGCATCATATTGTTTCTTTGAAAAAAGTCTCAGTCCGCCACCGCTTATGTCAACAATTATTCCTTTATCTTCCGGCATGACAAAATTATCCGGCAATTTTCCGGTTACATCAAAAATCTTCCGTTCTTCATCCGTCAGCGGTATAATATCTGCATCAATAGTGCATTTCAGCCTGTAGAATTCCCTTCTCTGGAACTTTACAAGTGCTGTTTCAGGTCTTAATTCAACTGTAAATATATTTCCCTCTTTTCCTCTTGATTTTACAGTACAGTCAGATTTATAAATGTAATTACCTGTATAAAAAAAAGCTTCTATCAAAGTTCCAACTTCAAGCACTATCATTTTTCCCTGTCTTGAAGGCATCGTGCAGATAATAGTTTCATCATTGATATCCATTATCTGGCTTACAAGCATTTCTTTTGTTTCTCCGTTCTCTTTTATACGCCTGCTCTTTTTAAATAATTCAACCTTCCCACCTACAACAAGCTGTTCGAACATTCCCGCACCTCATTTCCTCTTAATCACATATTCTTTGCAAATACAGACCTTAGATATCCTCTTATGCCTCTCTTATGAACAGGAACATCTGCACCTTCTGACATCAGCCGTGTTGCTATTTCTTCAAAATGCCTTGACGATGTGGCATTTGGAAATATCATAGAGACCGGTTTCTGCTTCATAATTGCTTTTTTAATATTATTATCCTGTGGAACCGCACCTAAATACTGCATATTAATTTCAAGGAATTTCATAACCACAACATTAAGCTTTTCATACAGGCTTCTACCCTCAGCTTCAGAATCAACTCTGTTAGCTATCATCTTAATTGTTGTTTCATCTTTTTTGAAATTCTCATTCATGCTTAATGCCTTAAGGAGCGCATATGAATCCGTTATCGATGTTGGTTCTGGTGTTGTCACAAGTATCGTCTCCGGGCTTTCGACAAGAAACTCCATAACAGCAGGAGATATTCCTGCACCGGTATCAATAATTATAACATCTGCCATTCCTTCAAGTTCTGAGAGTTTATTAACAAGCCTTCTTACCTGCTCTTTATCAAGATTGACAAGCTTTGCAATTCCAGAACCACCTGATATGAATCTTATTCCTTCAGGTCCTTCTGTTATTATCTCGTCAAGCTCCTTGCCCGCAAACATAAGGTCACTGAGATTATATTTAGGAATAACACCAAACATAACTTCAATATTAGCAAGCCCGAAATCAGCATCCAGTATAATAACTTTCTTCCCCATCCTTGTAAACTGCACTGCAAGATTAATAGAAGTACTTGACTTGCCAACACCGCCTTTTCCACTTGTTACGGCAATAACTCGCGAATTCGTAATGTTTTTTAAATTTTGTTTTTTAATTATATTGCGAAGATTCTCTGCCTGATCCATCATGACTTACCTCCCAATAATAATTTAGCAAGTCTCTGCTCATTAATTACCTCAATGTCATTAGGTACATTCTGTCCTGAAGTTGTATACGAAAGCGGTTCGCCTGTATAAAGCTTCATATTAAGCATATTCCCAAGGCTGCATGTTTCATCTAATTTAGTAAATATAATAGCCCAGTCCTTAATATGCTTATATTTATCTGCTATATTTACAAGATCCTTATACTTGGTTGTGACACTTAATGTCAGATATATCTCAAAATCAAATTCATCCTTTCTTTGCTCAACCGTCTCAATGAGCTTATCCAGCTCTTCCATCTGTTCTTCTGACTTATGTGATCTTCCTGCAGTATCAACAAGTATAAGCTCATAAGTTTTGAATTCATCAAGACACTCATCCATTTCATCCGGAGAATATGCTACATTTACAGGGCAGTCAATTATAGATGCATATGTATTAAGCTGTTCCACTGCAGCTATTCTATATGTATCAGAGGTTATAAAAGCAACCTTTGTGTATTTTTCAAGTTTGAAATGTGACGCTATTTTTGCAATAGTTGTAGTCTTTCCAACGCCTGTTGGTCCAATAAAAAATATCACCTTCGGTTTGTCTCCAAGAGATATTGTACGGGGTTCCCCTAGTTTTAGTATAATCTTCTGGTACACAGCAGACAGAATGCTGTCAATATTAGATTCTTTCTTAAGTGAAGCCTCAATATCAGCAATTATTTCATCTGCATATTTTGAATCAACCTCATTATCAACCAACTTTTTATATATAAGCTGTAAGAATTTATAATTGGCATTCTCACGCTCTTTAACTATCTTCTTTCCTGTATCCTGTGCATGTATTTCTTCATGCATGACAGTTGCTGCTGCCGGTCTCTTTGCACTGCTGCCTCCTGGATTCATCTGATTTTCAAGAAGTGAATGGAGTGAATCAAGTTTCTTCTCAATATTAGCAGCATTAGAATTCATATCAATCTTTTCATCTGCGACAAGATTAATCTGCGATCCTCCCGTAATATTCTTCATAGGCTGACTGCTTATAAATCCACTATTAGCACCTTTATTTTCCATGGTTGGCCTTTTATTATTAATGCCATTAATAAATTCTTTTTCCTCAAGTGCAGCAGTAACCTCAACAACATCTTTCTTAAAAAGTCTGAATACACCTCTCTGTTTTAATGTCTTGACGTTAAGAACCACTGCACCGCTTCCTAATTCATCTTTAGCTTTTAATATTGCCTCTGTCTCTGTCTCCGCCTGAAATTTCTTCACTATCATTTATGCTGTCACCATCCCCACTGATTGTAATTCTACATTAGATTCCACCTCATTATATGAAATCACAATTATATCCTTATAATAATCCTTAGCCAGATTTCTGAAATACATTCTCACAATAGGCGATGTGATAACTATTGGATTCTTACCCATATCCTCAAGCTTCTTGAGTTCATTGCCTAATGCTTCAACAATCTTCTTACTGCGTTCAGGGTCAAGCGACAGATATGACCCCTGTTCTGTATTCTTAACAGAATTCATAATCTCCTGCTCAATTGCAGGGTCAACTGTAACAACATTTGTCACTTCACCTACCGTAAAATACTTGCTCGAAATAGCTCTCTTTAATCCCTGTCTTGCATACTCTGTCAATATATCCGGATCTCTTGTAACAGCTGCATGGTCTGCCAGAGTTTCTAATATAGTAACAAGATCTCTTATTGATATTCCCTCTTCAAGAAGATTCTGTAAAACCTTCTGAATCTCTCCAATACCCATAAGCTTAGGTACAAGTTCATCAATAAGTGTTGAATTGTTATCTTTAATATTATTAATGAGATTCTGTACATCCTGTCTGGTAAGAAGCTCAGCAATGTGCTGTCTTATAACCTCTGTAAGATGTGTTGCAATAATTGATGGCGGATCAACAACCGTATATCCAAGTGATTCTGCTCTTTCTCTCTGGCTCTCAGTTATCCATATAGCCGGGAGATGGAAGGATGGCTCAAATGTAGGAATACCGGTTATCTCTTCTTCAACATATCCTGGATTCATAGCCATATAATGATCAAAAAGTATCTCACCTTCACTCACCTGTATACCCTTAATCTTAATGACATACTGGTTTGGATTGAGCTGTATATTATCACGCAGTCTGATAATAGGAACAACTGCACCAAGCTCAAGTGCAATCTGTCTTCTTATCATGACAACTCTGTCAAGAAGATCTCCTCCCTGATTAACATCAGCAAGTGGAATAATTCCATATCCAAATTCAAGCTCAATAGGGTCAACATTAAGCAGTGAAACAACATTTTCAGGCTTACGGATTTCCTGTGCCTCGTTCTCTTCCTGCTCAGCGCTCTCTTCAATCTTAGCTTCTCCTGCTTTAGTTCCTAGCTTCCTTCCGTAAAAAATAAGAGCTGCTCCTAACGGAACAAATATGTACCATGGTAACGGTGTTAATATTCCAAGGACAGAAAGTGCAGCACCAACCATAATAAGTACCCTGTCCATCGAAAAAAGCTGTCCAACTATCTCATCACCAAGTTCTCCATCACTTGATGCTTTAGTTACAAGAATACCTGTTGCAAGTGATATAAGCAATGATGGTATCTGTGAACTCAATCCGTCACCGATTGTAAGAATAGTATACTTAGAAAGAGCATCATTAATTGATAATCCTCCATATACCATTCCCATGACAATACCACCAACAAGGTTAATTCCGGTAATAATAAGACCTGCAGTTGCATCTCCCTTAACATATTTGGTAGCACCATCCATAGAACCAAAGAAGCTATTCTCCTGCTGTAGCTTCTTTCTTCTCTCAGCAGCCTCTTTATCAGTAATGGCTCCTGTATTAAGGTCTGAGTCAATAGCCATCTGCTTACCAGCCATTGCATCAAGTGTAAATCTTGCAGTTACCTCTGCAACTCGCTCAGAGCCCTTATTAATAACTATAAACTGAACGATAATAAGAATAATGAATATAATAATACCAATTACCAGATTACCGCCGCCAACAAACTTACCAAATGTATCAACAACCTTACCTGCATCACCATTCTTTAATATAAGCTTAGTTGAAGATACATTAAGGGAAATTCTGAAAATAGTCGTAAATAACAGCATCGTAGGGAAAGATGCCATATCCAGAACTTCCTTAGCAAAAAGTGAATTAAAAAGCACAACCATTGCTACCAGGATATTAATTGCAAGCAGAATATCAAGCAGCCATGAAGGAATTGAAATAATGAAGAATAATACTGCGGCAAGCAGATATATTCCGATAAACAGATCATTCTTCTTAATCTTCATCATTTCTCTCCTTTCAATTTAGTCATTATTTACATAATATCACATAATCTGACTTTTATCTATTATTTGTGCGTAAAACAGATGCAAGAATTTCTGCAACTGCATAGTACAACTCAGGAGGTATTTCCATACCTATATCAACATTATGATAAATAATTCTCGCAAGAGGCTTATTTTCTACTACAGATATATTGTACTCTTTTGCTTTATCCCTTATCTGAAAAGCCAGATAATCAGCACCTTTGGCTATAACCACAGGTGCTTTTCCAGAATCAGGTTCATATTTTAATGCCACTGCAAAATGTGTCGGGTTCGTAATTACAACATCCGCCTCTGGAAGCTGCTGCATCATTCTTCTTCTTGAGATTTCCTGCATTCTCCGCTTAATCTGTCCCTTAACCTGCGGATCACCCTCTGCATTCTTGAATTCATCTTTAACTTCCTGTTTTGTCATCATATTATCAGTCTTAAACTTATGTCTCTGATATATAAGGTCAACAAAACCAACTATAAGAAACACCGCACTTATCTGGATTCCAAGATTAATAATTATATTACCAACCAAAGAAAGCGCAGTATATAAAGTAACATCATAAAAAGTAAGCAGAATATTCATATTCTTTCTTACACAATTGTACACCATAATTCCAATGATACTCATCATGGCAATAGCCTTAATCAGTTCAAATAACTGTCTTACAGAAAAAATCCTTTTAAATCCATTAAGTGGATTAATTTTACTTGCCTTCGGAGCAAGCGGTTTCGCTGTAACCATCCATCTTTGCTGAAGCATATTCCCAAGAATTGCTATGATTACAGCGACAATAAGCACAGGGATAATAATATTAAGAATAATTATAATTGCCTGTCTTACAATGCTGGATGCCATATTAATTGTCAGTCCCTGTGAACTTTCATTAATAACCTTTCCCATAAGAGCATATATCGTTGTAAATGCATCTATCAGTTTAGTTCCTATCTTTCCAACATACACTTTAAGTATAATAAACAGTGCCATAAGTGAAACTGCCGTTATCAGCTCCTTACTTTTGGCAACCTGACCTTCTTTTCGGATATCATCCAGCTTCTTACTTGTAGCCGGTTCTGTCTTTTCTCCTCCTGGTCCGTCTTTAGCAAACAACTGGAGGTTCATGTAAAGATAAGTTCTTCGCACTAGCTCATTCCCCTTACTAACATAGCAAATAATCTTTCTATCTCATCAAGTATAAAGTCAGATACTGATGGAAGCATTGAAATCGTAAACAGAATTACAAATATACCTACAAATATCTTAAGCTGCATACCAACAACAAACATATTCATCTGAGGTGATACCTTGGCAAGAATCGCAAGCACACAGTTTAACATAAGAATCGCCGAAAATACCGGAAGTGCAATTCTGAATCCTATAACAAAAAAATCTGACATAAAACTTATTATGGCAGTATATATTCCTGCACCGAATTTCACCCCGCCAATTGGAATAACTTTATATGTCTCAACAATTGCAGCAACAAGATACTGATGCATACCTGAAATTATAAGCAGAAGCATCATCATATAGTAATAGAAATTTCCCATGATACCAACCTGCATTCTTGTTGTAGGATCGTAAAGCTGTGCCATAGATATACCAATATCCATATCAATAATCTTACCTGCAAACATAATAATCTGCACGCAAAAAGACGTCACTGCCCCAAGAAGAATTCCAACAATCATCTCCTCAACAACAATTATTGCATAATCAATCATGCCATTATACTCAACTGTCATATCAGGAAAAAGCGAATATACCAAAACTGTAAGGCACAGTGCAAATCCAGCCTTTACCTTTCTTGGTACATTTGCCATATTAAAAAAAGGCGCAGCAAATACAAAAGATGCCAGCCTTATTAATATCAAAACAAATAATTCAAATTGCTCCAATGCAAATGTAAAATTCATAACACACTATCCTGCCATCATATATACTGACCAAAGCTTCCCCAAAGCATCTGCATAAACGAAACTATCTCATTAAGAAGCCAGTTTCCCATAATCATAAGTGCAATCATAATTGCAAGAAGCTTTGGAACAAATGTAAGTGTCTGTTCCTGAATAGATGTAAGTGTCTGAAAAAGACTTATAATAAGTCCGACAATCATTGAAACAAGTAAAAGTGGCACAGAAGTCTTCACTATAACCCATATAGTCTGTCTTGCTACTGTTACAACCTGTCCAGCATCCATATTCTTTACCTCCTGCCTTACTTAAATGTTGCTACAAGATTTCCAATTATCAGATTCCAGCCATCTGCCATTACAAAAAGTAAAATCTTAAATGGAGCAGATATGGTGGTTGGTGGAAGCATCATCATACCCATCGACATAAGAGTTGACGATACAACCATATCAATAATAATAAAAGGTATGTATATTAAGAATCCTATAATAAACGCAATTCTTAATTCACTTATAATAAACGATGGTACAAGTACTGTCATAGAAATATCATCTTCCGATGTAACAGAGCCTTCCTCATATCCTGCAATCTTAAAAAATGTATCAAGATCCTTTGTAGAAGTCTGTTTCAACATAAAGCTTTTCAATGGCTTTACTCCTGTTTCATACGCTTCCTCGACCGATATCTCATTATTGGATAGTGGTTTTAGTGCACTGTCATAAACTTCCGTAAAAACAGGCGACATAACAAAAAAGGTCAAAAATAAAGACAAACCTATAATAACCTGATTAGGTGGTACTGTCTGTGTTCCAAGCGCAGCCCTCGTAAAATGCAACACAATTACAATTCTTGTAAATGATGTCAGCATAATCAGAATAGAAGGTGCCAGTGAAATTACTGTAAGTACAAGAAGCATCTGCAAAACACTAGCCATATCATTACCATCACTCGTAGAAATACCTATATTAATAAGATTATTTCCTGATGCTGTTGTTTCCTCAGCAGCCATTACCTTATATGTAATAAATGAAATGGCTGCAAAAAAAGCTCCTGCCCCAACCGATATTCCTGCTAATGCCTTTCTATGCTTTCTAATCCACTGTAACATAACTCTCTCGTTCCTGCCTAATTAATTATCTGGTTTGTCTTTCTTAAACTTTTCAAGTATAGCTTTAAATCCATCAGTATTGATTGTCTTTGACTCTGACGAATAAGTCAGTTCCTGCTCGTTAATCTCACTCAAATAAGTGATAGTATCTTTGCAGACTGCTACTGCAAAACATTTACTGCCAATCTTAATAATCTGAATATACTTAGTATTAGACACTCTCATTGTTTCAAGTATCTGGATATTGCGCCCAGCCATTTTGGTTTTCTGCATATTACCAGCCCATCTTGTAGCAAAATATGTAAGTGCCAAAACAAATATAAAAACAACGAGAAGCGTAAGCAACTGTGCAAACGCTTCCCATCTACTATTCAACCCAGCTAATGCAACCATTATTATCCAACAACCTTCTGAACAGCTTCAATTACTCTGTCTGCCTGGAATGGTTTAACAATAAAGTCCTTAGCTCCTGACTGTATAGATTCAATAACCATAGCCTGCTGTCCCATTGCAGAACACATAATAACAGATGCTGAAGGATCTGCAGCCTTAATTCTCTTAAGAGCTTCAATTCCATCCATCTCAGGCATTGTTATATCCATAAGCACAAGATCTGGCTTTAACTCAGCATACTTTTCTACTGCCTTCTGTCCATTCTCTGCCTCACCTGCTATATTGTATCCATTCTTTGTGAGAATATCCTTAATCATCATTCTCATGAATGCAGCATCATCACAAATCAAAATATTCTTTGCCATAAACTTTCTCCTATTCAAAAACAAATTATTCACAAAAATCATTCGAATGTATTATACAACAAATACTATCAATTTCCTACTCTTTTTTTGATTTTTTAGAAAATCATAACAATTACTTGATAATCTCTGTTATACGTACACCAAAACTTTCTTCAATAACAACAACTTCACCCTTTGCAACATATTTGCCATTAACAAGAACATCAACAGATTCGCCTGCAATTTTATTAAGTTCTACAATTGTTCCAGGAGCAAATTCAAGTATATCTTTTATAGATTTTGTTGTTCTGCCAAGTTCTACTGTTACTTCAAGTGGAACATCCTTAATAAGTTCAATATTTTCCTTCTGTGTCAAAGGATTGACATCTGTTGAAAATGGCTGAAATGCTGCTGGAGATACATTAACATCCTGTGCTGGTGCATACCCTGCCATTGGCATACCCTGCATAGGCATACCTTGCATAGGCATACCTTGCATCGGCATTCCATAACCATAAGGCATTCCCATATTCTGCATCGGCATTCCCTGTTGTGGTGCTGTCTGTGCTGTAGTATTCTGCACCGGTACATCCTGCTGTGGCATTGTCTGTGTCATATTCTGTGCCGGAGCCTGCTGCACCTGCTCTTCCTGATGATTAGCTGTATCTTCCTGACTTACCTGTGGCTGTTCAGGTTCTGCTGACGGCATAAACATGTTAAGAAGTTCCTGTGCAAATTCCTTAGGATATAACTGCATAATCTCACTATCTATAAGTTCGCCAATCTGCATCTTAAAAGCCACCATTACAAAATGGTTTTTAAGGAATCCTGGCAGGTTATCATCTAATTCATTGTATGTCTCCACTAAGTTAGCTATTGGTGGACTGATATCAATTTTTCTATTAAACATTGATGATAAAGATGTAGCTGCTGAACCCATCATCTGATTCATAGCCTCTCCGATTGCACTAAGATGAAGTTCTGTCAATGGTTCGTCTGGATCAACATTACCTGGTCCTCCCATCATAAGGTCTGTAATTATCTTAACATCATTCTCTCTTAATATTAAAACATTATTGCCTGCAAGACCTTCTTTGTAAGAAATCTGCAACATAACACATGGTCTGTCATATTTACTTGATAAATCATCCCATGTAGCAACTTCTACTTTTGGTGTTGTAATATTAACTTTCTGTGAAAGAAGAGAACTAAGTGTTGTAGCAGCTGTTCCCATGCTAATATTAGATATCTCACCGACAGCATCTTTTTCTGACTCAGTAAGTGTAAAGCCGCCATCTGTATTATCATTAGCATTATCCTCTGGTATAGTTGTTGTTGCTGTTGATGAATCAGATGTGTCATCTCCTCCTGTATTCATGCCACTCAGAAGTGCATTAATCTCGTCCTGGGATAACATTCCATCCATTATTCTTCACTCTCCTCTCTAATTACATTAGTAACTCTTACTGCGTATTTATTCTCAAAATAACCAGGTAAAGCTGTAAACTTCTTAATATTACCTACATATACCTCTAATTCCTGGTCAACCTTTTTATCAATTTTTATTACGTCTCCAACCTGCAGATTAACAAAATCCGAAACACTAATCTTAGATGTACCAAGCACTGCCTTTATTGGTATCATTGCTTTATCAATAACTGTTTCAATAGCATCCTCATATGTATTGGAATCTTTTTCCTGCATATTAGAAAACCAATACTTGGTATTAAGCTTATCCATAACCGGTTCAAGAGTTGCATATGGAAGACATATATTCATAAGTCCCTCCACATCACCAATCTTAATATTAATAGTTACAATTGCGATTGTTTCACTCGGTGATATAATCTGTGCAAACTGCGAATTAGTCTCTATTCTTTCAAGTCTTGGATTAACCTTTACAACATTTTCCCATGGTTCCTGCAACTGATTAACACACACTGTAAAGATACGTTCCAGAATTGTAAGTTCAATTTCTGAAAAATCTCTCTCTTTATCCAAAGCATTACCTGCACCTCCAAGAAGTCTGTCAACAATTGCAAACCCCAGATTGGATGCCATCTCCATAATTATGTTACCACTTAATGGTTGCATTCCAACAACACCTAAAAGAACCGGATTAGAAAGGGCATTAGAAAATTCTGAATAAATAACTACTTCTGAATTAACAACCTCAACATTGACTGTCTTTCTAAGATATGCCGGAAGATTGGTACTCAGCAGTCTTCCAAAATGCTCAAATATTATCTCCAGTGTTCTTAGATGTTCTTTAGAAAACTTAGAAGGTCTTGCAAAGTCATAATTCTTGACTTGCTTTTCTTCTGTATTCTTCATCTCATCTACATCTAATTCTCCACTGCTTAAAGCTTTTAAGAGGTTATCTATTTCACTCTGTGAAAGTACCTCTCCCATCTTCCTCACCTCCTTATCATATTCTTTAATGTTTACTGGACAACAATATTAATCAGTACACTTTGTATCGTCTCAGTCTTGAATAATTCCTGGAATTCCTTTAAAAGGTCTGTTTCCATGGTTGATTTATTAGCACTTATTGTGCTGTAAGTATACTTATTAGCTTCATTGGTTATCTTATTAACAAGGACCTTCATCCCATTATCAACTGAAGTCGATACAGTACTATAATCCTTAGCTTTTGAATTAAGTCCGACAGATACTGAAAGTACGGCATATCTTGTTTTTCCATTATCAACATATGAAACAATTATATCCGTGCTGTCATTGTTCTTAATATCAATATAACTTACATTTTCAATTCCTGAACCTGTAGATGAATTATTATTAGAAACTCCGCCTGCAACATCCAGGTCAATAATCTGTGCCACTTTATTAATAAGAGAATTTGTCTTCTTATTTGTTGATACAAGTGAAAATGTAAGAATCACTGTAAGTACCAGATTCACAAGTACAAGTGCCAAAATAATCACATTAAGCATACTCTTTTTCATGAGTAATCCTCCTTAGCTGTTAATTGAATTATACACCTTAATCTCAACTCTTCTGTTCTGAGCTCTTCCTTCTGGAGTATCATTAGTTGCAATAGGCACTGCATCTCCTCTTCCGGATGAACTCATTGTCTGATCTGAAAAGCCTTTCTCAGACACAAAGAAATCAAACACACTGTATGCCCTGTAAAGAGAAAGCATCATATTATTAGGAAACAGTGATGTATTGATAGGAACACTATCAGTGTGACCTTCTATGGTAATAACATTATCATCATATTCAATAAGTGCATCAGCAACCTTGTCAAGAAGACTGCGTGCCTCTGATGTAAGCTCCGACTTTCCCGAATTAAACAGAATTCCACCACTTACATTAAGCATTACATATTTACTATAAGCAGTAACATCAACATAATCTGCAACTCCACTGGCTGTAAGTTTATCAACAATCTCCTCAGCCATATTTTCAGACTGCTCAAGACCTTCTTTTTCAATCTCTTCATAAGCATTCTGTACATCCTGTGACATATCGCCATCATTGTTAAGGCCCATATTGTTATAGTAATTGCTCAATTCATTCAGCTGACTCGCCCCACTGCTTACAAGAATTCCTTCCTTTGACAGTGCAGAACCGCCTTGAGGAAGTACACTAAAGCTTGATGAAAGTGAAGCTGCAATCTCTTCAAACTTCTGAGAATCAATATTAGACATAGCAAACATCAAAACGAAAAAGCACAGCAGAAGATTCATAAGATCTGAAAACGTATCTTTCCAAAGTGCCGCTGGTGGTACATTCTCTGTACGCTGTTTAGCCATCAGCCTTCACCTCCTCCTTGTTCAGATAATGCTGTTCTGGCAGATGGTGAAAGGAAAGACTTAAGCTTTTCTTCAATAACTCTTGGGTTCTCTCCTGCCTGAATAGAAAGAAGACCTTCAATAATAATCTCTCTAAGCTGATATTCATCATTATTCTGAAGCTTGAGCTTATTAGATATAGGAACACATATCCAGTTAGCAATCAAAGAACCATAAAGTGTAGTAAGAAGTGCTACAGCCATATTAGGTCCGATAGATGCTGTATCAGATAAGTTCTTTAACATATTAACAAGTCCGAGAAGAGTACCAATCATTCCCCATGCAGGAGCAAGAGCTGCCCAATTATCAAAAAAGCCAATTGTACTCTTATGTCTTGTATCAAGATTAACCAGTTCTGTTTCAAGAATGCCTCTCACAAGCTCCGGCTCAGTACCATCAACAATGAGAAGAATACCCTTCTTCATAAACTCATCATCAAGTCCCTGTGCCACTTCTTCAAGTGCAAGAAGGCCTTCTTTTCTGGCTGTGTTAGAAAGCTCAATAATCTTAGAAATAACCTGTCCATTATCAAGCTTAGGATCTTTCATAGCAATGCCAAATCCCTTAAGATGTCCTAAGAATGTCTTAAATGTATAAGATGTGAGCATACCAGCCATTGAACCACCAATAGTAACGGCGATTGACGGTATGTCAACAAATGTGTCCATAATTCCCTTTAGTGTAGGATTAGTCGTACTTGTTATAATTCCGATAACGACCATGACAAACCCAATAATAATTCCCAACAGTGTAGCTAAATCCATAATTGCCCCTTCCAAGTCTCTAGTATTCTATATATATTATCACTTAGTATCTGTACCAGACGCATACAGATTACCAATTATATTTCTCTTATAAGTAATAACCTTGCTATATACCTCTTCTACGCTTTCCTTGACAACGTATTTATGTCCTGTTGTCAGGGTTATAACAGTATCAGGTGTTTCCTCCATAACTTCAATCAGTTCTGCGTTAAGCACAAAGCTTTTTCCATTAAACCGTGTTACATCAATCATAATTCCTCCCGATACCACATAAGGTATAGTACCTCTATTAAAATCAACTATATATATTAAAACACTTATGGCGAATTATTGCAAGGAATACTTGTAATAATTCGCCATAAATATCTTTTCATGTCAATTATCTCTTAAGATTAATAAGTTCTTCAAGTAATGTATCTGATACAGTAATAATTCTCGAATTAGCCTGATATCCTCTCTGAGTTGTAATCAGATTCGTAAATTCTGAAGAGAGATCCACATTAGACATCTCAAGTACTCCTGATGAAATACTTCCATCACCTTCTGTAACATCCTGACCAATTCCATCAAAAGTTCCAGAATTAAGTGTTGCTGAATAAAGATTATCGCCTTCTTTCTGAAGACCTTCAGGGTTGGAGAAAGAAGCAACTGCTATCTGTCCAATATTCTTAGTAACACCATTGCTATAGCTTGCCACAATATATCCTGATGAATCAACACCAACCGATGTCATCTTACCTACTGCCTTGCCTTTTCCAAGTCCATTAATGCCAAGCTCTGAATTAAGATTAGTCTTTTCTGAAAACATTGTAATTCCAGATGCATCCATCGTAAGTACAGGACTTGTCTCACTTTCACCGATAACTCTCAAATCAACGCCTTCAATAGCATCTGATGCAGTCCCGTTATTAGAAAATGTAAGCTTAATATCTGAATTTGATGCATCGGCAAGACCTGTAAGTGTATTAAATGATAATGGTGCTGACGCAGTAAATGTAAGGTCTGTCGGCTTACCATTCTTTGAAACCGAAACAGGCTCAATTGTATACTGTGTATTATCTCCCTGAACGCCTGCATACACAAGATTAACTGTTGCCTGATAAGAATTACCAAGGCTGTCATAAAAATTAATAGTTGTAGTACTTGTATCCTTAGAACCTGCATTAAGGTTACCTGTTACCGTAACAGATGAAGTTCTTTCTGGTGAAGTATATGCAACATCCGGACTGTTAACATACAGCTTTGATACAAGGTCTCTTTTTGCATTACCAGATTCATCAACCTGCCAGCCCATTACATTAGCGCCACCTGTTGTTACAAGAGCACCTGACTCATCAACCTTAAAATTACCAGCTCTTGTGAAGAATGTATTACCCGCACTGTTAACTATAAAGAAAGAACTTCCACCAATCTTTAAGTCAAATGCATTATCCGTTCTCTCAGAACCACCTTCTGAAGAAATTGCTGTGGAGATAGAACCAACAGATGATCCAAGACCAATCTGCATAGCATTAGTTCCTCCCTTTCCTGTTTCTGCATTAGGTCCTGACGCAATCTGAGTTGTCTGATAAAAAACTTCTGAAAAAGTCATAGACTGTGACTTATATGCCACAGTATTAACATTGGCAATATTATTACCAATAACGTCCATTCTTGTCTGATGTGCCTTAAGACCTGACACAGCAGAATACATTGATCTCATCATAATATTTGTTCCTCCATAAATATGTAAAGACATATATCTGATGCATTCATCAATAAAGCATCGTCCCTTCTGGCATTCAGGGACATTCGCCTCCTTGCGGTCCAGCTAAATAATTACTGCTCCATCAATATTAGTATAGATATTGTCTTCATTGTTATTCTGATCCATCGCCGTAATCACTGTTCTGTTTCTTGTATTAACTATAAAAGACAGATCATCAACTATAACGAGCGATTCTTTGATTCCTTTCAAAATTGCTTTTTCGGTTCCTTCCTCAAGCCTTGTCATCTGTTCGTCTGATAACCGGATATCTCTCTGTTCAAGCCTTTCACCAGCATGTTTAGAGAACTTCAACCCTTTTGACGATTTAATATCGCTGTCGGAAATAACCTCTTCAATCGAACGCTTCTGATTATATATATCAGCAAATGTTTTGCCATTATACATTTTATCAACATTATCAGAATTCTTCTTTCCTATAATGTCCGTCATCTTTTCGATAGAAGCAATATTATTACCTATCATATTATTCATCATAACGGTCACTCCCCAGGTTTTGTATCCTCTGTCTTAGTATCTGTTGTAGAACCATTTCCTTTCCATTTGTCAAAATAGTCCTTATCCATTACAGTATCAAGATCTGCAATATCATAAAGCTTTCCACCAATTCCAAGATAAACAGTTCCATTTATTGTTTCCCAATAATCAACAGTTCCGCCTATATAACCATTGCTGTTCTGTGTTGTAGTCATTATAACCTGCTTACCAACAAGGTTAGATGCCATATCCTGTAATGTATTATCATTCATTTCTTTAGTAGCTTCAACCTGTGTAAATGTAGCAAGCTGTGCCATATAATCCGAATTATCTGTAGGTTCTAGCGGATCCTGGTTCTGCATCTCAGCTACCATAAGCTGTAAAAACTGTTCAACATCAAGCGTTGTCTTATTAGTAGTACTCTTATTCTTTCCTGTTGAACTTAAGTTGCTGTTAACATCGTCCTTTGTACTTAATGAACCATCATTCTTCACATAAGACCATGCACCTATCGTACTAGCCATATATTATCTCCTTTCTCATCTTATTCTATGCTGAATATTCAACACTACTGTCGCCATTAACAATAGCATCTTTTGCCCTGATTTCTTCATCAGTCATATCAGATTCTTCCAGTTCTTCAAGACTGCTAAGGTCAAGCTTTCTATGAGTCTTCTTTTCCTGACCAGCCTGTTCTGAATTATTACCTTCGAGATTCTGCTGTGATTCAAAGCCATGACTCTGTACAGTAATCTCTACAGATTCAACCTTCACACCCTGATTGTTAAAATGTTCTTTCAAAGCTGTCATCTGATTTTCAAGAGCAGCTTTTACCTGTTCATTCTGTGCTGTAAGCTGTGCTGTAATTACTCCCTGTCTTGCTGTGACAGCTATATGTACTTTTCCAAGATTCTCAGGATTAAGCATAATTTCAATACTTGAAAGCTGCTGTCCTGTTGTAACCTTAATCTGTTCTACAACCTGTCTTACAATATCAGCTTCATTAACATTAGAAACTTCATCAATAATCTCGCTGAAAGCATTCTGGATATTCTGTGCCATATTCCCGGTAAAGTTTTCATTTTCCACAGATGCTTTATCAGACATATGAGTCTGCTGCTTATCATCCGCATTATTGTCATTATCAGCCTGTACTTTAGTCTTCTGTGCAATTACATTGCTTAACTCATACTGTGATGTTGCTTCCGGCCGTTCTTCTGGCTGTGCATCTTCTTTTACCACAGACTGTTTAACAGACTGTTTAACATCATCCTTCGCAGAAACAAGCATTTCTTTAATTGAATCAATGTCCATATTATACACATCTTCCAGATTATCTGTCACAGACTTTGCATATTCCAGTATATCATTGAGCATAGATACTGAATCTGCATCTGTCAAAAACTCAAGTGAATCAGTGTTTCCGCTAAGAGCAACTACAAGATCCGTAAGCTTCTGCATGTCAAGCAAATCCTCTGCTATAATTCCAAGCTGCTCCATAGCACTCTCTATATCTTCATCAGATACATTCATTGTTTTCTTAATCTTTTCTTTAATGTCCGACACTGCATTCTGCACATCCTGAGTCATTTTGTTACTGTTTTCTTTAACCGCATTATCTGTTTTTACATTTTTTACAGTTGAATTAGTGGTAACAATATCTGCATTCTTGTTAGAGTTATTAGCACCCATGCTTACAAGTGAATCTGATGGAGCTGCTAAATATGTATTAGTCTGCTTTGATGAATTCCCAGTCACATCGTTTCTTACAGAACTATTCATTATCCTTGCAAAATCAACATTCCCGGAATTATCCTGACCAGACTGGCTTCCAACACTTCCTGCCACCTTAGTAACCGGCTGAACCATTCCTGTAACAGCTGAACTTACCATATTATCCTCCTCCTTTCTTCATATTAGAATCAGGATAGACCTAATCCATATTATATATCGGTAGTCTGTGCTACAGACTTAACCTTTAGCTGGATACATAATAACTGTAAGTTTTGCAGCATATACAGGATCCATCTCTGCAAGAATTGCTGCTCTCTGTTTAGACGTCATGCAAAGAAGTATATCAGAAACAAGATCTGTATCTCCAGTCATCTCTTCAAGAATAGCTGCCGCATTTTTCGCATCCATCTTAGAATATGTTTCTGCCCAGTCCTTAACCTGCTGTGAGTACTGTAAATCCTTTACAACCTGTTCGTAAAGCTTTGCTGCATTTTCTGAATCAATACTTTCATACCACGATTTGTATTCACTTATATCTGGAGCATTATCTGTATATACAACATCTGTATCGAACTTATCTTTAAGTTCCTGATAATGCTGTGCATTCTCTTCAAACACTTTGAGTCTGGCAATCTCAGCCTGAAGCTCAGCAATTGTCTGGGCTGATGCATTCCCATTATTATTGTTCTCATCAAGCTGTGCTTCAAGTTCTTTAATTCTGTCAACTGCTTCAGAAAGGCTCTTGTACTTTCCCCCTGTTTCTTCCTGAATTTCTTCATCTGTAGCTGCTGGAAGAATCTTATTCACTACCGGAACATTTTTAAGATATGGCCGTAAACTACTTCCAATACCGCCGACATTCATCTTAATAAGAAGTGCAAATATAACAAGCCATATTACAATAATAAGCATTGCAACCAGTATGCTTACCAGCTTTCCACTCTTTCCTGATTCATCATCAAGTTCATCAATATTAACATCTTTTTTCTTAGCCATATCAATCTTTCTCCCAAAAACAATTACTCATCTTTGTTATTATATTTAAAGCTCACCGTTTCATCTATCTCTTTCATTTCCTGAGCATTAATATCAAGTTTAAACTGTTCAAATGCTTTCTCTTTCAGTTTTTCATGAATTTTCCTGTCCTGCACTGCCTCAGTCAGTTTCTTCATTGCATTATCAACATTGCGCTGTGCAATCCTTATTCTGACCGCCTGCTGTGTCATCTGGTTCTTGATAATATCAATTGCCTCATTACATCTGCGCATTTCCATAATATCAAGTCTTTCTGATGCAGAGCTTCTCGCAAGATTTTCATATGAATCAAGCCTTTTTCCGAGTCTTTTCATAGTTTCCTCTTCAATGAAAAGCCTGTTATTCATCTCAGCATATTCAGTTTTAGCCTGTGTTTCCAGGCGTTCTTTAATATCAAGAACATTCTGCATGCTGTATAAAAATTTTGCCATTCATGCCTCCACTATTTCTTTAACTGAAGTGAGCCATTTTCAAATGCTTCATAATCCGCAAATATATCTGACAGTTGTGTGACTTCATCTTCAAAATCAAACTTTTCATCCGTCTGCTGCATAAGGAACTTATTAACTGCATCAATCTTATATATAGCATAATCAATATTACGGTTAGAGCCGCTCTTATACGCACCAATATTAATAAGATCTTCTGCTTCATTATAAGTCGCCATTACATTTTTCATTCTGCCAGCCATCTGTTTATGCTTCTTGTCTACAATCTGACTCATACATCTTGATATGCTCTGTAAAACATCAATTGCAGGATAATGATTTTTCTGTCCTAACTTTCTTGACAACACAATATGTCCATCAAGAATACTTCGTGCAGTATCTGTTATAGGTTCATTAAAATCATCACCATCAACCAAAACAGTATACAACCCTGTAATAGAACCTTTGTCCGACATCCCCGCCCTCTCAAGAAGCTTTGGCATTTCACTGTATACACTCGGTGGATAGCCTCTTGTCACTGGCGGTTCACCTGACGCAAGTCCAATCTCCCGCTGTGCCATAGAAAAACGTGTGAGTGAATCCATCATAAGAAGCACATCCTTGCCCTGATCCCTGAAATATTCTGCTATTGCTGTTGCAGTCTTCGCAGCCTTATTTCGTATGAGAGCAGGCTTATCCGATGTTGCAACAACAAGGACACTTCGTGCCATACCTTCCGGGCCTAAATCCCGCTCAACGAATTCTCTTACTTCCCTGCCTCGCTCTCCTATAAGAGCAATAACATTAATATCGGCTTTAGTATTTCTTGCAAACATACCAAGAAGTGTACTTTTTCCTACGCCACTTCCGGCAAATATGCCTATTCGCTGTCCCTTGCCAACAGTAAGTAATCCGTCTACAGCCTTTACGCCAAGAGGAAGCACCTTGCTTATTATCTCCCTGTCCATAGGATCTGGCGGTGCTGCCTCAACCGGATATTCATCTGTATATTCTAATTCAGAACCATCCGTAGGATTCCCAAGTCCATCAAGTGTATGTCCTAGTATGCCATCACCAACCTTTACCGACAAAGGTCGTTCCATATTCTCAACAACACTTCCCGGACCTATCCCATCCACAACATCATATGGCATAAGAAGCACATTTGAATCATTAAATCCAACTACCTCTGCATATAATTCCTGACTGTTATCCGCAGAATAAATTCTGCACAAATCATTAAGCTTGGCATCCGGTCCTACCGATTCAATAGTAAGACCAACAATCTTAGTCACTTTCCCAAGTTTCTTATAGAAGGATTTTTCTGTCAGCGATAAATATTTGTTTTTATTAATTGATGACATATCATCCTCCTTAACAATACAATTAGTTCTGATCATACTTGTAACATCAGCCTGTGCAGCTTAAAAGTTTAATATTATTAATAAGCTTATTAAGTTCAATATCAAGGCTACAGTTAAATATACCTGTATTCGTCTCTATCATGCACTGATTCCGTTCAAGCGTAACATCTTCCACAATATCTATATTGACCTCTCTTGACATTGCACAATATATCTTGCCCTGATTATTAATAAGAAAACTATAATCATCAGGCGATACTTTTATAACAAAATCTCTGCTTGCATCTGCGTTATGCATGACATCGTTAATGAGATGCAGGATAATATCATGATTATCCTCCGTTACAACACCTGTGACTTTTCTGAATACATCTGTAATAACTTCCACAAGTTCAGGTTCTATAGAGTCCTTTAGCTCGTTATATTCATTTTCAAGTTCTGATTTTTTCTTATTGTACTCCGTCTCAAGCTCCTGCTGCTTCTTTTCAATTTCCGCATCTGCCTTAGAACAGCCTTCATAATAGCCATTCTGTTTGGCTTCTTCAAATGCAGTATCAGCATTTCTATTTGCTTCTGAAACAATCTGTTCAGCCTGAAGTCTGGCATCTTCTATAATTCTTGCTGCTTCAGCATTAGCATTTTCCAATGCAGCCGCAGACTGGTCAGAATCAGCTCCGCTATCCTGTATTAGTTCTTCCGAACTATCATCTGATATAAGTTCTTCAACAACGTCCGCATTGAGTCCGCTAACAAATCCATCTGTATCAACTGCTGCATGTTTAGACTCCATGATTGCCTCTAGCTTTTTCTTAATCAGATCATTATAATCAATTACTCTTTCGTCCTTATTCACCGTGTATACACGTTTTAACAGATTAGACAATTATCTCGTCACCTCCACCACGTGATATTACAATCTCTGCTGAATCTTCAAGCTTTCTGATAATATTAACAATCTTCTGCTGAGCATCTTCAACATCTTTCATACGTACAGGTCCCATATATTCCATATCTTCCTTAATCATAGAAGCAAGACGTGTTGAAAGGTTATTAAGAATAACATTCTGAACTTCCTCTGTAGCCCCCTTAAGTGCAAGAGCAAGATCATGATTATCAACATCCCTGAGTACTCTCTGAATAGCTCTGTTATCAAGAGAAAGAATATCTTCAAATACGAACATCTTCTTACGGATTTCATCAGCAAGCTCTGGCTCTTCAACCTCAAGAGTTTCCATAATATGCTTCTCTGTTCCTCTGTCAACAGAATTAAGAATCTCAACAATGGCATCAACACCACCAACAATTGTGTAATCCTGATTAACAAGTGAGGCAAGCTTCCTTTCAAGTACCTTCTCAACCTGCTTGATAACATCAGGCGATGTTCTGTCCATCATGGCAATTCTCTTGGCTACATCCGCCTGTTTTTCAGGTGGCAGTGCTGAAACAACACTCGAAGCCTGTGCTGCAGGAAGATATGAAAGAATCAGGGCTATAGTCTGAGGATGCTCATCCTGTATAAAGTTAAGAAGCTGTGTAGAATCTGTTTTTCTGATAAACTCAAATGGACGAACCTGCAGACTCGCTGTAAGCTTTCCAATAACATCTCTTGCCTTATCTTCTCCAAGTGCTTTTTCAAGAAGCTCTTTGGCATATGTGATACCACCCTCAGCAATATACTGCTGTGCAAGACATACCTCATAGAACTCATTAAGCACCTGTTCTTTTGTCTGAGGTGAGACACTGCTTGTGTTTGCAATCTCAAGTGTCAGCTGTTCTATTTCTTCTTCTTTCAAATGTTTAAAAATCTGTGCTGATTTCTCTGGTCCAAGTGCAATAAGCAATATAGCAGCCTTTTCTACACCATCCATTCCTCTTTCAGCATTAGCTGATGTCTTTGGCATATGTTTCCATCTCCAATCATATGTAATCAATTGACCTTTCAGGTCCTATCCATCATAATAATCACCAGTCATCATTAAGCCAGTTTCTAAGCAGTAATGCAACTGCTTCAGGATTCTCATCAACAAACTTCTCAATAGCTTTTCTCGTCTCCGACTTCTCCTGAAGATCAATATCATCAACAGAAGGCTGGTTTTCTTTAGTTGAAGCAAGCATTTCTTCTACAGAAAGTTCCGGTTCCTTCTCTTCTACTGTAAGTGGTCTTGCGCTTCTCAAAACTATAAACACAAGAATACCAAGTATAGCAACAGCCAGTCCAATCTGAATCCAGAATGAAGCACGGCTTAATACGCTAGTCTTCGGTGCATCATAGAAATAAGGTACATTATATGCTAAAACAGTAATGTTATTAGTTGAGATTCCTGTAGCACTTGAAAACATATTCATCCAGTCATTATCAACATTAACCTGAACAGGATTTGCGTTCTGAGCCTTGAATTCATCCCATGTCATATTATCAAGATATCCAAGATTCTTACAATCTTCTTCATTATAAATAACATTCTTTATAAGCGTTACAGCCATTGTAGAAGTACCATATACTATCTTTCCAGGATCACTATTAGTTGTAGTAACAAGCTGGTTAGGAAGATACTGATACTGTTTTACAGTATATGTTGATGAACTTGATGTACCATCTGTAAGATCGTAGGTTGTTCCTGTTTCTCCATTACTCGTAGTTCCTGGTGTTCCACCTGCACCATTTGTTCCATTCGATTCAAGTTCATAAGAAGTATCATACAGACCTTCTTCTCTGCCTTCCTGTGCTGTATACTCAGTAGCAATCTTATTCACAGTATCCCAGTCAAGATCAAGATTAATAGCAACTGTTGCATCATTAAACAGTGATGTTGAAAGTGCTGTATTCTTAACACTTGCTGCTACCGTTGATTCAATCTGTGACTTATACTTTAACTTGCTTGAATAAGCAATATTAGAAACTGAACCCGAATTATCAGCTCCATTAAACAATGTCTTTCCTGATGTATCAATAATTGTAATACCATTAGTATTGCTGCTTCCTACTGCTGTTGCAAGAAGAACTGCTATACTTTCCGCTGTGTCTTCTCCAACTGTCTTATTAGTATCAATCGTAACGGCTACAGTTGTATCTTTCTTTGTAGAATAGAATGAATTCGTATCATCTGACAAATGTACTGTAACAGATGCAGATTTGATTCCGTCTAAAGAAGTAATATCATTTTCAAACTTAGTTTCAAGATATTTGGCATACTTCTTATTCTTATCAGACTCTGTTGTTGTAAGACTGCTATTAAGAGCATCATCTAATGAATATCCCGAAGGTTTAATATCATTAGAAGCAATAAGCATCTTAGCATTAGTAAGATCCTGTTCCTTTACCTTAACTGCCATATTATCAATTTGATATGTATACCCATTATCTGTAAGCAGTGAAGTAACTGTATTCATCTCATTATAATCTTCACATCTTGTAAGTTCCTGATATGTTGGTCTTGATAACACAACTGCAATAACAACAACCGCCGCAATAAATACAGCTACAGCACTCACAATTATTATCTTCTGATTTCTGGACCAGCTTTTCCATATTTCAAGAAATCTGGCTGGAATCTGTTTTAATTTATCCATATAAAACCCCTAATTACATTGACATATTCATAATAGAGTTATAGGCCTCCAATGCCTTATCCCTTATTGCTACTGTATACTGCAGAGCAATATTAGCCTCCTGCTGATAAACTCCAAGCTCATGAGTATTAGTCATATTGCCAAGAGCATAATCTATCTCTGCCTGCTGTGCTTTCTGCACATATGAGTTGGTACTGTTCAGCAACCCTGCCACTGAGTCATATATAGCATCAAATGTTGTATCTGAATTTTTGCTTTTAGATGTACTAAGTGACGCATTCTCTTTCATTGCCGATGTAACCTTATTGACATAATCACCGCCAAGGCTTCCTATTGCACTAGTAAGATCCATGTTAAATCTCCTCTTTTTGTTCAAATATAGTATTAATCGTATGAATTAAACCAGTTATTCACATATGTTATGTAGCAGAACCTATTGAAAGTCCCTTGCTTGCCATAGATTTGCTGGCATTAAATGCTGATATATTAGCTTCATATGAACGTGATGCATCTATAAGATCTGTCATCTCCTGAACCACATTCACATTAGGATATGTAACATATCCATTCTCATCAGCATCCGGATGTGAAGGATCATATACCCTTTCCATATCTGTTGATGTATCCTCATATACAGATGTCACCTTAACGCCGCTTCCAACAACACCACCATTGGCAAGTCTTAATGCATCTGAAAATGTTGAATATGCTCCTGTACCATATGAACCATACGCAGACTTTCCAAGTGCTGTACCAGTCATTGTCTTTTCGGTAAACACAACCGCTTTTCTTACATAGGGAGTTCCATCACTCGTTCTTGTTGTGTCTGCATTAGCTATATTCTCTGATATAACATCCGTTCTTAACTGCTGAGCTGTCATTCCGGATGCGCTAATATTAAATGCCGTAAACATAGACATAGTCCTGTTCTCCTTCCATATATCAATCACATTATATATTATTTAAGCACTGCCTTAAATCTTGAAAACTCATTATTCATACTGTCAATAAGAGCATTATAGTTAATCTGTTCTGAAGCAAGTTCAACATTCTCTGTTGAAAGATCTACATTATTGCCATCAGTTCTATACGATAATGTGCTGTTATCAGTGTAAGTCCTTATAGCCAGATCATTATAATTAACATTATTAACTCTCTGTGTAAGAGATGCTGAATTCTTTCCTGAACGCTGGAGTGCATTGGCAAGATACGAACTAAATTCAACATCCTGCCTTTTATAATTAGGTGTATCAACATTAGCTATATTGTTAGTAAGAACTTCCTCTCTTGTCCAGCTCGCATCTGCCGCTGACTTTAACAAATTAACATATCCAAAAGCGCCTGTACTCATATTTATTTCCTTTCTTATTCAATAAGCACAAAATATGCCTACTACGAAAACATAAAAACACTACATACATTATAAATTATAATATAAAAAAAACAAGATTTTTTTCATATTTTGCCACATTTCATTGGATTATCATGTATCAATATGTATACTTATACAAAAAGATGAACCCAATCAGACATTGGATCCATCCCATCATCTCAAGCTCAATCCTTTAAGCTCTATCAATTATACAATGTATACTCTCAATCTTCAAGTTTTTTTAATTCATCATATACAACTTCATTAAGAACTTTTATCTTTGTTCCTTTCATTCCAGAAGATTTTGTTGATATAACACCAGCACTGTCAAACTTCTTAAGTGCATTAACAATTACAGATCTTGTAATTCCTGTATCATCCGCTATTCGGCTTGCAACCAGAATGCCATCCATTCCATCCATATGTGCAAATACCGCTTTGACGGCCTGTAGTTCTGATGCCGATAATGTCTTTATTGCTGACTTAACAATCTTTTTCTTTCTCTCATCTTCTGCATTCTCATTATTAACAGAACTCATCATCTCTAATCCTACAACTGTTGCACCATACTCACATAGAATAATATCATCTATATCATAATCAGCAACACATTTATAGATAAATAATGTTCCAAGTCTTTCCCCAGCTATGTCAACAGGAGCTATTAAAGCCTTAAACTTACGTTCACTTCCACCTGAAAAGCCCAATGTAAGCAGATTAACATTTTCTTTAGTTGATAACACTCCCAACAATCTTTCATTAAGCATATTATCAACAAATCCGCCTGTATCAGCTGTTATAAGCTCACCTATTTTGTCAATTCCGCTGTATGAAGCTGCTCCTAGTATCTTACCCTTCTGGCTTATAACCAGAATGTTCGACTCTAATATTCCACAAAGCACCTCACAGATATCATTAAATTCCACTCTGTGAGAATGATTATTGTGAAGCAGCTTATTAATTTTCCTCGTTTTGTCGAGAAGCTGAACACTCATTGTAAATCCCCCATCCTTCTTTTAAAAAGCAATTCACATATATCAGCTACTGCTCTTTATCATTCTTTGATTCTACATATCCGCAGGTTTCATCAGCACATACAAGTTTACTGCCCTTCTCAATCATGTATCCGCCACACTTAGGACATTTCTTATCTGAAGGCTTCTGCCATGACACAAAATCGCACTCTGGATATCCTTCGCAGCCATAAAACATTCTGCCCTTCTTAGTCTTCTTTAATATAACATCTTTTCCACATTTTGGACATGCAACACCTATTTTTTCAAGATAAGGCTTGGTATTATGACACTCGGGAAATCCCGGACAACCTAAGAACTTACCATGAGGACCATACTTAATAACCATATTTCTGCCACATTTGTCACATATAACATCAGTAACCTCATCCTCTATCTTAACATGTTCAAGTTCTTTTTCTGCCTCATCAATCGCAACTTTAAGATCCGGATAGAAGTTTCTTATAATTTCCTTCCATTCCACGGTTCCCTCAGCAACACCATCAAGAAGAGACTCCATATTAGCTGTAAACTTAACATCAACAATAGTAGGAAAAGCTGTCATCATAATATTATTAACAGCATTGCCAAGCTCTGATATATAAAGATTTTTATTTTCTTTAATTACATAATGTCTTGCAATTATTGTTGATATTGTAGGAGCATAAGTACTTGGACGTCCTATTCCCTGTTCTTCGAGTGCTTTTACAAGTGATGCCTCTGTAAAATGTGCAGGTGGCTGTGTAAAATGCTGTGTACCATTCACATCATCAAGTGTAAGGACTGAATTCTCGTCAAGTCCTTTAGCAAGTGCATTAGTTTCTTCATTATCATCATCAGTCTTGTATACAGACATAAATCCATCAAAAACAATCTTTGATGCTGATACTGTAAATATATATTCACCAGCTCCTATTCTTACAGAAGTTGTCTCATACTGTGCAGGTGCCATCTGACTCGCAACAAATCTCTTCCATATAAGCTGATAAAGTCTGAACTGATCTCTCTGCAATGATTCCTTAACTAATGCCGGTGACAAAGAAAGATCAGTTGGTCTGATTGCTTCATGTGCATCCTGAATCTTCTTATCATCCTTCTTGGCATTAGAACTTTGTGGAAGATACTTTTCCCCATAATTCTCACTGATATAATCTTTTGAAGCAACTTTTGCCTCATCTGCAACTCTTGTAGAATCTGTTCTTAAATATGTTATAAGACCTACTGTTCCTCTGCCCTTAATATCAACACCTTCATAAAGCTGCTGTGCTATGTTCATAGTTCTCTTTGTAGACATATTAAGTGTCTTGGCAGCTTCCTGCTGGAGTGTACTTGTAGTAAACGGAAGTGGAGATTTCTTAATCTTCTCACTTTTCTTAACACTTTCTATACTGAAACCAGAGTTTTTGACTTCATCAAGAATCTTCTGCATCTGTGCTGCATTCTTAATATCAATTTTTCCGTTTCTGTCCCCATAAAACTTTGCAACAAGTGGTTTCTTTTCTCCCTTTATATTAAGAGAAGCCTCCATAGTCCAGTATTCTTCTGGAATAAATGCATCAATCTCATTCTCTCTGTCACATATCATTCTTAATGCAACTGACTGTACTCTTCCGGCGCTAAGTCCTCTCTTAATCTTAGCCCATAAAAGTGGACTGATTCCATACCCAACCACTCTGTCAAGAACTCTTCTTGCCTGCTGTGCATCTACAAGATTCATATCAATCTTTCTTGCTTCCTTAAGCGATGCCTTAACAGCGTTCTTGGTAATCTCATTAAATGTTATTCTGTATATATCCTTGTCTTCTAACTTAAGTGCCGCTGCCAGATGCCATGAAATAGCCTCTCCCTCGCGGTCGGGATCGGTTGCAAGATATACTTTATCTGCTTTCTTCGCTTCTTTTCTTAAAGCAGCAAGAATATCTCCTTTCCCTCTGATTGTTATATACTTAGGTTCATAATCATGTTCAACATCTACACCCATCTGGCTTTTAGGAAGATCTCTTACATGTCCCTGTGATGCCATTACCTTGTAGTTTGCCCCAAGGAATTTACTGATAGTCTTTACCTTGGCAGGTGACTCCACTATAACCAAATACTTATGCATTAATAGCCCTCCATATCAAATATGCTTCCTTATATAATAATTCTTAGAAACCTCTTCTATAAGTCCATCTAACTCCAATTCAAGCAGAATCCCCTCCGCCTCTACAAGATTCAATCCAGAATTATTAACTATCATCTCCAGACTTACTGGAAACAAATTGATTTGACTATACACCATATTCTTAGGGCTTGCAAGTCCTGATTTTTTAAATTTCTCTTCAAATATACCATTATTATTCAAACTATTCATACAATTATCATCTTTTTTGCTACAATTAATATATCTGTTAACGGATTCTGTTGCATATATATCCTTAGATGATGTAATCAGCTGTGCTCCTTCTTTCAAAAGTTTAAGGCACCCCTCTGACAGAGTATCCCCAATTCTTCCCGGAACGACATAAACATCACGATTCTGATCAAGTGCCTGATCTGCCGTTATGAGTGAGCCACTCTTTTGCTTTGCCTCCACCACAATAAGTGCATCTGACATTGCACTAATAATTCTGTTTCTCATAGGAAACAGACCTGCTTTAGGCGGTGTCCCCGGTGAATATTCTGAAATAATCCCACCATTGCTCTCAAGTTGTGTGTATAATTCGATATTAGTTCTAGGATAGCATATATCAACCCCGCATCCAAGAACAGCCATACTATAACCGCCTTTTCTAACAGCACCTTTCTGTGCCGCCGCATCTATCCCAAGTGCCATTCCACTTATAACCTGAATTCCCATGTCTGCAAAATCTTCTGCAAATCTTCCTGCTACTGACCTCCCATATTCTGTACAGTTCCTTGCCCCGACAATTGCTACTGACGGAACGTCCGACTGTGGCAGACTTCCTTTATAATAAATTATATAAGGATAATCGTATATATTCATCAATCTTTCAGGATAATTATATTTACCCGGATATGTGAATTTAATATTCTTCTTATCCAGTTCAGAATATTCCCTATATATATACTCACTTTTTCTAGATTCCTTTATAGAATATATATCATCAGGTTTTATTCCCATGACACCTTCAAACATCTTATCTGATGCTTTATATATATCCTCTGGTGTATCGAATACCTTAAATAAATATCTCAGCTTAATGTTAGCTATTCCTATAATATTATTAATCCAAAACCAATAATAATCATCTTTCAAGATAAACCTCCTGCTTAGTGTATTGCTTCTTTAATGTATTGTCACCTCTGGTATTCCACGATAATAGAACGCCTCGCTTATGTTAGCTGTTGTTATATTAACATTACCATCTATATCTGCGATGGTTCTTGCAGTCTTCAATATCTTTGAATATCCTCTTGCAGTCAGACGCTTCTTTGCAAATATCCTTTTTATTAATTTTTCTTCCTCTTCTCCAAGTCTGCAAAATCTCTTCATATCTCCTGTACTCATCTGTGAATTATACTTTATATTCATCCCATTAAACCGCTTAAGCTGGGCAAGTCTTGCACGCATTACAGCTTGTTTCATGCTTTCTGAATCTGGCACATTACCATTATCACTGCTGCACCTTATCTGTTCGTATCCTATTTCATCTGTCTTGATACACATATCAAATCTATCCCATAGTGGCATACTTATTTTCCCAATATATCTTTTAATATCCTGTTCTGAGCAATTGCATCTGCTCCTATCCGGATAATAACCGCATTTGCACGGGTTCATCGCTCCAACAAGCATAAAATCTGCCGGATATGTATATGTCCTGCCCATTCTGACAATTGTTATATCCTTATCTTCAAGAGGCTGCCTTAATCCTTCTAATATTTCTGGCTTAAACTCCGTCATCTCATCAAGAAATAATACACCTTTACCCGCAAGAGTTATCTCTCCTGGTCTTGGAAACATGCCTCCACCAAAGAATGAACTCTTAGTTACATTGTGATATGGTGCCCTGAATGGTCTGTCTTCAACCAGCCCGCCATACTCTCCTAATTGTCCTGCAACACTATATATATTGGTAACAGCTAATTTTTCATCAAATGTCATATCAGGCATGATAGATGGAATACGTTTTGCCATCATAGTTTTTCCGCTTCCCGGCGGCCCGATATACATGATATTATGCATCCCGGCAACAGCAATCATAGTCGCCCTCTTTGCAGCCTCCTGTCCACATATATCTGCATAATTAATTTCTTGTTTATCTGTTGTACGGCATTGTTCTGGATTATCCTGTCTCTGGTTCTCAATTATACCATTATTGATATATTGCACCGCCATTTTCAGACTGTTAGTCGGAATGATATTCACTTTCTCCACAATTCTGCCTTCATTATAATTAGACACTGGTATAAGTGCCTTACTTATTCCGGATTTCTTTGCTTCACATACACATGGCAGTACCCCGCTTACACCATTAATGCTTCCATCAAGGCTCAACTCACCAAGTATAATCATATTATCAACATTAACTTCATCTATGTAACCATTTGCTGATAATATAGCCAGTGCTATCGGCAAATCAAAACCTGTGCCACATTTTCTGATATCTGCAGGAGATATATTTACCACAATGCGCTGTGGAGGAAGCTCATACCCAGAATTACGGATAGCAACCCTTACTCTTTCTCTCGCTTCTTTAACCTCATTGCTAAGAAAACCACTCATCTCAAAACTTGGAATACCATTGCCAACATCAACCTCAACCCGTACAATCTCTGCCTTCAATCCATATAATACCCCACTCAATACACTACTGTACAATAAATACCGCCTCCTTTTACTATCAATACTTAAATATGTATTTGTTCAGCTTTTATGATTATAGTATCTCAAAACAATTATCAATATATATTCATTGTATAAAAATCCCAACCAGACCTCATGTGTTATATTGATAATCTGGTTGGTTCATCTTTACTTCGCAGCCATCTTAGAAAGTGCTTCGTTGTAATCTTTTTCTGAATACTTCTTTAATAAATCCTTCTTTGATATTCCATATCTTATCATAAATATTATATCTTCTATTGTTGCCGTCTTAAATCCCTGTTCTTTACCAGACTTAAACCCATCCTGTCTTGCTTCATCATAATACTCTTTCCATGCTTCACACATAATAACCGACTCCCCTTTCTTACTCCCTCAAATTCTTTCAGATACCCAAGTGAGTCATATATCATAGTTCTTAGCGGCATTCCATAATGAATATGCTCCTGCAGTTCCAATCCTAATACTACAAGCTCAATTCCATCAAAATTCTTCTTAACAACATCCCTGAATCTTACAAGTGACAGCTTATAATCATCTACCTGTTTCCTGTCTACACTCTTCCCCATATATCTCCTCTAAACGCATAATCCTTATTATAATACGCACTGCGTATATAATGTATTAATATATTATCATTATATATAATCAATGTCAATATATATATCATTATATTTTATATAGAATACCTCTCCTGTATGATTCCTAACAAAAAACTCCGGCAGAGCCTCTCTATATGAGAGTTCATCCACCGGAGTTTAATCCATACTGATATTAAATTAATCCATATTAAACAAATCTTTTACCTGAAGATTAAGTATTGCATAACCAACTCCATTGTGACCATCAGTTGCCTGAATACCTATCTTAAGAGTTCCATCCGAAAGCTTCTGTCTCAATGATGCATCATCTGCCCCTGACAGACTCCAGAAATTATCAACCGTATATTCCACACCAGATTTAACCTTAGATGAACCTGACGATACAGGCATCGACGTAAGTGAAACATTTCCAGAACCATCTATACTGATATAGCCAAGTCTCTTGTCCTTAGACGAATCAAACTTACCGTTCTTCTGTGACTCTTCAGTACGCGCCTCTTCATTATACACATACATGAAAGCCTCATTAATAATACCTCTGCCATCAATAAGGTCGGCATCTGATATCATGAAATTAAAGTTAAGCTGCCTGTCAGCGAACTTTGTGTAATTATACTTAATATAACTACTATATGCCTTCTGTGTGTCATCATAAACAGCATCCGTATATGAAACCTGTGGTGCACTGTTACCAGCAAGAATAGCTCTTACAAATGTATTAACAAAAAGCTCCATCTCTGCATCAGTGCCTTCTTTATCCATATCAGAATGACCTGCACTAGTATATGTAACATTACCAGCAGAATATATATAGTAATTATTAACAGCATCCTGACCTGATAATGAAAAATAATTCTTATCACCATTATCAAGAGTATACCATACAACAGGATCTGAACCATTAACCTGTGTTTCAAGATTAAGGGCAAAATACTGTGCATGCGTTGGAGCAACACTTATTGACGAATCAATTCCATAAGGATAAGATGTAACTTCACCAGTATTCAGCTTTGAAAGGCTGCTTGTCATTCTGGTACTTGTTGTATCGCCTGAACCAGTAAATGGTCCTACACCCGATAATTTATATATAAGAGTATCTGTTAAACTATATCCACCCTTCATTCCAATCAAAGGTTTCAACTGCTGGGTAGCATAATTAAGTTTCTCATATGAACCAGCTGCTTTTTTGCCTGTACCATTCTCCCTATAAGACATACAGTCATGTGTCATCAGTACAGATTTTCCATCATCAATATAAGTTTTTATAGCATCAATTGCATCGACAGATAAATCATTATCATTACCATAGTTATCAGCAAATCCCATAACAATCATAGAATAATCATCAAGAAGCTTAGGATTCTTCTTTAATTCTTCTGAAAATTCTGTTTTGGTCATTTCTTTAACCTTCAGATTAAACCCTGTAATCCCAGCTTCTGACTTGAATTTTTCATCAAACTTGCTTCCAGGAGCAAGATTAAGATGTGACTCCTGTGAATTACTCTTAATCTGTAAAACATTTATTGTTCTCTCCTTATTCTTCAATGCAAATGCACCAGAAGTATAAGTTCTTAATCCTGTATCTGTATCAGTTATCTCAACCTTCCAGCCAACATAACCGGTAAGTCCACTTGGCAGAGACAATGTTGTACTAAAACCTCCATTAGTCCACTGTATCCCCGTACCATCACTTTCACAATAGAATAACTCAGTATCATCTGTTGTATGATCTTCTGAAAACATACTGTCACAGTTTCTGTCAATGTATATCTTAACTTTATATGAACCATCCCTTACCGGAACAGTTACATTTCCTGAAAATGTAACTAACAGGCTCTTGTCAAAATCTCTTTCATTAACACTTGCCTCAGTTCCATCATACTCTTTCATATTAGGTGAAATGTTGCTTGTCGGTTTATAGATATAATTTAATGTATCTGATACCTCATCATTATCTACCCATACAATATTAGATGATCCTGTCTTTGTAAGCTGCATTGCAAGATTAGATTTTCTCATCTTATACATGTTAGTGTTACTGTCTACAACTGACTTATTGCCATAATATACATTCTTATCAAGTGCTATTGGCATACCCTTCTGTGCAAATTCAAAAAGTTTATTAAACGCTTTCTCAGTCAGGTCATTAGCATTCAGATTATATGTCTTTGATGATTCTGTAAATGTTCTGTCAGTATTATACATATGAGAACCAAATACTTTGCCAACTGTCTGCGCAGAACCTCTATCACCAATAATAACAAGATCATACTTTGAAAGAATATCTTCATTAAATCCTGCAAATGCATTTATTGACATACTTGTAACATTAACCGTTACACTTGAGGTCTTTGGCAAGCCATACCATGTCTTAATAATATCCTTACCGCCATCAGTATTATAGCCATATACACCAATAGGCTCAATTTCAAGTACATTGACAGATTCACTAGGTGTTCTCTTATATGCACCAATAATATACTGAATTATCTTTGCTCCGGTAAGTGCAGCATCTATAGTCTTATTGTCCTTAGTAAATGTCTTAGCTTCGTCATATGTTGTACCATACTTAATATCACTTTCCTGGGCATTACTTGGATACACATCACTTGACATAAGTTCTGATGTAATAGCATTATCTGAATTAAATTCCCACACATATTTATCAACATACTTCTGTCTGTTTGTTTCCGTTGCATTATATATAGGGAATGTAGTAACCCAATTCGACTTATTGTCTTTAAAATTTTCCGGATCAAAAATCATCTGATAACTTCTCCAGTAAGCAAATGGTCCTGAACCTCCGGCATCTTCAAAGCTTCTTTTTTCTCCAGATTCAAGGTAATAATTAATTATCTTGTTGCCATTTTCGTCATCAATATTAATATATCCTACATTTCCACTATAATATTTACCTGTGACTCCTCCGCTTATGCCCTCTTTCGTATGGGCAAAATCTGTGACAAACTGATCTCTGTCAATGCCAGACATTGTAAGACATATTCTTGCAATATTAGAATACTTATTATCACTTCCAAGACCTTTATCAGCAGAATTATACATTATAGCTTTTCCTTTAGTAGCATTCACCATATACAGGTAAAGTGCTGTTTCTGCAGGTAAGTCATTGTCTCCCAATGTCCATTTTTTCTCTGTAGAAGATACATTAGTTCCATTCAGATAATTATATGCAGATAATATTCCTGCATTGTGTATTTTACATGAAAAATATACAATAGTCGCATCATCTATATCCTTGGTTGTAACTTCTGACGGTTTCTTGATTACAAGATCAACAAATCCTTCCATTCCTTTGTCACCAAATACAAAGAAAGAAAATGCATCTCTTAACTTAGAACCGTTTTTTGTTGTCATAGGTATATAGCTATTACCATCTTTTTTACAGAAAATAAGTTTTATATTATCAACATCTAAAGTGCCAGCCTTCTGTATTGCATCATTAGAAGTAGTGTAATAATTGTATGAGTTGCCACTTTTATACTCAAGGCATAAATTATAATTAGTTCCGCTTAAAAGAATACCATTAACATACTGAAGATACACATCCATATTCTTCTGTACATCACTATTAGATGCTACCTTTTTATCAGTAGCCTTTGCTACAATATCATCCCACTTGACACTACCAGATGAATTACCTATAATCGGTCCTAACTCATCATAATAATCTTCAGAAACAATCTCCAGAATCTTCATCTTATTATCCTGTGAATATTCCTTACCATTAATAATAACCGAAGTATCAGCCACCGCATCAGTCTTTCGTGTAACAATCACAAGAAGCACAACAAGACAAAACATAACTGCAGAAGCAATCACTGCCAATATTCTGTTTTTACCATTTCCTTTGAACTTTGACTTCATAAAGATTACCTCCCGTTTACTTAATTATCTGTAAAATAATCAATTATCTGTGCTGCTGATAATGTGTTGCCAACCTTAAGTGTATTAACAACATCGTCCTTATCTCCTTCAACCGATGTAATAGACTTGCCAAGTGTTATATTATCATTAAGCTGGTTTCTTGTTGAAAATGTTCTTGAGACAATTCTCTTTTCATTCATCCTCTGTAAGCCTAACGAAATAACAATCTGTGGATTCCTGTCAATTGACTTAATTGTTGCTGTATCAAGCTCTATACTATCCTTTGATATTCTTACATCAAATGATGTAACATTATCACATACAAGACTCATTTCTGACTTATCTGAATTGATATACCATAGCTGCTGTGTTGCACTTTCATAATAGTATCCCCATTCAATGCCTACCTCAGTACTATTCTTTTTCTCAATAACCTTATTAGTATATATAGTTACATCCCCATTCAGCTTTTCAATCTTTATCTCTGTTGCCTCAAGAATATTCTTTGACATCTGATTAAGACTTATATCCGCATCACTCTGTATCTGTGCCAGAGCTGTCTGCTTCGTGTAACTTCTGACCGCCTGTGTAATAAGCATTACAAGTGCCATAAGAACAATACTTGATATTGCTATCGCTATAAGCAGTTCCACTAATGAGAATCCCTTGTTATCCTTCTTCATAACTCCACTCCATATTAATAAACTAGTTCGATGTCGTAACTTTTCCGGTCTTATACCATAGCTTAGATTCATAATCAACACCAGATGATGTAACCTTAAATGTTCCTGAAGTTGCTGTATTCTTAAGTTCAACCGGATCCATTCCTGACTTAGTAGCTGTCACACTGTCACATGAACCATCTGCTTTACTGAACTTAACCATAATTGTATAATCATCAACATTATACGACGAAGTACCAGCTTCATATACAATAGAAATCCTTGAAGCACTACATTTGTATGTTTCTAATGGACTTCCTGTATCCTTATATGTAGTAAATACATAAGAATCTCCATCTTTACCAATCTCCATGTACCAGTTCCCATTCTTAGCCATAGTACTTGTCTTTAACTCACTAAGACTTGAATAAAGATTCTTATTAGCTTTCTTGGCATTTCCCTTGTTAAGAACTGTAAGTCCGACTGTTACAAGAAGTGAAACAACTGCGATTATTGCAATTACTACAAGAAGTTCCAATAAAGAAAATCCCTGATTATTTAATTGTTTCTTAAAATGTCTGTTCCCTCTCCTGCTCATCATCACATCTCCATTAAATAATCTTTCTATAATATTCCGTATTATGACGGATTAGTAGGTGCCTCCGTTGTAGACTCAACATTAGTTCCCTTAGGATCTTCGTACTTCCTCCAGAGACTGAATGTAACCATATCCTTATAAGTCATATTGCTTACACTAAGTGATGAATCCTTCTTAGATTCAACATGCGGATTCCAGAATCTGAAAATATCCTTATAGTGGACTGTCTTGCCTTTTCCATTAGTATCTGTAAGCTCTGCTTCATGGTCATCAATAAATGTTCTGAAAAGTGAATCAGAGAATATGTTATTAGAAACTGTCACTCCTGAATCAATCGTAATTATTCCATTAGAAACAACAATTCCATCAAAATCACTCTTAATATGAACATTACCAGAGCAGACAACAACGCCCGAAGTTATCTTAAGAATATTTGATTTTGATTCAGACGAATTACTATCTATAACAAGTTCTATACCTTTTGATGCTGATACTTCAGATAACGCATAAGCTATAAACCATTTTCCTTCTACCTGTTTGCTGAATGCCTTACCATCAGTAACTTCTGCAAAACCATCTTTATTAATAATATTGTCATAAACATCATCAGGTGTGTACTTGCTAAGATCAATAGCAATATTATTATGAGCAATACTATTAAGATATTCCTCTGCCTGCTGAGTTGTTGTATATGTTACTGAATCCCCAAGAGGCGCAAGTATCTTATTAAACACATTATATCTATTCGATCTGTCTGAATATTCAGTTTTAAAATCAAAACTTGAATTATCAGCAAAGATACCAAGGCTGGCTCCATCTGTAAGACTTTCACTTCTTACAACTGATGAACCACTAAGTCCGGCATATGTACCTACAGATTTCTTAATAGCATTTCTTAAAGACTTAGATTCCTTAATATAATCATTTTTCTCTGCAGCACTGCATTTCTGTGCATAAGAAGTATTATTAAGGAATTCCTCAAACTGAGAATCTGTATAATCATATATAATCTTAGCATAAGTATTAAGTGATGCTGTATCCTTGAAACTGAAATAATAATATGTTCTTGACTTATCATAATCAATTGTATTAAGACCAGAACCAGCTACATCATAATCTCTGGTCACATAATAATCATCACCATTCTTGCTTAACAAATCAAATCCAAAGAATGTTGACTCACTTATCTTAGTCTCGCACTTGATTCCGTTGCCTGCTGTCTGCTTCTTAGATGGATTCTTAGAACCACTCTTTAAAAGCTGTGCAGGAACAAGATATATTTCCTGATTAGTATTAACTGAAATTGATTCACCTGTTGCAAGCGGTACTGATGTCTCAAATTTAATATATGAACGGCCAGCAACAACAAGCTTTGAAAGAGATGAACTGAATGTAATTGTCGCTCTTTCTCCATTAATAATTACCGCACTACTGTCATAATGAGTTGCATTTTCCTTAGGTTCATATCCAAAGCCTTCATAAGAACCACTAAGAACTGCACTTGAATCATCCCCCTCAATAGTAAGGTCATCCTTAACATTGACTGCACCAGCGCCATTAAATGTGGCATTATTTCCAAGTACAATCTCATCAGACCATAACTGTGAAGAGCCACCAAGGTTAAGCTGTGACGCAGATAATGCTCCGGTCTCTCCTTTTGACTTAATATTAAGGTTAAGACTACCTCCACAGATAAGATAACTGCCTGTAAAATCAAGAGTTGAACCCTTAATATTAAGGCCTGATGCTCTTCCAGCATATGCATTTCCTTTAATTATCGCTGTTCCTCCGTCAGTAATATTAATACCAGTATTACCAACTAACGCATAATTACCAAAGAATGTTGTACCAACAAGGTCTTCGTCCATGAAATTAACATATATATCAGGAAGCCCAACTGCTCCATTAAATGTAATATAAGAATAGTCCCCATTCTGTGTCAGATACTTAACGACACAATCTGTAAATGTGATTGCATACACATTAAGACCTGTTCCATTATTCTTATCACTCGTATTTCTCATACGGATAGTATTGACATCCTGCACCACAAGAATAGGATCTCCCGTAGCATTACCATCCTTATCAACACCTGTAGAATAATTCTCCAGATATGAATTCAATATTTCAATGAACTTCTCCTTGTGTCCATCAAAGCTATAATTATTATTATATACAGGACTAAAATCTGTTGTCTTAAAATCTGGCAACAGCTTTCCTATAAGCTTCTGCATATAATTTTCTCTTAAAGCAACATTTGCTTTTTCATTATCAATCTCAACCAAAGTTGCAAAATTATTATGCTTGTCAGAAACGACCTTACTATAACTTGATAATGTGGTAAGCTGTTCCTCATATGAAGCATTAAAGCACTCCATTGAAGCTTTTCCAAGTGCAGCATATATCTCATCAACAGCCTCTTCTGATGTGTAGAACGTCTTTTTAGACTGTGATGCTATCATCTTCATTTTAAGGTTGACCATTGTAGTTGTAGTAATCAGTGTTGAAAGAATCAATACAAATGAAGTCATAATAAGCACTATTACAATAGTAGAACCAGAATTATTTCTTTTTCTTTTCAAATTCAATAATACTTTCCCCATAAACTGTCTCCATTCTTTCACTGACTAATTAATCTTAGTAGATGTCATAGTTGCAATCTTTGAATCATCTGACATAGTTGAATCATTATAATATACTGTCACTGTAAGTCTGTACATAGAATCTTCTGTTTTTGATGAAGAACCAGACTTCCAGTCTTTAATATTAGAATAAATTCTCGCTGCAGTATCCTTGTTTCCTGCTTTATCAGCAAGATTACCCATAACCTGAGTATTAAATGTAACTTTAACTTTATTATGATCAACCAACATTCTGTATTTCTGTGCTGATGCTACTGAACCATCTGCATTCTTTTCCTGCGTTATCTTTTCCTGCTCAAGAAGATATACATTAAGGTCACTATATCTTACATTGGTAAGTTCTGCCGGATATTTGTATGTTACATTAATCTTATCATTAACATATACTTCCATAGTACCATCTGTAGTTGTTGTACCCTTCTTATTAGTACTGATATAATCATCAAACGGAGTATAGAATACATACAGATTCTTTATATTCTTCTTAATCTTTCCTGAAACGTAATAAACAGTCTGCTTTGTACCACTTACATCTTCCTCACGTTCTTCCGCTTCAAAAGTATTAGTTGTAAGTGTAGTTGTCTTAACATAATCAGGATAACTAAGCACAGTATCATAATGATATGTAACTGTAATAACTGCTGTCTGGTCAAATAAAACCTTAGATGCATCTGAAGTATTTCTTGTTACATTAACATCAATAGATGTACTCTTAGTAATCTTAGACCTGTCAAATGCCTGCTCACCTGTATAATATTTAAAATGTGCAACTGCCTGATTATCACTGTTATCATCACGATAAACGAGTGAACTGTCCGCTGAAACATCTGCATATACTGATATTCCTGCTGAATTAATATTATTATTAGGATTATCCTTAACCGTACTGTCAGCAGGTGTTGTATAAGGTGAAGGATCAAATTCTGCTTTAATGTAAAATTTTTCTTTATTTACACCCTCATAATAAAGAATATTAGAAGCATCTTTCTTATTACCCACAGAATATGTTGTGCTGTCAATCCCACCAAGCTGCTGATAAGTATATTGTCCATTGCCACCAGCAAGCCTGTCCAAACTCATACTCTTTGCTTCCTCTATAATATTGTTAATTGCAGTATTAGCATTTTCAGTCCTTCTTGCCTTATTGTTAATTCTTGCAGCATTAGAAAATGTACTCAATACCGGTAGAGATATGATTGCAAGAATAACAATCGCTACCAGTACTTCAACCAGTGAAAAACCGGAATTATTCAATTTTCTATTCTTTCTATATAATTTCATATCCCTCTCCCTGAATTCTCTTATTACTCAGTTGGTGTAACTGTTGAGAATATATTTCCTGTTCCTGTCTTAACATCAAATGATGGTTCCTTATAATCACGCTTTCCACCTTCAATTGAATAAAGTGAAATAGATGCTGTTCCTGTAACAACACCTGTTGCCTCATTATAAGATGCAGATAAAGCATCAATTGTGCTCTTATCAGCATATGTATTGACATATTTAATAAAATTCTTCCACTGACTATAATCTGATTCATAAGCAATATTAATAGTTGACTTATAGCCGGTAAGATTAGAAGTATAATTGCTTTTTCCATTTACATTACTTGAAGCAATCTGACCGAACTTGTAAAGAACAGTTGTTGGTGATAAAGAAAGACTTCTTACCCATGTTCCTGTTACAGACTCTGTCTTGTTAAAGAAATCAATTGAATTAGGCTGTGTGCTCCCTGCCGCATATCTGTCAAGAAGATTATCATACTGCTTAAGATAATTCATTGTATCATTAACATACTTCTGTTTGTTGTTATTCTTTTCTTTTAAGTCTCTCTGAGTTGTCTCAAGAGTAGTCTTTTTAGTAGATAAAGTATCTACCTGATCTGAAAGATTCTGAAATCCAAAGAAATAAGCAAGAGCCATAATAAGCACTGCTAATACAACAACCAATAACTTTTTGTCTCTTTCAGAGATTTTTAACATACCTTTTAACTTATCCATCTGACTCCCCTCCTACTTTGTTGTTGAACTCTTAGTACTGCTATTTTTAGTACTGTTTGATGTATTAGATGACTTCATATCAGTTGTATTAGATGTTCCTCCAACAAATGTACATGATAATGAAAATGTAACTTCAATTGTACCTGCATTATCCTTAGTCTCTGTTATAGTAGGGGCATCAACATTAAGTACAGAAGAATTCTTCTGAAGTTCCTGAATGAACTTAGCTACTGAAGACTTACTTCCCGCTGTTCCATTAACAGTAATTGCTCCTGATGCAACATTGAAAGACTGAATAGTAATATCACTTGGCATACTCTTTTCAAGATAATCAACAAAATCCTGTAATGCATCATCGCTGTCTGATGTAAGTGCTGCAAATGCTGCGATATCATTATATTTATCTTTAGCTGAATAATATTCATTAACAACATCATTAATAATGCTCAGCTTCTTTATACTCTTATTAAGAGATCCAATCTCTGCATTAAGAGCAACAACCTGAACAAGTGGAATAAGAACAAGAAGTGCAGAAACCACAAGGGCTCCAACAAATCCTACGATAAGTGTCTTTGTATTTTCTTTTCTGGCACCACTCTCAATAAGTCTCTTAGGAATAAAATCAACCGGATCAATAACTGCACCTAAGTTAGTTACATAACTTGTAAGAGTAGCCTCTTCAACATATGCTTTCTTGTCCAGTGCAATATTCTTAAGTCTCTCGACCTTCTCAATTGGCATATTAAGCTCATTAGAAAGAAGTGTTGCAAAACCCTTAATAGATGTAGAATGTCCAATCAGATACGCCTTCTGGATTGATAATCTGTTACGAGATACATAGTAATCAATAACTCTGTTGATGTTACTTGCCATATACCTTAATGACTCTGTAACCTCATCTCCATCAAATCTTGAATGAAGAAGTGTTTCATTCTGAAGCTTTGTTGTAGCAGCCTCATACTTAAGTCCATATTTCTCCATAACAGCATTAACAAGCATTGACTTTCCATAAGGAACATTTCTCTGTAACTGCAATACATTATCCTTGAAAATATTGATTACAGTACCATCATTTTCAACCTGTATAACAAGACTGACTTCTGGTCCAATCTGCTGTTTCATAATCTGGTATGTACTATTACCTGCATAATCAACAAATGCCACCTTAAGTCCTAAAGCCTTAGCAAGTCCATAGTAAGACTCTACAACTTCTGATGGTACAGCAGCAACCATAAGTTTAATCTTTTCCTGTCCCTGATCTTCTACTTTCTCAAGAACCGTGTACTGAATGATATACTCATCCATATTAACAGGGAAATACTCTGTAGCATTAGCCTGTACAAGTTTATCAATCTTATTAGCCTTAACATTAGGAATAAGAACTTCCTTAGTTGCAAGTCTTGGAGAACTGATAGAAAATGCGACATTATTAGCATTAAATCTATGCTCGTCCATAACAACCTTGATTGCCTTAGCAAGTACGTCAGTCTGCTCAATTACACCATCGACATAGCAGTCTTCTGGTGCAGGAATTGTAACAGTCTTATGAACGACACTGTTCTTACCTGATTTAGTGATTTCACATATTTTAATATACTCGTTATTGATAACGATACTTACCAATTTACCTTTGGCTTTAGATGCAGCCATAAAATCCTCCTATCCAGCTCCCCACATAATAAGCTAATGATTTCTAGTTATAAAAATATATATAAATTTCCTGTTCTTTCTATATAGACAAAAACTCTCCTACATAAATATACAGATTAGTTAGAATCCCATAAAAGAAAGATACCAGTTAATTATATTCGTACCAAAAAGCATGGCTATTGTAAGCCCTGCACACAAATATGGTCCGAATGCCAGTACATGTTCAGCATCCGTGACTTTCATACGGATGGAATGAATGACTGCACCCAAGATGCAGCCAATCAGAAATGCCAGGATAATGCACTTCCATCCTAAAAATAATCCTGCAAACGCCATCAGCTTAATGTCTCCACCGCCAAAAGCGTCAATTCCTTTAATCGCTCGTCCAATAAAAAGACATATGAGCATGAATCCACTTATAACACAAAACCCTATTAGATAGTCTAATAGGTTCTTGTGATCTAATATGATTCTTATCACTGCCAAAACACCAATTGCCACATTAAGTGAAAATGGTATCTCGAAAGTTCTCCAGTCAATGACTGAAATAACAAGAAATATTGAAAATGCAAAGCACATCAATATGCTTACCGCATTAAATCCGTGAACTAAGAATACTATCACATATGCTATCCCATTGGTCGCTTCAATGATTGGATACTGCGGTGATATCTTAGTTTTGCAGTGTCTGCATTTCCCACCAAGTATTATGTAGCTTACCAGTGGTATGAGATCATACCACTGGATTTTTGCACCACATGTCATACAATGCGAATGTTCTGTAGCTATATTCTCTTTTAATGGTAATCTGTAAATCAGTACGTTCAAAAAACTTCCGAATACTATTCCGTATAGAAAGATAATGAAGTACAGTGGTAATTCGTATTGCATGATTTAATGTTTCCTTAACTAATACTATTATGATGCATTATAATCTGAAACTTTTCCGTTTGTAATCGTGAATTTAATTGTTTTTGACTTTAAATCTTTTGAAGTCATAGGAACTTTTTCTTTACTAATAGTCTCAGTCAATTCTTGTTTTAAAGTATTTGTAGCACCATCTGGCTTAGTATCTGAATCAGAAGTAATTGTAATCGTTCCATCTGAGCCTGTAATTGTAACCACATTATCACTTAAAAGATCATAATATTTTTCATCAGCTAATACTGTTGTTATTGCGCCCTTAACTGTATCAAGATTCTGTTCATCCTTTGACTTTCTTGACTTTTCAATGTTCTTGATAAGTGTTGGAGCTAACACACCAACAAGTACTGCCATAATAGCAATAACTACGATAAGCTCTACTAAAGAGAAACCTTTGTTACCTAATTTTTTCTGTGTTTTTTTCATGTTTCATATCTCCCTTTTGAAATATATTTATATAAATCCATTCTCGTTAAGCGACCTGCAGAACAGATTATATACTAACCTTGTGAACCTAATGTATTGTAAAGCTGAATCATTGGCTGGTAAATTGCGAGTATCAAAAGTACAACAACAAAAGCCATTAGTACAATAATAATAGGTTCCATTAATGAAGTAAGAGTCTGTGTCTGAACTTCAACTTCTTCTTCATAATAAACTGCTGAATTGGTAAGCATCTCTTCAACATTACCAGTTTCTTCGCCAATACCTACCATATGTACAACCATCGGAGGAAAAAGCCCCGATGTTCTTAACTGATTAGAAAGAGGCAAGCCTAATGACACGCCGCTCTTTACTTTTTCTAATGCATCATAATATAATACATTCTTCATGGTTGAAGCAGATATCTCAAGCGCATCAATCATTGGCATACCAGCCTGTAACAATGTACTCATTGTTCTTGCAAATGAAGCACATGCTGACTTAGTCTGTAACAATCCGAATACTGGAATCTTTAACTTTAATTTATCCAGGTTATGTCTTCCATTCTCGGTATTACCATACAACTTAACCCCCACAACTATTCCAACGACAACAATAAGATATACATACCAGTATCCCTTTATGCTGTCACTCATAGCTAGGATTGCCCTTGTTGTTACTGGAAGTTCTGAATCTAAGTCTTCAAACATTGTCATAAAGCTTGGTATAACAAATGTAAGCATTACTACAATAACACCTATCATAACAAAGATAAGCACTATCGGATACATCATTGCTTTCTTTACAACACCTTTTAACTTGGCATCTTTTTCAAACTGTACCGCCATTCGTGTAAGAGAATTCTCCAGACTACCAGAAGCTTCACCAGCCTTAATCATATCAATAAGAATACTTGGAAACTCTTCGTTCTCCCTCATTGAATCCGAAAGGTTTTCACCTTTTTCTACACTGGACTGGGTTCTCTCAATTGCCTCTTTAAGTCTCTTATTCTCTGTCTGTTCACCAAGCATCTCCAATGCATTAATTACACTTACACCTGCTTTAAGAATACTTGCAAACTGCCGGCAGAATACACTCATATCTCGTGCCGGTATTTTCTTTGGACCAAAAAATGATAGATTAACATCTTTATCCAAAGCTCCCTGCTTACCTATTGATATAGGAGTAAAGCCCTGTTCCTTTATCTTTCTGGCTGCTTCATCTTTACTTTCTGCTTCAATAGCACCCTTAACATCTTTTCCCGAAGCGTCAACCGCTTTGTATGAAAATGTTTCCATATCACACTCCCCATTCTTAGTAAAATCTTTCCTTTTTAGTGCATTTAGTATAACACATAAGCACAATCAGGACAATAATTTTACTAAAATTAACAAACAAAATTAACAAAAAATAAATTCTTTTTAAATTCACTTTTATATTTATAACATGTCTTAATAATATCATACTACACACTAAAAGTGGGTAATTTTCACTTTTATTTCGTATTTTTTAGCTTAATCGTTCTTGCCGTCATTCCTAAAAACATATAGAAATATGGTGTTGTATAATACATTGAATTTCCAAAGCATGCACCTGCTGCATATGCCAATGCACATCCTGCCGAAGCTATCGTTATAAGTTCCATTTTTTTAATTTTCTTCAATTGGCATATCATCATTGATATTAATGCACCCATATACATTACAAGCCCTGGTATTCCCATAAACACCATATACTGTATATATTCATTTTCTGGTCTGTCAGTGCCTCCTGCTAACACGCCTCCCAATTCGCCAGCATATTTTTCATTCAATTGTTCTGGTCCATATCCTAATATTGGACTTTCCGGTATCATTTTTAAGCAAGCTTTCCATAATCTCATTCTTCCCGTCCCTGCTCCATCTGCATCTTCCGCATCTGATACGACTGCATTAACATCATGAGAGAAGGTTGATAAATTAACTTTTAAGTTCTGTCCACTGCTTGATGGAATGATTCCTGACATGCTGACTGCGCTAAGAGAAATATATATAATTATCGGCACTAGTATTTTCTTTATATTGTTAGTTCTTACAACATACATTATGCATACAGCTATAACACCAAACATAGAGCCAAGATACGCACCAAATGTATTGTTCACCAAAAGGCAAAATAACTGGAATGCCATTCCTGCTGCATACATAATTTCATTTTTCTTAACATCTGACGTTAAGAATAGCCCTGTCATTACCAGAATTGACATGTTAAGATAATACCCAAAATGATTAAACTGGCTGAATACAGTTGCTCTATCATAAACAAATATTTTGTGCATATATAACAAATGATTATCTTGAAGCAACAGGCATATTCCAAGTATAACTGCTGTTACCGCATATGTATTGAATATGCATTTTCTATATTTTGCTTCTTTAACTATATGCGCACACATATAAACCGCCGCATAGCAGCAATATGTCACAAGACCTTCATATCTGTACTCTGTCCCAAATATTGAAGTATATTTATTAGCCGAATGCATTGTACATATGATAATCCATACAAACAGCATCAAAAAAAATACATTCCATGGTTCTCTTTTAATAAACTCAAACAGCTCATTTTTCCAATCATTGCTCCGTGTCAGTATCATGCCTATAAAGTATGCTATCAGAAATTCCAATGTCAGCACACCCATAAGCAAAACTGCCGTCTGATAGCTTGACAATATATTCAATCTATACATAAATGTCTGCTCAGCCATCCCCATCCATCTTATGTGAAAGAAGATTGATAGTATCGGCAATAAGCACCATCCCATCACTATGTACATTGCTATCTTTTCAAAAAAAATTCTCCCCAGCACCTCATATATTTCTTTAAGTGTTTTACACTTTTTTAATTTTGTAAGCATTTTATTTTTCTCCCCTTTTAGATTAATACTTTACTATAATATATCTATTTTTCTAGCTATTTTCAAGAAATAATTAAATGCTTTATTGATTCATTGTTCCTGATACCTATAGGTAGTCGCATTATTGCTTGACTTATAGGACATATCCAGGCAGAACCATTATTCAGCCTTCACTTTTTCTCCCAATCTACCTATAAATAAGCTTCCTCGTGCCTACCTGATAGGTATATTCCTGCAATTTCATGTAATTCTGCCTGTATTTTGCCTATATAGCTTTATTATTTTTTATTCTTATAGGAACGCGTAGAAATAAACCCTGAACAGAAGCTGGCTTCTCCAAAAAAGAAAAGCAACGCCAGTATCCACTCTTACCAGCATTGCTTTATCTTTATATATTATACTGTTATTCTGCCTTCCTTATCAGCTATCACTCCATATCCGGACACTTGTATCCCGCATTAATCATATTAGCTCGCAGCTTTTCTGCACTTATCCCAAGCTTTTGCGCACCCTTTTCAATACTTATGCTCTTATCTTCGACCAGTGAATATATCATCTGGTTGCCGCCAAGACTAAGTCCCTCTTTCATTCCTTTCTCAATTCCCCTGTCTTCAAGCCTCTGCGCTACATCACACATATTGCTCACCCCTTCCTTATCTGACAATATCTCTTCATATCTGCTATCACCTGTCATAACTGATAAAAACTTTAGTATCTCATCCACATGCTTAATTGTTGTCTTATCATCTGGTATGTAATCTTTGTTCTTTCTCTTGTTCACAAAGAAATTAGCAACTATCTTATAATCACTCGTAAACTTTGCTATCTGTTCATCTGTCAGCCACGCTATCTCAAATACATTAGCTTTAGTGTCATTAACATACTTATCCAGATTATCTGGAACTTTAATCAGAGACTTAAGATTCTTTGGTGCCGTCCATTTTCTGTCTGTACCATAATACAGCACCATCGTTATTACCGGCACTATTGTTTTCTTATCACATTGTCCTCTGTATGAAGCACCTTCATATCCTGATATTCTTGCCGGCATTCTTTTCTCAACCTTTGTCTGATTCTCTATGCCATACAGGAAATCATTCTTAATATACAATTAATATATCTTGTTGTCAATACCGTAATTGCGGTATATTACACATTATATTACCTGATACCTATAGGTAGTCGCATTATCACTTGTCTTATAGGACATATCCGGGCTGAATCCTTATTCAGCCTTCACTTTTCCTCCCAATCCACCTATAGATAAGCTTCCTCGTGCCTACCTGATAGGTAATTTCCGGCACTTTCTTGTATTTCTGCCTGAAATTAGCCTATATAGATTGATTATTTATTGTTCTTATAGGAAATCCTCATAATAATAAATAATAATTGCATGATTAACAGTCCCCAAGAAAAAAACAATGCCAGCACATCACCAGCATTGTCATCTCTTCAATCACTATTCCCCAGACTTTCTTAAAGCCTCCATATATCTTTCCAGCTTTAGTTTTGCGTCATCACTAAGCTCCTGATAAGTTTCTATCAATGTGTATTCCTTAGAGTCTTTATCAACATATGCATAATCCATATACTTTCTTGAATTATTCATATCTTCTGTGCCAGTCAGCAGTTCATATGGAGAAATATCGAGTGCTTTGCATATTACCATTATCTTATCTGCTGACGGATTATTCTTCTTTATCTTCCAATCACTTACTGTACTCTGAGAAATTCCTGTCCTACTAACAAACTCTGCCTGCGACATTCCTTTTTCTTCAAGATACTTATATATTCTCTCACCTATCTGCATATACCACCATTAATAGAACTGATTAACTCTCTTAGTAACATAATTGACATCCTGTGCATATCCAATTGCATTATCAGAATCAATCACTCCCTTATTATACAGATCAAGAAGTGCATCATCCATTGATATCATGCCCTCTTTTCTTGCTGTCTGTAAAACACTGGATATCTGATATGTCTTGGCTTCACGGATAAGATTCTTAATTGGAATCGTTCCATGCATAACTTCAAATGCAGCAACTCTTCCACATCTGTCTGCTGTTGGTATCAGCTGCTGTGAAATAACTGCTTCAAGAACAACTGCAAGCTGAATTCTTATCTGCTGCTGCTGGTGCGGTGGAAACACATCAATAATACGGTCAATTGTTGCCGCCGCTCCAATTGTATGAAGTGTCGAGAACACGAGATGACCTGTTTCAGCTGCTGTTATAGCAGTAGATATAGTTTCCAGATCTCTCATCTCTCCTACAAGAATTACATCAGGATCTTCTCGCAGTGCTGCACGGAGTGCATCAGCATATGAATGCGTATCAAGACCGATTTCTCTCTGATTAATCATTGCTTTTCTATGCGAATGAAGATACTCAATTGGGTCTTCTAGTGTTATTACATGAGCATTACGTTCATCATTAATTTTGTCTATAAGAGAAGCAAGTGTTGTAGATTTACCGGAACCTGTTGGACCCGTTACCAGAACCAGTCCTCTTTTCTTGGCATACAATTCAACAACAGACTTTGGAACACCAAGACTTTCCGGCTTAGGAATCTCTGTTCCTACAATACGCATGGCACATGCCACAGACCCTCTCTGTCTGAATACATTAACTCTGTATCGTCCAATATTAGGAACAGAGAATGAAAAATCAAGTTCTCCTCTGTCTTTAAACATTGCCTGCTGCCTGTCATCCATAATATCAAGAATAAGCTTTTCACAGTCATCTGGTGAAAGCTTAGGATAATCAAGATCCACAAGTTCACCATTAATTCTGACTCTTGGTGGAAGTCCTACAGTGACATGCACATCACTTGCCTTCTTTTCTTTAGCTATCGAAAGTAATTGCTCTACAGTAAACATTATTAAGCCCCCATATATCTATAATTGTATATCTGGCAGATTCTTAGTCAATCTGCTCAAGTTCAATTTCTTCTACTCCGGAAGAAACTGATATTCCAGAAGAAGCTGATGTATCTGCTGCCTTAGGTCTTGAATCATCTTCTTCAGCTTCATAAGTTGCTTTAACCATCTCAGCTATAGTTGTGACACCATCTTTAACCGCATTAACCGCAGCCATCTTAAGCGTATTCATACCCTCACTTATAGCCTGTTTTTTAATCTCTTCTGCTTCTGCATGCCTTGATATAAGTCTCTTTATAGACGGTGTTATCTTCATAATCTCATATATACCAAGTCGTCCATAGTATCCTGTTCCATTACATAACTTACATCCGCATGGTTCATATATTGTAAATGGCTCGTCAGGATTAACTCCAAGCATCTCCTTCTCAGCTGCACTTGCCTCTTTTGGCATCTTACAGTCACACAGCTTTCTTACAAGACGCTGTGCGATAATACCAACAAGTGAATCAGCTATGAGGTATGACTCAATTCCCATATCTTCAAGACGGGCAACAGAACTTGCCGTACTATTAGTATGCAGTGTACTTACAACAAGATGGCCTGTAATAGATGCTCTAACCGCAATCTCAGCAGTCTCACCATCTCGGATCTCACCAATCATAATGATATCCGGATCCTGTCGTAAGATTGATCTTAATGCAGTTGCAAATGTAAGATTTGCTTTATTATTAACCTGAACCTGATTAATACCATCAATATTAGCCTCAACTGGGTCTTCAACAGTAATAATATTAACATCTTCTGTATTAAGTTCACTTAATGCAGTATAAAGAGTTGTAGATTTACCAGATCCTGTAGGTCCTGTTACAAGAATAATTCCATGTGGATTCTTTAATATATCATCAAATACCTTAAGATCAGCCGATGTAAGTCCAAGTTTTGATTTATCAATGTTAAATCCTTCCTTGGACGCAATTCTCATAACGCATTTCTCGCCATATACTGTAGGAAGATTAGATACTCGGATATCATATTCTCTTCCATCTACGTTAATGGTAATACGTCCATCCTGTGGTTTTCTCTTCTCAGAAATATCCATTCCTGACATAATCTTGATACGGGTTGTAATAGCACCAAGAAGTGTATTATCGTACTGGATAATTTCACGAAGATTACCATCTATTCTGTATCTTACACGGATATCTCTTTCCATCGGCTCAATATGTATATCAGAAGCTCTCTGTCTTACAGCCTGCTCAATTACACTATTGATAAGCTGAACAATAGGCGCATTCTCAATCTCTTCTCTTCTAGCCTTGTCTTCTTTAGTTTCTTCTCTTACAGTCTCGCCCTGCTCTTTCTTATACAGATCCACAATACTCTGTGCCTGTTTCTGTCCAAACGCCTTATCTAAAAATGCATTAATATCAGTTGCATTAGCAAGAACCGGAACAACCTGTTTACCAGTTACAATATTAATGTCATCCATGGCAAGAATATTAGTAGGATCAGCCATGGCAACCCTGATTGCTCCAGGATTATCAGGTGCATCACCTAATGGTACGAGAGTGTACTTTCTCATAATATTCTCATCTAACATAGACAGAACATCATCACTTATCTCCGTCTCTCGCATATCAACAAAATCAATCCCCAGACTGTCGCAAAGTGCCTCATTAATATCTCTCTGGGTAGCATATCCCAATGCTATAACCATCTCACCGAGCATCTTCCCCTGCTCTCTCTGTCTTGAAAGTGCAGTCTGTAACTGGTTCTCATCTATAATTCCCTTTTTAACAAGAACATCACCCAATCTAACTTTCTTTCTGTAATTCACCTTCAACCTCTTTCCGCAGGCAGTCTCCACTCCTGCTATTGCGCATTTATAGTAAGATTATATCACATCAACATACTATATACAAACAGCTATTTAACCTCTTTTATAGTATAGTTGTCACTTTTACTGCCAATACATTCACTGTAAAGTGAATCGTAATCTGTACTGCAGACATACCTCTTTTCTTCATTATCATGGTTCATATCAAATGTTCCATCTGCATTTATATAAGCATTGCTATATGAAAATGCAAAATAAACCGTTTTGCTGTCTTCCGAGTCAGATATTGTCGCTGAAGCAGTTATATATATGTAATTATTAGTCTCTCCAGCATTTCCTTTTTTCTGTAAATAATATATTCCAGTAATCTTTGCATCACTGCATGTTTCCTCATTAATGTGATACAGATAGGCAGTATCCTTTGTTGCTTTATATAACATATGAAATGTGTTATCTGCCGTTTCTTTATTAATTGTCTCCAGAACTTCTTTGCTAACCTGTTCTATAACCTTTTTATCAATCAGCGATACATCATCAACATATTCCGGAAGCTTGTCTGCATTATAAGAAGTTTCTATATTATGTACAAGAAATCCGTGTCTTGCAATATCTTCATAAGAAGTATTGCATGTTATCTTCACTGAATCCCCAAGACTTATATTGTCTTTTTTATCAGGAGTAAATGTAAGTCCTGACAGATACTCATCTTCCCAGTTATTAGTGATAACAATGCCAGCCTGCGGACTTACACCGGTAAATGTAACATCAACCTTATCAAACAATTCCACAGATGTTCCTTTTGATATTCCTGATGCTTTTATCTTCTTATTGCCGCCTCCCATGCTGACTCCTGCCGCATCCTCATATTTTTTATCAACCTCAAGCCTTACTTTATAAGTATCACCATTGGCAATATCTTCTTCATCTGTACTTGTTTCTATAGAAGCAATCAGCATTTTAACATTGTATGATTTATCTGAATCTGTACTTTTACCCATAAGCTCCTTATACAGCTTATCCTTATTAAGAGTAAACACCGGTTTTGCATATCCGTTAGCACCTTCATAACTTATAGTTATATAATCCCACACATCAAACTGCTGTGAATGGATAAAAAGTGCAACAGCAATTACCGCTATCACTCCAGCCGCTGCAATAATCAGTCCTACGCGGCGTTTCTTAATTGTCCGTCCCATAAACTGGAACTCCTTCTTAATCTCCTTTTCAATTGCTTCACCCTTATGTGAAAATTCTTTTAACTCCATATCATACTCCTACTGGTCTTGTCGCCTCTCTTAACATATTCTTTTCTTCTCCATCAAAATACGACTCAAGTGTCTTATATACTCTTTCCTGATACTTATTGAGCCGCTCAATATCCACATCATCAAGATAATTTACATCAACAAGTTCTAAATCTATCGGAACAACTGTAAGCATGTCAAACTTTAAAAATGTGCCATATTCATTGTCGAAATCTTTCTGACATACGATCTCATTTTCAATTCTTATACCGAACCTGCCCTCAATGTATACCCCTGGCTCATCAGATGTAACCATGCCCTCTTCAATAACTGCAAGATCATTCTTGCCCGGATTGTGCTTCCATCGAAATCCATTAGGACTCTCATGCACATTTAAAAGGTATCCTATTCCATGTCCTGTTCCGCAGCGGTAGTCCATTCCGACATTCCACAGAGGTGCTCTGGCAAGAATATCAAGACTGAAACCGTTACAGCCTTTCAGAAATTTTGCATTTGCCAGGCTTAACATGCCTTTAAGTGTAAGTGTGTAATACATCTTCATCTCATCAGTCACAGGTCCAAGTGCTATTGTTCTTGTTATATCAGTTGTTCCACGCATATACTGTCCGCCTGAATCCACAAGCAGCATGCCTTCTGGCTTTAAGACAGCCGCATTGGTTTCATCTGCATGGTAATGCATCATCGCTGCATTTGCATTATACGCACTGATTGTGTCAAAGCTTAGTTCTATGTAATCTTTTATATTGCTTCTTAAATTATCAAGATATGCCGCTGCATCTGCCTCTGTTATATTACCTGATGCAACATTTTTCTTAAGCCAGAATATGAATTTTGTTACAGCCACGCCATCGTCAACATGTACGCTGTATAGATTCCTTATCTCTGTCTCATTCTTTATTGCTTTAAAAAGCATTGCTGGATTGTCAGACAGTACTGCTTCCACATCTCTTCCAGACTGTATAAGCTGATATATACGCATATTCACACGTCTCTTATCAATAAGCACTTTTCCATTCATTCTGGTAATGTCTTCATATATGCTGTCATATGGCAGCACCTCTACACATGCCTCTCCGAATTTGGCCAGTGTCTTATCATCAAACCTGTCCTTATCAGTATATATGTATGCTTCATCCTTAGTTATCACTGAATACGCCATAATAACAGGGTTGCACTCAACATCGCATCCCCTTATATTGAATGTCCAGCATATGTCGTCAAGCGTTGCCATAATATGTATATCAGCATTTTTATTATCCATGTACTTTCTTATTCTTGAAAGCTTGCTTATTATGCTTTCTCCTGAGTACTCTTCATCAAGATAAAATGCTTTGCTGTGTGGGAACTCTGCCCTGTCCTCATATATATTCTCAATTGCATCAAAATCATATAAACAGCCTGCTCCTGCTTTTTTACATATATCAGACAGCTCAATTCCTTCTTCAGCCGGCATGGTTCTTCCATCAAATCCCATGCTCATTCCATCTTTAACTATACTCTCACAGTACTGTGCCACATTCATAACACCCGGAGCGCCGACCCTCATCAGTGAAAAGCCTGTCCCTTCAATCTGCTTTTCAGCCTGCACGAAATATCTTCCGTCAGTGAAAAGCCTTGCATCATCCTGTGTTATAACAGCCGTTCCGGCAGAGCCTGTGAATCCTGTAATGAATTCTCTTTCCTTAAAATAATCTCCTGCATACTCCGATATATGGTAATCACCTGTTACGACTACATATATATCAACGCCTTCTGATTTCATGATATCCCTTACTTTAGATAATCTGCCTGCTATTACCTTTGCATCTGTAATCTGCATTTCATGTCCTCCTGACTATATTATCATATAAGTTTCCGCTCAATAAGCACTTCTCTTAATTTACCAAGTGCCTTTTTCTCTATTCTGCTCACATAGCTTCTGCTTATTCCAAGCCTGTCAGCAAGTTCATTCTGTGTGCACTCTTTTGCACCAAAAAGTCCATACCTGTATTTTAATATCTCTATCTCTCTTGGTGCAAGTACCTTTTCTATATTACCATATATACACTTAATCTGCTCATAAAACATATAATCTTCCACAGCATCCGGCTGTTTCTTCTCTGAATCTTCTCCTATAATATCCTTAAGGCTTATCTCATTTCCCTCTTTGTCCTTTCCTATAGGCTCATTAAGAGACACTTCCCGTTCCTTCTTTTTATCCTGCCGGAAAAGCATAAGAATCTCGTTGTCTATACATTTGGCAGCATATGTTGAGAATCTCACATTTCTTTCTATGTCAAATGAATCAACAGCCTTAATAAGTCCTATTGTTCCCACTGAAATAAGGTCTTCATTAATATAATCACGTTCAGTAGAGGTATATTTTTTGACTATATGTGCAACAAGACGCATGTTCTTTTCTATAAGAGCATTTCTGGCCACACTATCGCCTTCGCGTAATTTTATCAGCAATTCTTTCTCTTCCTGTGCCGATAATGGTTTTTCAAACGTTTTCAAAAAGGCACCCCTACACATTTTTATATATCATATGTGTAAAGGTGCCTTTAATTGCCTATCCAACTGTCTCTTTAATTTAACTGTTTACTTCTGTTTCTTCTTCCTGGCGTCTTAAGATATCATACTTATCAAGCTGGATTCCTAAATCAATATAGAGATTCTGCTTAGGATGTGGACAGCTATCCATATCCTTACCATTCTCATCGACAATACGCTTAACTGTGACTTCTATATTCTGTCCATCCGGCTTCATTACTTCAATTGTCTCGCCAACTGAGAACTTGTTTCGCTGCTCAATATGGTAAAGTCCCTGCTCGTTAGTATCTCCTACGATACCAAGATATGTGTATTCCCTGATATATGTGTTACTGTCATATATCTGTGTATTCTCGTCCGGCTTTCCAAAGAAGAAACCTGTTGTATACTGTCTGTAAGTACATTTGCTTATCTCACTCTTATAGAATGGGATTCTAGCCTTGTACTTTTCAGGATCTTCTATAAAATCATCAATAGCAAGTCTGTATGTTCTCGCAACAGTTGCAACATACAGAGCTGTCTTCATACGTCCTTCAATCTTAAATGAGTCAATGCCTGAACTTACCATCTCTGGAATATGCTCTATCATGCATAAATCCTTAGAGTTAAATATATATGTTCCTCTCTCATTCTCATATACAGGCATGTACTGTCCCGGTCTGTTTTCCTCAACAACAGCATATTTCCAACGGCATGGATGTGTACATGCTCCCCTGTTAGCATCTCTTCCTGTAAGGAAGCTTGATAACAGGCATCTGCCTGAATAAGATATACACATTGCTCCATGCATGAATGTCTCAATCTCCATCTCATCAGGGATATGTGCTCTTATCTCCTTAATCTCCTCAAGCGATAATTCTCTTGCTGAAACCACTCTCTTAGCGCCCTGATTCCACCAGAAATTATATGTCATATAGTTAGTATTATTAGCCTGTGTGCTTATATGTATATCAATATCCGGAAGTACTTCCTTTGCTATTGTAAACATTCCCGGATCCGATATAATGAGTGCGTCAGGTCCTACTTCCTTAAGTTCCTCAAAGTAAGCTCTTGCACCCTCAAGGTCATAGTTATGTGCCAGAATATTAGCTGTAACGTATACCTTGACATTTCTTTCATGGGCAAACTTAACGCCCTCTTTCATATCTTCTATTGAAAAATTCTTAGCCTTAGCTCTTAATCCAAATGCTTCACCACCGATATATACGGCATCTGCACCGAATATTACTGCTATCTTTAAAACTTCAAGACTGCTTGCTGGTATAAGAAGTTCTGTTTCTCTGCCATTATACATATGTCCTGCCATATTATTCTCCTTTACTGTTTCACACTGAGTGTAATTCCATCGCCGATAGGAACAATAGATGTCACAAAATCCTTTGTATGAGTAAGCTCATACACATATTCCCTTATCCTTGTATGAATTGTTCTGTTTCTTCTCGTAACTGCATAGCGGGATTCCACTATTTCTCCCTCCTGCAGAATATTATCCGATATAAGAAGTCCGCCTTTTCTAAGGACTCTCTTAATATCAGGAAGATAATTAATATACTGTCCCTTGGCAGCATCCATGAATATGAAATCATATGGACCTTCCAGAGTCTTCAACACTTCCAGCGCATCTCCCTCTATAAGTGTTATAACATTCTCTTTTCCTGCCCTTTTAAAATTATTTCTTGCCACAGGTATTCTCTTATCATAATTCTCTATTGTAGTAATTGTGCATTTTTCCGGCATATTCTCACTCATAAGAATAGATGAGTAACCTACTGCTGTTCCAACTTCCAGAATCCTTTCAGGCTGTACAAGCTGTAACAGCACCTTCAGCAAATTACCCATCTCTTTTCTAATGATTGGGACTTCATCCGCAATCGCTTCTTTTTCAATTGTATTACATATATCAGAATTACCACAATCGAGAGAATTAATATAGGCAACTACTCTTTCATTGACTATCATATATTCCCCTTACAATTAAGTTATTCTTCCTCACTGTCTGACTGTGCCAGTACTTGCATAATCTCAGTAGGTGTCATTCCCGTGTTAAGCTCATAAGTTCCACCTATAAACTTATCCTTATAATCTGAGAACTGAATCTGAAAATATGCTATCGTTTTATCATGTACAAGTCCTTTATCATAAAGCATGCCAGCAAGCTTCTTAGCCTGTATGTCTGTTGTTATAGTAACCTCAACTGTACGGGCATTATCATCTGAATCAACTGCCTGTTCATTAAATATCTTCTCACCAAATGAATACGCCTTGCTTCCCATAAAAAACACGAGATATATTCCTAAAACAATTATTAAAACATTCAGCGATACCGATACCAGCATCCTGATTGATTTATTGCTCATAAAACCTGATTCTCCTCTTCTTTAATAAGCTACACTATATATGATTCACCCTAAAAAATCAAGGTCCATGTCTACTGCCTCGGCAATATCCTTATATATATCTCTCATAAATCTGCAAAATGTAATCTCTGTCATAAGATATCTGTTTACAATGTCCTGATTCCTCATGTCGGCATATTCCTTATTAAGATTCTCCATTGCTGCAAACATGTCTGGAACATTTTCTGAATTCTGTAATTCAAAATTCCTCATACGGAATTCATCCACCTGCCTCTTCAAGTCAGGCGTCCTGTCTATTTCAGACTGAAGTCTTCTGTATTCCCTATATTCTTCACTGTTAAGAATTTCATGTATAATCTCTTTCTTAAGTTCATCAATTCTACGCATGAAAAACACCTCTCCAACTGTCTGCAGTAATATCCGGCAACATATATTATATCTGTGCCTCCATAATGATTGGAAGTATCACAGGATTTCTCTTAATCTTCTTCCAGAGATACTCGCTCAAGTCATCTTTAATAATATTCTTAATCTTACTCCAGTCAGTAATATTCTTATCAAGACACTTTTCAACTGAATCAGATACAATTGCTCTTGCCTCATCAAGAAGCTCTTCAGCCTCTCTTACATACACAAAACCTCTTGTAACAATATCCGGGCCTGCTATAAGCTGTCCGGTATATTTTTCAAGTGTAAGAACAACAATGATAATACCATTCTCTGCAAGGTTCTGTCTGTCTCTTAATACAATATTTCCTACATCACCTACGCCAAGTCCATCAACAAAAATAGCTCCTGTCTGGACATGATCTACAACCTGTGCATGCTCATCATTAAGTTCTAACACATCTCCTGATTTGGCAATAATAACATGATCCTTGTCATATCCAAGTGACATAACAACATCTCTCTGTGCAACAAGGTGTCTGTACTCACCGTGAACAGGAATAGAATACTTAGGCTTTACAAGAGAATATATAAGCTTAATCTCTTCCTGACATGCATGTCCTGATACATGTGTATCCTGGAATATAACCTTAGCACCCTTCATACCAAGCTCATTAATAACCTTGGCTACTGACTTCTCATTACCAGGTATAGGAGTTGATGAAAATACTACGCAGTCGCCAGGCTGGATAGATACCTTTCTATGAAGGTTAGCTGCCATTCTTGAAAGAGCAGCCATTGATTCACCCTGACTACCTGTTGTAATAAGAACAATCTGCTCAGGTGTATAATTCTTCATCTCATCCGTTTCAATAAGAGTTCCGTCCGGAATCTTAAGATAATCAAGGTCTTCTGCAACCTCAATAATATTAACCATACTTCGGCCTTCAACACAGACTTTTCTGCCATATTTAACCGCTGAATTAATAATCTGCTGTACTCTGTCTACATTAGATGCAAATGTAGCTATGATTATTCTGCTGTTCTTATTGTCATTGAATATCTTTTCAAATGTAGCTCCAACAGTTCTCTCTGACATAGTAAAACCAGGTCTTAAAGCATTCGTACTGTCGCACATAAGTGCAAGTACACCCTTCTTTCCAAGTTCACCAAGTCTTTGAAGATCAATAGGATCACCATATACAGGTGTATAATCAACCTTAAAATCTCCTGTGTGGACAATAATTCCTGCCGGTGAGTATATAGCAAGTGCTGCAGCATCTGCAATACTATGGTTAGTTCTTATGAACTCAACCCTGAAATCGCCAAGAGTTACAGATTGTCCATACTTAACAACCTTTCTCTTAACTAACTTTAACATATTATGTTCCTTAAGCTTTGACTCTATAAGTCCCATAGTAAGCTTAGTAGCGTATATAGGAACATTGACATCCTTTAAAACATATGGAATTGCACCAATATGATCCTCATGTCCATGAGTAATAACGAATCCTTTAACCTTATTAAGATTCTCCTTAAGATAAGTAACATCCGGTATAACTAAATCAATACCAAGCATATCTTCCTCTGGGAAAGATAAGCCACAATCCACAACAACAATACTGTCATCATACTCAATGGCAGTAATGTTCATTCCTATCTGCTCAAGACCACCCAATGGTATAATCCTGACAGACGCATTCTCTGCTTTTTTCATAAACACCTCATAATAAAAATAAAATATAAAATATGAATAAGGCTCACACCTTATTTAAGTTCAACATCATCATCCATTAATTCAGAAAACACCTTGCCTACCACTTCAAGTTCACTGTCTTCCTCTACAAACTCATAAACAGCTTCTTCACTTGCCGCATCAGATGTATCCTTAAGAATATAAGCTTCTGCTTCCTCGTCCTCATTATCTGACTCTGATACAAGCAGGTAATTAATTCCGTTAATTCTAGTTTCTTCAATCACATAAAATTGTGTCTTCTCACCGTTCTCGTCAATAAATTCAAGCTTTTCCATGAAAAACAAATCCTCCAAATATTACTTCTGTTTAGATTCCATATATCCACGCAAAATAAAAACAGCCGCAAGCTGATCAATAACTGTCTTGCGGTTTTCTCGCCTCATCCCGCATTCTTCAAGGACTTCGTCTGCTTCAACTGTAGTAAGTCTTTCATCCCACAGTGTAACAGGTAATCCTGTTCGTCTCTCCAGTGCTGCTGCAAATTCTTCACAGGCCTTAGCCCGTTCCCCAATAGTATCATCCATGTTCTTAGGATAGCCAACCACGATTTCAGTTACATCATATTCGGATATAATCTGTTCTATTCTGGCATAAGTTCTTCGTAACTTATTATTCTCTTTTCTTGTTATCGTTTCGAAAGGCTGTGCAGTTATCCCAAGCGGATCGCTCAAGGCAACTCCAACAGTCTTCGTCCCGACATCTAAGCCTATAATTCTCATATTATAAGCCTTTACCTTCAATGAAATATCTTACAACCTCTTCAACAAGCTCGTCTCTTTCAGCCTTCATAATAAGGCTTCTTGCATTGTTATGGCTTGTAATATATGTTGGGTCACCAGACATAATATAACCTACTATCTGGTTAACCGGATTGTACCCCTTCTCTTTAAGTGCAAGATATACCTGCTCAAGTATTCCTTCTACTGAAATTGTCTTCTCTGGCTGAGTTTTAAAAAATTGAGTGTTGTTATCTACCATATCTACCACGCCCTTTCGTATATTGTTTATAATATAATAAATATGCGAATTATACAAGTGCCTGACATAAAAAAGATTGTAAAAAAAATGTAAAACTGCCCGGACGGCATGAATTTGTCCGGGCAGTTCTGTTATTATATAATATGATTAATGCATTAATTAAGGTATCCGCCATCCGAATCCGGCATCATCCCCATTGTAATATTGAGATTACCATTCCTTACTCTTAACTCATCTATGAACTGCTTCTGCTCGCTCTCGTATTTCATCCTGCATTCATAGGTAAGTTCAAACATTGTACCCATATTAGTTGTCTTTACTTTTCTAAGTACATTTTCACTAAGATACTTATCAAATATATCATCAAATACTGCCATATAGTTAAGATTCTCTGGAATTGTGATTCTTAACTGTTTTCTATGTGCATCTCTTGTTCCAAATCCTGTTACCGATAACACTACAAATACAAGAAGAATTATTACTGCGAAGCACCCTGCAAATGTCACAAAACCAAGTCCGCATGCAAGACCTGTTGCCATTGCAAAAAACACTACTGAAATATCTTTAGCACTTCCCGGTGCTGAACGGAATCTTACTAAAGCAAAAGCTCCCGCCATTGAAAACGCTCTTGCAACATTACTTCCTACAAGAAGAATAACTGCTGCCACTATTGCTGGTAAAAGAGCAAGACCTATTATAAAGCTTTTATTATATCCATCCTTCTTTGATACAAGTGTATACACAAAAGCAATCACTAAACCAATAACAACTGCTACTAATATTCCTAACATTGACTGGCTAATGCTGATTGTATTCTCTGATGTTGATGTAAAGATTGATTCAAACATATATTTTCTCCTTTATACATTAAGCTTGTGTAATTCGTAAGGACATACTGCTTATATTCAGTACCATACTTAGAAAACGATACCGGGTAAACATTAAGTCCTGATATTATCTTAGTAAACCACAGCGGAACAGCGCCGCTTATCTTAACTTCCATTAAATACTGACCATCCGGCAAAAGCTTCTTTCCATAGCTTCCATGCTCGAGTCTTATATCTTCCCTTCTGGTCGTAATATTTTTATCAAATGTAATTCTGAAATCACCGTCATCTTTCTCAAAGTATGCAAATCTGTCATATGAAAGATAAACTTTAGGCTGCAAATGGTAGAAATTCTTGAAGTAATCTATCTCCTTAAGCACCTGCCTGTTTATTCTTCCTTCATGGTTATCTGGACATATGTCGTCATCAAGAAAATCATATGCCTCCTGAAGCGTCATTGAAGTTCTTCTTTTATTGACAATACCATCGTACTTCTTCTTAATCTCTACAAAGACGTTATCTGTAAGCTCTGGCGTCCCATAAGCTCTCAGTCTTAACTTTTCTTTGTATACCGGTTTCTCAATAGAAGCTCTTATAAGCTGATCATTCTCAGTATCATAATATATGTTGCTGATTCTGTACGCCTCACCATTTCTGTTATACGCATCCGGATTCATATAATCAGCTATCTGGTAAGTCAGTTTATGAAAAGTATCTTCATCTATAATGTATTTCTTCTCATAACGGTTGAAAACTTCAATTGCCATATCAGGCACTCCTTTCTGTCTCTTTCGTTCTTACAAGTAAGATATTAATTGGAAAATGTGACCAATCTATGTAAAAAATAAGTAAAATCAGTGTAGTTTTGTGAAAAAACCACACAAACATTACTTTGTTGCAGAATAGTAGGTTTACAAAAGCATCTGATAACATCCATATATCATCTAAGACCTACTAATGGCTTATAACTTTATAATTTAGTAGGTTTCTAGCGCCGGTTAGTTATATCTAATCATTTGTTTTTCTTTCTTCTAACGTCAAAAACACCCACTAAATCACTGGTATGAAATGTTTTAATGGGTCTTTGACAATTTCTCATGTTAAAAGTTCTAAAAATAAGCCTACTAAATTCCAGTTTTCTTAATATCTAGTAGGTTTTAGCAGATTACCAAGCAATTACTGCAGTCCAATATGCAGCCGAAGTCAAAAAAGGATGCCACTTTCGCGGCATCCTTCAAAAAAACTACTTCATATGTACATCAAGCTGGTTGAACGGAATCTCAATTCCATTCTCATCAAATATATTCTTATATCTTTCAAGCAGGTTAAATCTTACATTCCAGTAGTCTGCTGTATTAACCCAGGCTCTTGTCTCAAGTGTTACACAGCTTTCATCAAGGCTCTTGACAACAACCAGAATATCCTTGTCCTTAAGTATCCCCTTCTCACTATTAATAACCTGTTCAAGAAGCTTCTTGGCTTTAGGAATATCTGATGAATAGCCAATTCCTATCTGAATATCAATTCTTCTTGTATTCTCTGCACCTACGTTAACAATGCTTGAATTAGAAAGTGAACCGTTCGGGAGCATTACTACTTTATTATCAATAGTAACAAGCCTTGTGTAAAGAATCTCTATAGACTTTACAGTTCCTTCATTAGTTCCGACTATAATATAATCACCAACCTTAAAAGGCTTGAATATAAGAATAAGAATTCCTCCTGCAAAGTTTGAAAGGCTTCCCTGCAGGGACATACCAATCGCAAGTGCTGCAGAGCCAAAAAGTGTGAGCAGTGATGTCGTCTGAAATCCCAGCTTATCCACAACTATCATGATAAGTATTGCATACATTACAAACTTAAGCACTGATACCACAAAATTAACAACGCCTTTATCTAGCGTGCTTCTGTCCAGTATCTTCTTTACAAGCTTATCAAGTACCCTGATTATCTTCTTGCCAATAAACCATATTAAGACAGCAATAACAATTTTACCAATAAGTGAAACCGACCAGTTTCCTAAATCATTGAGAAGCTGCTTAACATGGGCAATAGAAAAGAATCTGGTTATCTCACCTGTTTCCTGCTGGATTGTTGTGGCTGCATCTGCCACAAGTCCTATGAATCCCATAGCTGATCCCCCTTTGTATTATTTCATCTTCTTTTTAAGCTGTTCTAACTTCTTCTTAGTCTCTATATCAATCTCTTCACTTGCACGCGCTGCTTCTTCTGCTTTTCTTACAGCTTCTTCCTTAGCCTGAAGTGCTTCCATGCAGGCTTTCTCTGCCTGTTTTCTTGCTTCAACCGCCCGCTTTGCTTCCTCTGCTGCAGCAAGTTCAAGCATTTCAGCCTCTGCTGCCTTTCTCATGGCTTCCTTCTTTGCAATTGCAGCCCTCTTTAATACAGCGATTTCCTCGAGTTCAAGCTGTGTATACGGTTCACTGTTATATATAACGAATGAAAGTCCAGGAAGTGTAATATCAATATATTCCATATCATCACCATCATTATCTGATTTGATAATCTGTCCATTAACCTTCTCGTCTCCACCGAACTTCTTCCAATCACTGTTAAATACTTCCTTATACTTTCCACGCACATCAACGTGAAGTCTGTAGTTTTCCCTCCTAACAGGAGTAAAATTCACAGCAATCACAAGCTTATTACCCTTGCTGTCAGCTCTCTGCATTGCAATAACAGTCTCTTCCGGATTAGAATTCTCGAGCCACATAAATCCATCAGGGTCATTGTCAAGCTCATATAGAGCCGCATTTTTCGCATAGAACTTATTAAGCTCCGACATGAATTTCTCAAGTCCTGCATCCTGTCCTGCTGCAAACATCTTGCTTCCCGGATGTGCATACATGAATCCAAGTGCAGCCTTGATATCTGACAAATGTGCCTTCTCATCACTGCCTGACACCATATCCACAAATGCTTTCTCCCTGAAATCATCATGATTGAGCGAGAGCATGAAATCCTCTCCGTAATTATAGAGCATTCCATATGTCAGCTTGTCATACTCACCTTTTCTGAACAGCGGGTCAGTTCCCATGAATTCAAGAAAATCCTTAGTCCAGCAGTTATTCTGCTTATAAGTAAACATAAGAGGGTCATCATTATCTGCCGCAGTAACTCCAAACCAGCCGCTTGATTCTTCTGCTATTGTAAAACAGCCATCGCCACGTTTAGCAATATATTTGTTCATAGTCTTAAGAAATTCGATTGCGTCAAGATTCTCATTGCCGCCATACATGTTAGGTGTCCATGTGCCTGGCTGCTTACCATAATCGAGGTAAAGCATTGAAGCAACACCGTCAATTCTGATGCCGTCAATATGGTAATCATTAAGCCACATTAATACGCTTGATAAAAGAAAACTTCTTACAGCGCCTTTCTTGTAGTCAAATGTGACAACATCCCACTCAGGATGCTTCTCTAGTGATGGCTTAAGATATCCGTAAGCATCTGCCCCGTCAAAATCATACAATCCCTTAACTTCTGTACCAAAGTAAGCACCATTCCAGTCAATTATTACGCCAATTCCAGCGTTATGGCAGTCATCAACCAGCTTTTTAAATGCATCACTGCCGCCTGTTCGGTGTGTCACCGCAAAATATCCCAATGTCGAATATCCATTCATCTCCTCATTAAGATACTCTGCAACCGGAAGGAAACATACATGTGTATATCCCTCCTGCTTTACAAAATCCACAAGCTCATCTGCACTTTTTTCTTTCAGCCAGTCAGTAAGTGACACCTCATATACTGTTACGGGCTTCTTCTTTCCTGCTTCTTTCTTTCTCTTTATCATCCATAGCCCATCGTTCCATGCATATGAATCAGGCATATTCTCATCACTTACCACTGATGCAGTAATTGGAACTGATGATATCTGTCTTGATACAGGGTCTAACTTTCTTGTAGTTCCCTTACCCTGTCTCTTAATTTCATACATATATCCGCATCCGGCTGCAAGTCCCGGAATAAACAGTTCAAATACTCCTGTATCCTCAATTCTTTCCATTAAGTGGACTCTGCCGTCGTATTTGTTAAACTCTCCTACGACACTTACGCTGAGTGCCTTAGGTGCCCATACATTAAAAAGCACTCCCTTCACGCCATTGACAGTTCTTTCATGAGCGCCGAATATATGTGCTGCATTTTTCTCTTCTCCTGCAAGAAATGCTTTGTAATCTTCCGGTTTCGTAACATTTGCAAATGCGTATGAATCCGTATATTCTGTGACCTCTCCATTAACCTTCTCCACTGAGTATGTGTATGAAAGCTTTTTCTTAGATGAAACAAGTGCTGCAAAAAATCCCGCTTCATCAACCTTTTCCATATTAACAGCAGTTTTTCTACCATCTATATGCAGCTTAACTGTCACTGCATCCGGACGCATTATCTGTATAAGCAGTCCCTTACTGGTAACATGTGCCCCAAGCAGCTCCTTTGGCTTGTCACACTCTGCATATACAATCCCCTCTATCTCCGGCCAGTTCATCAGGCCGTATAAGTTTTTATTCATACATTACCCCCATCCACTGTTTAAAGCATTCCGTCCATGATGACACCTGTGGTTCATAATGTCCCATATTCTTAGTCGCAGTCTCTCGTGTGCCAAGTCCAAGACCATGAGTACCTTTAGCATATACATGATAATCAAACGGAATCTCCTGTTTTCTTAACGCCTCTACCATAAGTAATGAATTTTCAAGCGGAACTGTCTTATCTTCACATGTATGCCATATGAATGCAGGTGGTGTGTCCTTATCCACTCTCTTTTCTATAGACACTTCATCTATAAACTCATCATATTTTTCCCCAAGACTTCTCTCAAATGATGCCCTGTGTGCATCAATTCCTGATGTAATTACAGGATAACCTAACAGCATGCCATCAGGCTTAACATACTCATGACTGCAGTGAAGTACATTTTCCAGAAGATAATCAAGTCTTTTTGAATTCCATCCGGTTCCAAGAAGTCCGGCAACATGACCTCCTGCTGAAAATCCTGCGATAATGATTTTGTCAGGATCAACGTCCCACTCTGCTGCATTATCTCTTACATACTTCATTGTATAGGCTGCCTCATAAAGCTGTGCAGGATACGTAACAGGTGCAAGACTGTATCTCAATACAACAGCATTATACCCCATATCAAGCATCTTAATAGCTATAGCTTCTCCTTCTCTTGGAGAATGATGATTATATCCGCCACCCGGACAGATAACAATAAGAGGTCTCTTAAACGGATCCTGATCCTTAGGGAACACATCCTTGATATAAGTTGTTATTGTGGCACTGCCCTGCTGCTTTATCCCTAGCTCCTCATATGGTAATTCTATAGTAAATGTTTCGTGTAACATTATTTTCTCCTCCTAACTGAATTATTCTGTATATTATGTCTGTAGTGTAGTGGTGGTGATGTGCGTATATTTTCGTGTGTGGTCGATTTATGACGAGCTGTGTGGGAGTTAATGCCGTTAGATGCATAAGCGCTGTGAATGAAAGCTCGTTCAAGCGAAGCGCGTTTGCTTTCGTTCACAGTAAAAAACTTTGCAGATAACGGCATTTACTCCCACTAAGCGCAGGAATCATGAGACCATGCACGAAAATATACACACATCACCCTTCAGCACATCTACACCGAAAATACATAAAATCCACTTAAAATCTATGTATGAAAAGTCCGCTTCTAAGTTTAGGCTCAAACCATGTTGATTTAGGTGGCATTAATAGTCCTGCGTCTGCTACTGCAAATAATTCGCCTATTGATGTTGCATACATTGAGAATGCCAATACACAATCTTCTGAGCATCTTCTCTCAAGCTCGCCTAAACCGCGGATTCCGCCTACGAAGTCTATTCTCTTATCTGTTTTAGGGTCGTGGATTCCTAAGAGTGGCTCTAAGACGTTGTTCTGGAGTACTGCTACATCTAATCCGTCTACCGGGTCGCTGCTTAAGATTTCTTCTTTGGCTGTGAGTGTGTACCATTTTTTGCCAAGATACATTCCGAATTCACCTTTCTTAGAAGGTGCAACCTGTGTGCTACTCTCGCTTACAGTGAATTTATCTTTAATCTTTGCCATGAACTCTTCTTCACTTAAACCATTCAGGTCCTTTACAACTCTGTTATATGGCATTATCATAAGTTCTTCGTCTGGGAATAATACTGACAGGAAATAATTGAACTCTTCATTGCCTGTATATCCCGGATTAGCTTCTCTTCTGCGTAAACCTACCTTTACAGCAGAAGCTGCCCTGTGGTGTCCATCCGCAATATATATCTGGTTGATTCCTGCAAATGCGTTCTCTATAGCCTCTACAGATTCTTTACTGCTTATTTTCCAGACCTGATGTCTTATTCCATCAACCGCTGTAAAACTGTATACAGGCTTTTCCTGCTTAGCTTTGGCAACCTCTGCACTTATTACTGCATTAGCTCTGTATGCCAGGAATATAGGACCAGTCTGGGCACTGCATGTATCAACATGGTTAATTCTGTCTAATTCCTTATCAGCTCTTGTGTTCTCATGCTTCTTAATAACATTATTAAGATAATCATCAATAGAAGCACATGCTACAATTCCTGTCTGTGTCCTTCCATCCATTGTAAGCTCATACACATAATATGCCTTGTCCTTATCTGTTATAAATGTTCCATCATCTATAGCTTCCATAAGCATATCATGGGCTTTCTTATATACCTGCTCACTATACATATCAACTGATTCATCAAACTGGGTCTCTGCCCTGTCAATCTTAAGAAATGATAATGGTTCTCTTTCCACCTCTGCTCTTGCTTCCTTTGAATCATACACATCATAAGGAAGAGCTGCTACTCTGTCTGCCACTTTCTCAGCCGGTCTGACACATTCAAATGGTCTTATTACTGCCATACTAACCTCCATCCGCACTATTTAACTTAAGTACTATACTTTCATATATTAGATATATTTTAACATTCAGACGACCTTAATACAAGAAAGACCAGCCAAATGTTACAACAAATGACTGGTCTTTGATATTATTCTCATTACATATGATTACTTAATAACTCTTACCTTGATAACACCTTCAATTGCTGAAAGCTCTTCAACTACTGCCTCTGGTGCAGATGCTTCAATATCTAAGAGAGAATATGCATAATCACCTCTTGACTGGTTAGCCATAGATGATATATTGATGCCTGCAGCACCAAGAACTGTTGTTATCTTACTGATAACCGTTGGAACATTCTTGTGGCATACAGTAATTCTTCCTTTAGTTGCACATACTCCGCAATCACAGTTAGGATAATTAACTGAATTGACAATATTACCGTTCTCGATAAAGTTTCTAAGCTCATTAACTGCCATAATAGCACAGTTATCTTCAGCTTCTGCTGTTGAAGCTCCAAGATGAGGAAGAACAATTGCTCCTTCCATCTTAGCTGTTGTTGGGTTAGGGAAATCTGAAACATAAGTCTTAACTCTTCCAGACTTAAGTGCCTCACCGATAGCAGCTTCATCAACAAGTACATCTCTTGCACAGTTGATAATTACTGTTCCATCCTGCATAAGGTCAAATGCTTCCTTATTAATCATTCCCTTAGTGCTGTCAAGTGCAGGAACATGAACTGTAATATAGTTACATTCCTTATAGATATCCTTAACATCAGATATGTACTTAACTTCACTTGAAAGATTCCATGCAGCCTTAACTGAAACATATGGGTCATATCCGTATACTTCCATTCCAAGTGCTATAGCTGCATTGGCAACTAACTGTCCAATTGCTCCAAGACCGATAACACCAAGCTTCTTGCCCTTGATTTCCTGTCCTGCAAATGCTTTCTTAGCCTTCTCAGTTGCCTTGGCAATATCAGGGTCTTCTGCATTATCTGCAACCCACTTGTTACCACCGATTAAATCTCTTGATGCTAAAAGCATAGCTGCAATAACCTGTTCCTTAACTGCATTAGCATTAGCTCCTGGTGTGTTGAATACAACAATACCTTCCTCTGCACATTTGTCAAGAGGAATATTATTAACGCCAGCTCCTGCTCTTGCAATTGCAAGAAGATTATCACTAAGCTCCATATCATGCATCTTGGCACTTCTTACAAGTACAGCCTGTGCATCTTCAAATGAGCTTTCTGTATTATACTCATCAGAAAAAAGCTTCAAACCACATGCCGCTATATTATTAAGACAATTAACATTAATCATTATGCATTCTCCTTCTCGAACTTCTTCATAAATTCAACAAGCTTCTCTACACCTTCGATTGGCATAGCATTGTAGATAGATGCTCTCATACCGCCAACTGTTCTGTGTCCCTTAAGGTTAACAAATCCTGCAGCTGCAGCTTCCTTAATGAACTTAGCTTCCATAGCATCCTTAGCTTCTTTATCTTCAATGTTGCATACAAAAGGTACATTCATAAGTGAACGGTCTTCCTTAACAACTGTTCCCATGAATAACTTGCTCTCATCAAGGAAATCATAAAGAATCTTAGCCTTCTTCTCATTGTGTTCCTTCATTGCTGAAAGTCCACCCATCTTCTTAATCCACTTGAACACCTTGCCACAGATATAGATATTGTAGCATGGTGGTGTATTATAAAGAGAATCTGCATCTGCCTGTGTCTTCCACTTAAGCATTGTAGGAGTTCCTGGAAGAACGTCATCTGTTATAAGGTCTTCTCTGATAATAGCAATTACAACGCCTGCTGGTCCGATGTTCTTCTGGACACCGCCGTATACAACGCCGTACTTAGTTACATCCATAGGTTCTGATAAGAAGCATGATGAAACATCTGATACAAGAATATGACCCTTAGTGTTAGGTAATGTCTTATACTTTGTTCCGTAAATTGTGTTGTTCTCACAGATATATACATAGTCAAGATCCTCTGGAATATCAAGATCTGAGCAGTCTGGAATATATGAAAATGTCTTGTCTGCTGATGAAGCAAGCTCAACAGCCTCTCCATATATCTTAGCTTCTGCAAATGCTTTCTTAGCCCACTGTCCTGTAAGGATATAACCTGCTTTCTTATTCTTCATAAGGTTCATAGGCACTTCAGCGAAGAACTGCGATGCACCACCCTGTAAAAATAACACCTTATAGTTATCTGGGATGTTAAGAAGGTCTCTTAAATCCTTCTCTGCCTCTTTGATGATGTTGTCATAAACCTTGGATCTGTGGCTCATTTCCATTACCGACTGACCGCTTCCCTGGTAATCTAACATTTCATCTGCTGCTTCTTTGAGTACTTCCTCTGGTAAAACAGCTGGACCAGCGCTAAAGTTATAAACTCTACTCACCTTTTCTTCCTCCTAAAATATAAAATATTAAGAACTATTTTAGTCCTTTATCACATTAAAGTCAATATATGAATTATTTCTTGTTATTCAGGTCTTCTCTGTCGAATGCCTCTGAGATTGCAGCCCCCGGTGAAACCATAGGGAATACCTTGTCTTCTCTGTCAATATGACAGTCAATAACACATGGAATATTGAGTTCGATTGCTTCTTTAAATGCTTTCTCAAACTCCTCTATTGTATCAACACTGTAAGCCTTGGCTCCCATTCCTTCTGAAACCTTAACAAAATCTACCTGATCATCAAGAACTGTAGCTGAATATCTCTTGCCATAGAAAAGATCCTGCCACTGTCTAACCATACCAAGTACATGGTTATTAAATATAACTTCAATAATAGGAATGTTATATCTGGTTGCTGTTGCAACTTCATTCATATTCATACGGAAGCAGCCATCACCTGCAATATTAACAACTGTCTTATCCTTACGTCCAACCTTGGCACCTATACATGCACCAAGACCATATCCCATAGTTCCAAGTCCGCCTGATGTAAGAAGTGTTCTTGGCTCTTTGAACTTATAATGCTGTGCAGCCCACATCTGATGCTGTCCAACATCTGTTGTAATAATTGCATCACCATTTGTAATTTCGTATATCTTTTCCATTATAAGAGGTCCGTTAAGAATATCCCTGTTATATCTCATAGGATAATCAAGCTTATAAGACTTGATGTGTTCCATCCAGTCTGAGTGATCCTGATTGTCTAACTTATCATTGATTCTCTTAAGAATCTCTTTAGCATCTCCGAGTACATGTGCATCTGTCCTGACATTCTTGTTAATCTCAGCTGCATCAACATCAAACTGCAGAATCTTTGCATTCTTAGCGAATTTCTTAGCATTTCCAGTAACACGGTCTGAGAATCTTGCACCAACCACGATAAGAAGATCACACTCTGAAACTCCGTAGTTAGATGTCTTAGTACCATGCATACCAAGCATTCCTGTATATCTTTCATTAGATCCGTCAAATGCGCCCTTACCCATAAGTGAGTCACATACCGGCGCATCAACCTTCTCAACAAACTTCTTAAGTTCATCAGATGCCTCTGATATAACAGCTCCGCCACCAACGAATACATATGGCTTCTTAGCTTTCTTAATAAGTGTTACTGCCTTGTCAATATCTTCTTCCTTAATGCTTGCTGTAATTCTCTCTACAGGCTTTGGAACTCTTGGTGAGTACTCACACTCTGCTGCTGTTACATCCTTAGTAACATCAACTAATACCGGACCCGGTCTTCCTTCCTTGGCAATTCTGAAAGCATTTCTTAATGTCTTGGCAAGGTCCTTTACATTCTTAACAATATAGCTGTGCTTTGTAATTGGCATTGTAACACCCGCTATATCAATCTCCTGAAAGCTGTCTCTTCCAAGAAGAGGAACTGTTACATTACATGTAATTGCAACCATAGGAACTGAATCCATATATGCAGTTGCAATACCTGTTACAAGGTTAGTCGCTCCAGGACCTGATGTTGCAAAACATACACCAACCTTACCTGTTGCTCTTGCATATCCATCAGCAGCGTGCGATGCACCCTGCTCATGTGATGTAAGAATATGAGTTATCTCATCTGAATGCTTATAAAGAGCATCATATACATTAAGAATAGCTCCACCAGGGTATCCAAATATTGTATCAACGCCCTGTTCTTTCAAGCATTCAACAATTATCTCTGAACCATTTAACTTCATTTATCTTCTCCTGATTTCTCTTTAATGTCTTTTTATAATTATATTAAATATTACTCTTCTGCTGAACTTTTAAGAATAGCTCCTCTGTTTCCTGATGTAACGAGTGAAGCGTATCTCTTTAAGTATCCTGTTGTTACCTTAGGTTCTCTTGGCTGCCACTTAGCCTTTCTTGCAGCAAGCTCTTCATCTGAAACTTTAAGTTCAAGTTTTAGTCCCGGAATATCAATGCTGATGATATCTCCTTCTTCAACTAAAGCAATAGGTCCGCCAACAGCAGCCTCTGGTGATACATGACCAATAGAAGCTCCACGGCTTGCACCTGAGAATCGTCCATCTGTAATAAGAGCAACCGATGAGCCAAGTCCCATACCTGCAATGGCTGATGTAGGATTAAGCATTTCTCTCATACCAGGACCACCCTTAGGACCTTCGTAACGGATAACAACTACATCACCTTCAACTATCTTACCACCCTTAATAGCAGCAATTGCATCTTCTTCTGAATCAAATACTCTTGCCGGGCCTTCATGTACAAGCATCTCTGGAACAACTGCTGAACGCTTGACTACTGATCCGTCTGGTGCAAGATTTCCTGAAAGAACTGCAAGACCACCTGTCTTACTGTATGCATTATCAACTGTTCTTATGACTTCAGGATTACGGTTGTATGCTGTTGCTATACACTCTCCGATTGTCTTTCCTGAAACTGTCATGCAGTCTGTATTAAGAAGTCCGATATCTGCAAGCTCTTTCATAACTGCATATACACCGCCTGCTTCATTAAGGTCTTCCATGTATGTTGGACCTGCTGGTGCAAGATGGCAGAGATTAGGAGTCTTTTCGCTTATTGGGTTAGCGAATTTGATATCAAAATCAAATCCTATCTCATGTGCAATAGCTGGAAGGTGAAGCATTGAATTAGTAGAACATCCAAGTGCCATATCTACTGTAAGGGCATTCATAATAGAATCCTTAGTGATGATATCTCTTGCTGTGATTCCCTTATTAACCATATCCATAACAGCCATGCCTGCGTGCTTTGCAAGCTTGATTCTCTCTGAATATACGGCTGGAATTGTACCATTGCCTCGAAGTCCCATACCAAGTGCCTCTGTAAGGCAGTTCATTGAATTGGCTGTGTACATGCCTGAACATGAACCACATGTTGGGCATACCTTTTCCTCAAACTCAAGTACATCTTCCTCTGTCATTGTTCCTGCTGCATATGAACCAACAGCCTCAAACATTGAAGAAAGGCTTCTCTTCTTCCCCTTAACATGACCTGCAAGCATTGGTCCGCCTGATACGAATACAGTTGGAAGATTAAGTCTCGCTGCTGCCATTAAAAGTCCGGGAACATTCTTATCACAGTTAGGAACCATTACAAGTCCGTCAAACTGATGTGCAATTGCCATACACTCTGTTGAATCTGCAATTAAATCTCTTGTTACTAAAGAATATTTCATTCCGACATGTCCCATTGCAATACCATCGCATACCGCAATAGCAGGGAATACTACAGGCACACCGCCTGCCTCAGCAACTCCTAATTTAACTGCATTGACAATCTTATCAATATTCATATGACCTGGTACAATCTCATTATAAGAGCTTACAATACCAATCATAGGTTTCTTCATCTCTTCTGCTGTGAAGCCAAGTGCATTAAAAAGGCTTCGTGCAGGTGCCTGCTGCATACCACTTCTGGCGTTATCACTTATCATAGCTTATCTCCTTAATATGTATTATTTAAATGTATTAAACTCTCTCTGCGATTAAGTCGCCCATCTTGTCAGTTCCTACAAGTGTGCATCCTTCTGACATAATATCAGTTGTTCTGTAGCCTTCCTTTAAAACAGCTGCAACTGCTGCTTCAATAGCATCTGCTTCCTTGTCAAGATCAAGTGAATATCTTAACATCATGGCTGCACTGAGAATTGTAGCAATTGGATTAGCAACATTCTTTCCTGCAATATCAGGTGCTGAACCATGGCTTGGCTCATAAAGACCTAACTTAGTCTTATTAAGGCTTGCACTTGATAACATTCCGATTGAACCTGTTATCATACTTGCCTCATCTGATAATATGTCTCCAAACATGTTCTCAGTAAGAATAACATCGAACTGTCCAGGATTCATAACAAGCTGCATAGCACAGTTATCTACAAGCATGTCTGAAACTTCAACTTCCGGATAATCCTTTGCAACCTCATGTACAATCTTTCTCCATAGTCTTGAAGAATCAAGAACATTTGCCTTATCAACGCTTGTTACTTTCTTTCTTCTCTTCATTGCAATCTCAAATCCCTTAATTGCAATTCTTCTGATTTCTTCTTCGTTGTATGTAAGTGTATCAACGGCTGTCTCCAATCCGTCAATTTCCTTAGTATATCTATCACCAAAGTAAAGGCCGCCTGTAAGCTCTCTCATAATGACCATATCAAATCCATCACCGATTATTTCTTCCTTCAATGGACACGCTGCCTTAAGTTCATCATAAAGATATGCCGGACGTAAATTAGCAAAAAGTCCTAATTCCTTACGAATCTTTAAAAGTCCCGCTTCTGGTCTTAAATTAGGTGCAACATCATACCACTTGGAATTACCTACATTGCCTCCAACTGCTCCAAGAAGTACAGCATCAGATGCTTTAGCTGTTGCTACTGCTTCATCTGTAAGTGGAACGCCATACTCATCAATTGAGCATCCACCCATAAGAATCCTGGTATAATCGAACTTGTGACCGTATTTGTCAGCCACACTGTCAAGCACTTTCACAGCCTCTCTGACGATTTCTGGTCCTATTCCATCACCTGGAATTAAAGTTATTCTGCTTTCCATAAACCTTTACCCCTTTTTCATATGATAATTCAATTTAATATGATATAACATTTGCGCAACATTTTCAATAAAAAAAGGATTCCTGGCCAGACAAATGTGTCTGACCCGGAACCCTGCTTTAATTAATTGCCTTTAATTATTCTGCTGATGTGCTGTCTGATGGCTTCTCAACCTGAGCAATTGCCTTCTTCTGCATTGATATACGGCAATTCTTGTTGTTACCGAATTCTACGATTACATCATCTTCTGATATATCGATAAGAACACCATAGAAACCGCTTGTTGTAAGAACATAATCACCGATTTCCATAGAATCCATAAGTTCCTGCTGACGCTTCTGTTCCTTCTTCTGTGGCTTGATTGCCATGAAATACATCATTGCACCAATAATTACGACATAAAAAACTATGATAGCAATATTCATTGATACTCCTCCTTAAAAATGTCTCTTTCAAACTTAACATATAATACATAATTGAGAGCTGCTTGTCTACCTCAAAATGTATTTTTAACAAAATATTTATAAACATACAGCATTACTGCTTATCATATGTCTTCATCTGATATAATGCCTCTTCCTTGAAGCCTGCATATCTTCCTTCTTCAATCGCAGCTCTTATGTCTGTCATGAGATGGTTGTAATAGTAAAGATTATGAAGAACGCAAAGACGCATTCCAAGCATTTCCTTAGCCTTAAGAAGATGCCTTACATATGCTCTTGAATAATTCTGACAGCATGGACATCCACAGCCTTCTTCAATTGGTGCTGTATCTGTTTCATACTTTGCATTAAAAAGGTTAATCTTTCCGAACTTAGTATATACATGTCCGTGACGGCCATTTCTTGAAGGATATACACAGTCGAAGAAATCAATTCCTCTGTCCACTGCCTCTAATATATTGGCAGGTGTTCCCACTCCCATAAGATATGTCGGCTTATCTTTTGGAAGATATGGCACTACATTATCGAGTACATCATACATTTCCTCATGTGTTTCACCAACAGCAAGCCCGCCTACTGCATAACCATCAAGATCTAACTCTGATATTCTCTTGGCGTGGTCAATTCTTATATCATTAAATACGCCACCCTGATCTATACCAAAAAGCATCTGTTCAGGATTAACCGTATCAGGAAGTGAGTTCAGTCTTGCCATCTCTTTCTTGCAACGCTCTAACCAGCGGTATGTTCTGTCAACAGAATTCTGGATATACTTTCTGTCAGCCTTTGCCGGCGCACATTCGTCAAATGCCATTGCGATTGTTGAACCAAGATTAGACTGTATCTGCATGCTTTCCTCTGGTCCCATGAATATCTTATGTCCGTCAATATGTGACTGGAAAGTAACGCCTTCTTCTTTAATCTTACGGAGTCCTGCAAGTGAAAACACCTGAAATCCGCCCGAATCTGTAAGAATCGGTTTATTCCAGTTCATGAACTTATGAAGTCCTCCAAGCTGCTTTATAATCTTATCTCCCGGTCTTACATGAAGATGGTAAGTGTTAGATAATTCTATCTGCGTTCCTATCTGCTGTAAATCAGTTGTCGCAACTGCGCCTTTAATGGCCGCAACTGTTCCGACATTCATAAATACAGGTGTCTGCACAGTTCCATGTACTGTTGTGAACTCTGCTCTTTTTGCCCTGCCATCTGTCTTTAAAATTTTATACATATCTGCTCCTTTTATTTTCTGTAAAACTCTTTAACTCTGTCCATTCTAGCCGTCATATTGTCAAATATCAGGTCAACAAGTGTAAGTGCTGTCATAGCTTCAACCACAACAACTGCTCTTGGAACTATCATCGGATCATGTCTTCCTTTGATTGAAACCTCGATATCCTCGCCCTGCTTATTAACAGTTTCCTGCAATGCACTAATTGAAGGTGTCGGTTTTACCGCTGCCCTGAACACAATCTCATCACCGTCGCTTATTCCGCCAAGCACTCCGCCGCTGTGATTAGTCAGCTTGCCAACCCTGCCATCCTTCATTACGAATTCATCATTATTATACTTTCCTGTAACTTTAGCCGCTTCAAACCCGTCTCCAATCTCAAAGCCTTTGACAGCCCCGATTGACATTATTGCCTTGGCAAGATTAGCATCTAGCTTTTCAAATGTAGGATTGCCAATTCCAGTCATCATTCCTGTAACCCTGCATTCAATGACACCACCGATTGAATCTCCAACTGACATCTTGCTCTCTGCAAAAGCCTTAACCTTCTCTGCAGCTTCCTTATCAGGCATGTTAAATGCGTTATTATCTCTTTCAGCTATATCAAACTTATCATAATCAATGCCAATTCCACCGATTTCTTTAGCATATGCTGTAATATTAATTCCAAGCTCTTTAAGAATCTTCATAGCGATTGCACCGGCTGCAACTCTTCCGATAGTTTCTCTTCCAGAACTTCTTCCTCCGCCTCTGTAATCCCTGAATCCGAATTTCTCGTCAAATGTATAATCAGCATGTCCCGGTCTGTAATAATTAGCTATCTCTGAATAGTCAGCAGACCTCTGTGTCTTATTATATACTGCAAGTGATATTGGAGTCCCGGTAGTCTTGCCTTCAAATACACCTGAAAGAATATGTACCTCATCATCTTCCTTTCTTGGTGTAGTAAACTTTGACTGACCTGGTTTTCTTCTGTCTAACTGCTCCTGAATATCTTCCTCACAAATAGGCAGACCTGCAGGACACCCGTCAATTACAACTCCAAGTCCCTCTCCATGCGACTCTCCCCATGTTGATATCTTAAATATATTTCCAAACACTGAACCTGCCATAATATATTCTCCTCATCTTTTCAATAGGATTTATTTTAACATATTAAAATATATATCATCAAGCAAAACCCCAATTTATTAATTTTTTCTTATTTTTATTTTTTTCTTAATAGTCAAATGTATTTTATATGGTAAAATAAATATATCAATATATTGAATGGAGTTTATTATGGGAACTGTTATAGGAATTGATTTAGGAACAACTAACAGCTGTGTGGCTGTTATTGAAGGTGATACGCCTACTGTCATCACCAGCAAAGAAGGCTACCGCACAACTCCTTCTGTTGTAGCCTTTACGAAATCAAAGGAACTGATTGTTGGTGATGCCGCCAAGAGACAGGCTGCCGTCAACTCTGACAGAACTATATTCTCTATCAAGAGACACATGGGTACGGACTATCGCAAGAAGATTGACGGAAAGTATTATACCCCCCAGGAAATCTCTGCATTTATACTTATGAAGTTAAAGGAAGACGCCGAAGATTTCTTGGGACAGCCTGTGACAGACGCTGTTGTAACTGTGCCTGCCTATTTTACTGACGCTCAGAGACAGGCTACTAAAGACGCCGGTAAGATTGCCGGGCTTAACATATTAAGAATTATCAACGAGCCTACTTCTGCCGCTCTCGCGTACGGACTTGACAATGGTATGGCACAGAAGGTTCTTGTGTATGACTTAGGTGGTGGAACTTTCGATGTATCTGTTATCGATATCGGTGATAATGTCATTGAAGTTCTTGCAACTTCAGGTGACAATCACTTAGGTGGTGATGATTTCGATGAAAGAATAGTTAATTATCTTGTCGAGCAGTTTAAGATAAGTGACGGTATCAATCTTTCAAAGGACGTCTCTGCAATGCAGCGTTTAAGAGAAGAAGCTGAGAAAGCAAAGAAGGAGCTGTCTTCTTCTGTGACAACTAATATTAATCTTCCTTTTATCGCTATGTCTAAGGACGGACCGCACCACATTGATATCACTTTATCAAGACAGACATTTAATGAGCTTACTGCTGACCTTGTAGACAGAACAATCACCCCTGTTGAGAATGCACTGCATGATGCAGGTCTTTCCAAGACAGACATTAATATGGTTTTATTGGTTGGTGGTTCTACAAGAATCCCTGCTGTTGCTGATAAAGTAAGACAGCTTATGGGAAAAGAGCCATCAAGAAATCTTAATCCTGATGAATGTGTAGCCCTTGGAGCTGCCGTTCAGGGTGGCAAGCTTGGAAACCAGCTTCAGGCCGGTTCTGCTGCTTCTGAAATCATACTTATGGATGTAACTCCAATGTCTCTTTCTATTGAGACTATGGGTGGAATTGCAAGCAGGCTTATTGAAAGAAACACTACCATTCCTACAAGACACAGCCAGATATTTACTACTGCCGGCAATTTCCAGACATCCGTTGATATCAAGGTTTTTCAGGGTGAACGAAAGTTTACAAGAGACAATAAACTGCTTGGCAACTTCCGTCTTAACGGTATTAAGCGTGCGATGGCAGGAGTCCCACAGATTGAAGTAACATTTGACATTGATGTTAATGGTATTGTCAATGTATCTGCAAAGGATTTAGGTACCGGAAGGGAACAGAGCATTACTATTACTTCAAGCTCTAACATGACCGAAGAAGAGATTGCAAAAGCCCGCTGGGAAGCCGAAATCTACAGCAAGCAGGACGAAGCATACCAGAGTTTCATTGACATAAGGGAGGATGCTGTAAAGACTCTTAACGAGGCTAACAACGCACTTGCCGCCAATAAAAAGGTCTGGGAGAAGGATAAGAAAAAGAATGTTAAGGCTCAGATTGGACATCTTGGCAAGCTTATATCTAAAGCTCCTATTGACAAGCTTAATGAGGAGAAAGCAGCTTCCATGCATGAGGCTTCGGAAGCTGTGAAAGAAACTTTAAGGTAGTGGCGAAAAAGACCAGTTCAGATATTTCCCGAACTGGTCTTTTTATTTTCTTGTTATTTCTCTAGTTCTTCGTATGCAAATAACATTTTTTCTGTGTTATCTACATAATATTTCTGTTCTTTCTGAAAATATTTTACAAGACTGCTGTAATCATTTGCATGCTGTGCTTTGTTAAGACTTCTGTAATACTCTGCTTTATTATCATCCCTTATGATTATTGGAATTATGTTATTGTCTAAACATTGTTTCAGTATTATCATTCTTCCAACCCTTCCATTGCCATCCTGAAATGGATGTATAAGTTCAAATTGGGCATGGAATTTTGCTATTTTGTCTATACTGACTTCATTGGAATTATTGTATTCTTCTATGAGGTTATGAATCTTCTCTGGCACTTCCTGCGGCAAAGCCACATTAATATCACTTACTCTGTTTTCTCTCTTCTTCCAGTCTCCTATAGCATAACCATTTGCAAAATCTTCAAACACGCCTTCTTTGAGATTTCTATGCATACCTTTAATCAGATCTTCATCCAATGGTGCTTCTATATTTTTCATTATATAATTAAACATTTTAAAATGTCCGTTCATTTCCTCTATATCTTTAGCCCGGAATATTACTTCTGTATCATCAGTATATAATGTACCTGTTTCGAACATAGATGCTGTCTGCTTTTCTGTAAGAGTACTTCCCTCAATTCTGTTTGAATTATATGCCATACTTCTCTGCGTATATCCATACACACCGCTTCTATCCTGCTTTTTAAATTCTATAAGTAAACGCTCTTTTAATCTTTTCATAAAAATATCTTCATTCATAACATTTTTCCTTCTCTATAAAATCCGCTATATTTACTCTGCAACTGATAATATTGTACCATTTAGCTGATGATTATTACAACATTTACATTAATCCAGATAGGAATTTACTCCGCTTTCTTTCCTTTTACATTAACTATGCAGATTCCTATGCACACTAATACTAACGCTATTAATGCATTTATTCCAAGCTCTCTGCTTCCTTCTCCAAGCCACCAGGCTGAAAGAAGTACACCGAATACAGGGTTGGTGAAGCCAAAGATTGCCACTTTGGATACCGGGTTATGCTTTAACAGTATTCCCCATATTGAGTAGGCTACGGCTGATATGCATGCGAGATAGAATAACATTAGTATTGCTGATACTGACACGTGTGTAATTCTACCGCCCATCACAAGTCCTAATATAATCATTACTATTCCACCGAATATGAACTGATAACCGCTCAACATTACCGGATTGTCTTTCTTTGAATAGTTCTTCATAAGGCATGATGAAAATGCATATGACAACGCACATAAGAACAGACTTCCGTCACCCATAATGCTTAAGTTCATGTCGATTTTCTGTCCATTCATGCTGACTACGATAACACCTGCAAAACCAATCACACAGCCGATAATTTTCTTCAGATTCAGCTTTTCCTGTCTGAATATAATTGTCGATACAAGTATTACAAAAAATGTGTTAGAACCATTTATTATTGACGCTTTCACTCCGCTATTGTGTGCAAGTCCGATATAGAAGAATATGTACTGCAGAATTGTCTGGAACATTGCCAGTTTTACAATGTTTGGTACACTTGATTTCGTTGGAAGCAGCATTTTTCTGTTAAGAATACTTCCAATTAAGATTGTAAGCACTCCTGCAAAAACAAATCTTGTTCCTGCAAATAATACCTGTGTCCATGTTTCACTTGACGGTATCTTAAACAGCGCATATCCTAATTTGATACAAGGCGATGCGCTTCCCCAAAGGAATGTACACACAAGTGCAAGGGCGCACACCACCCATGTTTTCTGTAAAAAATCTTTTTTCTCGTTTGTTTTTTCCATGATTAATCTCCTGTTTTTCTAATATTATTGCTAATTATAATGTCATTCATAATCTGACAGGTTTTCTCCCTGACACCTGCCATTTCCATATAATCTGAAAATCTTTTTGCAACATCTTCTATATACGATATTATTGCATCACATTTTCTCTTGCTTACTCCCATGTTTATTCCACATTTTATCAAATCACCATAACTTATATCTGAACTTTTTCCATTTATAAGCATCTGATGTGCTTTCAACCACATATTGCTGCTGTCATATGCAAATGTGACATCATATGCTGGTGACAATCTCCAGACACCATTCTTATCCATCAGAAAAGAAACATTTTTTACATGATCATCCTGATTAATCAGAATAACATTAAAAACCATTCTTCTATAAAATTGTTCCACATCTGAATATGGTATACCTAGTCTATTCATATAATATGCTGCCTGTTCATAACTGCATAATCCCGGAATATTGTAATCTATATGTGAAATTGCTCCTAATGTCTGCATATGAATTTTTTTATTATTGTTCCTATCGAAACGTTTAGTTATAAAATGTGCATATCCGGCATCTTCAAGCAGACGGCATTCATTCATAATTACACCCGCTGCTTTTGCCATAAGATAATATCCGTATTCTATTCTTGTATATTCTACTGAATCTTCCAGATTATGATCCCCATTTTTAGATACTCCATCAAACTTCATAAGCCAGTATTCAAATCCATCACCAGCATTAATCTGTCCACTTTTTATTTCTCCCGTATCTTCATTCCATGCAATCAGCGCCTTTGCTCTTGCACCACCTGCAGATGTTCCCAATAGCACAAGCTGGCTATATCCAGCATTATCTTTCAGATTAATCAGCTTATCTTTTCTATCAGATAATACATCAGATGCAAACTCTACCATTTTCGATATATTAACATCCTCTATTGTACTGTCAAACGGACTTGTTGCTGGTATATATTCTAATGCACCCATACCTCTTTTTCCTGTATAGCACAGTCTGTCTATAACATTAAATTCACTAATTGATTTTCCCTGCTCAGCCAGCCATCTGTCTATAATTTTATTACCAAATTTATCTGGAAGTGAATCCGCTACCAATCCAGGTGCTCCATGAAATGCTGTCCTTGCAAGTTCCGGAAATTCATACACTCTTTCTGATAATGGCATATGTATAGGTGATACCTCAATATTACTCTTTAAAAAATCTTTATCATATTCAAATGCAACAACCCCATTTGCTTCATTCATATGAATTATTCCAATTCTTGTGCCCCAAAGCATTACCTCCGCTGTATTTATCATTCATCTTCCCCCCATTTAAATCCAGTATCTGCTTTTCTTTTTGCAGATGCTCTCTGCCTTGTTTTAACATTTTTCAAATAAGATGATGGCCGGTTGTTCATATCTGGTATGACATTCACGAAATTATTCATAAGCTCCATCGCATTCATTAATTTCATAAAATTAACAAGACTTATATCTTCTCCACTTTCAAACCGAGTAATACTTCTTAATGAAACGCCTGATTTATCCGAAAGTTCTTTCTGTGTTAATGGATAACTTATCCTATATGCCTTAAACCTGATAACAACTTCCTCATAATCACTAATCATAATTAAACATCTCCAAATCCATAAATCTTATATATCTTATTCAAATGTTTTTTGTATTGTATCACATTTGCAATTAATTAGCAATATATGGCGTGTTAAGTCATATTTTAATACTTAATACGCCATATATTGCTAGTTATTTTTTATTTTGTGTGGCAGTCGTACCCGAAGAATTTTTCTTTTAAACATCTGGCTGTTAAAAGGTATCACAGGATAAATGTAGCTTTTTCCTGATATTGTCCTGTTAAAGCATACAAGCACTATTGCAAATATGACTCCTGCCAGAAGTCCGATTCTTCCAAAGAACTGCACCAGAATCAGATTGACTATTCTTATGAATTTTAATGCATATCCCATCTCAAAACTTGCCTGTGAGTAAGTTCCAACCGTTACAACTGCCATATAAAGAAGCGATTCTGAATTAAACCACCCGGACTCCACAGCGTATTCTCCCACAACAATACCAGCAAGAATACTCAAAGGTGTCGACAGCATTCCTGGCGTATTGACCGCCGCCAGCTTAAGCCCATCAACTGCAAGTTCAAGAATAAAAAGCTGCAATATAACCGGAACCGTTATATCCTCACTTATCGTTATGAATTTCAGCCATTCAGGCACCCACTGTGGATTGCTCTCAAGCAAAAGCCATACAGGTGTAAGAAAAACCGTAAGCAATGTAAAGAAGAACCTCGACAGTCTTATATAAGTTCCTATCATTGGCGAAAAATTAAAATCATCTGCTTCTTCTATTATATCAAATACATTTGTTGGAATTATCATTACTGCAGGTGATGTATCTACCATAATAACTATATTTCCATCAAAAAGTGCTGCTGCAGCGGTATCGGGTCTTTCGGAATATTTATACTTAGGAAACGGATTAATCCATTTTCCCTTAAACATACATTCAGCAAGGCTCTCTATATTCATAGTGAGCGCCTCAACCTCTATGCTGCTTATCAGATTCTCAATTCTTTCAAGCAACTTCTTATCAACCTTATCATTAATATAGCACACAGCAACATCTGTCCTGGAGCGTTCCCCTACAGTATACATTTCCATTGAAAAGCGGCTATCCCTTATTCTTCTTCTTAAAAGTGCCGCATTGCACACAAGTGTCTCAACAAATCCGTCTCTTGAGCCACGCAGAACCTTGTCTTTGTAAGGCTCTGTAACTGAACGCATTGGATAAGTGCGGCAGTCAATAAGTATACATTCATCAAAGCCATCTATTATCATGACTGTCTGTCCTGAAAGAAATGCCTTCTCCACTTCGTCGTAATGTCCGTTTTTTTCAATCTCTGTATACGGCATTCCGACTTCTAAGAATGTATCTATATCCTTTATGTCCGATTCTTTCAATGAATAAAAAAACTGCACCAGTTTTTCAATTGTTTCTTCCTGTACGAATCCATCTATAAAGTAAAAATGTGTTCTCTTCCCACCTATTAATACATCTCTTTGCAGAATGTCAAAATTCCTGTCCACTCTTAACTTTTCATTCATCATGCGGACATTCATGTCTATGTTAGTTGTAAAATCAGTCATGCTTACTCCTTTCACCTGCACATTTTCAACCGCACTTTAAAACACCTTTCGATATCCCATATTGCCGCTAAATCCCTTCAAAGCACGAAAAGGGCAGGACTTACGCCCTGCCCTTATAGAATGTCCACATTTGACACATTTATTCTGCTATTAGTTCTCAAAAAGTGATGTTGAGTAATATCTGTCGCCGCTGTCTGGAAGCAGTGCAACGATTGTCTTGCCTTCATTCTCTGGTTTCTTAGCCCACTCGATTGCTGCGTAAAGTGCTGCACCTGCCGATATTCCAACCAGAATTCCCTCTGTGTGTGATATCAATCTGGCATACTCGAATGCGTCATCATTATCAACTGGAACTACGCTGTCATATATCTTAGTATTAAGAATTTCTGGAACAAAGCCTGCTCCAATTCCCTGAATCTTATGTGGTCCCGGCTTGCCCTGTGAAAGTACCGGTGAAGTTGCAGGCTCAACTGCAATTATCTCAATCTTGTCATTCTTAGACTTAAGATATTCACCAACGCCTGTAATTGTTCCGCCTGTACCAACACCTGCAACAAATGCGTCAACTTCTCCATCCGTATCATTCCATATCTCTGGACCAGTTGTTCTTCTGTGTGCATCCGGGTTAGCAGGATTAACAAACTGTCCTGCAATCATGCTGCCTTCAATCTCATTCTTTAATTCTTCTGCCTTCGCAATAGCTCCTGTCATTCCCTTGTAACCAGGAGTAAGTACAATTTCTGCACCATATGCCTTAATTATATTTCTTCTTTCAACACTCATAGTCTCTGGAAGAACTATTATTGTTCTGTAGCCTTTTGCTGTTGCAATAGCAGCAAGTCCGATTCCTGTATTGCCAGATGTGGGCTCAATAATTGTTGCACCGGGCTTAAGAATACCTTTCTCCTCTGCATCTTCAATCATTGCCTTGGCAACTCTGTCCTTAACGCTTCCTGTTGCATTAAAATATTCAAGCTTAACAAGTACTCTTGCCTTAAGTCCAAACTTCTCTTCAATATGTCCGACTTCTACAAGTGGTGTGTTACCTATTAAATCTGCTGCTGATTTATATATCTTTCCCATACAATCCTCTTTTCTTGTGGTATTGTCCCACATTTTCTAATATCAATTCATGAAAACATTTCATGAATCTGGTGTTATGTTTATGTAATACATAAACATACTATGTTTGTATGTTATTATAGGACAATAATTTTGATTTGTACAGTACTTTTTTATTTTTCTTTTTTAAATCATGTGTATTCCGCTCGCCAGCTTCTCGTTTTGGACTTCATCCATGCCTTCCGCTACTTCAACATCCAATCTGCTCCTCCGGCTTCCCGGTTTTGGACTTCATCCGTGTCTCACTCTGCTCTAACGTCCAATCCATGTTCCCGGCCTCCCGGTTTTGGATTTCATCCGTGCCTCACTCTGCTCTAACGTCCAATTCCCGCTTCCGGCTTCCCGGTTTTGGACTTCATCCGTGCCTCTCTCCGCTCTAACGTCCAATTCACGCTCCCGGCTTCCCCGCTGACTTCTTAATCGCTTCCACCAGCCCGCTATAGCTATGCTCACAAGCTTCAATTATCCTATTCTCTTTCACGCCCGCCTCAACAAGCTTTTTGCTGCAGGCGGGACCAATGCTATACACTGGGACTTCACCTGATTCACCAAGCTTGTCAATCAGCCATTTTATTCTCTCACCGCTGATGCCACTGGTAACAGCTATTCCAGAAACATCAATGAAATCTTTCATTTCGTACTCTGCATATGTATCAACATATTCATTCCTATATACTGGAATCTTAATCAGTTCTCCGTAATCTTTCATAGCTTCTTCAAGTGAACCGCTTGTTACCTCAGCACACAGATATACAACCTTCCCGGCTGCAATATTCATCAGACTCTTTCCAAGCTCCAAGCCCGCAGCTTGTAAAGAAACAAAATCAGCTTCAAGACCGCATGTTGTTCTTAAAGCTTCCTGTGTCTTTTTACCGACTACCGCAATCTTAACACCAGCAGGAAGTTCACACTTCCCCATATTATAAGCAAACCCAGCCACAGCATTTTTACTTGTAAACACAAGCCACTGTGCATCTTTTATCTGTGTCTCAAAATCTTTAACCTTTATGTATTCAATCCTGCCAGTCACTATTTTTTCGCAGGAAAGCCCCTCCTTTGCAAGTAATTCTGCAAGGGAAGGGCTTTTATCGTACATCTGTCCGTTTTCAATATATGTATATATGTATTTACCCACAATCTACTCCAATCCAAGCATACGGGCTGCTTCGTGACCAACCGCCTCGCTGTCAGTTCCTGTAACTTCAATTCTAAGAATCCTGCTGCAATCATCATTGCCAAATAACACAACCATTCGAAGGTCACCGTTATCCTTTGTCACACAATGTGCGCCAACCGGGGCATGACAGCCGCCGCCTGTTAATCTTAAAAATGTTCTTTCAGCAACAGCTTCTCTATCAGAATTATCATCTGACAAAGCATTTATCTTATCAAGAAGTTCTGTATTCACCTCTGCAGTCTCAATCGCAAGAACTCCCTGTGCCGGTGCCGGAATAACAACCTCCGGGTCAAGATACTCTGTTATCTCAGATGATCTGCCAAGTCTGTTAAGTCCTGCTGCCGCAAGCACAATTCCATCAAGTCCGTATGAATCGTCCATAAGTTTGTTAATTCTTGTATCAACATTTCCCCTAATAGCAGTAAACTGGATATCAGGACGCAGCATTGCAAGCTGGCATGCACGCCTGATGCTCCCAGTGCCTATAACCGCACCAGAAGGAAGTTCTGAAAAACTTCCTGCAGTCTTTAATATAAGTACATCTCTGCAATCCTCTCGTTTCCACGCCTTTGCAAATGTAAGTCCAGTCTCACATTCAGCCGGCATATCCTTCATGCTGTGAACCGCCATATCAATGCTGCCTGAAAGAAGTTCTTCCTCAATCTCCTTTACAAAAAGGCCCTTAGTTCCAATCGCAGCAAGCGGCTTATCCGTAACCTTGTCGCCTGTTGTCTTAATTATAACAAGTTCAAATGTATCCTCAGGATACGCCTCTTCCATTCTTCTCTTAACATATTCCGACTGGACAAGTGCCAGCTTCGAACCTCTCGTTCCTATTCTGTAATGCATAATCCTCCCTACAAGCCAAACAGTCTTTCAACCATATCTTTATACTGCTGCTGTTCATTTTCTTCCACATTTTTCAATTCTTCAATCGGTTCTTTTAACAATCTGTGTAGTGACGACTTAAGAATTTTCTTTAAGATTACCCTGTCATGGTCTGAAAGGTCAATCTTGCGGTTAAGATAATCATAGCTGTCCTGTACTATCTCATCACATTTTTTGCCAAGTGACTGGATAGTTGTATCCATTCTGCTTGATGTGAGCCATTTCTTTGTTTCCGCTATATACTCATCAATCACGCACTGGCTTTCCTTTAGCAAATGTGCCCTCTCGTTCTGATTAGACTTCACAATCCCACCTATCCTGTCAAGATCAATAAGAGTAACTCCACAAATGTCACCTGAAGATTTTTCTATATCTCTTGGTGCAGCAAGATCAAGAAGTGTCATCTTTTTACCCTCTGATAATTCAGAAGCTCTAATAACCAGGTGAGGTGATGAAGTCGCTGAGACAACTATATCACTGCTTTTAAGTGCTTCTGTTTTCTTATCATATGCAATAACCTCAATCTGTGAAAACTCCTTAAGCAACGCCTTCGCATGCTGATAAGTTCTTGAACACACTGTTACATCAGCGCCATATTCTGCCAGATATCTTATGGCGAGAGCCGCGGTTTTGCCGCTTCCTATAACGAGTGCATGCTTTCCTGATATGCCACATACTCTGTCTAACTCCTGAATACCGACATAGCATACAGATACTGGTTTTTCACTTACCTTATACTCTGTCTTAATCCGCTTTGCACAGCTTACCGCTTCTCTTACTATATAATTAAGCTCTTTCCCGCTGTGTCCAAGCGTTCTTGAAAGGTCTGCCGCATCCTTTAACTGGCCTAGTATCTGATCCTCTCCAAGCACCATGCTTTCAAGTCCGGCGGCTATGCAAAACAGATATACCAGTGCTTCTTCACCACATTTGACACCAGCTAATTTAGTATCAGTAAGTCCAAAATAATCATTGAATAAATCGAACATTACTTGTACAAATGTTTCATCCTCATACAGATAAAACACTTCGCATCTGTTGCATGTTGAAAGGCAAATGCACTGGTTCACACCTGCTTCCTCTGCCTGTTGCATAAAGTCTGCTATTCCGCTGTCTGTGAATGTAATTTTATCCCTTACTGAAAGGTCTGTATTCTTATAATTAATTCCTACATATCCTAACTGCATCTGTATTCTCACTTATTATACGAATTATTTTCTGAAGAATTCTTCCATAACCTCTATTGTACGGTTGATGTCTTCATTAGTGTGTGCATCTGACACGAACATTGCCTCAAACTGTGATGGTGCAATGTATATTCCGTTATCAAGCATATGTCCAAAGTATTCTGCATACTTCTTAGTGTCTGACTTTACTGCACTGTCATAATCTTCTACTGCATCTGGTGTAAAGAATATGCTCATAAGTGAACCAATCTGATTAACCGATACCCTTCCGGCTCCACATTTTCTTACACTGTCAGCAATACGCTTTGTCTTAGTCTCAAGTCTGTCGTATATATCCTTATTATCTCTTAAGATTCTTAAAGTCTCTAAGCCTGCTGCTGTTGCAATTGGATTGCCTGACAATGTTCCTGCCTGATATACAGGGCCGTCAGGACTTACCATACGCATAATGTCAGCTCGTCCACCATATGCGCCGACTGGCATACCCCCACCTACAATCTTTCCAAGAGTTGTAAGGTCTGGCTTTATGTTAAAGTACTCCTGCGCTCCGCCAATTGAAAGTCTGAAGCCTGTTATTACCTCATCAAATATAAGAAGACTTCCATTCTCATTAGTTATGTCTCTTAAGAATTCAAGAAATCCATGTCTTGGAAGCACAACTCCCATGTTAGCTGCAACTGGTTCAACTATTACCGCAGCTATTTCATCTTTATTGTTATCAAAAAGCTCCTTCACAGAATCGCAGTCATTGTACTCTGCTACAAGTGTATTCTTAGTGTAATCAGCAGGAACTCCTGCACTGTCCGGAACTGATGTTGTAAGTGCTGCTGAACCGGCTTTTACTAAAAGTCCGTCAGAATGTCCATGATAACAGCCTCTGAACTTAATTATCTTGTCTCTTCCGGTGTAGCCTCTTGCCACACGGATTGCACTCATAACAGCTTCTGTTCCTGAGCTTACAAGACGGCTCACCTCCATTGTAGGAATAAGCTCATATATAAGCTCTGCCATCTCAACTTCTCTCTTAGTTGGTGCACCATATGTAAGGCCTGCTTCCGCAGCTTCCTTAACCTTTGCAATTACTCTGTCATGTGCATGACCTAATATTCCCGGTCCCCATGAACATATGTAGTCAATCATTTCATTCCCATCTACATCAGTAATTCTGTCTCCCTTGGCAGAAGCTATGAATCTTGGCACTCTGTCAACTGCCTTGTATGCCCTGACAGGACTGTTTACACCACCCGGCATATGCTTTACTGCTCTCTCATATAAATCCTTTGACATCTCTTCATTCATAAAACCTGCTCCTCCTGCTTAATTTAATACTGCTAAAAATGTTACTCTTCCTTTAACCATTTTGCCACATCTATAGCATGATATGTTATTATCATCTTAGCTCCGGCTCTCTTAAAGCCTGTCATATTCTCCATTACAATCTTCTTCTCATCAATCCAGCCATTCATTGCTGCTGCCTTAACCATCGCGTACTCACCGCTTACATTGTAAGCGACAATTGGAATATTGAAGTTAAGCGCTATCTCTTTCATAACGTCCATATATCCGAGTGCCGGTTTTGCAATAATCATGTCTGCACCTTCTAATATGTCTTCTTCAACTTCCCTTAACGCTTCTTTTCCATTAGCCGGGTCCATCTGATATGTCTTTCTGTCACCAAATCCCGGTGCTGAATGTGCGGCATCCCTGAACGGTCCGTAATATCCTGATGCAAATTTGGCACTGTATGAACATATAGGAATATTAACCAGTCCTGCCTCATCAAGTGCATTTCTGATTGCCTCAACTCTCTTATCCATCATGTCACTCGGTGCAATTATATCTGCCCCCGCTTTTGCATAAGCAACTGACGCCTTTGCAAGAAGCGGCAGTGTCTCATCATTTAATATAACGCCATCTTTTACAAGTCCGCAGTGTCCATGTGATGTGTACTCACACAGGCACACATCAGCCATGATAACAAGCTCTGGATAAGCATCCTTAATAAGGCGGATTGCCCTGCACACAACACCTTCCTCGTCATATGCCTCACTTCCGACCTCATCTTTATGTACAGGTATTCCAAAAAGCAGAATTCCCTTAATTCCAACCTCTACAGCACGTCCGATTTCTTCAAGAACATGGTCAAGCGAATACTGACATATTCCCGGCATTGATGGTACTTCCTGTATTACATCGTTCTCCTCCGTAACAAATACAGGGTATATAAGCTCGTCCACCCTTACATGATTCTCTCTTACCATATCTCTTAATGTCGCATTCATTCTTAATCTTCTTGTTCTGTCCATGATTATCATCTTCCTTCCAACGTTTCCTATATAATAGCATTGCATATAAACATTGTAAACTGGTATGTTATGTTCTGCTGTGTATCTTAACCATTCTTGCATACTCACCATCAAGCTTCATAAGCTCCTCGTGAGTTCCTCTCTCCTTGATGCCCTCGTCAGTAAGCATCAGGATTTCCTCCGCATTTTCAATAGTTGTAAGTCTGTGTGCTATTACAAATGTGGTTCTGTTCTTAGCCAGCTTCTCAAGTGATTCCTGTACAATCTGCTCACTCTCATTATCAAGTGCTGATGTCGCCTCATCAAATATAAGAATTGGAGGATTCTTTAAGAATACTCTTGCAATTGACAGTCTCTGCTTCTGACCTCCTGACAATTTGACTCCGCGTTGTCCGATATCTGTGTCGTATCCGTTCTCAAAGCTCATAATAAAATCATGCGCATTTGCAAGCTTTGCCGCTTGAATTACTTCTTCGTCTGTAGCATCTGGCTTTCCATATCTTATGTTCTCTTTAATTGTACCCATAAACAGATACACATCCTGCTGTACAACTCCAATATGGTCACGCAGGCTTTTAAGCGTAACATCTTTGATATCTGTTCCGTCAATCTTAATCGAACCGCCCGTCACCTCATAAAATCTTGGAATAAGCGAGCAGAGTGTTGTCTTTCCAACTCCCGAAGGACCTGCAAGTGCAACATATTCTCCCGGTCTTACTGACAGATTAACCCCCGAAAGCACCTCGTCCACGCCGTCCTTATATCTGAATGACACATTTTCAAATGTTATTGCACCCTTCACATCAGTAAGCTCCTTTGCGTCAGGCTTATCAGCTATTTCCGGCTCTACTGAAAGAATCTCTAAGAATCTTTCGTAACCCGAATAGCCATTCTGGAACTGCTCTGTGAAATCAATAAGCACCTTAACTGGCTCCGTAAAAATATTTATATACAGTAAAAATGTAACGAAATCCGTAATATTTACCCAGCCCTTTGCAATTCCAATACCGCCTGCTGCGATTACGATTACATTTATCATTGTTGTAAATGCAGTAAGTCCTGCATTGTACATTCCCATATAATGATAGCTGTCTCTCTTAGATTCAAGGAACAAGTCATTGCCTTTCTTAAATTTCTCACATTCAATATCTTCATTTGCAAATGACTTAACAACCCTTATTCCAGACAAATTGTCCTCTATCTGTGCATTTATCTCACCGATTCTTACCCTGTTTCTCTTAAATGCTCTCTTCATGCGCTTGTTAAGCACATACGCGAATACAAGCATGAACGGAATCAGCACAAATGCGGCAATCGTAAGTCTTAAGTCAATCGAACTTAATATGCATAATGCACCAATTATCTTAATCAGTGAAATAGTTATATTCTCTGGTCCATGATGCAAAAGCTCTGTAATATCGAACAAATCTGATGTTATTCTTGATAATAACTGTCCAACCTTCTGGTCATCATAGAATGAATATGAGAGCTTCTGATAATGATTGAATATCTCTGCCCTCATATCGTACTCAATCTTTGCACCCATTACATGTCCATAATTAGATATATAGTAGTTGCAGCCCCACTGTATCAGTACAAGCACAAAAAGTACTCCAACAATAATCATAATTCTTGAAAGTGCTTCATTGGCACTCATATATGCGACCTTTGATGTAATGAACCTTACAACAAGTGGTATCACAAGTGCCACCGCTGCTGACATCATTGCCAGTATCATATCAAGTATAAATGTGCCTAAATACGGCTTGTAGTATTTAGCCAGCTTCTTAAGATTCTCTTTCATAATCTTCTCCTGTTTTCTATATTTAATCTTCTTCAATTCCTGCCCGATATTATAGCATAAAGTAAGACAATGAAAAAGTATATAAAATGTCCGGCATGCAATTCATTTTAAATCACATGCCGGACATTTTTAACCTTCTACTCGCTCACAAGTTCCGCTTTCTGTGCCTTACCATCTCTGCCTGCTCCGTTAATTGCAAGATATAAAAGCCCTATTCCAATAAATATAAGCAATAGAACCACAATCATATACACAACTCCGATTCCTAGAGATTCAGATCCCATCTTGCTTAAATCCCAGCCAAACCAGCCTGTCGGTGCTGCATAATTAAGGAAGTTATAAGGTGCTGTCATTGTATCATACCATCTTACTCCAAGTGCAGCCAGTATGTATACGAATGCAACATAGCAAAGTGGTGGAATAACTGCATATATTGCATATATTTTCTTTGCCACAAAGCCCTTATCAAACATAAGGAAATCAGCAATTGCAAATACCGGACCAATTAAATGTACTCCAAGACTTCCCGCATATTTATTAAGATATGCACCAATCAGTCCATTCTCTGAAGTCGGTCCAAGAATAATCATATACACCAGACATGTCAGTGTAATCGAAAGTGTCATAAGGAATTTAAGAATATAAAGCCCATTGCTCTTATAATCCTTTTCCTTCGTAAGCAGTATAACATCAAGCACAATAAACACCGCCAGCACAATATCAAGTGCCACATTAGACAGCGTTGTAAAAAATGTAAATGACTTAATACTGTCAATCGTAAACACAAGACCATACACTGAAGCAATCAGCGATATTGCCTTAAATATAATACTTGTAATCAATTTTTTCTTATTTAAAACATTTGTATTCAATTTGAGCCTCCAATTATTTTGATTTTCAAATTATAATACATATTAGTTTGATTATCAAGTTATTTATACAAAGTATCAATATATTCTTTCAGTTTATCATACGATTCTTTATCCACCTTATAATCTGCCCCATTCCATGTAACTTTTCCAGCAAGTACAATCGTATTTGCCACCCCATCTTTATAATAAGTAATGCAATATCCCCAACCATTAGTCCGTGGGAATTTCTTTGCCTTAAGATTCATATTCTTTACCAGACTGCTTATCTGCATTCTCTGTTCCTCATTCGGTGTTATAGTCTTTCCTGTACCACCAGACATTATTGTCATCTCATTAAAGCCGCTGATATCAATATTAACTACCTGTTTTGATGTACTGCCTATCAGATACACTGCAATCCCCACAACTGCCAGTGCAGCAATAATCGCTGCTATAGCTTTTCCGCTTATTTTCTTCTTCATAAGATACCTCCTATCTTCTCTCCGTTTCATAGATCAGCCTGTTACTTTTACTTGTTCCTTTTGGACTTTCTCCGTGGCTTCCACCGCTTCAACGTCCAATCCACCACTATTTCTCACTCCTTTTGGACTTCCTCCGTGGCTCACTCCGCTTCAACGTCCAATCCACCTCTCTTTCTCGTTCCTTTTGGACTTCAACCTGTCTCCCAACCGCTTCAACGTCCAATCCGCCTCTCTTTCTCGTTCCTTTAGGACTTCAACCTGCCTTCACTCTGCTTCAATGTCCAATCCGCCACAGCTTTTCTTTTCTTCTGCATATATATACGAATCCCTCTCTCAAAAAGTTTAACTTTACACCCTTACTTCCCACAATTTTCCCATCTTCTCCCCACCACAAAAAACTCCCGCAGGGACAAGCCCTGCGGGAGCATTTGAGAAACATACAAACTATTAAGTTATATATTAATTACTTGTAAAGTTCTACTAACTTCTGGAGATGCTCATATCTTTCCTTAGCAACTTCCTCAGACTTAGCGAAGAGTCTCTCAGCTCTTTCTGGGAATGGCTTAACAAGTCTTGTATAACGAGCCTCGTTATTAAGGAATTCCTGATATGATCCATCACCTTCCTTAGATGTAAGTGTGAATGGATTCTTTCCTTCAGCCTTGAGTGCTGGGTTGAATGAGAAGAGGTTCCAGTAACCAGCCTTAACAGCCTTCTTCATCTCATCCTGGCAGTGGTTCATACCACCCTTAGCGATACCGTGAAGTTCGCAAGGAGCGTAACCAATGATAAGTGATGGTCCGTTGTAAGCCTCTGCTTCCTTGATTACCTTAAGAGCCTGAGCCATGTTAGCACCAAGAGCAATCTGAGCTACATATACATAACCATACTGCATAGCGATTTCAGAAAGGCTCTTCTTTCCGATTTCCTTACCTGCTGCAGCGAACTGGCAAACCTCACCGATGTTAGAAGCCTTAGAAGCCTGTCCACCTGTGTTAGAATACATTTCTGTATCGAATACCATAACGTTAACGTTCTCACCAGAAGCAAGTACGTGGTCTAATCCGCCGTAACCGATATCGTAAGCCCATCCATCACCACCGAAGATCCATACAGACTTCTTAGCAAGGTAATCCTTCTTAGCTAATACCTGTGGAGCTGTTGGACAACCATCTGCAGCTGCCTTCTCTAACTCTGCAACAAGAGCTTCTGTAGCTGGTGTGTTAGCCTTAGTATCATCCTTAGTCTCGATGTACTTAGCTGCTGCTACCTTGAACTCAGCAGATGCCTTATCAGATGCAGCCATCTCTTCAATCATCTCGATAGCCTGCTCTCTGATGTACTTCTGACCAATATACATACCTAAACCATGCTCAGCATTATCCTCGAATAATGAGTTACACCAAGCTGGACCCTTCTTAGAATCCTTGTTTACTGTATATGGTGAAGTAGCAGCTGGGTTACCCCAGATAGAAGAACAACCTGTAGCATTAGAAATGTACATCTGCTCACCGAATAACTGTGTAATTAATCTAGCATATGATGTCTCTGCGCATCCTGCACATGAACCTGAGAATTCAAGTAATGGCTGGTTGTACTGAGAACCGATTGGAGTTTCAACAAGCGCTGGCTTGATTTCCTTCTTACCAACGTTAGCAACGAGGTAATCAAATACAGGCTGCTCAGCTGACTGAGATTCCTGTGGAACCATCTTAATAGCTTCTCCTGCCTTAGGACATACAGTAACACACTCGCCACATCCCATACAATCTAAAGGAGATACAGACATTGTATACTTCATAGTTGTATCTACAGCATGCTTAGAATCTGCAAGCTTGATGTTTGCTGGAGCTGCTGTAACTTCATCAGCTGAAAGAATAAATGGTCTGATTGTTGCATGTGAACAAACAAATGCACAGCTGTTACACTGAATGCAGGCTGCTGGATCCCACTCAGGAACCATAACGGCTGTTCCTCTCTTCTCGTATGCAGAAGCACCTGTTTCGAACTGACCATCAGCGCAATCCTTGAATGCTGAAACTGGAAGGCTGTCACCATCCATCTTAGAGATTGGCTCAAGAAGATCGTTAACTAACTTAACAACTTCTGGACGTCCTGTCTTAGCTTCCTTAGGAGCATCAGCTTCTGGATTAGCCCAAGAATCTGGAACTTCTACCTTATGTATAGCATCTACACCGGCATCAATAGCCTTGTAGTTCATCTCTACTACAGCATCACCCTTCTTAGAGTAAGACTTCTTAGCAGCTTCCTTCATGAACTTAATAGCATCATCGATAGGCATTACATCAGCTAACTTAAAGAAAGCAGACTGTAAGATTGTGTTAGTTCTCTTACCCATACCGATTTCGATAGCCTTATCAATGGCATTGATTGTGTAAAGCTGAATCTTGTTATCATAAATGTACTTCTTAGCTTCAGCGTTAAGATGATGTCCTAATTCTTCATCTGTCCACTGGCAGTTGATCATGAATACTCCACCTGGCTTAACATCCTGTACCATCTTCATACCCTGTGTAACATATGCTGGGTTATGACATGCTACGAAGTCAGCCTGATTGATGTAATATGGACTCTTAATTGGGTTATCACCGAATCTTAAGTGAGAAATTGTGATACCACCTGTCTTCTTAGAATCATACTGGAAGTATGCCTGGATGTACTTGTCTGTGTGGTCACCGATAATCTTAGTAGAGTTCTTGTTAGCACCTACTGTACCATCTCCACCGAGACCCCAGAACTTACATTCCTTAGTACCAGCAGCTGAAGTAATTGGAGCTGGCTTAACTTCTGGAAGTGAAAGGTTAGTAACATCATCAACGATACCGATTGTGAATCTGCTCTTAGGAGCATCCTTCTCTAATTCCTTATATACAGCGAAGATAGATGAAGGTGGTGTATCCTTAGAACCAAGACCATATCTGCCACCAACTAATGTGATGTCGTTAAGTCCTGCTTCACGAAGTGTTGTAGCAACATCAAGGAAAAGAGGCTCACCAAGAGAACCTGGCTCCTTTGTTCTGTCAAGTACAGCAATCTTCTTAGCTGTCTTAGGAATAACCTTTAAGATAGCTTCTGATGACCATGGTCTGTAAAGTCTTACCTTAATAAGACCAACCTTTTCACCCTTAGCTGTAAGATAATCAATAACTTCTTCTACTACGTCGTTAACAGAACCCATAGCGATGATTACTCGCTCTGCATCTGGTGCACCATAGTAGTTAAATAATCCATAATTAGTACCGAGCTTCTCGTTAACCTTGTTCATGTACTTCTCAACTACTGCTGGAAGAGCATCATAAACTGAGTTACAAGCCTCTCTGTGCTGGAAGAAGATATCACCATTCTCATGTGAACCACGAGCTGATGGATGATTAGGATTAAGAGCGTGTGCTCTGAATTCTTCAACTGCATCCATTGGGCACATATCCTTAAGATCTTCGTAATCCCACTCTTCAATCTTCTGAATCTCGTGTGATGTACGGAAACCATCAAAGAAGTTAAGGAAAGGTGTCTTTCCTTCAAGTGCTGCACAGTGAGCTACTGGAGAAAGATCCATAACCTCCTGTGGGTTAGTTTCACAAAGCATTGCAAAACCTGTCTGACGACATGCGTATACATCTGAATGATCACCAAAGATGTTCAATGCATGTGATGATACTGTACGGGCAGATACGTCGAATACGCATGGGAGCTGCTCACCAGCTATCTTATACATATTAGGAATCATAAGTAAAAGGCCCTGTGAAGCTGTAAATGTTGTTGTTAATGCACCTACACCTAAAGAACCATGAACTGTACCTGCAGCACCAGCCTCTGATTCCATCTCAACTACCTTAACAGTACTGCCGAAAATGTTCTTTCTTCCGGCTGCTGACCACTGGTCAACATAATCTGCCATCGGGCTTGATGGTGTGATTGGATAGATACCAGCAACTTCTGTATATGCATAAGCTACATGTGCAGCGGCTGTATTACCATCCATAGAATGTTTCTGTCTTGCCATTATAAATATTTCCTCCTTAAGAAAATTTAGGCGGCATAAATGTACCAGCTATAAATAACCAGATATACATTATACGTCCCTACATATTACTTAATATTTTATTATCTTTATCTCCAAAAGTAAAGGCATAAATGTGAGATTTCATGCTTATTTCATTATTAAAATCAATACAATGCCATTAAAAACTGGACTTTTCCAATGTCCAAGCATCGGAAAAGTCCAATTACACGATTTACATATTCTTATTATTACTACATTTTATTAATAAATCATTATATTAATCGTCTTCACCCTGAAGTGCATCATAACCTGATTCTCCGGTTCTTACCTTTACTACATCCTCAACATCATATACAAAAATCTTACCATCACCGATATGACCTGTATAGAGAGCCTTTCTTGTAGCATTGATAACATCCATTACAGGAACTGAAGATATTACCATCTCAACCTGTGTCTTAGGAAGAAGCTGGATATCCATTGGAACACCTCTGTAATATTCAGGAGCACCCTTCTGTGTACCACATCCAAGAACCTGTGTAACTGTCATACCTGTAACTCCGATATCGTTCATGGCCTTCTTGAATCTCTCGAATCTCTCCTGCTTCATAAGAATCTCAACCTTGGTAATCTTCTTGCCATCACCTGCATCAGATGTCTTAACAAGAGCAGGTACAGAAGCTTCCATTGATTCTGAACCGATTACATCAACATCACCGTCAACAAAGTCCATACCACCAAATTCAAATCCTGCATAAGCACTTGAAAGACCATGCTCCATAATATCAAGGCCTCTGATTTCTTCTTCCTTAGAAGCTCTGAGTCCGATTGTAGCCTTAATTACTGTGAACACAATCACCATGCATACAGTTGCCCATGCTGCAACTGATATAAATCCTAATAACTGAAGTCCAAGCTGTGTGAATCCACCGCCATAGAAAAGACCTTCGCCCTTAATTGAACCACCTTCTAAAGCAATTGCATATCCTGGAGCTGAGCTTGTTGCAAAAAGGCCAACAGCAATTGTACCCCAGATACCATTCATCATATGTACTGCTACAGCACCTACAGGATCATCAACATGAAGCTTGTAGTCAAGAAGCCACACACCGAATACTACTAAAAGACCAGAAACAATACCTATCATTGTTGCACCAAATGCATCTGTTACATCACAAGGAGCTGTTATACCAACAAGACCTGCAAGTGAAGCATTTAAACACATTGAAACATCAGGCTTACCATATCTTATCCATGTGAATATCATACATGTTACTGTAGCTACTGCAGGAGCAACTGTTGTTGTAAGGAAAATAGAGCCTAAATCTTCAATTGTTGTTGCTGCTGCACCGTTAAATCCATACCAGCCAAACCACAGAATAAATACACCAAGTGCACCAAGTGGAATATTGTGTCCTGGGAAAGCATTTACCTTTATAACCTTACCATTAGCATCCTTTTCAAACTTACCAATACGAGGTCCAAGAATCTTAGCACCAATAAGAGCTGAAATACCACCAACCATGTGAATACAACAAGAACCTGCAAAATCATGGAAGCCTAACTGTGCAAGCCAGCCACCGCCCCAGATCCAGTGAGCTTCTATTGGATAGATAAGTGCTGAGATAACTGCTGAGTATACACAATATGATAAGAACTTTGTTCTCTCAGCCATGGCACCTGAAACAATAGTAGCTGTTGTAGCACAGAATACTAAGTTAAATACGAAACTAGAAAAATCAAAATCTTTGTAAGCCGTGAAGATATCAAAACCAGGCTTTCCAATAAAACCAAGTAAATCCTCACCTAATAAGAAACTGAATCCAATAAGAACGAACATTACTGTACCAATACAGAAGTCCATCAGATTCTTCATAATAATGTTACCTGAATTCTTTGCTCTTGTGAATCCTGTTTCTACCATTGCAAAACCTGCCTGCATCCAGAAAACAAGAGCTGCACCTATAAGGAACCACACACCGAATAATTCGGCATCTACCGCTGATAAAATCTCTTGCATAACCATTTCCTCCCTAATCAGAAATTCTTTTTAATTTAATTGCCGGTAACAGAGTTGATCAGGTTCTGTACCTGATTAAACAGAATGCAAAAAAGGCGTGCAGGCAGTTTTCCCAAACTGCTTACACGCCTTTGTGTACATCACTGTTCAATTCATGTTGTTCATTATACTCGCCATTTTCAATAATTATTGAAAAAATCGGACATTTTCATTGACTTTTTAATTTTTTCTTAATAATATTTTAATAAATAAACTTTTAGAGGAGACAATTTATGAAACATATGATACAGCCATTTGGAATTGACATGCATAAAAATGTTCTTACAGACACAAAAGCAGTTAAGCATATGCATTTTTACGAAGCAGATAAAACTAATACCATCCTTAACATCTCATTTATTCCATCATCCACTACAGAATGGATAATATGTTACAACGATAATAATGACATATCTGAATTCATATGTATCGGATGCCAGAACATATTTACAACACTTTCTCTTAAAGAATTTGACCATTATTTCGGGATAAGATTCGACAACACTGGCTGCTACTTTAATAAAGGCTGTGATATTAAGACTTATCCCGTCAACATTACAGACAATATATTCCGTTATGAGCCAGCCCCTCAATCGTATGAGATGCAGCTAATAAAGGATTTTCACAATTCTTCATCCTTTAAAGACAGAATTACACTTTTTAAAGCATTTGTTACAGATTGCAAGACCTTCTGCCCTGTTTCTGAAAATATTGAGAAACTTAACAGACTTATATATTCAGGTACCAGTACTGTTGCAGAATTATCAGAAGAATCAGAATATTCTGTAAGACATATATCAAGGCTTTACAACGAAGTCTATGGTATTGGTGCGAAGGATTTTATCAAAATGTACAGATTCCAGAATGTCCTTGCAGCCATAATTGCTGACCCAGAACGTGATAACAGCTTCTTTATTGAAGGTGCAGGTTATTCGGATCAGGCACATTTCCAAAGAGAATTCAGGACATTTATGGGAATGACTCCTAAGAATTACATAAAACTTATCAAGAATTTCTGATATACATGCTAAAACAGGTGACAATCTTCACAATCAGACTGCCACCTGCTTTTCTTAATCTCCATCAGTTAATATAAAATCACTCATCACTGTATTACATATATCCATGCCATATTCAGTAAGCCTTAACATATCTGCCTGCTTTACAAGAAGACCTTTATTAATATTCTGTTCTGTCTCTTTAGCATAAACATCATTAATTGAAACCCCAAACCTGTTCTGAAAATCCTTCACATCAACTCCTGCAACCTTTCTTAGTCCAAGAAACATGAATTCTTCCATTGCATCTTCTTTAGTCAGTATTTCAATATTTTCATGAAGTTTTCCTATATCACCGTTAAGCTCTATATACTTCTTGACATCTCTTATGTCGGAATACCGCACATTCTCTGTAAATCCTGCTGCCGAACACCCAAAGCCATAATACTCTCCTCTGTTCCAATACAGAAGATTATGCCTGCATTCGAAGCCCGGTCTGCTATAATTGGATATTTCGTATCTTTCATACCCTGCATTTCCAAGAATCTGCTTCGTTATATGGTACATGCGCCTGTCCTCTTCCTCATCAGGAACCGGCGGAAACTTATCAATATTATCAGCCAGATAAGTGCCTTCCTCAAGAATAAGGCTATACGCCGATATATGCTCCGGCTGTAATGCCGTCACCTTGTCAAATGTATTTTCAAGAGTTGCTTCAGTCTGCCCCGGAATAGCCGACATAAGGTCAACATTAATATTATTAAAGCCTGCAGCCCTTGCCAGTCTGAAGCTTTCCTCAAACTGTTCAAATGTGTGTATTCGCCCAAGCATTTTTAATTCATTATTATCAGCAGACTGTAAGCCAAAGCTTAACCTGTTCACTCCTGCGGCTCTGTATTCTGAAAGCCTGCTTTCATTAACTGTTCCCGGATTACATTCCATTGTTATCTCAGCATCATCCAAAACATCAAAACAATCCCTGACAGCAGCTAATATGTCAGCTATACAGCCATCAGGCAGTACTGACGGAGTACCTCCGCCAAAGAATATGGATGTTATCTTATCTTTTACCTGCCCATCTGCTGTATTTCTGATTTCATTAATAAGTGCCTTAGTGTAAGCATATTTTACAGCATCACCAGCCGGAGCAGACAGGAAATCACAATATATACATTTGTGTACACAAAAAGGGATATGTATATATATCCCTTTTTCATATGTTTTATTCATCATCTAACTTTAATACGCTCATAAACGCCTTCTGTGGAATCTCTACATTACCAATCTGGCGCATACGCTTCTTTCCTTCCTTCTGCTTCTCAAGAAGTTTCTTCTTTCTTGAGATATCACCACCGTAACATTTTGCAAGTACATCTTTTCTGAGTGCCTTGACAGTTTCTCTTGCAATTACCTTGCTTCCGATAGCTGCCTGAATAGGAATCTCAAACTGCTGTCTTGGAATCTCTTCCTTGAGCTTCTCACACATTTTACGGCCTCTCTCCTCAGCATTGCCGGCAAATACAATGAATGAAAGTGCATCAACTTCTTCTTTGTTAATAAGAATGTCAAGCTTGACAAGCTTAGAACGCTCATACCCCTTCATCTCATAATCAAATGATGCATAACCTCTTGAACGTGATTTAAGTGCATCAAAGAAATCATATATAATCTCATTAAGAGGAAGGTCATACTTAAGCAGCGCCCTTGTCTGCTCAATATATTCCATTCCATTATATATGCCTCGTCTTTCCTGACAAAGCTTCATAATAGGTCCGACGAATTCTGTTGTAACCATAATCTCAGCACTTACCATAGGCTCTTCCATATAATCAATCTCAGAAGGGTCCGGCATATTAGACGGATTAGTAAGGTCAATTACATCTCCGTTCGTCTTGTGAACCTTATATATAACGCCCGGTGCGGTTGTTACAAGGTCAAGATTATATTCTCTCTCAAGTCGTTCCTGTATAATCTCTAAGTGAAGAAGTCCTAAGAATCCACATCTGAAGCCAAATCCAAGTGCAATAGATGTCTCCGGCTCAAACTGCAGGGCTGCGTCATTAAGCTGCAGCTTTTCAAGTGCATCTCGTAAATCCTGATACTTGGCGCCATCTGCCGGATATAATCCGCAGTAAACCATAGGATTAACCTTCTTGTAACCAGGAAGCGGCTGCTCACACGGTCTGTCATTATCAGTAACTGTATCACCAACTCTTGTATCTCTTACATTCTTGATACTTGCTGTAATATAGCCAACCATTCCAGCTGTAAGCTCATCGCATGGAATAAAACGGCCTGCACCGAAATATCCAACCTCAACGACCTCTTCTACAGCTCCGGTTGCCATCATTCTTATCTTAGTACCCTTCTTGACAGTACCTTCTTTAATTCTTACAAATATAATAACACCCTTATATGCATCATATAACGAATCAAATATAAGCGCTGAAAGTGGTGCGGAAGCATCTCCTGATGGTGCCGGAATCTTAGTTACAATCTGTTCAAGAACCTCTTCAATATTAATTCCGTTCTTGGCTGATATAAGCGGTGCATCCTGTGCCTCTATTCCTATAACATCCTCAATCTCTTCAATAACTCTTTCAGGTTCTGCACTTGGAAGGTCAATCTTATTAATTACAGGAAATACATCAAGATCATGGTCTAATGCAAGATATACATTAGCAAGTGTCTGTGCTTCAATTCCCTGTGCCGCATCTACTACAAGTATAGCACCATCACAGGCTGCAAGTGCTCTTGATACCTCATAATTAAAGTCGACATGTCCCGGAGTATCAATAAGATTGAATATATATTCCTGTCCATCTGATGCCTTATATACAGTTCTTACTGTCTGTGCTTTAATTGTAATTCCTCTTTCTCTCTCAAGATCCATGTTATCAAGAATCTGCTCCTGCATCTCTCTTGATGTGAGAAGTCCGGTTTTTTCAATTATTCTGTCAGCCAGTGTTGACTTACCATGATCAATATGTGCAATAATACAAAAATTTCTTATGTTCTTCTGATTAATTCCTGCCATTAATATAACCCCGCTTGTTTTAAATAATCTTTTATGCCATCTGCTATGGCTTGTGCTGTCTTAGTTTTATCAATTGTTACTTTCTTTAAATCTGATACATTAGTTATAAAACCCATGTCTATTACTGTACTTGTACATTTGCTATGAGCGTTAATATAATAATTATCCTTTGCATCTCCAACTGTACCGGTTTTCACTCCACGATTCTTAATTCCAGTACTTTTTTCCATGCTCTTAAGAATAATCCTTGAAAGCTCTGCTGCCTCAACAGGCTTTGTCGTGTGAATATAACTCTCCGCACCGGAAACTGATGTATCTGCATTATATGAATTCATTCTAAGTGACACACATATATATACTTTTGACGAATTACATATCTTTGCACGTTCTTCGTCTGTAACATCCCTATCTGATGTTCTTGTCATGACAACCTCTATCCCATCGGATTCAAGCTTTGACTTAATATCAAGAGCCATTTCAAGATTTATATCCTTTTCCTTCCTGCCTGATGACGACACTCCAGTATCCTTTCCACCTTTTGATGGATCAAGACAGACTACAGCCTTTGAAGACGCCCCTTTAGATTCAACATTCTTATTATCATTAAGATATCCGCTTGTTCTGGTTTCGCTCTCGGTTTCTTTGCCAATAACGTTTTCCTCACTTACAGTATCCTTAAAAAAATCATTATACACCATTAAAGTGATAACCAGCAAGCAGACAAGTGTAGCCAGTCCGAATAATTTATCTATTCTAAATGTTTTACGATGTTTCATTATAGTACCCCATTAATATTTCTTGTACTATTGTCCATAAGGAAGGGGTAAATGTCAACAACTTTTAACCATTTCTTTTCTTAACTGACGCATTATTTTCTTTTCAAGCCTTGAAATATATGATTGTGAAATTCCTAACATATCAGCAACCTCTTTCTGTGTCTTTTCTTCTCCATCCTCTGAACTCAAACCAAATCTCAAATCAACTATTATTCTTTCACGCTCCGGAAGCTGGTTTATAGCCTTTTTAAGCATTTTGCACTCAACCTCTGTTTCAATATCCCTATATATAATATCCTCATCCGTTCCAATAATGTCTGACAACAGAAGTTCATTACCATCCCAGTCAACATTAAGCGGTTCATCAATTGACACTTCTGCTTTTATCTTACTGTTTCTTCTAAGATACATAAGAATTTCGTTTTCTATACACCTTGATGCATATGTTGCAAGCTTGATATTTTTATCCTTATCATATGAATTAATTGCTTTGATAAGCCCTATTGTTCCAATTGATATCAAATCCTCTACGCCAACCCCTGTATTGTCAAATTTCTTCGCAATATAAACAACAAGCCTTAAATTATGTTCTATCAGGGTGTGCTTTGCTTCAGCATCAGAAGCTGTCCCCAGTGCTTCTATTGCGTTCTGTTCCTCACTTGCCCCAAGTGGTGCCGGCAATATATCTGTCCCACCTATATAATGTACGTCACCCTGCTTTAATAAACAAAAATTCTTTATAGAAGGCATTACCTTAAACTGAAAATGATCCGCCATCGCAACCTTTACTACCATATTTCTATCCATCCTTTTATTTTCTTCAAACTTCCGATTCTTCTACATAATCATGTCCTTCCCCAAAAGGGCATGATAATCCCCATTCTTATTAATCTGCCTAAGAGACATACCTATAGCCGCATGCTCCCTTTTCACAACATTTTCTCCCTCGTATATATGTATATAATCTGCTGTTATGATTTCCATCATCCCACCTGAATTTCCCACACTGTTATATGGAATCAGATGATATCCAAGCTTTTGTAAGTTATCTATGTCACTGAGAATATCGTTGAAATACGTTCTTTCAACCACTGTAACAGGTCTTTTCCCAACATAATCAATAAGGCTGTTGCCTGTATCAATTATTGCGTCCATTTCAAATTCCCGTTCTGCTACGCCAATCACAATGTGTCTTTTCAAACCATCTGTTATCCTGATAGTTTTAAGTGTCTTAAGCACAATGACAACAACTATAACCGTCACAGTAAGAAAGATTACAAGCTCACTGTCAGACAGAATTACATTTCCAATAAAATACCCTGCAAATGTGTACTTTAACCAATGCATTATCCCACCTGCAAAAAGTGCAATAAGAATCATTCCTGCACCTGCTTTCAACAGATTCCTCATATAAAGCTTTAATTGTTTTGATGTTTTCTGCTTAAAGTCTTTAGTACCGGAAAGCATTATCATAGCCATGATTAATGTTACCGGAACATATGTAATAAACTTTTCAAGCAGTGCAAATCTTAGTGGAATACACACACATATGACAGCCCATACAGCTCCTAAAGTGGCAGAAATAATCATTCTGGATATTCTGGCAGAAAATTTAAATATCCAGTCTGTTATAAGCAGCACGCACAGGTTTGCCACAAGGTTTATTCCAAACAGAACATCTGCATATATAACCGTTTCGTACATCACCTCCTTGCTTTGAATCCGTTTCTTTGTTACAAGTGGAATTATATACGACATATCATGCAAAATTTGTCAAAACAACAGAGTGGGCACAAAAAAACACCGCCAGCAAACTGACGGTGTTAAATATACTTATATTAAATTATTACTTCTTATTCTTCTGTAAAAATGTTGGAATTGTGATTCCTCTGTCCTTAACCTGTGGTGTAACAGGTGATGGCTGCTTAAGTCCTGGAAGCGGAGCATCATTTGATGCCGAAGATGTTCTTGCTGCTGGCTGTGAATATGTATACTGTGGCTTAACATTAACAGTTGGTCTTGTTGCCTGTGCCATACCTGCAAATCCTGCCATAGCCTTATTAACATTACCGTCCTCAAGACCTGTTGCGATAACAGTAATTGTAGCCTGATCTGTAACGCTCTCATCATACATAGCACCAAAGATAATGTTAGCATTATCTCCTGCAAGTTCCTGAACGTAGCTTGCAGCTTCATTAGCTTCGATAAGACTGATATCACCTGAGATATTGATGATAACATGAGATGCACCCTCAATAGTTGTCTCAAGAAGTGGGCTTGTAACAGCCTGCTTAACTGCTTCGATAGCCTTGTCATCGCCTGTAGCTGTACCGATACCGATATGTGCAACACCCTTGTCCACCATAACAGTCTTAACATCAGCAAAGTCAAGGTTAATAAGACCTGGTACATTGATAAGGTCTGTAATTCCCTGAACAGCCTGCTGTAACACTTCATCAGCCTTCTTTAATGCCTCTGGCATAGTTGTTCTTCTGTCTACTATCTCTAAAAGCTTGTCATTAGGAATAACAATAAGTGTATCTACGTTCTCCTTAAGCTTCTCAATTCCTGATTCAGCATTAGCCATTCTTGTTCTTGCTTCAAACTTGAAAGGCTTAGTAACAACACCTACTGTAAGAATTCCCATATCCTTAGAAATCTTAGCTACTACAGGAGCTGCACCTGTACCGGTTCCGCCACCCATACCACATGTAACGAATACCATATCAGCACCTTTAATTGCCTGTGTAAGTTCTTCAACATTCTCCTCTGCTGCCTTCTCACCAATCTCAGGCTGTGCGCCTGCTCCAAGTCCCTTAGTGAGCTTCTCACCTATCTGGATAGCAGTTGGAGCCTTACATAAAGTGAGTGCCTGACTATCAGTATTAATACCAATAAATTCAACTCCTCCGATATTCTCATCTATCATTCTGTTAACCGCGTTATTTCCCGCTCCACCTACACCAACAACTATAATCTTTGCTGATGACTCCTGGTCATTAGTCATTATCTCTAACAAGGTTGTTGCCTCCTTTAATATCTAAAAATTGCACTACATAATATATTATAATTTTTCATCTAAAATATCAACCGTTTTTTTACTTTTCACGTTTAAAAATTATAGAACTTTCATCGCCATTATAATCATCAAGATACAGTGTTCCTTTAAGTGTTCCGAATCTGGATGATAACTGCTTTAATTCAAAAAGCCTGTCTGTAAAATCCTTGCTGCTTCCAAGGCTTACCTTAACATCGCCCATATAAAGCGTAATATTATAAGAGGCATCAAAATACACTTTGTCCACATCAATATCATACTTATCAAAGCTCTGTATAAGATCAAGAATTGTATTGTATATATCTGCATTTCCCACATCAAGCTTCGTATTGATTACTATTGAATCAAACTTAAGTCCGTCAATCTGCGGAACATTTTCATATAAATCCGTTGAGCTTTCTACTACAATTCCATCTTTATCAAAATACATATTACAGCCCATGTACCTGACATAACCTACTATTGCCTTTTCATATACTGTTACATAAAGCCTGTCCGGCCAGTCCGTCTCAACATCATATTTCTGGATAAATGGTATTTTGGTGTCTTTTTGTCCAAAAATCCTGAAATATAGCAGATTAACATAATCACCACCAAATATATATTTTTTAAGTTCTTCATCCGAATAATGAGTTGAACCCACAAATTCTATTGTATCAGCCTCAAACACCTTATATGTAACACCAAAAAGCATTCCGGCAACAGCTGCAATAACTGCAAATATAATAAGGGCTTTCTTTCTTTTTCTGCCCCGTCTTTTTTTCTGGTTTACACTGTTACTATTCCTACTACCCATTATCTTTCCAACTTAATCTGACTGCTTATATTAAATACAACCCCAAGTTCAAGCAGCAAAAATACTGCCGCCGTACCTCCATAACTTATGAATGGAAGTGATACTCCCGTATTAGGTATTGTATTAGTTACAACTGCTATATTAAGAATTACCTGTATGGCAATATGTGCAAATACTCCTGTTGCAAGCATTGAACCAAACAAATCAGGTGCATTCTGTGCTATATGATTAATTCTCCATAACATTACAATAAACAGGGCAATCAGGCAGAATGCTCCAAAAAGTCCCAACTCCTCACATATAACAGAGAATATCATATCATTCTGTGATTCCGGGATATATCCAAGCTTCTGAAGACTCTTGCCAAGACCTTTGCCAAAAAGACCTCCTGAGCCTATGGCATATAACGCCTGAACTGTCTGGTATCCCTTGTCATCAATATATTTCTCAGGATTAAGCCATACAAGTATACGGTTTAATCTGAATTTTCCAGTCATATTTCCCGACACTGCCATCTTCTTTATCCATGAGTAAAATGCGCCAAAAGCCACCGCTGCCAGCCCCGTCAGTGCAACATATATTTTATATCCCGGATATGCCACAAATGTCATAACAACTGAGATAAGTGCTACAATAAGTGCGCTGCTCATATTAGAAGACAGCACATAAACAAGCAGTGCCGGTGCAAAACCGGATATTATACATATCACTATAACAGTCCTGAATTTCTTTATGTTCTGCCCTGCTTTCACTATAAGAAGTGCAGTCATGGCAATCGTTCCAATCTTTACAAGCTCCGCAGGCTGAAATCGTCCCAAACCCGGAATCTTTATCCATCTGGTAGCTCCATTTCTTGTAATTCCAAGAGGAGTCTTTAAAAGGAACATGCAAAGAAGTCCGCCTATATATATTACAACTGCAAGCTTCTTAAGATAATGATAATCTAAAATCTTAGTTTCAACTATCATTAAAGCAAAGCCTATTATAGTAAATATAAGCTGTTTTCTGAAATAAAATTCCGGATCACCCTCTTCAATCTGCGCTGTATATGAGCTTGTGCTGTAAATCATTGTAAGTCCAAAGCCAACTATGAATACAAGCACAAAAAGAAGAGTGTAATCAAAGTAAAATCCATATTGTTTTCTCTTTTTTCTGTTTCTGTTATTTCTTCTATTTCTATTATTCCCCGGCATAAAGCACCGCCTTTTTACAGATTATTGACAAGATCCTTGAATATTCTTCCTCTTTGTTCGTAGTTATCGAACATTCCCCAGCTTGCACATGCAGGAGATAAAAGAACCGCATCTCCACTCACCGCATTTTTAGCACATATATCTACTACCTGTTCCATTGAATCAGCATATTCGATATTATCAAAGCCATATTTCTTACATGTATCAGCAATCTTGGCACTTGTCTGTCCTATAAGCACAAGAAGCTTAACCTTATCCTTAAATGCCTTTACATAAAGGTCGAATTCTGAGCCTTTATCATAACCTCCGCCGATAAGAATTGTAGGTTTAACCATAGCTTCAATAGCCTTAACTGCTGCCTCTGGGTTAGTTCCCTTGGAATCATTATAGTAATCAACACCATTCTTAGTTGCAACATATTCAATTCTGTGTTCAACAGCCTTAAATTTCTTAACCTGTTCTATTATAATATCATCAGGAATTCCGGCAGCCTTAGTCATTGCAATTGCTGCACATACATTTTCATAGTTATGCTTTCCTAAAAGATTCATGTCATGAACATTCAACATGTCATAATCATTAGTTCCATCTGTATACTTAATCATCTCACCATCTACATATGCTCCGACTGATGGCTTTCTTTCACTTGAAAACCACACGACATCAGCCTTACACTCAGGTGCAAAGTCTGTAAGATACTTATCCTCAAGATTAAGCACACATGTATCTGCCTTAGTCTGGTTCTCACTTATTCTTTCCTTGGTCCATGCATAGCATTCCATTGTATGGTGTCTGTTAAGATGGTCAGGTGTAATATTAAGAATTGCAGATACAATCGGATGGAATTCATGTACTGTCTCTAACTGGAAGCTGCTTATCTCAGCAACTGTATATGAGTCCTCACTTGTCTTTAACACTTCACCTGTATATGAATTGCCTATATTACCAACGACAAATGTTTTCTCATTATATGCAGCAATTATCTGTCCAACAAGTGCTGTAGTTGTTGTCTTTCCGTTAGTTCCTGTAATTGCAATAACCTTACCCTTATCATAATTATATGCAAGCTCAATCTCGCCCCATACAGGGATACCGGCATTCTTAAATGTAAGCACTATCGGACTGTCAATAGGAACACCCGGACTTATTACAAGCAGATCAATCTTCGGAAGAAGTGACTCATCAAATGCTCCGATGATAATCTCTGCCTTGTTATCTCCTAACTTCTCCTGCACCTTCTGTCTGTCAAGCTTTTCATTGCCATCATACAGTATGCAGTCAGCACCAACTTTATTCAAAAGGTCTACGGCTCCAATACCACTTATACCTGTTCCCACGACCATTACTGTCTTATTCTTTAAATCCATCGTCGTTTACTTCCTTTCATACAAAATGTATACAAAAATATATTACTATCAATCATCGTTTTTTTCAAGTTGAACTGACCTTTCTATACCAATATACGGCAATATATTTTCATACAGTGTCTTAACAACAGGAGCAGCAATTGTTCCACCATAATATACACCTGTTGGTTCATCAATTAAGCACATCGCTATAACCTGTGGATTATCAGCCGGAGCAAATCCTATGAATGATGAAATATATTTTCCTGAACCTCTTGGCAGCTTCTGTGATGTTGCCGTTTTTCCTCCTATCGAATAGCCGTCAATATATGCTTTCGTTCCTCCGCCTTCTGACACTACACCCTCAAGAATCTTTTTCATCGTTTCACTCGTTTGGGATGATATTGCCTCATCCTGTGTTGAATATGCAAATTCATTTACCACTGAACCATCTGATGAACCTGTGTATAAGCCAAAATGTGGTGTAACAAGTCTTCCACCATTTACAATCGCCGAAACAGCCCTTAACATCTGAACGGGTGTTATCTGGAAAGACTGTCCGAATGACATTGTGGCAAGCTCAACTGCACCTACATTTTCCTGCTTATGAATAATCGTTCCTGCCTCTCCTGACAGATCTATTCCTGTCTTTGCAAGAAGTCCAAGCTTACCCATGTACAGATACATATTATCAGTACCGACTCTTCTGCCCCATTCAACAAATGCCGGATTACACGAATTATACACTGTATGTGTAAAATCCTGTGTTCCATGTCCTGTTGTTTTGTGACATCTTATTCTTCTGTCAGAAACAACCGTTGCACCTGAACATGTGAAAGAATCATTTAAACCCACCACGCCTGTCTCAAGTGCTGCTGTTGCAGTAACTGTCTTAAATATTGAGCCCGGTTCATATGTATCATTTATGCAGAAATTCCGCCACATATTATTAAGAAGATCCATCTTATCCTTCTGCGCCTCTTCCTCATCAGGCTCATAATTAAGCTCATACGGAGAATTAAGATTGTATTCCGGAACATTTGCCATAGCAAGTATCTCGCCATTATCAGGACGCATCACAATAATACTTACCTGTTTTGCCTCTTTCTTTACCATAGTCTCCCATGCAAGCTGGGTTGCATATTTCTGTATATTAACATCAAGCGTTGTATACAGATCCTGTCCGTCAACTGGCAGAATACGATCTTCCCGGCTGCCCTTTATCTCAATCCCCCCTGCATCTGACAGTGTAAGAATCTGACCGTTAGTACCTGACAGATATGTGTCATATTTAGCTTCCAGTCCAAGTATTCCCTGATTATCAGCACCAGTAAAGCCAAGCACTTTTGAAGCCAGTTCATTATACGGATATACCCGCTTATAATCCTCGTCAATCTTAACACCCGGCAGGTCATATTCCCTTATTGCATCTCCGATATCCTTTGCCACATTTGTCTTAATATATTCCATAGAGGATACTTTCTTAACTTTCTTAGTCACTTCCTCTACGTCCATATCAAGTTCACCTGCAAGCACTTTTATAACCTTATCTTCGTCATCTATCTGACTATGTATTACAGAAACTGTACATACCACTTCATTAGCTGCAAGTATTTCGCCATTTCTGTCAAGAATCCTTCCTCTCTTTGCCTTAATTCTCCTCTCCCTCTGATGAAGCTCATCAGCCTTTTGCATATAATACTCTGACTTTACCGTCATAATAACACCAAGCCTTACGCATTCAAGAATACAAACCATAAGGATTGCAGCTATCATTAACACAAGTTTTTTTCTATGACCGGTACTGAGCCAGCCAAATGTGCCATTATCCTTCATTGACAAATAACCCCGCTTTAGTCTTCTACATTTTATGAGAAGCAAAGCAGGGTTATTCTACTTATTATTACATAATTTTAGTTACTGCCTGTTGTAGCCGGTTCCGAAACAGGGACATCTGAAACTCCTGATTCCTCCGGTGCATTTCCCGGATCAACATATGGCTCGTCTGTATCCTTATACACATTCATATAAGGCAGCAGCTCCGTCATAATATCTTTTGCAAGTATAAGTGCATCTGATGTACTTCCCGATGTTCCAGTCGTTCCATCCGGTTCATCAAGAACAATGTATATTGCAAATTTAGGATCATCTGCCGGAGCATGCCCTATAAATGAGATAACCCACTTAAGGTCAGCTCTTGGGATTTTCTGTGCAGTACCAGTCTTTCCTGCAATAGAATACCCCTCTATATACGCCTTATGTGCTGTTCCTAATTCTACTGTATTTTCCAGATATTTTCTAAGATACTTTGATGTTGAAGCAGTTACTGTCTGCCTTACAAGAACCGGTGAATTTTCTTTAACAACTTCCCCATTAGCTGATTCTATTCTCTTAACAATATGTGGCTGATAATACTTGCCATCATTAATAAGAGAACTATACGCTGACAGCATCTGTACCATATTAACATTAACATTCTGTCCAAATGAATTGGTTGCAGCATCTATTGTAGTTATCTTATTCTCATCATACATAATACCTGTAGCTTCACCAGGAAGGTCTATACCAGTCTTTGCACCAAATCCAAACATTTTCTCATACTGTGCAAATCTGACATTGCCAAGTTTTATTGCAATATTAATCATGTAAGGATTACATGAATTTTCCAATGCCTGCGACAATGTAAGCACACCATGGCTTCCTATTGTTGAATATGAGTGGCACTTAATCATATCAGGACCAACATACTCATATCCCTTACATTCATAAGTATCTCCATCATGCACAACGCCTTCTTCAAGACCTGCTGCAATAGTAAATGGCTTATAAGTTGAACCCGGCTCATATGACTCTGATACACAATAGTTAGTCCATAACTGATACAACGCATTGGTTACATCTGTATCCGACATTGACGCAAGCTGCTCTTCAGAATATACATTTGCAAGATTTCTGGGATTATTAAGGTCAAACTGTGGATAGCTTGCCATTCCAAGAATCTCACCATTCTTAGGATTCATAACAACAATTGCTGTATTCTTAGATGGTTTTTCCTGATTATATGCAACCATATATTTCTCTATTATAGACTGCACATTATAATCAATTGTTGTAATAATGTTATTACCGTTAACTGCTGCCTTTGTCGTTTCTACTGCATTGAGATCTTCATCAACATAGCTGTATGAAACTCCGTCTGTTCCTGAAAGCTCATCGTCATACTGGCTTTCAAGACCAAGCTCACCACCATTGACATTGGATGCAAAACCTATAGCATCGCATGCAAGAGTATTGAACGGATATTTTCTCACATAGCTTTCCTCAAACCATACACCATATATATTGCTGTTCTTCTGTGCCTTAAGCTCATTAAATTCAGCTATCTCATCTGATGTCAGTTCCTTAAGCAGCTTCTGATACTGGCTTGAAGGATTATCGTTAATTATTTTTTTAATATTATCTTTATCAAGACCAAAACATTTTACTAATGCATCTATTGTATTATTAAGATATTTTCCATCCTCTGATGTAACACTCTTTACATCAAGTATCAGATTATACACCTTCTCACTATATGCCAGAACTGTTCCGTCACTTGCAGTAATATTACCACGCATATAAGGAATTGTAGTTGATGTATATGTCTGATGATTAAGCACCGCCTGGGAATATTCCTCCCCATGTGTATAGTTAATCATAAATATCCTTACACCAAGTACAAGTAATAATACAAATACTATTATAAATGTAACATTAATTCTTCTGTGTGTCCTCTTAAGCATTGCGCGTTTCCTGCGCATTATTTTCTTTCTTCTTGCTTCACTGGTATTGTCCATAAATTTATCAATCCTTTATATTGCACTGCCACACATTTTAGTTATTTTGAGATATCCTTATACTGCTTTACATATTCACTTTCCTTTGAATCATAACCGATTACCTGGCTTCTGCTTGGATATACCATACCAAGTTCATTGACAGCTGTATCATATATTGCGTTATAATCAATGCCTGCATTAATCTCTGATTCATGGCTGTTATTCTCTGCCTTAAGTGAGTTAAGCTGATTCTGAAGCTCAACTACAGCAGTACTGTTAGTCTTAATATCTGACTGGAGATTAAGATACTGGTAGCATATTGCAAATACTGCTGTTGCACAGATAGCAAGCACTGTAGTATATACAAGGTTAACCCTGTTATTTCTTCTTATCTCTCTTCTTCTTTGTCTTCTCTCCTGCTCCTGCTCCTCAATTCTTCTTTCATGCTCATAAGTATGTACTTCTGGAACAGTCTGCAGCTTTCTTACTGCACTTCCATACTGATATTCAGTTGTCCTGTGATTTACAACATTTCTTCTCTTCTCCAAAACTTTCCCCTCCATAAATGTTTTATATTCTTTCAAACACCCTCAGTTTAGAGCTTTTAGACCGCTGATTCTCGTTTAGTTCTTCATCTCCGGGAACTATAGGTTTTCTTGTTATAACCTTTCCTTTTGATTTCTTTCCGCATACACATACTGGGAAATCCGGTGGACATGTACATGGATTCTCATTGTTTCTAAATCTTGCCTTAACTATTCTGTCCTCTAGTGAATGGAATGTTATGATACATAAACGTCCCTGTGGATTAAGCCTGTCTATCATCATATCAATTGAATTCTCTAAGACATCTAATTCCCTGTTAAGTTCAATTCTTATAGCCTGGTATGTTCTCTTGGATGGATGACCTCCTGTCGCCCTCACCTTTGCCGGAATAGAAGCCTTTATAATCTCATTTAGTTCAAATGTTGTTTCTATCGGCTTTTCTTTTCTTGCCGCAACTATGTGTTTAGCAATATTCTTAGCAAATCTGTCCTCTCCATAATCCCTTATGATTCTGAAAAGCTCCATCTCACTATATGTATTAACAAGATCCTTTGCTGTCATCTCCTGTCTCTGATCCATTCTCATATCAAGAGCAGTATCTACATTATAAGTAAATCCTCTGCTTGCTGTATCTAACTGATACGATGAAACTCCTATGTCAAGAAGTATCCCATCTACTTTATCAATTCCAAGTTCATCAAGAACCTTGTCCATATTGCAATAATTATTTCTTACTATTGTTACCCGTTCTTCGAATTCTTTAAGTCTTTCTGTCGCTGCCGCAATTGCGTCCGCGTCCTGATCTATACCTATAAGTCTGCCACCACCTGTAAGTCTTTTCGCTATCTGATATGAATGTCCTGCACCGCCAAGTGTTCCATCAACATAGATTCCATCAGGTTTAATATTCAGATTGTCAATTGTTTCTTCCAAAAGAACTGATTTGTGTTTAAATTCCATAATAAACCTCATGTCTGCATATTATATAGAAAATCCAAGACTCTCCATATTCGCTGCTACTTCATCCATATCATCATCATAGGTACTGATACTCTGCAGCCAGCGGTCTTTGCTCCAGATTTCAATTCTGCTTGCAACGCCCACTAAAACTACATCTTTTTCCAAGCCTGCAAACTCGCGTAATACTGATGGAAGAAGTATTCTGCCCTGCTTATCCACTTCTACGCTTGCTGCACCTGCAAGAAAGAATCTTGTAAACTGTCTTGCATTCTTATTGGTAAGTGGTAATGTCTGTAACTTTTCTTCAAATTTCTGCCATTCATCATTCGGGTAAACAAACAGGCAGTTATCAAGGCCTTTGGTAACCACGAATTCATCTCCCAGAACCTCACGGAATTTAGCCGGTACGATTAGTCTGCCTTTAGCATCTATTGTATGGTTGTATTCGCCCATCAACATAACTATCGCACCCCACTTTCTACCATTAAGCTCCACTTTCCACCACTTTAATGTCAATTTTATACTTAAAGTGTTTAAAAAACAAGTCCTTTTTTTAGTTTATTTAATGTCAGAAGGCAGTTAATAACAGTCTTTTTCTCCATTTCGTGTTTTGATTGCTTATATAGTGTTTTGTCATCATTTTCAGCACAATATATGGATATATTCTTATACTTTTATATAAATTATTTTAATAAGTAAATTATATGTTGTTTTTAAAGAAAAATTTTTGTATAATATGATTTTGTACTGGATTCTTTTTTACATTTTAAGAACTCTGGAACGAATAATCATAAGAATAATTAATGAGGAGATTCTATTATGAAGCTTGGTATCGTGGGTCTGCCTAATGTCGGCAAAAGTACCCTTTTTAATTCACTTACTAAGGCAGGAGCAGAGTCAGCTAACTATCCTTTCTGTACAATTGACCCTAATGTCGGTGTTGTTGCAGTTCCGGATGACAGACTTGACAAGCTTGCCGCTTTATATAATTCAGCAAAGATAACACCTGCTGTTATTGAATTCGTAGATATTGCAGGTCTTGTTAAAGGTGCATCTAAGGGTGAAGGTCTTGGAAACCAGTTCCTTGCCAACATCCGTGAGGTTGATGCTATCGTTCATGTTGTAAGATGTTTTGAAGATTCTAACATCGTTCATGTTGATGGCTCTATTGACCCAATAAGAGATATTGAAACTATTAACCTTGAGCTTATATTCTCTGATATTGAAGTATTAGACAGACGTCTGTCAAAGCAGAAGCGTGCTTCATACAATAACAAGGATATTGCTAAAGAATGTGACCTTCTCGAAAGACTTAAGGCTTTCCTTGAAGAAGGTAATTTAGCTAAGAATTTTGAATGTCAGGACGAAGATGAAGAAGCATTTTTAAAGGAATACAACCTTCTTACAGCTAAGCCTGTAATCTTTGCAGCTAACGTGTCAGAAGATGACCTTGCCAATGATGGTGCTGACAATGAATATGTTGAAAGAGTAAGAGAATATTCTAAGAAGGATAACTGTGAAGTATTCGTTATCTGTGCACAGATTGAACAGGAAATCTCAGAATTAGATGATGATGAGAAGAAGATGTTTCTTGAAGACCTTGGCATAAGTTCATCAGGTCTTGATAAACTTATTGCAGCAAGCTACCGTATTCTTGGTCTTATCAGTTACTTAACAGCAGGCGAGACAGAAACCAGAGCATGGACAATCACTAAGGGAACTAAAGCTCCGCAGGCTGCCGGAAAGATTCACAGTGATTTCGAAAGAGGCTTCATTAAAGCAGAAGTTGTTTACTATCAGGATTTACTTGACTGTGGTTCATATAACGGAGCCAAAGAGAAAGGTCTTGTAAGAATGGAAGGTAAAGAATATGTCGTTAAAGATGGCGATGTAATCCTTTTCAGATTCAATGTATAATATTAATGGGCGTGTGGTTTTACCACGCGCCCATTATTTCTTTAAACTTCTTAACATTATCAGCTACATCTCCAGAAAAGATCGCTGAACCTGCTACTATTACATTAGCACCTGCCTCAAGAATTGATGCAAGATTTCCGGCATTCACTCCACCATCTATCTCAATATCTGTATCAAGTCCTTTAGCATCTAATAAAGTTCTTATTTCTTTTACTTTATCAAGTGATTCCGGTATGAACTTCTGTCCCCCAAATCCCGGATTAACGCTCATTACAAGAACCATATCTACCTTATCAAGATAAGGCTCAATTGCTGATACCGGTGTCGGTGGATTAAGTGTTATAGCTGCTTTTACACCACATTCCTTAATCTTTTCTAATGTAGCAACAACATCCTTACACGCTTCAACATGTACTGTAATTATATCAGCTCCTGCCTTAACAAAATCTTCTATATATCTTATAGGCTCTTCAATCATAAGATGTACATCAAAAACCTTGTCAGTCGCACTTCTTGCTGACTTAATAACTGGCATTCCGAATGAAATACTCTTTACAAAAAGTCCATCCATAACATCTACATGAACATATTCAGCTCCTGCCTTATCAATCGTTTCAAGCTCTTCTCCTAATTTCTTGAAGTCTGCCGATAATATTGATGGTGACAAAATTTTCTTTAAACCACTCATAATTAACAACCTTTCTGTTTTCAAGTACATTTAGTACTTCTTCTTGTTCTTTATTTCTTCAAATATATCTGTGTATGACTTATATCTGTCATAATTGATAATTCCGTCTTCAACTGCCTGTTTTACCGCACATCCCGGTTCGCTTACATGCATGCAGCCATTGAATCTGCACTTTCCTTCGAATGGTACAAACTCTTCAAAGTAAAATCTCAAATCTTCTTTCTCAACATCCGGAAGATTAAGTGATGTAAATCCCGGAGTATCACATATATATGTTTGCTTACATACATTGTATATCTCGGAATGTCTTGTAGTATGCCTTCCTCGGCCTATCCTGCTTACTTCTCCTGTCTGGCTGACTTCTCCCTGCTCTTCCATGTCCGGTATAAGCAGATTGGTAAGTGTTGATTTGCCAACTCCTGAAGGACCTGCAAGTACTGTTGTCTTTCCTTTCAGTACTTCCATTATCCTGCCAATGCCAATATTATTCTTTGCACTTATAAATATGCATTCACATCCACACCCCTCATACTTCTTCTTTAATTCATTCTTATATTCATCATCAGCCAGTTCTTCCTTATTAAAGCATACAACTGTCGGAACATCCTGATAATTCATCATAAGAATGAATTTATCAAGCAGATTAAAATTAGGTTCTGGCGTCTTTACTGCAAATATAACCATTGCCTGGTCAATATTAGCAGAAGCCGGTCTTATAAGTTCGTTCTTTCTTGGAAGGATGTCCACCACATTTCCTTTGAAATTATCCTTATCAATAACTTCTATCTCCACATTATCACCAACCAGTGGTTTAATGTGTCGGTTTCTGAATATCCCTTTTGCCTTACATTCATAAATACCGCTGGTTTCTACATGTATATAGTAGAAACCAGCGATACCCTTAATTATCTTTCCCTGCATATAAATAATTATACCTGATTAATTCTGTGGCTTCTGTTCTGCATTATTTGGCTGATTATTCGAATCAGAATTATTTCCATTTGCATTATTGTTTCCATTCGAATTATTATCCGAACTGCTACCCTGATTAGTATTGCTATTCTTATCAGCTTCAGTTGCCTTTGTTGTTGTCTCCTGCTTATTACCTAGCATAATTGTAACTGTTGTTCCCTCTGGAACTGAAGTTCCTTCAGAATAATTACAAAATATAACATTTCCTGATGTTCCACTTAATACTTCAACATTAAGACCGTTATTTTCAAGCCACTGCCTAGCCTGACCTTCTGTCATTCCTACAAGATTTGCCATTGTAACATTCTTAATTTGCTTTCCACGGCTTACTGTAATTGTAACTGTTGTTCCCTGTGCCACACTTCCTGATGGAGAAGCCTTAATTACTTTGCCCGCATCAACAGTGCTGCTGTAATCATAATCAACCAAAACCTTAAATCCTGCTGATTCCAGTTTTTCTCTTGCATCAGATTCTGATTCCCCTGTAACAGATGGAACTGTTGTATTAACAACTTCTTCCCCACCACTTATAGTAAGAATAATCTGTGTATTCTTTGCCACCTTGGCACCTGCCTTAGTTCCCTGTGAAATTACAGTATCCTTAGCCACTGTCTTAGAGCTCTGTACAACCTGCTTATAGCCAAGTCCGACATCATTAAGTGCTTTAACAGCTTCATCCTTAGTCATGCCCTCAACCTTAGGAACTGTAACTGTATCCTTGGCATTTGCTGTTGATACAGTCTCTTCTGTAGTTGATAGAGTTTCTGTATTTTCATTCTTATGTGACTTAGTGCTTCCAACAAGCTTAACAATAACAAATATTGTAACAATAAGTATAATAACAGCTATTCCTATTCCAATTATTTTCATAATTAAATCCAGCTTGTCATTATCCTCATCATCAATATCTACATCCTCATCGTCTTCCTGTAATTCATTATCTGAATCTTCATTTTCATCATCTTCCAGAAAAATATCATCATCTGATAATGCATCATCATTCTCACCAGCATTAACTTCTTCTGTATCAGATGAAGCTGTAGCTGCCACTCCTGCTGCTGCATAAGCCGGAGCCATCTTAACAAAATCTTCATCTGGCATTACAAGAGCTTTTTTAAGATCTGTTATAAGTTCTGCTGCTGTCTGATATCTTCTGTCCGGTTTCTTCTGTGTACATTTAATAACAATTCTGTCTATACTTAATGGTATATCCGCTACAACCGTAGATGGTGCAGGTATCTCATCCTGAATATGCTGTACTGCTACTGCAACTGTAGAGTCACCATCAAACGGTACTGTACCTGTCAGCATCTCAAATATTGTTATACCGAGAGAGTATATATCACTTCTCGCATCAGAATATCCGCCTCTTGCCTGTTCAGGTGAAATATAATGAACCGAACCCATTGTTGATGACGAATTAATTGTACTTGATGAAGCAACCTTGGCAATTCCAAAGTCTGTTACCTTGACCTTGCCTTCCTTAGATATAATAATGTTCTGTGGCTTAATATCCCTGTGGACAATATTATGCTTATGTGCTGCATCAAGTCCGTTAGCAACCTGAATTGCAATGCTTACAGCTTCTTTAAAAGGTATTTTGCCACGCTTTTCTATGTATTTCTTAAGAGTTATACCCTCTACAAGCTCCATTACAATATAATATACTCCGTTCTCATCACCGACATCATATACATTAACTACATTAGGATGTGTAAATCCTGCTACAGACTGTGCCTCCGCCCTGAACTTAGATACAAATGTCTTGTCTTCACTAAACTCAGACTTCATTACCTTAATAGCAACATATCTGTTGAGTTTATGGCACTTTGCTTTGTAAACATCTGACATTCCGCCTGTGCCAATCTGCTCGATTATCTCGTATCTGTCAGCTAAAAACATTCCTTTTCTTAACATAACCTATCCCTTTCACTTACAGTTCTACAATTATAACTGAAATATTATCCTTACCGCCATTCTCATTCGCTCTGTCAATAAGCATTCTCGCTGCATCTTCTATATCGGAATTGTTCCTTACAATGCTTAATATCTCTGCATCTTCAAGCATATTAGTAAGACCATCAGAACACATAAGAACCTTACTGTTTTCTTTAAGATCAATTGAAAACATCTCTGGTTCGACTTGTTCCTCTCCTCCGATTGCCCTTGTTATGACATTCTTTCTGGCATGTGTTCTTGCCTCGCTTTTACTTAACTTTCCTGCAAGAACCATCTCTTCAACAAGTGAATGATCTCTTGTTATCTGAGTTATATCATTGTCATCTATTACATATAATCTGCTGTCTCCTACATTAGCAACTCTTAATACATTATCAAATATGGTTGCGATAACAAGCGTTGTTCCCATACCATAGTAATCCTCTGATTCAGATGCCTTCTGTAAAAGCAGACCATTAACCATCTTAACCGAATCATTAATAATGGATATCGCATCTTTTCCCTGTGACTGTTCAATAAGAGTTTTAATAGTTTCAACTGTAAAACGTGAAGCTGTATCACCAGCTTTATGACCGCCCATTCCATCTGCTACAATAAACAGATTAGGCAGGCATCCAACCCTGTCAACAGATGTATATATATAATCCTGATTAACGGCACGCGTCTTGCCTATATCAGTAATCGCCGTTGCTTTCATCAACATCCTCCATATACTTATTCCTTAACTGTCCACAGGCACCATCAATATCTCTGCCCATTTCCCTTCTAATTGTAACATTTATTCCGTTCTTTTCAAGTTTATTTTTAAATGCGTACACTTCATCCTTACCAGTCTGCTTATAATCACGCTCCTTGATAGGATTAACAGGTATAAGATTAATATGGCAGTTCATGCCCTTAACAAGTTCAATCAGCTGCTTTGCACATTCCATTGAATCATTGACACCTTTAACAAGACTGTATTCAAATGAGATTCTTCTGCCTGTACATTCTATGTAATACCTGCATACATCCATTATCTCCTCAATTGAATACTTATTAGCTATAGGCATCATTGTTTTTCTTAGTTCATCATTAGGCGCATGAAGTGAAATAGCAAGTGTAATCTGTAACTTAAGGTCAGCAAGTTCCTTTAACTTAGGTACTATTCCACATGATGATACAGTAATATTTCGCTGGCTTATATTAAGCCCCCTCTCATCATTGAGAAGTTCTATAAACTTAATAAGATTATCATAGTTATCCATTGGCTCTCCAGAACCCATAACTACAACATTGCTTACTCGCTCCCCTGTAATCTTCTGTATTCTGTATATCTGGTCAAGCATTTCAGATGGTCTTAAATCCCTGACTTTGCCGTTAAGTGTAGATGCACAGAAACGGCATCCCATACGGCATCCAACCTGTGAAGATATACATACTGAATTACCATGATGATATTTCATGAGTACACTTTCAACATAATTACCATCCGATAATCTGAACAGATATTTTTCTGTTCCGTCAAGCTTTGAATGCTGTACCCTGACAGGCTCTAAGCATACATATTCTGATGTTTCCTTTAACTTCTGTCTTAATGCATTAGAAAGGTTGGTACATTCATCAAAGCTGTCTGCCAGCTTTTCATGCATCCACTGATATAGCTGCGAAGCCCTGAACTTCTTTTCACCAAGTCCAGCCATATATGTTACAAGTTCGTCATAATTAAGTGACTTAATATCTGTCATGTCTATTCTCTCCTAAGTTTTGCAACAAAGAACCCATCTGTTCCGCCATTCTTTCCCGGCAGAATCTGTCTGTATTCTATCTTCTTAAAGCCATATTCTTTACATAACCAGTCAGCATTGGCTTCATTCTCTTCTGAATTAATTGTACATGTACTGTACATCATTATACCACCCTGCTTAACATATGCCTGTACAACAGAAAGTATGCTCTGCTGAAGCTCTTTTAATGAAACAAGCTTGTCCTCTGTTATATTATATCTGATATCAGGCTTTCTTCCCATAACACCGAGTCCTGAGCATGGAAGGTCTGCTATAACAACATCTGCCTTCTCTCTCATAGATTCATCCATTACGAGTGCATCTTTTACCTGAACTTCTATATTATTAAGTCCTAGCCTTGATATATTTTCTTCAATAAGTCCTGCCTTATAATCTGATACATCCCTTGAATATACTTTACCATCAGTGCCAACACTTATTGCAGCATTAACACTCTTGCCTCCTGGTGCTGCGCACACATCAATTACTGTGTCCCCAGCCTTAAATCCAGTCATATATCCTGCTGTCATGGAGCTTATATCCTGTATCTGGTACAGACCATCCCTGAAACTCTTAAGTCCGGCTATATAATCATAGTCCTTAATCTCTAAAGCATATGGTATACCTTCAACATCCGCCACAGATACATTTTCCTGTGAAAGAATCCTCTTTATCTCTTCAACCGGCGCCTTTGCTGTATTACATCTTACATAAGTCTTTTTTTCCTGCTTAAAGCCTGCAAGAATTTTCTCAGTCTTATCAATACCTAACTGACTATGCCACATTTTAACTATCCATAATGGCATTGAGTATTTTACAGAAAGGTACTGTTCAATATCCTTATTCCTGTCAGGATATGTAATATTGTCTTTATTTCTTGCAATGTTTCTTAAGACTCCGTTCACAAAGCCCTTAAGTCCTGTGAATCCACGTTTTGTAGCCAGCTTTACAGCCTCATTGCACACTGCTGAATCCGGAATATTATCCATATATATTATCTGGTATACAGACATTTCACATATATTTCTTATAAGTGGTTTCATCTTTCTTACAGGAGTCTTTGAAAACTGGTCTATTATATAGTCAAGTTCAATTCTGTTCTCAATCGTTCCTAGTGATAATCTGCTTATAAATGCTCTCTTATTCTTATCAAGATACTGGTACTTTGTCAGTGCATTATTAATGAGAAGGTGTGAAAATTCACCCTTCTCATTGATTTCCATAAGTATATCCAGTACAACTGCCCTTAAATTCACCGAATCAGTCACGGCGTCTTCCTCCAAATAAATAAATCAGTCTTAAAAGCTGTAAAATTGCTGTGGCTGCTGCCGCAACATATGTCATGGCTGCTGCTGAAAGCACTTTTCTTGCCTGTCTGTTCTCATCTCCATATAGGAATCCTTCTGATTCAAGAAGCTGTAATGCTCTTGCCGAAGCATTAAACTCAACCGGTAATGTTACAAGCTGGAAAAGTACTGCCAGACTGAACATAAGAATACCAATATCTATAAGTATATTAGTTGAGCCAAATATAAGTCCAAGCACAATAAGTATCCATGATACCTGCGAACCGACACTGGCTAACGGAAAAAGTGCTGTTCTGAAGCTTAAAGGACCATATCCGTAAGCATGCTGTATTGCATGTCCTGTTTCATGGGCTGCAACTCCGATAGCAGCAACAGATGTTGAATTATAAACAGAATCTGACAGGTTAAGTGTCTTATTTCTTGGATTATAATTATCTGTCAGGCTTCCTGATACTCTCTGAATAGATACATCGTATATTCCCTGGCTTCTTAAAAGCTGCTCTGCGACCATTGCGCCTGTCATTCCTTTTGAAGATGACACCCTGGAATACTTGTTAAATGTGCTTTTTACCTTTACCTGTGCTATCAGTGCAATAACGCATGATATTATTATCAGAATGTACATTGGATCATAGTAATATCCATATCCATAATAACCATATAAAGCTACCATAATACCTCTTTTCTGAACCATTTAAGATTCTGCTTATTCTCCTAACATTACACCTGCTTCTAACTGGTTGCCTCTTAAGAACGAACCGCTGTCCATTCTCTTCTTACCTTCTAACTGAACCTCATTAACAACTAAATACCCCTGTCCACAGGCTATTGTAAATGTGTTCTTTCCTACCGTAACAACCTGTCCCGGCTTAACTTCTTCTGTCTGTACTTCACTGATATTATCTGCAACATCTGCATCCCATATCTTTAACATTTTACCGTCTATATAAGTAAATGCACTAGGCCATGGATTAAGTCCTCTTATAAGTCTTTCAAGTTCAGCTGCACTCTTATTGAAATCCATCTTACCAAATGACTTATGAAGCATTTTTACATAAGTGCTTTCTGAATCATCCTGCTTAACAGGAGTAATAGTTCCAGCTTCAAGTCCTTCAAGTGTCTTAACCAAAAGATGCGCACCGACATCACTTAATCTGTCAAAAAGACTTCCGCCCGTCTCTTTAGCATCAAGCTTCACCTTCTCAACCATCAGGATATCTCCTGTATCAAGGCCTTCATCCATCTTCATGGTTGTAACACCTGAATACTCACAGCCATCAATAACTGCCCACTGGATTGGCGATGCACCTCTGTACTTAGGAAGAAGTGATGCATGAACATTGATACAGCCGTATCTTGGCATGTTAATAATACTTGCCGGCAGTAACTGTCCAAATGCAACGACAACAATTACATCTGCATTATATGTTCTTAATTCTTCTACAAATGCTTCATCTCTTGCTCTCTCCGGCTGTAACACTGTGATTCCATGCGCCACAGCTTCCTCCTTAACTGGAGAGAAAACAAGTGATTTGCTTCTTCCCCTTGGCTTATCAGGCTGTGTAACAACTGCTACCACATCATGTCCTGCTTCGATTATTGCTTTAAGTGTCCCTACAGCAAAATCGGGTGTACCCATAAATACTACTCGCATTCTGTTCCCCTTTTCATTAATTATTCTTCTTCAATGTCATCTGTAGATAGAAGTTCTCCTTCTACTTTATCAACATACATTATACCATCAAGATGGTCAATCTCATGAAGAAGGCATCTTGCAAGAAGCTCCTCTCCTTCTACTATAATCTCTTCCATATTCTCATTAAGAGCCTTAACCTTGGCATAATTAGGTCTTGTAACCTCACCTGTCTTTCCAGGTACACTTAGGCATCCTTCAAGCCCTGTCTGACTTCCTCTTGTCTCTAATACAACAGGATTGATAAGAACAATAGGATCATCTCCACAGTCAATAACAACAAGTCTCTTTCTGATTCCAACCTGAGGTGCTGCAAGACCTACACCGTTAGCTTCATACATTGTATCAAACATATCATCAATAAGCTCTTCAATTCTTGGTGTCATCTCTGTAATCTCTTTTGCCTTGGCTCTTAGTATATCATCTCCAAGTGTTCTAATATTTCTTATTGCCATATATTCCTCCTCGCAATCATCCATTAATATCGTATTGTACATTAATATTCTTAAAAGCCTGATTTCCAACAATATTAACATCAAGCTTTTCATGTATACTGTTAAGAACTTCCCTGTCTTTATGTTTTACATAGATTATCTTACTATACACATCTTTAATCTTATATATAGGTGCATCTGCCGGACCTATACACATAAGTCCTTTATACTTGCAGTTGTTATCCACAAATGCTTTAACCCACGCTGCACTCTTTGTCAATAACATCTCATCTGGTGAAGATAACATAATCTTCATAAGATTATCCGCCGGCGGATATCCACACAGCTTTCTGTAAGCAATTTCCTGCTCATAGAAAGCATTATAATCCTGATTAGCCGCACTAACAATACTAAAATGCTCCGGCGTATAAGTCTGTATAACTACATTTCCGCTTTTTTCTGCTCTTCCTGCCCTTCCAGCCGCCTGTGTAAGAAGCTGGAAAGTTCTCTCAGAAGCCCTGTAATCACTGGAATAAAGTGACATGTCTGCCGCAAGCACTCCCATAAGCGTTACATTTGGAAAATCATGTCCTTTAACAATCATCTGAGTTCCAATAAGAATATCCGCATTACCATTGGCGAATTCTGACAGAATCTTTTCATGTCCATCCTTGCCTCTTGTAGTGTCCATATCCATTCTTAGCACTCTTGCCTGTGGAAATGTTTTCTTAACCTGTGCTTCAACACCTTCTGTTCCTGCCCTGAAGCCCGAAACATATCTTGAACCGCATGAAGGACATACAGTTATCTTAGGTGTTGTATATCCGCAGTAATGACACATCAGCCTTCCATCAGCATGCTCCGTAAGTGAAACATCACAGTGCGGGCATTTCATAACCTTTCCGCATGAACGGCATGATATAAAGCCAGCCACGCCTCTCTTATTAAGGAAAAGCATTATCTGCTCATGCTTTGCAAGTCTGTCACTCATCAGTTCTCTTAACCTGTTGCTGAATATCGTCCTGTTTCCAAGCCTTAATTCTTCTCTCAGATCAACAATATCAACTGCTGGAAGTCCTCCGCTTCCCGCCCGGCTGTCAAGTGTAATAAGCTGTATATGTCCATTCATTGCCGCATAGTAGCTTTCCATTGAAGGAGTCGCAGAACCAAGTATCACTGAAGCGCCTGCTTCCTTTGCAATATGGCATGCAACCTCTCTTGCATGATATCTTGGAACAGTCTCTGACTTATAAGCTCCTTCATGCTCTTCATCTATTACTATAAGGCCTATATTTGAAAATGGTGTGAACAACGCCGAACGCGGTCCAATCATTACACTTATATCACCTCTCTGTGCCCGCAGAAACTGGTCATACCGCTCTCCCTTTGACATACGGGAATTCATAATAGATACCTTATCCCCGAATCTGTGGTAAAACCTCTGCACAGTCTGAAATGTAAGTGCAATCTCCGGTATAAGCACAATTGCCTGTCTTCCATGATTAAGGACATGCTCAATTGTCTCAAGATACACCTCAGTCTTTCCGCTCCCTGTAACACCATGAAGCAGATATGTCTTATAATCACCATTATCATAGTCAGCTATTATTGTATCCACAGCGTTTTTCTGCTGCTTGTTAAGTTCGATATGCTTTCTTTCTCCCAAAACATTCCTTACAGGATTCCTATACATATCTTCTGACCTGACTTCGGCAATCCCCATATCTTCAAACGCCTTGACCGTCTGTGCCGTGATATTAAGCTTGGATTTAATAATGCTTTCATCTATTACAGGTTCCTTAATCAGTGCCTCTAACAATCTGTATCTTGCTTTTGCATTTTTCTTTGCAAATGTATCAAGATACTTCTGCGCCTGTGCTACGTCAATAATAAGATTAACCGAGTGTTTTTCCTTCTGTTTAACCTTATCCTTTACAGGAATAACCGTCTTAATTGCCTGATTCATGGTACAACCATAATTGTGCTTCAGCCACGCCGCAAGCTTTAACATTCTGCTTACTGCAGTGACCTTTCCCTCAGTAATTCCTGTAATATATTTTATCTTTTCAACAGGATATGCCGCCTTGTCTCCCAAGCCTACAACATACCCTGTTATCTGCCTGTTTCCTGCTCCAAATGGAATATCAACTGACATTCCCAGTTCAATTACATCCACCAATTCATCCGGAACTGCATACTGGAATGTCTTATCAAGCTGTTCATGTGAAATGTCTATTATTACATCTGCGTACATTAATTACCCTTCAATTCTTCAAGCACTTCTTTGATAAGCACCCTCTCATCCATAGGATACTTCACACCCTTAATCTCCTGATAATCCTCATGACCTTTACCCGCAAGAACAATAATATCACCCGGTTCGCCATGTTCTATCGCATACTTAATAGCTTCTTTTCTGTCTGTAATATCAACATGCTTTCCGGTAGTCTTAACAATTCCAGTCTTGATATCTTCTATAATTGCCTCCGGCTCTTCAAATCTTGGATTATCTGATGTGATAATAGTAAGGTCAGCAAGTTTTCCTGAAACCTCGCCCATCTCATATCTTCTTTCCTTGGAGCGGTTACCACCACATCCAAACAGGCATACAAGTCTGTGAGGGTGATATTCCTTAAGAGTTGTAAGTATACTCTCTAAAGCCATTGCATTATGAGCATAATCTATCATTAATGTAAAATCATCCGAAACCTTTACAAGCTCAATTCTTCCCTTAACCCTAACATGCTTAAGAGTTTCCTTAAGTGCCTCTTCGTCAACATCGAAATGCCTTGTAATTGCTATTGCACATAATGAATTGTATACAGAAAACTTACCCGGAAGATTAAGTTCAACCTTCATATTAACAAGTCCTGTACAGTCATATGTAAGACCAATTTTACCCGGTTCATGTAAAAGTTCAATATTTTCAGCCTTAATATCAGCATTATCTCCGATACCATAGCTTTCAACCTTACATATAGCTCCCCTAAGGATATCCTGGGTATGCTTATCATCAGCATTAACGATACCAACCTTGCACTGCTTGAATAACTTTGCCTTACAGTTAAGGTAATCCTCAAATGACTCATGCTCATTAGGTCCGATATGGTCGGGCTCAAGATTAGTAAACACTCCTATATCGAACATAATACCTGCTGTTCTGTCAAGCTTAAGTCCCTGCGAAGACACCTCCATAACAACTGCCTTACAGCCAGCGTCTACCATCTTTGCAAATGACTGGTGAATCTCTATTGATTCAGGTGTTGTATTATGTGCCGGAATCGCTTTATCCCCGATAATAGTCTCAATTGTTCCAATAAGTCCAGTCTTAATACCGCATGCCTCAAGCACATTTTTAACCATATAAGTGGTTGTTGTCTTTCCCTTAGTTCCTGTTATTCCTATTGTAAACAGCTTCTTATCAGGATTGCCATATATTGCTGCCGACATAAGTGCAAGCGCAAGCCTTGTGTTATCCGTGCTAACAACTGCTGCCTTGCAATCCTTAGCTTCGTACTCGCCATCAAGAACAACAATTACAGATGCCTTATCCTTAATCTGGTCAATATATTTATGTCCATCACTCACAGCACCCTTAATGCATACAAATGCATATCCATCCTGCATTTTTCTTGAATCAGATGTAATTCCTGTCACTTGCGACTCAGTACTGCCGCATACAACACTGTACCTGAAATCTGCAGTTTCATTTTCTGAACATATTTTTAATATCTCTGAAAGCTTCATACATTAGTCTCCTTATTTTATAGTATATATTACTTACATTACTGCTGCTTTAGAAGTGTTTCAAACTCTTCCATTGTCATCTCAACCTTTCTTGGTTTAGTTCCAAGCTCCGGTCCTACTACCTTTGCACCAGCAAGCTGGTCCATAATTCGTCCTGCCCTGTTAAAGCCAATCTTAAAATGTCTCTGCAGACTTCCTATTGAGCCTTTTTCATTCTCAATAACAAATCTTCCTGCATCAGCAAAAAGTGAATCTCTCTCATCATCGCCTTTACTGCTGCCAGGCATGCTCTCCTGACTTACAGTAGCCTGTGCAATACTCTCATCATAAGATACTTCCTCTGCATTCTCCTTAAGGAAAGATACAACATTTTCAACCTCTTCATCAGATACGAATGCGCCCTGAACACGCAGCGGCTTTGGAAGATTAGATGGGAAGTAGAGCATATCTCCCTTTCCAAGTAGCTTCTCAGCACCATTCATATCAATGATAACTCTTGAATCAATTCCCGAAGATACTGCAAATGCTATCTTAGACGGAATATTTGCCTTGATAAGTCCTGTTACTACATTAACAGAAGGTCTCTGCGTTGCTATAACCATATGTATTCCGGCTGCTCTAGCAAGCTGAGCCAGACGGCATATTGCATCTTCGACCTCACCCGGTGCAACCATCATAAGATCAGCAAGCTCATCTATAATAATGACAATCTGTGGAAGCTTCTCCATTGGAGGGTCTATGCCCTCCTTATTCTTCTTGACAACAACATCATTATATCCCTTTATATTACGAACCTGCATTGCCGCGAACTTCTTATATCTGTCTGTCATCTCATTAACAGCCCAGTTAAGCGCCCCCGCAGCCTTCTTAGGATCCGTTACAACCGGTAATAACAGATGTGGTATTCCATTATATACACTTAGCTCAACAACCTTAGGGTCAACCATTATAAGTCTTACATCTTCTGGCTTTGCCTTATAAAGAATACTCATAATAATTGTGTTGATACATACTGATTTACCTGAACCTGTTGCTCCGGCAATAAGCATATGCGGCATCTTCGCAATATCCGCAATAATAGTCTTTCCTGCAATATCCTTACCAACTCCGAATGATATTGCTGACTGGCTTTCCTTGAATTCTTTAGACTCAACCAGTTCCCTGAAATATACACTTCCGGCTTCCTTATTAGGAACTTCAATACCTATAGCTGCCTTGCCCGGAATTGGTGCTTCAATTCTTATGTCGGCGGCTGCCAGATTAAGCTTGATATCATCTGATAAAGAAACAATCTTGCTTACCTTGACACCCTGTTCCGGCTGTAACTCATATCTTGTAACTGTAGGTCCGCAGCTTATATCAGTTATAGTAACTTTAACACCGAAAGTAAGCAGTGTCTCCTGTAATCTCTGTGCAATTACTCTGTATTCAGACTTTCCACCAGACGCTGCACCTGGATTTCTCTTTAATAAGCTTACCGGTGGGAACTTGTATGCTTTCTTAGGTTTATTCACAGGCTTGACCTGTACTTCAGTCTTCTGCTCATCACTTAACTGTTCACTGCCCTGCTGCCCATTATTCTGGTTCACACTATTTTCTCTGTATTCTTCATTAGTCACATCATTTTCATATATATTATCATTATCTGATACATAATCATTATCATATGATGCAGTATTATCCTCTGGCATGTTTCCGGCCACTTCATCATCAACCATATAATCATCTGGCTGTATCTGCTGCATATGAGACTCATAGTCAGCATACACTGGCTCATCAGCCACATTTCCTGCTGCACCTGCATTACTATCACAATCATAAGCAAGCTCAAATGCATCTTCATCAGGCTCATAGATATCCTGTGTATACTGGTCATTACGTTCAGTATCAACATGAATTTCATGTATATCAATATCCTGTGCCAGTTCTTCATCCGTTCCTGTTATAAGAGTATCAGATGTTACTCCACGGACAACATTATTCATACGTGCATTGGCAAGATATTCTTCTCTTGCTTTCTTTTCCGCAAGCTGCTTTTCTTTCTTTTCAATCTTCTTAAGCCTTGCCTTGGCACGCTCTTCTTCCCTTAACCTGCGGTATTCATCATCAGACATGTCATTCTGTCTGCCTGCTGAATGTTCTTTGTATGCTGAATAATCCTCTCTTGCTTCCTGCATAATGCGCTGGCTGCCGTTTCCAACCTTCTTAAGCCCGGATATAAAAGACCTCTCCGTAATTATAACCAGACATATTATTGCAAGTATCATAAGTATTACGAATGTTCCAATTGAACCTATAGGGCTAAGTACCTTGCATAGCAATCCGCCAAAAAATCCGCCCCCGGCTTTATAATCAGCACAATATGTAAATATACTTCCTAATCCATTATCTGCAATATCCGGTTTATTATATAAACACTGAATCATTGCACATAATACAACAAACAATCCATATCCTGCTGCCGTCTTAATTCTCGCGACACGAAGCAGTTCTCTGTTTACCATAAGAAAGATTATGCTTACTGCAAGAATTACAGGAAATATGTATTCCATAACTCCAAATAAGCCAAACATAAGCCATTTAATTCCTCTTCCCAATGTTCCTGCAATATTAAAATTACTCAATACCATTATTATTGCACAGGCAATTGAAAAAAGAATAATACAATCATTCTTCAACTGGTCAGCCTGTGTCTGGACAATTTTCTTAGTCTGTTTCTTTCTCCCCTGAGCAGTCGTCTTTTTCCCTTGAGTATTAGTTTTTCTGCTTTGACTGGTATTCTTTCTACCATTATTGCTGGCTGTTTTTGCCATAAACCTTCACTCCTTCATATATTCATCACGCATCATGATATTATACCATTTATCTAATCTCAAGGCAAATAAATGTGCATTCTCCAAAACACAGAAAAAGCGGAATACACACATAACTGTGCATATCCCGCCTGTCATACATATGTATTTAATTACTCATCAAATATACTTACAATCTCGCCTTCCATAATCTTGTTCATATTCTTTACTGCACAGAAATTACCACACATAGAACATGTATCTTCCTTCTCAGGCTTAGATGAAGCTCTGTAAGCTCTTGCCTTCTCAGGGTCAATCGCAACGTCAAACATTGCTTCCCAGTCAAGGACCTTTCTTGCCTTGTCCATCTTATAATCCCAGTCCATTGCACCCGGTACGCCCTTTGCAATATCAGCCGCATGTGCTGCAATCTTAGAAGCAATAATTCCTTCCTTAACATCATTAAGATCTGGTAATCTTAAATGTTCTGCAGGTGTTACATAGCACAGGAATGAAGCTCCGTAAGTAGCGGCGATAGCTCCACCAATTGCTGCTGTAATGTGATCATATCCTGGAGCTATATCAGTAACAAGAGGTCCTAATACATAGAAAGGTGCTCCCTTGCATATTGTCTGCTGAATCTCCATATTAGCCTTAATCTGGTTAAGAGGCATATGTCCTGGTCCTTCAACCATAACCTGGACATCCTTCTCCCATGCTCTTCTTGTAAGCTCGCCAAGTGTAACAAGTTCTTCAATCTGTGAGATATCTGATGCATCCATAATACATCCCGGTCTGCACGCATCTCCAAGACTCATTGTAACATCATATTCTCGGCATATCTCAAGCACTCTGTCATAATATTCAAAGAACGGATTCTCATTTCCTGTCATCTCCATCCATGCATATATGATAGAACCGCCTCTTGATACAATATTCATAAGTCTCTTATCTGCTCTGAACTTCTTAGCTGTAGCCTTGTTGATACCACAGTGTATAGTCATGAAATCAACGCCGTCTTTAGCATGCATTTCTACAACATCAAGCCACTCCTGTGCAGTGATATCCTTAAGTGCCTTATGATAATATACAACTGCATCATATATAGGAACTGTTCCAATTGTTGCCGGACATTCTGATGTCAGCTTTCTTCTGAACTTCTGTGTATCTCCGAAAGAAGAAAGATCCATGATAGCTTCCGCACCCATCTTTACAGCGTTATTAACCTTGTCAAGCTCCATATCAAGATCCACGCAGTCTCTTGAAGTTCCAAGATTAACATTAATCTTAGTTCTTAACTTATTTCCGATACCATTAGGGTCAAGACATTTATGATTCTTATTGGCAGGAATGATAACCTGTCCCTTAGCTATAAGCTGTCTTAAACTCTCGACATCTATATTTTCTTTCTTTGCAACAATTTCCATTTCTTTAGTAACAATGCCTTTTCTTGCAGCATCCATCTGTGTTGCGTATTCCATATGTATTCCTCCATTCTGGGTAATTAACAGGAAAAATCATAAGCCTTGTGGAAATTCGATATTGAAACAATCAAATGAAGAGCTAAAAAGCCCTTTTAAGAATCCCTACGGTGGCATTATCCACATCAGGTTATGGGTCGGAACTTAATCCCTCTCAGCAGCCACTGCTTACACAGCCCTTATGCTCCCCTGCAAATATAATATGTGATAAGTATAACAAATGTGTTGTATTTGTCAATCATTCTTATTCTCATATTGACTCTGTTCGCAGCTCATACGCACAGACAGCCGCACATAAGTGCGGCTGTCCATTGCTGTTTATTAATCTTCATCATCAGAAGCTGCTTCTGCAAAGCCCTGACGCTTTCTTGCCATCTCATCACTTGCAAGATACTCATCGTATGTTGTTATCTTATCAATAAGCTGTCCGCTTGGAACAATTTCCATAATACGGTTAGCAGTTGTCTGGATGAACTGGTGATCGTGTGATGTAAATAATGTAACACCAGGGAACTTAATAAGTCCATTATTAAGAGCTGTGATTGACTCCATATCAAGGTGGTTAGTAGGATCATCAAATACTAATACATTAGCTCCACATATCATCATCTTAGAGATAAGACATCTTACCTTCTCTCCTCCTGATAACACCTTAACCTTCTTAACACCGTCATCTCCGGCAAAAAGCATTCTTCCAAGGAATCCTCTTACATAAGTAGGATCCGGATCTGGTGAATACTGTGTAAGCCATTCAACGATAGTATCTTCTCTGTTAAACTCTGCAGCACTGTCCTTAGGGAAATAAGCCTGTGAAGTTGTAACACCCCATTTGTAGCTTCCCTCATCAGGTTCCATGTTGCCTGTAATAATATTGAAAAGAGTAGTTGTTGCAAGCTCATTAGAACCAACAAATGCTATCTTATCATCATGGTTTACGATAAATGATACATTATCAAGTACCTTAACACCATCAATAGTCTTAGAAATTCCTTCTACTGTAAGTACTTCATTACCAATCTCTCTTGCTGGTCTGAAATCAATATATGGATACTTTCTGCTTGATGGCTTAATCTCGTCTAATTCAATCTTCTCAAGAGCTCTCTTTCTTGAAGTAGCCTGCTTAGACTTAGAAGCATTGGCAGAGAATCTCTGGATAAAGTCCTGTAATTCCTTAATCTTTTCTTCCTTCTTCTTATTAGCTTCCTTCATCTGCTTGATAATGAGCTGACTTGACTCATACCAGAAATCATAATTACCTGCATAGAGCTGAATCTTCGCATAATCAATATCTGCAATCTGTGTACATACTTTATTAAGGAAATATCTGTCATGCGATACAACAATAACAGTATTCTCAAAATTAATAAGGAATTCTTCTAACCATGCAATCGCATCAAGATCAAGGTGGTTAGTAGGCTCATCTAAAAGCAGAATATCAGGATTACCAAATAAAGCCTTTGCAAGAAGAACTTTCACCTTCTCACTACCGTTAAGCTCAGCCATTGTCTTATAATGAAGATCTGTTCCAATTCCAAGTCCGTTAAGAAGCTGTGCAGCATCTGATTCAGCCTCCCAGCCATTCATATCTGCAAACTCAGCCTCAAGCTCACTTGCCTTGTTACCATCTTCCTCTGTAAAATCTTCCTTGGCATATATAGCTTCTTTCTCTTTCATAATCTGGTAAAGTCTGTCATTACCCATGATTACTGTATCAAGAACATTATATTCATCATACTTGAAGTGATCCTGCTCTAAGAAAGATAATCTCTGACCCGGTGTGATTGAAACATCGCCCTTGCTAGGTTCTATCTGTCCTGTAAGAATTTTTAAAAATGTTGACTTTCCGGCACCATTCGCACCAATAAGTCCATAACAGTTACCTTCTGTGAACTTAATGTTAACATCTTCAAAAAGAGCCTTCTTACCGATTCTAAGTGTTACGTTGTTAGCACTAATCATTAATAATCTCCTCCAAAAAATACGCATAACAGATAATAATCTATTATAAAAATAATCATACAAAGTTGATTATAGAGATTCTGGCACATAAATGCAAGCAAATATTAATAAAAAGCTATCCTGCTGACCTCAGGACCAGTAATCCATCTGTACCTTTCCGGTATAACCGTACCATTCTGAATCATTGCGACTATGTTTATATGTCCCTTTTCTTTAAGGCTCCGTAAGATATCCATATAATAAAGTACATTAATATCCGTCATATAACTTTCTGACATAACAATAAGCACATTCTTATATTCTCCTATAAAAGCCTCTTCCTCCTCTCTTGAAAAACCGTTCATATCCTTTCGCATAATACTCCAGAAATCTTCCAGACAGTTACCCATTGACAAGAAATAACGTTCAAATCTGATACATTCTGTATCTTTCTTGCCAAACAAATTAAATACTAACATTGTCCCCCAATCATGATTATTATTCCGACTCGCTTATTATATCAGATTGCCATATTTCTGTGTTATATATGTCGTCTTCTGTCATTTTTTCGTTATAACCTGTAACTTTTCCGTCACATTTAGATTTACTTTTTACAGTATATAGTTCAGTCCTATATTGCATATATCATGAGGCTGTACAATACATTTGTTCTTATATACTTTCAAGATACATCAAAAAGGAGATTCCCGTTTTTACAGAAATCTCCCCATCTTAATATATAATTATTCAGAATTACTTATTAGTCTCTTCTATAAATCTTTCAAGCTGCTTCTTAGCTAATCCGCTCTTAATAATTTCTCTTGCCTTCTCAACACCTTCCTTCATTGTAATACCATCTGAAGCAAGATATATAGCAGCACCTGCATTAAGAAGTACAACATCTGTCTTAGGTCCTTCTGCACCATCAAGAATATCTCTTGCAATCTTGGCATTAACTGCCGGCTCACCTCCTACAAGATCTTCCTTCTTGCATCTTGTAAATCCAAAATCCTCTGGTTTTATAGTATATGATTTGAACTCATCACCTTTGAACTCGCAGACCTTTGTATCAGCACTTAAAGATATTTCATCTATACTGTCCATTCCATATATTGTCATGGCTCTTTTGCAGCCTAAATTATGTAATACATGAGCAAGTGGCTCAACAAGCTCCTCACTATACACTCCAAAAAGTTGCATAGAAGCTCCTGCCGGATTAGCCAGCGGTCCAAGTATGTTGAATAATGTACGGATTCCTATTTCCTTTCTCACACCCCCAACAAATCTCATAGCCGGATGATACTTCTGTGCAAACAGAAAACATATATTAATATCCTTAAGAATCTGTGCCATCCTTGCCGGAGCTGCATCTATCTTAACTCCAAGAGCCTCTAAACAGTCTGCTGTACCACATTTGCTTGAAGCAGCTCTGTTACCATGCTTTGCAACTGGAATTCCAGCTGCTGATACTATGATAGAAGCTAAAGTTGATATATTAATTGAATTAGAACCATCTCCGCCTGTTCCAACGATTTCAAGAACATCCATATCATTTAAGAACTTCTCACAGTGTGCTCTTAAAACTCTGGCTGCTGCTGTAATCTCGTCAATAGTCTCTCCCTTTGCTGCCAGAGCTGTAAGAAACGCTGCCTTCTGTGCATCAGTGGCTTCTCCTGTCATAATCTCTTCCATTACATCATTCATCTGCCCAGCTGTTAAATCTTCCTTTTTAACGAGCTTTGCAATAGCTTCTTTAATCATATTACCTTAGCCTCCTATAAACATATCTAAATGATAGCTTTAGTGTATTACTATAACGCCGTACTGTCAATCCATAACAGCTTGCAAAGGTTATCTGTCTCAAACACATCATCAAAAAGAAAAGACTCATAAAGTGCTTCCATATTATCCTCTGAGTACTCTACCTGTCTTGAAAAAATATGCACTGTATCTATTCTATCTTCAAATGTAAACCTCTTATGCTTTCTATACCATACAAGCATGTCCATCTGACGGAGTATAAGATAATTAGTAACAAACATTTTAGCTTTACCAACCACATCATAATCATATACAGCCTTGGCAAAATACCGGAACACAAGATATGTTATAAAGTTCCTGTACTCATACTCTCTTTCAAGCATCGCTGTCATGAATTCTTCTTTGGTCTCCTGATACTGCTCATTATCCATATTCTCATGGAAAGTCTCTGTCATCTCAGCTAATATCTGTTCCCAGCGTGTATTAAGCACCTCCATATCCTCATACGGATACATAATGTTTCTTATACATTCCCAAACATCAACATCACCAAATTCATCGCTTTCTGATTCATCATTCATTTCCATAAGAATATGTTCTATATCACTTCTTCCAAATGTATTGACATACTCCTTAAGTGCGTCATACTCATCATTATTAATATATTCCTGTATTGATGCACAATATTTTAATATTACAACCAGCTTCTCATTAATTGACATCTCCGGCATATCAAGGATCTTAAATATTTCATCTCTTGCCTTAAATATCCTGACAGCGTAAGCACTGTCGTACTCATCATCCTCTGAATATTCCTCATCACACGGCTTTAATACAGTTGTAAATGTTTTGTTTTCAGAAAATATAATTCTTTCCGCTTCCTCACATGCAAGCCCGATACCGCTTTCTTTGATTTCTCCATAATATTCAGAATATCTTGGGAACTGGTCACACACAACAGACAAATGCTCTGCTCCCAGTTCTTTATGAATTGTACATAATCCACACTTATCTAACAAACCGCAATGTCCATCTACGAGTTTAAAGCAATTCGAACCATCTTCACTTTTAGTAATTGATTCTCTTATCCTGTCTCCAAGCTCGCCATCAAGACTCATATAATAATTATAAGTATCATCATCAATATCTATCTCCCAGCCGCCAACACAACAGTTGTCTTTACATTCTGAAGTTATACAGTGGAACTGGTCATAATAGAATGGAACTCTGAGTTTCATAATCCTTATCTTCTCCTTAGTCTGTAACGATATCAGCAATCTGATATCTTATAACTTTATCTACATCAGACAGCTTAACTTCTACCTGATGTCCGATTTTACCGGCACTAAACATTATAGTTTCAAAATCCTCAGCAGTCTTATGAAATGTTGTCGGAAAGAACTTCTTCATTCCTATAGGCGAACAGCCCCCATGCACATATCCTGTAAGGGGCAGTAATTCTTTTGATTTAATCATCTCTATTGATTTCTCTCCAACAGCCTTCGCTGCTTTCTTCAAATCCAGTTCCTTATTAACAGGAACAACAAATACATAATTCTTACCTGTCTTGCCAACTGTAACAAGTGTCTTGAAAGCCTGTTCCGGATTCTCATTAAGAACAGCAGCTATTTCATCTCCGCTTAACCCTTCTGCATCTGGACACACATGTGTCTTATAAGGTACTTTTTTCTGGTCAAGCACTCTGCATACATTAGTCTTATCATCTGATTTTCCCATAATTACATTCCTCTGGCAATTCTATATCTGTCTCATTCTCTCAAGTCGTTCATGAAGCTTTTTTATATGTTTCATCTCAGCTTCACTCTCCATTTTTCTATCCGAATAATAATATTCTACTGTGCCTTTTTTCCCTTTATCTTCCTCTTTAAATATTCCTTTTTTCACAACAGTATTCTTAAGATTATTAGATACACCTGTATTTCCATCAACCATCTCTAAATCATCCGGAAACAGCTTTGAAAATGAATCCTTAAAATAGTTAAAATGTGTACACCCTAGCACAAGTTCAGAATAATCATTAAGATTGTATGGAGCAAATTCAGATTTTAAATAATCAGTAACATCTGAAGAGTCAAAATCATCATCCTGTGCAAATCTTACAAGCTTAGGAAGTGCCACAACGTCAACGATATGCTTATTATCATATTTATCTACAAGTTTCTTTAACTTCTCACCTTTTGCCGTGACAGGAGTTGATACAACCATAACTCTTTTTCCTGATTCATGAATGTGCTCAACTGCCGGTTTTACAGCTGGCTCTATTCCAATTATTGGCAGCTTATACTTTTCTCTTAGATATGAGATTGCTGCACTTGTTGCAGTATTGCAGGCAAGCACAATTGCCTGACATCCCTTATCAACAAGAAATCCAACAGCATGGTCGACAAGCTTTCTTACTTCTTCTTTTGTTTTCTCCCCATATGGAACATTATCCACATCAGCATAAAATATGTAATCCGCCTCTGGCATGATAATCATTGCCTGATGAAGCACTGAAAGACCACCTATGCCTGAGTCAAATATTCCTATCTTCATATTACCATAAACCTCTATATTCTAATCATTATATACTTTACAATAAACGATCATTTTATCCTTTAATATCTTAACCCTGCTAGGTCTTATCTCTCCAGCAAATATCTTATCTGCGAAACCTGTAAACAGATACTTCTGTAACAGCACCTTAAGCTGCTTGTTACCAGATCTTCTTATAGCTGATACCATCCATACAGCTACAAAACACAACGGCCATACCCACACAGGAATATACTGCATAATTGTAAGTGCATATCTTCCTGCAAGCGCAAACCCTATTGCACAGAATATAACAACATATACCACAGCCCATATATAAGCCTTTACCCAACCGACAGCACCAAGCACCTTAAGTCTGTTAGTTATCTTTCTGTAATTCTCTGATTCCTCTGCTGTTATTGACAGTTCTATTATCTCCATAAACAAGTCATACCTTTCTTAGCATTTAATAATAATTATAAGCCCTCATGTCAAAGTATTCAAGATACTTTCACTTCTCCATTTTCATCATATCTTATAAAAGCTTTCCCCGCATACGCTGAAAATCAATTCACCGCATACGGGGAAAGCCCTTTTACTGATTTCTTCTAAACAGACTGATTAATAGTCACTCAGAACATCTTCCACATGCTTAATAGAAATCTCTAAAAAATTGGATATTTCATAATCTGGAACACCATTATCATGAAGTATGAATATAAGTTCTTCCATACTCGTTCCCTTACGGCGTTCCATCATAATAAAATGTTTAACCTGAGTCTCGTCCATACCACACCTCACATATCACACATTATTAAATTATTCCGTATCGAAACTTTTCAACATTATATCAGATACATTTCTGATTAGTCAATAGAATAGCCTTACTTACTGATTGTTCTTTCCAATAATCTTCTTTAACATATGTACCCTGTTAAATGGAAATGAAAAATAATACCCATCAACAAAATCTGTAGTCTTTGCAATTATTTCCCTTGCTATCTGAATACCAGTCTCTTCTCCCTCTTCTTTTGACATATCAGCTCTGTATCTTGAAAGAATCTCATCAGTAACATTAATACCTGTCATCTCATTTTTCATGAATGTTGCATTTCGAAGACTTACAAATGGCATTATTCCACAAAGAATCCTTGCCCCTGTCTGTTCTTTAATCTGTCTGAGTCTGTCTATATCTTCATCAGAAAATACAGGCTGCGTCATAAAAAATGTGGCTCCCGCCTCCATTTTTTTCTTAACACGCTCAAGTTCCACTTTAAAATTAACCCTTCCCTGATTAATTGCTCCACCATATATAACCGGTTTCCCGGCAAACTGTTCCTGATTCATATCACTTATTATATTCATAAGTCCAACTGAATCGAAGTTAAACACACTCTTTACAGACGCTCTTACAACTGATGGTATGGGATCACCGGTAATAACGAGAAAATTATTAATATCATTTATATGTGCTCCCAAAAGCTGTGAACGCATTGCTATAGCATTCTTGTCACGACAGCATATGTGCGGCATAACACACATTCCCGTTTCTCTCGAAACCTTTTCTGCCATAAGTATTGAATCTGCACGTGTTCTTCCTGATGGTGAATCCGGAAATGTAAGCACATCAACTCCGCTTTCCTTCATCAAAAAAGCAGCATCCATAATCTTCTCATCATCAATTCCAAGCGGAGGAGCAAGTTCTACAGCAATCAGTTTTCTTCCTTCTTTTCCTTTATAGAAAGAAACATCATTTGCAGTTTTCTTTTCTGATATCTCTTCTTCTATGGAAGCATTTTTCATATGAACAACATCAGCAGTTTTTAAAACCATCTGTCTTATATATTCAGGTGTTGTTCCACAACAGCCGCCAATAATATCAGCTCCATCCTCAGCCAGATCATGCATAATCTGTGAAAAATATGCTGCATTGTTATCATCAAATACCATTCGACCGCTTACAACCTGTGGATATCCTGCATTTGGAAGCACCGCAAAATACTTGTCATTCCTGTTAATAAGGCTCTGCACAAGCTTCTTCATATGTCCCGGACCAACTCCGCAGTTAAATCCACATGCATCAATATATGAATTTTTCTCAGCTTCTTCAATCAGCTTTCTTGCACTAAAGCCTGCACTGCTATAGCCAAACTGATTGATTGCAAACTGAGTTATAACAAATCCGTTTTCTCCTGCATTTTCAATTGCTTTATCAATAAATCCCAGTTCTGGAAATGTTTCAAAAACAAATATATCAACGCCACATTCCTTAAAAACATTAACTATATCAACATACTCTTTTTCAATATGCTCTTTTTCAATCATATTTTCACCAGGAATAGGGCCAATATCAGCTGCTACAAGCACATCTGTCCCCTTTACGGCTTCCCTTGCAATGTCAACGGCATTTTTAATATTATTTCTTACCTCATCAAATCCCGCTCCAAGACACACGGTATTACTTGCAAATGTATTAGTTCTGATAATCTTAGCACCAGCTTCAATATATTCTTTATGAATTGCCAGTACTCTGTCTGAAGCCTGTAAATTTGCCAGCTCAGGCAGGCTGCCCGTATCATACTTCTTAGCATAGTATGTTCCAAACGCACCATCTGCCACCAGTATTTCACTCTTTAATCTGTCATATAATATTCCTGCTGTTCCTGTATACTTCATGCCCAGTCCCCTTATCTTTAACATTCAACTTAAAAAAGGAGCCACCTTATATAAGTGACTCCAAAATTGTATCATTATTAAGTTTAATTTGCACTAAAAATTAAAGGAAAATATACTTCAATATGAACAGCAATGCAAGCACATACATAAGCGGAGTAATCTTCTTAGCCTTTCCAGCAACAAGATTAACAATAACATACGAAATAACACCAACTGCAATACCTTCTGAAATGCTGTACATAAGCGGCATACAGATAAGGCAGAGGTAAGCCGGTATACTCTCTGTTAAATCATTAAAATCAATTTCAACAACCGCACTAACCATAAGGAATCCTACAAAAATAAGTGCCGGAGCTGTTGCAAATCCAGGAATTGTAGTAAATACAGGTGCAAATATAATTGCAATAAGGAATAAGAAACCTGTTACAACTGAAGAAAGTCCTGTTCTTCCGCCTTCTGCAACACCTGATGAGCTCTCAACAAATGTTGTTGTTGTAGAAGTACCAAGGATGGCTCCTGCACTTGTTGCGATAGCATCAGCTAAAAGAGCCTGCTTAATTCTAGGAAGTCTTCCGTTCTCATCAAGCATTTTAGCCTTATTGGCAACACCGATAAGTGTTCCAAGTGTATCAAACATGTCAACAAAAAGGAATGAGCACATAATAACAATAAAATCTAATATATTAATATTAAGACCCTTAAGGTTAAAGCACTGTCCAAATGTCAGGCTGATAGCTGTGACATCAAAGCTTCTCCATGAAGGAATAAGTGAATAGAATCCTGCTGCCGCATCAACCTTATAAAGTCCTGTAAGCTGGCAGATAATACCAAGCACCCATGTTGCAACGATACCGATAAGGATAGAACCCTTAACATGCTTTACATAAAGAATAGCTATGATAAATGTACCGATAACTGCAAGTAAAGCACCTATTCCTACTGTGTTAAAATTAGTTCTGAAATTAACAACAGTAACCTTTGTTGACTCACTTGCAACAACTAGGTTAGCACCCTGAAGTCCGATAAATGCCACAAAAAGACCGATACCTACTGATACACCCTTCTTTAATGTTGTAGGAATTGCGTTAAATATAGCTTCACGAACATTAGTAAGTGAAAGCACAATAAATACAAGTCCTTCAACAAATACAGCAAAAAGTGCTACTTTCCAGCTATATCCCATGCTTCCGCATACTGTATACGCAAAATATGCGTTAAGTCCAAGTCCTGGAGCAAGCGCAAAAGGATAATTAGCAAGAAAAGCCATTGCAAAACAACCTATAGCAGATGCTATTGCAGTCGCCATAAGAATTGCATTAGAATCCATTCCTGATGCTGACAGGATAGATGGATTAACAGCCAGAATATAAGCCATTGTCATAAATGTTGTAATTCCAGCTACAACCTCAGTTCTTACACTGGTGTTGTTTTCCTTAAGTTTGAACAATTTGTCCATTTCAACCTCCATAATTTTATAAATATTAAAAATACTTAATAATATTAACATATTCTTCTCAATTTTACGACGACTTTTTTATTAGACATATATCTTTTCTAATAAAATCTCCCACTAAAAGGGGGAAGCACATTCAATAGCAAAATAGTACTATATCATTGTACTTTAGTTACACACCTGTGAATTGGACGTGAACACAGGTTTTGGGATACATCCATTTATGAAAAACATGAATAAAGCCATATATGCAGTTGGGAGACCTGCATATATGGCTTTATTTTATTTCTTATCTACTAATTCTGTTGTACAGAAAGGACATCTTGTTGCCTTAACAGATATCTTGCTGAAGCAGTATGGACAATCCTTTGTAGTTGGAGCCGGTTCTTCTTTCTTCTTACCTAAGCTCATCATCTTGTTCATTGCTTTAACTAAAAGGAACAGAACAAATGCCATAATAAGGAAGTTAATAACTGCTGTTATGAATGAACCATAATCAAACACAACTCCTCTTATTGTAAATGTACCACCAACAGTAACGCCTTCTCCATTAGTGCCACCTGTAACCACTGCAATAAGCGGATTAATAAAACTGCTTGTAAGTGCTGTTACAATGCTCTGAAATGCAGCACCGATAATAACACCGACTGCCAGATTCATAACATTTCCTTTCAAAGCAAATTCTTTAAATTCGTGAATGAATTTTTTCATTGTGTTCTCCTCCCGTATATTATTGATTAATCTTTGGAACAATTATAATGTCTTTAATTTTCCCCTTATATCCTCTACCGTTTCAACAATATAATCTGCTCCTGCTATCTCAAGCTCCTGTTCTTCTGCAAAACCGTATCTTACTCCCATAGAATCAATTCCAGAAGCTTTAGCACCTAATATATCGTCTTTTCTGTCGCCAATCATAATAGACTGTGACTTTGTTTCTGACAAACTGCCAGTGTCCGCAAGTCCGGCAGCAGCAAGCCTTACAAACACTTCATCAATAACCTGGTTCTTATGTCTGCGTTCTCCACCTTCTAATTCACTTCCAACAGCAACATCAAAATACTTATCAACATTAAAGTACTCTAATATTCTTGGAACATATATTTCAGGCTTACATGTAGCAAGTGCAATTATATATCCATCACTCTTTAATCCTTCAAGCATATCTGCTATCCCGTCAAAAAGAACATTTTCATATATTCCCTTGTCAGAATATCTTTCACGGTAATAATCAACTGCCTTTAGTGCTTTTTCTTTGTCAAATCCATAAAATTTTTCAAAGCTTTCATCAAGAGGAGGACCTATGAATCTTCGAAGCATCGCCTGGTCATTTTCTTCTATTCCAAGTTTCTTAAGTGCATGCTGCACACTTTTGGTAATTCCCTCGCTTGAATCTGTAATCGTTCCATCAAGGTCAAATAATATATATCTCTTAGTCATATTTTCTCCATTATCACATTAATTCACTGTAACTTCTGATATTGTAATCGGCTATCCGACAAATATCTGGCCAGTCATCAGCTGAAGCCTCATCATATACAGCCACAACAGTAAAGCCACCGCTCTTGGCTCCCTGTGCAGCCGATAATACATCTTCAAACACAATACATTCATTCACACTGCACCCTGCTTTGCCGGCTGCTTTCATATATACATCCGGGAATTTCTTTCCTCTCGGCACTTCATTTGTCTGTGTAAATGCATCAAAGAAACCATATATTCCGTTACGTCTTAAGCATGGCTCAAAAAGTGCCCTGTCTGATGATGTTGCCGAAACAATCTTAAGACCATTATTATGCATTTGTTCTATAAAAGTTTTCGCATACGGCTTTAACACCACCTTGTCAGTGTATGCCTTACATGCTGCATCATACCATTCTTTCATGATTTCTTCTGTAGATTCCGGCAGATTATACTTTTCCTTAGTATATACCGAACCGGATTCAAATGTATGTGTCTTAATCTCCTGCATATATTCCTTAGATACAGGAATTCCTCTTCTGCCCAGAAAATCCATGTCGACCTTAGCCCATACCTGTGTTGAATCAAGTATAGTTCCGTCAAGGTCGAATATGATACACCGGCAGTTACTAAGATCTAACATGGATAACTCTCCTCCAGATTTATGTACTACTTATATGAAAATCTCTTCTTTACATTAACGCTGTATTCATCAGTATATTTCTTGATATATTCAGAATATTTCTGGTTAAGAAGTGTTGACTTAATTGCGTCATCATCTGAACCATCATATGATCTGCTTATGTAATATACAATATAGAAACATGTATTATCATCATCTTCAATAACTGTAAGGTCGCCCTCTTTTCTGTCTGAAGAAGCAATCCAGTCAGCACATGCTTCCTCAATATTGCTCTTCTTAGTCTCTGTAACTAAGGAAGCTGCATCATCCGCATAAGTATCATCGCCTGCTTCTGCGAATTTCCTGCACTGGTTAATGAAATCAAGTTCACTGCTTACGCCTGACGCAAAAGAATTAGCTGTTTCTTTAGCATTTGCCATATCTGACGAATCTGAACTTTCAGCCTTAACTTTAAACATTCTATATTCAAACTTATCATATGTATCCTTATTGTCCTCGTAATATGCACTCACTTCTGAATCTGATGCCGCAAGAGTTTCTGTTAACTTCTCCTGATATGCTGTACTCTTAAGATAATCTTTTAAGAATTCCTTAACTCTCTTTTCTGTAGCTCTCTTACCAAACATCTGCTTAAGATAATCTGAATATGATGTATCAGCTTTATTAGCCGCATCCTTAAGCTTACCTATAAACTCATCATAATCTGCATCTTCATTATCATATGTAAATCCGTTAGCATCTGCATCCTCTAATAAAGCTTTAGTCTCTTTAATAGTTGATACTGCAGAATTAGCAAAGAAATCATACCATGTATAATCAGTTGAATATTCCTGGCTCTTATCTGACTGGCTTGTCTTATATCCCATATAAGATGAATAATAATCACCATATGTCATAGAACCATATAAAGTTGTGTTAAGACTGTTAGTCTTAGCTATGCCGTAATAAAAATCAAACTCAATCTGGCTTATCTTATCATTATCCACTTCAATATAATCTTTATAAATACTGTTCAGCTTAATGCCGGTTGCTGTTCCACTTCCAAGTATTATGCATGCAAGAACTGCTATACACACCCATTTGGTAATATATCTTCTCTTAGCTTCTTTTCTTTCTTCTTCTTTTCTTTTCTGCATCTTACGGTCGTATTTAGTAACAACCTTCTCTGATGCTGCATTATTGTTTGCCATAATGTCCTCCCTATTCATATCCATTAATTTCTTTAATTCTGTCTAACTGCTTCATCCACTCATGTGAACTTGCATCACTTGGCATTCTTAAATCACCTCTTGGTGATACTGCAACTGAACCAACCTTAGGCCCGTCAGGCAGACACGAGCGCTTAAACTGCTGCGCAAAGAATCTCCATGTGAACGTTCTTAGCCACTTATAGATAGTCTTATCATCATATTCTCCTGCAAATGCGTACTTTGCTATTCTGAATATCTTCTCAGGCTCTGCACCGAATCTTAGCATATGATACATAAAGAAATCGTGCAGCTCATAAGGTCCAACCAGATCTTCTGTCTTCTGTGCAATAGTACCATCATCCTTAGGTGGAAGAAGCTCAGGGCTTACCGGTGTATCAAGCACATCGTTAAGAACTGATGACAGTTCTTCATTGCCGCATGTATCTGCATAGAACTGTACCAAATGCCTTACAAGTGTCTTAGGTACTGATGCATTTACTCCATACATTGACATATGGTCGCCATTGTATGTTGCCCATCCAAGTGCCAGTTCTGACATATCGCCTGTTCCAATCACCATGCCGTTAGTCTGGTTGGCAATATCCATAAGTATCTGTGTTCTCTCTCTTGCCTGTCCATTCTCGTAAGTCACATTGTGATTATTCTCATCATGTCCGATATCTTCAAAATGCTGTCTAACAGCCTTCATGATATTGATTTCACGGAGTGAACATCCAAGCTGCTTAGTAAGCTTCACAGCATTGTTATATGTTCTGTCTGTTGTGCCAAAGCATGGCATTGTAATACAATGAATTCCGCTTCTGTCAAAGCCGCACAGATCAAATGCCCTTACAGTCACAAGAAGTGCCAGTGTAGAGTCAAGTCCGCCCGATATTCCAATTACTGCATTCTTACAATTCGTATGTTCAAGTCTCTTCTTGAGTCCATATGACTGGATATTAAGAATTTCCTCACATCTTGAATCTCTTTCCTTCTTATCAGAAGGTACAAAAGGAGCTTTATCAAAATATCTTATAAGCTCTAGTTCTTTATTGATAAAATTCTGTGCCTGCACCTCTGTATATGTGCTGTTCTCATCAACTGCATATGTACTCATTCTTCTTCGCTCAGAGCATATTCTCTCTACATCAATATCAGCATATACCGATTCATCAGCAAATTTATGCGCCTCTGCAAGTGTAGAACCATTCTCACATATAAGGTTATGTGCTGAGAACACAATATCCTGGGTAGATTCTCCTCCTCCAGCACTTGAGTACACATATCCGCACACAAGTCTTGCAGACTGCCCTGAAACAAGCTGTTTCCTATATGTATCTTTGCCAATAGTTTCATTGCTTGCCGATGCATTTACAATAATAGTTGCACCATTCATAGCATGCTTTATGCTTGGCGGCTGTGGTGTCCACAGATCCTCACATATCTCAACGCCAATCTTAACTTTTCTGTTATTATTAAATGTAAATAATAATTCACTTCCAAAGGGAACCTCTTCACCATCAACATCCACATATACACATTCATTAAATCCAGGTGTAAACTGTCTTCTTTCATAGAATTCCCCATAATTAGGAAGATACATTTTAGGAACCATGCCAAGAATACATCCATTCATAATACCTGCAACAACATTGTACAGTTTTCCGTTCATTTCATAAGGAAGTCCGACAAAGCTTATCATCCCTGGTGTTGTTTCAGAATATTTCTTAATATCCACAAGTCCCTGAATAGCCGCATTAAGAAGTCTGTCATGTAAGAATAAATCATTACACGTATAACCTGTAATGCACATTTCTGGAAAAACAGCTATTGCAGTATCCTTCTTATGAGCCTCACTCATAAGCGACTTGATATTCTCTATATTATACTCACAGTCAGCCACTTTAATCTTCGGTGTCATGGCTGCTGCTCTTATATATCCGTCTTTCAATTTGCCCTCTCTTTCAATATATGTCTTTTCGTCAAACATTAAAATTATATCAGACTGGGTATTTATTTACAATAAAGGTCACAAAAAAGTCACTTTTGATTATATTGTCCATAAACAAGTGTTACACCGTTTTCCTGCTCTTTAGGTTCATTGCACCCTGTCAGTGCTGATATCATGCTTATAATAACCACCAAAGCCAATAATCTTGCTGTCAGCTTTTTCTTTATTCCATCTTCTAACATAAAAAGACCTCCACTTATTCATAAATCTATTATGAACCAGTGGAGGTTTTATTATACTTTAAATGTGCTTATTCAATTACGGCTGCACTAACCTTTATTACTCTGTGTCCAGCTAAGAGCTTATTCTCAATCTTATAGAATGCAACTACCTTAAGAGGCTTGCCATCTTTAGAAACAAACTCCTGTACATAGCTTACATATCTCTTATCTATGAACTTTTCTCTTAACTCTGTTATTACTTCCTCATACTCAACGCTTGGTACGAACTGCTTAAATACAATTCCCGCCTCAAAATCATCTTCTGTGTATCCAAGAAGCTCTGTAAATCCATCATCAATATCAATAATCTTACCGCTTCTCATCTCCATAGAAAACTGTGTAAAAGGAATTGCTTTCATTACTTCTGCCATAATTATTCTCCTTATCCGTGAAAACTACTTAGAAAGTGTTGCAAGACGCTCAGTTACCTGCTCAAGCATCTGTGTATATTTTACCAGCTTTGCCTTCTCTTCGTCAATCTTTGCCTTAGGAGCTTTTGATGTAAACCTCTCATTGTTAAGCATTCCGTTACATCTCTTGATTTCTCCCTGTAATCTGCCTTCCTCTTTCTTAAGTCTCTCTATTTCCTTGTCGATATCAACAAGCTCTGCGAAAGGAATATAGATAACAGCATCCGGTATAACTGTTGAAACAGCATCCTCTGGTATTCCAGCCTTGTCAGCCTGAACCTTAACCTCGCTTGCATATGCAAGTGTTCCAAAGAAGCCAAGTGAATTGTTAAATATGTTCTTAACATCTTCACTTGCTGTAACAACATATACAAGTGCCTTACGGCTAGGAGCAACATTCATATCTGCACGTAAGTTTCTTATATTACGGACAGCTTCCTTGATTGTCTCAATAGCCTTCTCCTCTGCTGCGAAATTGTTAGTTTCATCATATACAGGCCATGAAGAAATCATGATTGACTCTTCCTCATCCTGAATATTGCAGAATATTTCTTCTGTAATGAATGGCATATATGGATGAAGCAGCTTAAGTGCATCTATAAGAACAGTCTTTAATGTCCAGATAGCTGCTGTCTTTGTCTCGTCTGCATCATTGTAAAGTCTTGGCTTAACCATCTCAATATACCAGTCACAGAATTCTTCCCAGATGAAGTCATTAAGCTTGGCAACAGCGATACCAAGTTCGTATTTTTCCATATTATCTGTAACTTCTTTGATAAGTCCATTCATCTTAGAAAGAATCCACTTATCAGCATCAGTTAAGTTAGCAGGTCTTTCATCTGTAGCCTTAATCTTGTTATCAGGATCATTCATCATGATAAATCTTGAAGCATTCCATACCTTATTGGCAAAGTTACGGCTAGCCTCAACTCTTGACCAGTAGAAACGCATATCATTACCAGGTGCATTTCCTGTGATAAGAGTGTATCTTAATGCATCTGCACCATATTTATCAATAACCTCAAGCGGATCAATACCATTTCCTAATGACTTACTCATCTTTCTTCCCTGGTCATCTCTTACAAGGCCGTGGAATAATACCTTGCCAAATGGCTTCCTGCCCATATGCTCATAGCCTGAGAATATCATTCTGATTACCCAGAAGAATATAATATCATATCCTGTTACAAGCACATCTGTAGGATAGAAGTAGTCAAGTTCAGGTGTCTTATCTGGCCAGCCAAGTGTTGAGAATGGCCATAATGCTGATGAGAACCATGTATCAAGTGTATCAGGATCCTGTTCAACATTAGCACTTCCACACTTAGGGCATGTGCATACCTTATCTCTTGAAACAGTCATTTCTCCACAATCCTTGCAATAGTATGCAGGAATTCTGTGTCCCCACCAAAGCTGTCTTGAAATACACCAGTCTCTGATATTGTCTGTCCAGTTATAATATGTCTTATCCATAGAAGCAGGGATAAGTTCAATATCACCATTCTTAACGCCTTCAACAGCAGGCTTGATAAGCTCGTCCATCTTAACGAACCACTGCTGCTTAATCATTGGCTCAACAGTTGTCTTACATCTGTCATGAGTACCAACATTGTGTGTATGGTCTTCAACTCTTACTAAAAGTCCAAGTGCATCAAGGTCAGCTACCATAGCCTTTCTTGCTTCATATCTGTCCATGCCTGCATACTTGCCGCCAAGATTATTAATTGTAGCATCATCATTTAAAATGTTAATCTCTGGTAAATTATGTCTCTTACCAACCTCAAAATCGTTAGGGTCATGTGCTGGAGTAATCTTAACTACACCTGTACCAAATTCCTTATCAACATAAGGGTCTGCAATAATAGGTATTGTTCTGTCTGTAAGTGGAAGTTCAACTTCCTTTCCAACAAGGTCTGTGTATCTTTCATCATCTGGATTAACAGCCAGGGCTGAATCTCCAAGTAATGTCTCTGGTCTTGTTGTTGCAATCTCAACATATCTTCCTGGCTCTCCAACTACAGGATAGTTGATATGCCAGAAATGTCCTGCCTGCTCCTCATGCTCAACCTCTGCATCTGATATAGAAGTATTACATACCGGACACCAGTTAACAATTCTTGAGCCCTTGTATATAAGTCCTTTCTCATAGAGCTTGATAAATACTTCCTGAACAGCCTTAGAACAGCCTTCATCCATAGTGAATCTCTCTCTGTCCCAATCACATGATGAACCAATCTTCTTTAACTGGCTTGTGATAGTTCCACCATATTCCTTCTTCCATTCCCATGTTCTCTTTAAGAAGCCCTCTCTTCCAAGCTCATGCTTGTCAATTCCTTCTTCCTTAAGAGCATTAGTAACCTTAACCTCAGTTGAGATTGAAGCATGGTCAGTTCCAGGAATCCAGAGAGCTTCATAGCCCTGCATTCTCTTGAATCTGATGATAATATCCTGCATAGTATTATCAAGCGCATGACCCATATGCAGCTTACCTGTAATATTAGGTGGTGGCATAACAATAGTAAATGGTTTCTTATCTCTGTTTACTTCTGCATGAAAATACTTCTTTTCAAGCCACTTGTGATATAATCTGTCTTCGATTTCAGACGGATTATAATTCTTTTCCAATTCCTTGCTCATTATTAATCTCCTTTTTAATATTGCATTCCGGGTTCTTTCCCAATTATGTGCTCGCAGCTCATATGCCAGAATTTCATTCTGGCATTGTCGCGGCGCTCCTCGAGAACCCATACAAAGTTCTCAGTTCATGCAAGCACGGCTGCGAACTTTCCATGACTTCTCTCATCGCTGTTCGCGCAAAAAAGCCCTTTGCAGGGCATATACTCTGCAAAGGGCGTAAATAAACTTATTAACGCGGTACCACCTTTGTTTAATTATCTTGTGATAATCCTCATTACTCCTTAACGCGGAATACGTCACAGCCTACTTAAATCAACCGTTCAGCCATGCGGCTCCAAAGCTACCTTCCATATCATTATTACCTGAACCATCTTTCAGCCAGTGAACGGTTCTCTCTGTCGGATAAGGATATGTACTCCTCTTTTTCAATGCCTTTAAATATAAAATTCTTTTCTATCTTAATATCTGACAGAAAAAAATGCAAGCATTTTATTCAGGAACTTCAATCTGCTTAATATTAAACTCATTACCCTGAATAAGATATGTGTGCTTACTGCCACAATTCGGACAGACTTTGGCGTATTTCACAGTCTCATAAGTTTCCCCGCAGTCCTCGCAGTAAGTTATACCCGGGATTATCTCGACTTCCATCTCACAGTCCTTTACAAGTTCTTCTTTCTTGCAAGCCCACTTCCAGCAGTCTGTAAGATATTCTTCTACAACTCCTGATACTTCGCCAAGCTCAATTGTAACTTTAGATATGCTTGAAACATCATTATCTGAAGCTACTGCTTTGAGGTCATCTATTATGTGAAATACTACGCCTAATTCATGCATACATTTTAGTCCTTTTTCTTTTTGAATTTAATCTTGATTGCCTGCTTTGCACCATATGGAAGAATGTACTTAAGCTTATCCTCACTTCTTCTCATTGTAGAACACTCTGGCAGGTCTCTCTGAAGATGAATAGCATCAAACTCACACTTTGTTGTACAGATACCACAGCCTACGCACTGGTTCTCATCAACGATTGTTGCACCACAGCCCAAGCATCTTGCAGTTTCTTTCTTAACCTGTTCCTCTGTGAATACACCTGCATCACTTCTGAATGACAGCTTATCAACTCCTGACTTCTTAGCTGGGCGCTGACGGCCTGTATTGTCATACTTCTCAACGCTGTAATCATCCTTATCAAGTTCAACATAATAGTTAGGATCCCTGCCTATTGTAAGTGAGCTGTGTGGCTGTACATATCTGTGAATAGATATAGCCCCCTGCTTACCTGCCGCAATAGCATCAATAGCGAATTTAGGACCTGTATATACATCACCACCGACAAAGATATCCGGCTCTGCTGTCTGATATGTAACCTTGTCAGCAACAGGATAATTACCATGCCAGAATTCAACCTTAGTACCCTCAAGAAGGCTGCCCCATTCAATTGCCTGTCCGACAGACATTATCACATTGCTGCATTCTATTGTCATAGTCTCATTCTCATCGTACTGTGGATTGAATCTTCCATCTGCATCCTTAACAGAAGTACATTTCTTAAATACGATGCCTGTAACCTTGCCATCTTCTGTAAGGATTTCTTTAGGTCCCCAGCCACCAATAATATTGATACCTTCTGATTCAGCAGTCTCAATCTCTTCTGGAAGTGCTGGCATAATGTCTCTTGTCTCAAGAGATACCTGTGAAACCTTAGGTGAACCACAACGTATTGCTGTTCTGGATACATCAATGGCAACATTACCACCGCCAATGACTACTGTGTCACCTGTAAGCTTATAGCTTTCATCATCAGTTGTTATATGGAGAAGCTCAACGCCAGTCATAACTCCCTTAGCATCTTCTCCGGCAACGCCAGTCTTTCTACCGCCCTGACATCCGACTGCAATATAAAATGCTTTATAGCCCTGTTCGCGAAGCTGTGCGATTGTGATATCCTTACCTACTTCAACACCACATTTTATCTCAACACCCATAGCCCGTAATACATCTATCTCTGCCTGTACGATATTCTTCTCCATAACAAATGAAGGAATACCATATACAACCATACCGCCCGGTTCTTTATTCTTCTCGAATACAGTCACATTAGTATAGCCTTTCTCTGCAAGGTAATATGCACATGAAATACCAGCCGGACCTGCTCCTATAATCGCAACCTTCTCGTCAAAATATCCCTTAGTTGCAGGAACAACCTTTTCTGGAACATATCTTGTTTCTGCATTGATATCTAACATTGCTATATATTTCTTAACTTCATCAATAGCAATTGACTCATCAATAGTTCCCCTTGTACATGCGTCTTCACAACGCCTGTTACAGACATAACCACATATTGCAGGAAGTGGATTGTTCTTCTTGATAAGAGCGAGTGCATCCTGATATCTTCCCTGTGCAGCCATCTTTAAATAGCCCTGTACAGCAATATGGGCTGGACAGGCTGTCTTACATGGAGCAGTTCCTGACTCATGTGTATTGATTCTGTTCTTGTCCCTGTAGTCCTCTGACCACATGTGTCTGCCCCACTTCTGTTCTGAAGGAAGCGGCATCTTAGGATATGTAACCTCTGAGCCGTCCTTTCTGCAAAGCTTCTGTCCAAGAGACAATGCACCTGCAGGACAGTATTCAACACAACGTCCACATGCAACACAGTTCTGCTTGTTAACATGTGCAACATATGCTGAACGTGACATATTAGGAGTATTGAAAAGCTGTGATGTCCTAAGCGCATAACAGACATTAACATTACAGTTACATATAGCAAATATCTTATCTTCACCATCAATATTAGTTATCTGGTGAACAAATCCGTTATCCTCTGCCTTCTTGAAAATCTCAAGTGCTTCTTCCTTAGTGATGTATCTTCCGCCTTTGCCAGTCTCAACGACATAATCAGCCATATCACCTACAGCAACACACCAGTCAGCAGGATCATCTGCACATCCCTCGTCAAATGTCTTTCTTGATTTACGGCATGAACATGGGCTTGCTGCATATTTGCCCTCGTATTTATCAAGCCAGTATGAAATCTTCTCAAGCGAGATGGCTTCATTACACATATCAACTTCCTTCTGTACAGGAATGACATGCATACCGATTCCGGCACCTCCTGGTGGAACCATATGTGTAAGTCCCTCAAGAGGAATACGGCTCATACGCTCAAAGAATCTTCCCATCTCAGGATGTTCCTCTAAGACAGCATCATTCATATTGGCAAATTCCGCACTTCCAGGAACAAACATAGGAAGCACATACTGTTTCTCGTGCTTTGGATTCTCCCAGTTATACTCGATTACACCATTAAAAGCCATCTTATTAAGAAGCTCCTCAAGATACTTCTCATCCATACCTGTAATCTTAACAAGTTCAGGAAGTGTCTTTGGCTTACGCACTCCCATCTTTAATGCAACCTCAGCCATCTCATCAGTACAGATTGCTGCAAGTCCCCAGTACTCAGGGTCATCTGCTGTGAGCTTCTCCAATCCAAGCTTTATTGCTGCCCTGTCAGTAATCATCTTTCCAAGCTTAAGAATCGGTTCTCTTACAGGAAGCTCAGGATGTGGATTCTTAAATTCAACATTCTTAGTATTCTCTGCCATAAATCATCCTCCGTTATTCTTTCCTCTGGCAAATGCCGGATTCTTTATTAACTGCACAATAAGCGGAATAACCATCAGAACCCATACTATAGGCTCTGAAACAATAACACCCCAGTATCCCATAAACGGAACAAGTGTAAATGTTATAACAACCTTTCCTGCAAGCTCAATCCCACTTGATATGATAGGAGTAAGCCTGTCGCCTATTCCCTGCAGTGAGTTTCTTATGATAGTTATCATCGCTGTCACAAAATAAAGCAGCGAGTCAACTCTTAAATACAGCGTTGCTGTATCTATTACATTTCTATTATCCGAACTTATAAGCATTTTAACAAATGCAGGAACTACCGTATAAGATGTGATTACACATAACACACACCATACCCATCCCATAAGAATTGATGTTAATATGCCCTTTCTTATTCTTTCATACTTTCCTGCTCCAAGATTCTGTCCACAAAAGGTTGCCATCGTAGTTCCCAGCACACCGAACATCATCATGAAAAGCTCTGATAATCTTCTTGCAGTAGTATGGGCAAGAATTATATCCTGTCCAAATGAATTGATTGCACTCTGCAATGTAACAGAGCCAATTGATACAAGACTGCTCATAAAGCCCATGGAACAGCCTGTTGACATAAGTTTTCCACACAGACTGGCATCAGTCTTAAAATCTTTCCTGCTAATCCACAATATGTCATATCTCTTAAGTGAATACACAAGACAGGCTATAAGTGCAATAAACTGTGAAAGCACTGTTGCCACTGCAGCACCTCTTACCCCCATTGGAATAACCTTAAGGAAAAATAAGTCTCCACCAATGTTAAGCACTACTGATATTCCTAAAAAAATAAGCGGAGTAAATGAATCTCCTATCGACCTTAACAGGGCTGCACAGACATTGTAAAGCATAAGTATTGTCATGCCTGCAAATATTATAAATATATAATCATAGGCTTCCTTTAACAAATCCTCTGGTGTATTAAGTACTTTCAGAAGAGGTCGTAAAAATATCAGCACAACCACTGTCAGACCTGCTGATATCATAATTCCATATTTGAACGAACCTGCAACTGTCCTCTTAAAATTAGCTGTATCTCCTGCCCCAAAAAACTGTGCAGCAATAACAGCAAATCCATTAGTCAGTCCCTGTAAAAAGCCTATAACAAGGGTGTTCACTGAGTTAGTAGACCCTACAGCCGCCAGTGAACTTTCTCCTAATACATACCCTATAATCTTGGTATCCACAAGATTATAAGTCATCTGAAGCAGCGAGCCTATAAAAACCGGTAATGCAAACCAGAATATAAGCTTAGTTATACTTCCCTTAGTTAAATCTTTCATACAAATATTCCTATATAGTTCTTAATTCTGCCCAATTAATCCACTGATAAAAATGCATCCATCTCTTCAGCAACTTCATCAAAAGTCTGGTTATAAACAGCTGCAAATTCACCATACAAAAGCTTCCTTGCCGCAAGCAGCATCCTGCTGTCTGCTGATTTCATCTTTCTTAAATCCTTAGCTCTTTCATTCTTAATGACATATAATGCACGAATCAGATGCATAAGCTTTAAAGCATCCTGAGATTTCATATGTTCATCATACTGCATAGGTGTAACCTTTTCTGAAAGTTCTCCATCTTTCTTACAATTTCTGGCTCTTTCCTTTAACTTGTCACATTCCTTAACAGTCATAATGCCTCTTATCATAACCTTGTTGCTGTCAACGGGTGAATATATAATTCCCTTGCTGTCAAATACCGGCTGAAGAAAATAATAATCCCCTGATATTCCCTTAATAGGTGGTGTATCAATATTTTCAACCTCGCACACTCCAACAACTCCGTACACTACCTTATCACCAATCTCAAACATGCTCTCCGTACTTCCTTCCAATTCTTCGTTAAATCCGTATCAATTATTAATATTATATTACATTTCTAAGATTTTTTCAAAGTATATTTTTACTGGAAATTCGAAACAAAATCTATCTGTCATATGACATAATAAATAAAAAACGCCGTTTCAATGAATCACTCATTAAAACGACGTTCCAATATCAATCTGATTATTAATTAGAATAAATCTACTCTTCCTGCAACCTTTCCATCAGCAACATAATAGCATGCTCCATCCTGTGGCTTTATGTATAACTTAATATCTTTAGCTGCTACCTTCTGTGCCTTAAGATCAGCTTCAACTCTCTTTAAAACAGCATCCATATCTGTCTGCTCATCGTTGTACTGGATAAACGTCTCAGTCTTAGCTTCTTTCTTGGCAACAGCCTTCTTAGCTGTAGTCCTAACTGCTGTCTTCTTTGCTGCCACTTTCTTTGTTGTAGTCTTAGCTGCTTCCTTAACAGTCTCTTTAGCTTCTTCAACTTTAGCTTCAACCTTAGTCTCAGCCTTAGCTGCTGCTGTCTCAACTGCCTTCTTGGCTGTTTCTGTCTTAGCTGCCGCTTTTTTAGCAGTCTTCTTAACAGTTGTCTTCGCTTCTGCTGCCTTTACCTCTGCTGTCTTTACAGCACCACCAAATACATTGCCATCCTTTTTTTCATTGTTTGCCATGTTTCCATCCTCCTTAATAAAAATACTACTCTCCAATAAGAAACTTCTTGATTGTTTCTACAGCTTTATCTGCATCATTGCCTTCTGCTGAAATAGTAACAGACATTCCGTCTCTTAATCCAAATGCCATAATCCCCATTAAGCTTTTAGCATTAATATTCTTGCCTTCTGATGAAATATCAATATGACTCTCAAACTGACAAGCAGTCTGAACAAGCTCAGCAATTGGATTCTTATGTACTTTATCAATGTTAGCAACGTTGATTGTCTCAGTCATTACAAATTACACCTTACTTTCGTTTAATTTCAGTTACTTTTGTAAATATACCCTAATAGTAAATATAAGTCAACATCTGCTTTCGCAATTTAATTAATAAACAGCCCTCATTTTATTGTAAGATTTATTGATTTATCTTCATAACCCTCATTATAAAGTTCTCTCATCTGCTCATCAAATATATCAGAAGGTTCATAATCACACAACAAAAGAATCAATTTTTTTATCTGTTCATTTTCTGAAGATAGTTTTTTATACTGTGGTTCTATTTTGTTTTTCAATTCCACAAGATTAGCAGCATTTTCCTCCTTAGGAATTGCCAACGCCCCTGACACAACTCCAAGAGCATAGGCACATTCATAATTGCCAGTCATTCTTGCATTAGAAAATTCGCATTTGCGCGCAAGCGCCTGCTTAGCTAATATAGGTACCATTATGCATTAAGCTCCTTCTTAAATGTTGCAACATAATCTGTGGCAGCTTCCTCTGAATAATTATTAGCTTCAAGAAGCTTGATAAAATGTGAGCCAACGATTGCACCATCAATGATATCTTCAAGCGGTGCAACATCTGCTGCTGTTCTTATTCCGAATCCCATCATAACAGGAATCTTAGATTCTTTCTTAACTTCTGTAAGATATTCTCTTATCTGTGAATGGAAGTTAGCCCCCTTTCCTGTAACACCCATCTGTGAAACGCAATATACGAAACCTCTTGCATTTTCTAAAAGCATTGGAATCCTGCCCTTAGATACTGGAGATACAAGCTGGATAAGAATTGGCGACTTCTCGTTCTTTGCAAGGACATCCTTAATCTCGCCCTGCTCCTCGAATGGAAGGTCAGGAATGATAAGTCCATCAACACCATTTTCAATACATTTGTTTACGAAGTTCTCAACTCCATAATGATATACAGTATTATAGTAAAGCATGAATACAACAGGGCTGTTAAGACCAGCTTTTCTTACCTCGCCCATCATTGTAAATGTGCCTTCAAGTGAAGCTCCATTCTGTATTGCTTTGAAAGATGCATCCTGAATTACAGGGCCATCTGCGATAGGATCTGAGAAAGGAACACCTATTTCCATAATATCGATTCCTGCCTTCTCCTGTGCAGACATAATCTTCTTAGTTGTATCGTAATCTGGAAGTCCTGCTGTTGTATATGTAATAAATGCTTTCTTTCCCTCTTCTTTAAGTGCTGCAAGTCTTTCTTCTATTCTATTCATTACTTGTTAGTCTCCTCTCCGTTAAGATATTTCTGAACTGTATTAACATCCTTATCACCACGGCCTGAAAGACACATGATAATTGTCTTTCCTTTATATTCACCCTGTGCCATCTTGAACACATGTGCAAGTGCATGTGCACTTTCAATTGCCGGGATAATTCCTTCCATTCTGCAAAGTTCCATAAGTGCATCCATACATTCCTTATCTGTTACTGAAACATATTTTGCTCTTCCAGAATCTCTTAAGTAAGCATGTTCTGGTCCTACACCCGGATAATCAAGTCCTGCTGAGATTGAATGTGCAAGCTGGATATTACCAATTTCATCCTGTAAAAGATACGTCTTCATTCCGTGAAGGACACCAACCTGTCCAAGTGCCATTGCTGATGCATGCTTTCCAGTCTCAATGCCAAGTCCGCCTGCCTCAACACCAATAAGGTCTACATCTTTATCATTGATGAAATCTGCAAACATTCCGATTGAATTAGAACCTCCACCGACACATGCTACAACTGCATCAGGAAGCTTTCCTGTCTTATCGAGAATCTGCTTTCTTGCCTCAGTGCTGATAATTCTCTGGAATTCCTTAACCATCTTAGGATATGGATGTGGTCCTACAGCAGAACCAATGATGTAAAATGTATCCTCTGCCCTTTCAGCCCATGTTCTGATTGCCTCGTTAGTTGCATCCTTTAGCGTTGCACTTCCTGTTGTTACAGGCTGAACCTTTGCTCCAAGCATTTCCATTCTGAACACATTAAGCTTCTGTCTCTCGATATCCTCAGCACCCATAAAAACTGTACACTCCATATCAAAAAGTGCTGCTCCTGTAGCTGTTGCAACGCCATGCTGTCCTGCACCAGTCTCAGCAATAACCTTAGTCTTGCCCATTCTCTTTGCAAGAAGAATCTGACCAATAACATTATTAATCTTATGTGCTCCTGTGTGGTTAAGATCCTCTCTCTTTAAGAATATATCTGCACCATACTTTTCACTGATTCTTTCTGCATAATAAAGTGGTGTTGCTCTTCCTACATATTCCTGCAGATAATAAATATAATCCTTAGCAAATTCAGGGTCTCTTATTGCCTCATCAAATGCTTTCTCAAGCTCTGCCAGAGTATTCATAAGTGACTCTGAAACATACTGTCCTCCAAACTGTCCATAATACTTGCTTCCTGCCATTTTCTCTTTACCTCTTTTTCTTAAAATTTTGCATTCTGTATAAATGCTTTAACTTTACTCTCATCTTTTCCTTTAACGGACACATCATCATATTCAACGCCCGAACTTATATCAACAACATCAGACCTTACTGCTTCTATCGCAGCTTTTACATTGTCTGGTGTAAGTCCTCCTGCAAGGAATAATTTTTTATTACCGCAGTCCGCTTTTTTAAGACTTTCCCAGTCGAATGTCTTACCGCTCCCCGGAACTCCCGCATCAAATAGCAGTCCATATATTTTATCCAGACTTCGCCATCGCTTAGTCTCCAGATATATATCTTCTTCTGACTGATGCTTAATGTTAACGGCTCTTATAATCCTGACACTGCATGCATTATACACATCATCACTTAATTCACCGTGAATCTGTATATAATCAAATCCTGCATTCTGTATTGCTTCAAGCTGTGATACATCGGGGGACACAACAACAGCAACGCTCTTGATGTCCGATTTCTTCAATTGTGCAACAAGCACCGCTGCCAGATTAATGTCAATATTGCGTCTGCTTTTTGGATAATATAGTACCATACCTGCATAATCTGCACCATATTTTTCTATAATGTGTACATCATCCATACTTGTAAGTCCGCATATCTTAACCTGTACTAAAGAATCATTTTCTTTCAGCATTATATACCTCTTTAAACTCTGATATTAATTCTTCCGGCTTCGGTGCTTCCATAAGCACTGTTCCTATAAGAAGTGCATCTGCTCCACTCTTTGCCAGCGCCTTAATATCGTCTGTATCCGCAACACCGCTTTCTGATACAAGCAGTTTTCCAGCTTTTCTCATCTCTGGTGTAACCATATCTGCAAGTTTTTTCGTAGTATCAAGGTCAACCTCAAATGTCTTAAGATTACGGTTGTTGATTCCTATAATCTTCACATCAAGATTCAGCATTCTCTGCATTTCCTCTTCGTTATGAACCTCGCATAAAACATCAAGTCCTAAACTGTAAGCAAGGTCATATAGTTCTTTAAATCTACTGTCATCAAGAATCGCAGCAATGAGAAGAACTGCATCCGCTCCTATTACCTTTGCTTCATATACCTGATATGGATCAATTATGAAATCCTTTCTGATAATCGGAAGGTCTGTCATCTGTCTTATCTGCTTAAGATATTCTGTACTTCCCTTAAAATGGTCTTCCTCTGTAAGACATGAAATAGCATCTGCGCTTTCACCGTACTGTTTTATCCTTTCTTCCAGAGTAATCTTATTGTTCATATTACCATGACTTGGTGATGCTTTCTTGAACTCACTTATAATTGAAAGACCGTCCTTTGCAAGTGCATCATAGAAGCTGTGTGACACTCTCTGGCTCTCAATCGCAAGTCTTGTCATCTCTTCTTCGCTGATTCTTTTCTTGTGTTCTGGAAGTCTTTTTAACTTATCCTCTACAATAACATCTAATATCATTAAATCACCCCATTAACGAAATTTTCAATCATTCTCTTGCCATGCTCTGTATATATTGACTCCGGATGGAACTGCAATCCGACCACCGGATAATCCTTATGTTTTACAGCCATTATTTCTCCATCCTGTGTCTTGGCAATAATCTCCAGGCAGTCGGGCAAAGTCTTTTCAATTATAGCGAGTGAATGATATCTTGCAACCTTTACTGGTGAATCAAGTCCGGTAAATATTCCTGTTCCATCATGGTATATTTCAGACTGTTTACCATGCATGATACATTTTGCATAAGAAACAGTCGCGCCAAATGCTTCTCCTATGCACTGATGTCCCAAACATATACCAAGTATCGGCTTCTTTCCTGTAAAATGCTTTATTACATCAACACATATTCCAGCATCTTTAGGGCTCTTAGGGCCAGGAGATACAACTATTGATTCAGGGTCAAGCTCCTCTATCTCCTCAATTGTTATCTTATCGTTTCTTACAACCTTAATATCACTGTTAAATATTCCAATAAACTGATACAGGTTATATGTAAATGAGTCATAATTATCAATCAGCAGAATCATAAATGTTCCTCCTTAACAAGTGTCTTTGCAAGTGCCATTACTTTATTGCAGCACTCCTGATATTCCATCTCAGGCTTTGAATCAGCAACAATTCCTGCACCTGCCTGAAGATATACCTTATCGTCTTTCTTAATCATAGTCCTGATTGTAATGCAGAAGTTCATATTACCGCCAAAATCAAGGTATCCTGTAGCCCCTCCATACAGGCCTCTTCTTACTGTCTCAAGCTCATCTATGATTTCCATTGCTCTTATCTTAGGTGCACCGCTTAATGTGCCTGCTGGAAGGAATGATGATACGAGGTCAAGTGGATGATATTCTCCATTCTTTCTTCCCTCAACAAGTGAAACAATATGCATAACATGTGAATATCTCTGGATATTCATGAACTGGTCAACCTTAACTGTTCCTATCTCACTTATCCTACCCATATCGTTACGTGCAAGGTCAACTAACATTACATGCTCTGCTCTCTCTTTCTCATCTGCAAGAAGTTCTTCCTCTAAAGCAATATCCTGTTCCTTTGTTGCTCCTCTTTTTCTTGTGCCCGCTATAGGACATGTATATACTTTATTGTCTGACTGCTTTACAATCATTTCTGGTGAACTTCCGATTATCTCAAAATCTCCGAAATTAAAGTAATACATATATGGTGAAGGATTAAGTTCTCTTAATTTTTCATAGAGATTAAAACCGCTCTGTCCCGTCTTTATTGTCCATCTCTGTGAAAGAACAGTCTGGAATATATGACCTTCTTTTATGTAATTCTTAATCTTATTAACCTTCTTGCTATATTGTTCAAGCGTGTCCGATTTTTTCAATATTACACCATCAAGTGACATATCAGGCTTATCATCCTTAAACTTATCTACACCCTCTCTTGCAGTCTTTATAAGCTCCTCCGCTTCCTTTAAAGCCTTAATCCTGCCTTCCTCTGAATCCTCTCCAAGCACTACTGCTGTGAATGTTTCTGCTGTATGATTGATAGCAATGAACTTGTCTGCAAGCATAAGCTGTATTGTCTCAATTCCTATCTCATCAGGATTATCATCAGGAAGGACTTCTGTGTATCTTATATAATCATATCCAAGGCTTCCAACAAGACCTCCGATGAAATCAAGTTCTCCCGGATCCTTTACTATCTCGAATTCATCAAAATACTCTTTAAGTCTTATAAGAGGATTGCCCTCTCTTACCTCTCTGCTTCCATCTTTTCTTGTAATAACAAGGCTGTCCTTATCTGATTGGATTATCTCATTCGGTTCAACTCCCATAAAAGTATACTGTCCGCTTTCCTTGTCAGTTCCTTCAAGAAGAAATCCCTTCTTTTCAATTCCAAGTCCTTTGTATAGTTCAATAGCTTTCTCATTAACGATACTTACCGTCTTCTTATAAGCTCTTAATCTTCGTTTCATAGTTCCTCCCTATCCTTCGTTGTTCATTACTGGCGTCTGCTGCTTACAAAAAATGTCCCTGACAGTAACCTGTATATTGCAGATTCCTGTCAGGGACGAATTACCGTGGTGCCACCCTTATTTATGAACATACTTGTAATATTAATAAAAAAGGGGGCACTCCTTACCGGATATGCCACCTGTATGCTCAACTCATTATCAGATACAATTAATATATCCTTCCCCTGTAACGCGAGGCCGCGTCGTAAACTACTGCTAATTCATCTACGCATCTCACAAACCCATTCCTTACGGCTCTCCATACTGACATTCCACCACCGCCAGCTCTCTGTGATGTACCTTCCGAAAGTACTCTTTTGATCATCGACTTTAAATATTTAACTGCCACCTATAATAGCACTATGTTTATCTGTCGTCAAGCACAAAAGCTTAAAATTTCCTGATATTAACAATTGTCTGAACCAGATATACTATGTATAAAACAGCTGCTACAAAAATAAGAACCGTTGTTGCATTTGTAAGTACCAGTATAATCACATTCACAGTAAGAAGAATAACTACTCCTAAAAGTGTTTTTCCAATTGTTCTTTTAAATACTTTAACGCTTACAATATATACCACAACAAGGATTATCAGAATAATCAAACTCAGAATCGAAAGTGTTCTCCAAAAAGCATCAAACTCTTCCTGTGTGGTCTGCTGAATCCTTGCAATTCCACTCTGAATAAAAAACATATATAGGTTTATCATCATCAAAATTAATGTTACTATTTCTAACAGCATATTCTTTATAACTTTCATTTCTTAATTCCTCCATATTATATACTCACAATTTAAGTTCACTCTCAATTGACACTTACATAAGCCTTTCCAATGCCAATAACATTATGTAAAAGCCAACAAGTGCAAACCACACAATACTCAGAATCATATATATGGTCTGTTCATTTCCCATAACTCCATTATATGGATTATCTTTGTTAACACGTATGGTATAAACAGAACCCCTTTCATGATACATCGAAAATATATTCTTTTTTACACGGCAAACATAATTATGCCCTTTGTATCCATAAATAAACTCAGAAGCGTATTGATATTTATAGCCATTGCCATTTGCAACTCCTTTAGTTTTATAGAAATGCTTTTTTATGTATAAAAATCGGGCAAAAAAAACGAGATCCATCATAATACCTATAACCAGTCCTTCCACTTCCTACACCTCATATTTCATGTTATTCGACAGCGTTAGATGCAATGTGTTCGCTTGCTTTCTAATATATTTAATGCTAGCATTTGTATTTTCTCTAACTTCCTCAGAGTTATTAAATAAATTCTTCAATTTTTCTTTTTCCCCCTATGGTATTTTTGAAGCCTGAATTTAAAACAAAAAAGGCTGCACTAAGAAATTTTTAAAAGAATTCTTAATGCAACCGAACTATCATAGTATTAGAGACTTATGCTTATGTGAATCTCTCAACTGAAAATAGTGTTTTTCAGCTTTATACCTCTAGACTTCTAGTTTTGCGTCCTTATATTTCTATAAGTTTGCCATATTTACTTTTTTAATATATATTAATTTATATCACCTGTAAACTGCTATTATTGAGATTGATTTGTATCTCTACTGAATTTTATCTTATTTCTTGCTAAAAGCCTACTCACTCACTTGAATTTCTATCTTGCGTAGGTCTTTTCTCTACCCTCTACCTGTCCTCACACAGCTTTCCGGTTTAAAAAATTAATGTTACTATTTCTAACAAAACATTCTTTATAACTTTCTTTTCTTAATTCCTCCATATTATTTAATTAAGCCCGTCTAAAGCCAATATTGTTATGTATAAAACATCAAATACAAACCACATAATACCCAAAATCATATATATAGTCTGTTCATTTCCCATAACTCCATTATATGGATTATCTTTTTTTACACATATGGTATAAACAGATTCCCTTTCATGATACATCGAAAATATATTCTTTTTTACACTGCAAACATAATTATGTCCTTTGTTTCCATAAATAAACTCAGAAGAGTATTGATTTGCATTACCATTCGCAATGCCTTTGGTTTTGTAGAATTGAGTTTTTATATATATAAATCGAGCGAAAAAAACACATCTAACATAATACCTGCAATTAGTTCCATTTCCTACACCTCATATTTCATGTTATTCGACAACGTTAGATGCAATGTGTTCGCATGCTTTCTAATATATTTAATGCTGTTATTTGTATTTTCTCTAACTTCCTCAGAGTTGTTAAATAAATTCTTCAATTTTTCTTTTCCCCCCCTATGGTATTTTTGAAGCCTGAATTTAAAACAAAAAAGGCTGCACTAAGAAATTTTTAAAAGATTTCTTAATGCAACCGAACTATCATAGTATTAGAGACTTATGCTTATGTGAATCTCTCAACTGAAAATAGTGTTTTTCAGCTTTATACCTCTAGACTTCTAGTTTTGCGTCCTTATATTTCTATAAGTTTGCCATATTTACTTTTTTAGTATATATTAATTTATATCACCTGTAAACTGCTATTATTGAGATTGATTTGTATCTCTTCTGATTTTTATCTTATTTCTTGCTAAAAGCCTACTCACTCACTTGAATTTCTATCTTGCGTAGGTCTTTTCCAAACTTCACATATTCTGGCACAGTTCTCAGCCTATCCCAGCCCAGCTCTCTACCTGTCCTCATACAGCTTTAAGCCCCAAAGTACTCTCCAGCTTAAAACCCATCCTACAATATCTCTGCAAGCTCTGCAAAGCTCTCTATCTTAGCAACATAGCAGTCTTTGGATACGTCTCCAAATCCATACTCAGCATAGATAAAATCTATTCCCGCATCTTTGGCAGACTTTGCATCACCTGATGTATCGCCAACATATACAGGATTCTTAAGACCGTTTCTTTCTATAAGTATCTTATTAGACTCGCTCTTTGGCAGAAATGTTCTTCCCCAGCATTCAGTATCTTTGAAGAAATCGGACATAAGGTGTGCTGTAAGAAAACTTTCAATATAACCATCCTGACAATTGCTCACAATATACAATGGATATTTCTTGCTTAGTGTATAAAGAGTTTCTGCAAGCTGTGGATAAAGAATTCCACCTCTTTCTGCAAGATATCCATTCTCAAATGTACACAGCTCGTCCATAAGTGCATTTCTTACCTGCTCCTGTTCTTGTGGAAACAGTTTTGCAGCTATGTCATACATCGGAAGTCCCATACAGTCGTTAAGGTCTGTCTCGACAATTGGTGTTCTGTGAATCTCTTCATGACGAGAAAGTATTATATTCCACGCCTCACATATTGGCTTTCTTGTATCCCACATAGTACCGTCAAGGTCAAATATTATTCCATCATAAGATTTATTAAGCATTGTCAGCCTCCAGATCTTTATCTAATTCATCAAGCAATGTCTTTAACTGTGCTTCCTGTGTTATATCATAAACAATTGAAAAGCAGTCTCTAGCCAGCTTATAATCTTTATCATTCATCATAAGTTCACCGACTCTGTATATAATTCCTATCGTCTTAGAGTCAGGTCCTGGTTCCACCTCATTCTTATCAAGTATTTCCTGCATCTGTTTAACAGAATATTCCGGTGTCTTGTCATTTAATGCCTGCTCAAGATACTTAAGTTCATTATCAGCATTATCTGTCTGATAATATATATTGCTATAGGTGTAGCACACTCTTGCCGCCTCAGTATTATACCTGGCAACATAATAAAATCCCATATTTCTGTAATATCTTGCCATCGTTGCGCGGCTGCAGCAGAATCTGTATGCCTGCTTTGTAACATCAAGATATCTCGACAGCATATTAAGATTCTTATAACATTCTGCAAGCCCAAGATATGAATCAAGGTCAACAGGATTCCAGCATATAGCCTTCTTAAATGCATCCTCAGCTCTGCGAAACTTCGATAACTTTAGACACAGACTGCCATAAGTCCTGTAGTACTCTCCAACCGGCAGTTCTGTACACAGCACATCCGTTTCCGGTTCAAAATAACATGCGTACACATAATATTCCATAACATGATTAAGGCTTATATATATTGGTCTGCCGTCCATGTCCGATTTTTTCACAAATGTATCATCCATAGTTCCGGCTTTACGCTCGTCCGTACACTCTTCTATTCTTTCAAGTATTGCAGATAATATATCTGCCGCTTTGTCATAATCACCTGAATTAAATATCTTCTCGTAATCTGCAAATCTGTCTTTGACATCTGCTAGCTTCTTTATGTCCATTACTTCTCCTTTTTAGCAGGAATTTCATATGTTCCTGTGAGTATTGCAACGCTCCGTGGCTCAACACATACACTTCTGTTATTATCTTCAATCACAGCACCTGATACATTAGAACTCATATCAACCTTCCATGTACCATTAATCTTAGGAAGTGCAAAGCTGTGATTCTCCCAGTGCATATTATATGCAGCATATATCAGACTGTGGTCTTCTTCATCCCCATATACACATGAATACATAATTCCTAAATGTCTGTCATATGTATTCATCTGTGCATACCACGCATTAGTTCCATGATATGATATATCAGGGTAGCCACATGATATCCTGTCACTTAAAGTAAGCGACTGCGGCATATGAAGTATCTTATTATTCTGTCTGAACTGTATAAGAGCCTTTGTCCATTCAAGAATTTCTTTTCCCTCTTTAGTTTCCTTCCAGTTAACCCATGAAAGTTCACTGTCAACACAATACGGATTATTGTTACCATTCTGTGAATTGCCAAACTCGTCTCCGGCAAGTATAAGAGGAGTACCTGCCGATAAGAAAACAAATGCCAGTGCATTTTTAATCTGACGCATTCTTAGTTCTTTAATCTTTCTCTTTCTTGTCGAACCTTCCTCGCCACAGTTCCAGCTGAAATTAAAATCCTCACCATCCCTGTTATTCTCACCATTAAGCTCATTATGCTTTCTGTCGAAGCTCACAAGGTCATTAAGAGTAAATCCATTGTTGTTGGCAATATAATTAATACTTGCACTGTTTGCTTCATTCTTTCTTGATATAGCCGCAAATTCTCCAAGCATATTCTCGTCACCCTTTAACAGGCGACGCGCAATATTCTGGAAATCATTATTATAATTAGCCATATGCTTCTTCGTTCCGGTTTTACCATTCCAGTATACAGTTATAATCTTAGTATCCGCTAAAAGTGCATCCTGTGAAAGTGCTTTAAGTGCAGACTCATCACAATATACATGTACACCATCAATATGATATTCTGTAACCCAGTGTCTTACACACTGCAAGATAAAGCCTGTACTTTCGTCAGTAAAAAACATTTCCATAACGACTTCAATGCCATTTCTGTGCAATTCTTTAACCATATTCTTAAATTCAACTGTATAATCCCTAAACACCCCCGGATGCTTTGAAGCAATTGAAGAATATGATGCCTTAGGTGCGAAATAAAATCCTCCGACATATCCCCAGTAATTAATTTTCCGCGTATTCTTATCCACGCTGTAATGTGTTCCGGCTCCGTATTTTGACATTATAGTATCAGTCAGCTGTGGAAAACGGCCTATTTCATCAAATTCATATGCGGGCTGTAACTCAATAGTTGTGATTCCAAGTTCCTTAAGATATGGAATCTTGTTAATTATTCCTGAAAATGTTCCTTTATCTTTAACCTTAGATGTTATGCTTTTAGTAAAACCTCTTACATTCATCTTATAGAATATACAGTCGCTGTAATCATAATTAAGCGGTCTGTCATCTTCCCAGTCATAATCTGCCACATCAATCGCAGCCAGATACATATCTTCCTTGTCCGTCTGTCCAAATCTTCCGCAATCCGTTATCGCCTTTGCATATGGGTCAAGATACATTAAGCCATCTATCTCATAGCAGTAGAAACATGTATCCAGTCTCCTGCCAGACACATGAACTGAAAATATATTTCCACATTTCATTGACGAATCCAGTTCTATCCGTTCTTTTGGCTTCATATGTGCATCAAAAATCAGCAGAGCTGCACTGTCACATTCTGCCTCATATGTAAAATTATATCCGTCCTTATATCTGCTGCATCCCATAAGCATGGGATTTCCTTTACTAATAAGCATATTAATCTCCACTCTATTTCTTATACAAGCCCTTCATGGTATTCTTATCCAGCTTATAGAATCTCATTATAAATATTGTCACAATCCAGCCTATTATCGGAATTATGCAATAGAAAAATATTGTCAGAAACTTAAGCTGTGGTGTCAGTTGGTCCTCCACCTGCGGAAAAACTTTAGAATACCCTGCTATCGCAAGTGCTATTCCTACAAATCCTGTTCCAAGTGCTGAAAATGATTTGTCAATAAATGAAAACAGTGCTCCCATTATTCCCGGCACAAAATGTCCGCTCAGTGTATATTCGTAATCAGTACAATCGGCAATCATAGGAACAACTATATTATTAGATATTGATTTTACTCCGTTAAGCAGCGTAAACACTAACAAAAACGCTACCGTTATAAAGTTAATATGTCTTAATGATACATTTGTAAGGTCTGAAAATATCATCATAAACATAAGTATCGTCTGAAAAATAATTGCAAGATATGTTGACCTTACAAGTGTCTTCTTCTGTCCGCATCGCTTGGCATGCTCTATCCCAATATATATTATTCCCAGATTAGGAATACCTACAATTATTCCAATTATACCAGCCAGCGGATAATTCTGCATCAGTATTCCATAAAGCATTACAAGAACTGTTGAATTACCATATACCATCTGTGCGAATTTGTTAGATGCCGCCGCAATAACAAGCATTCTGATTGGCTTGTTGTGTTTAATTATAGCCGCATAATCCCTGAAATGTATCTGCTGCTTCTTATCCTCATCAAGCTTGAAGTACTTTACATTATCCTTACTCCATATTCCCACAACAGCCAGTGCTGAGCATATTCCGGCTACAATAACCACTGTGATTACGAACTCTGAGAAAAGTGCCTGTGACTGGAATGTCTTGTATTTCTCAATCAGATACACTGACACATAGAAAGCAACCAGACCATGTGCGAACATTATAAATGTTGAGTCAAAAAATGTTATCATTGGCCTCTGCTTCATGTCATTAGTAATTACCGATTGTCCAGACTTTACAACTGCTGTCTGAAATGTGTATCCTATTATATATACTGAATATACAATTATAAAATACAATGGTCTTAAAATAACTGGAACAAGGCTTGTAGTAAAGAACAGTACAAGACTGCTAATTGCCATTAGTAAGTATCCTATAACAATATAAGGCCTGAATTTACCATATTTTCCATTAGTCTTATCTATAAAATACCCTATTACCGGATCTGTTACCCCATCAAATATTCTCATTCCCGTAAGAATAACTGAAATAAGCACAACTGAAAGACCTGCTATTCCATTAGCATAATATGAGACATATCCCATCATCGCAAGAAACAGATTAGTTGATGTATTATTAAGAGAAAACAAGCCAATCTGCCATATTCTGGCTCTGTTCTGCTCTATATGCCCATGCTTATTCTCCATATATTAATCCTGCCAATACATTTGTAATAATCTCTGTTACGATTATATAATCATATGCCCTCATAGTCAAATTCAGGTATGAAGCTTTCCTCTGCAACATCACCTTCCTGAATAAATCCATTATTAATCCCACAGTCTATTGCATAATCTACCACAGAATTATATTCTTTTCTTGTCACTTTACGCGACAGGAGTGGATGTTTTTTTAGTCTGTCAAATGGCGTGTACTGGCTCATTATGCTTATGTATATATCATCTCCATATGTATCAATAAGATACTTTATAACCGCTTTGGAATCCTTAGTTGTTCCCGGAAGTACAAGATGTCTTACAATTACGCCTTTTTTCATAATCCCTGCTTCAACTCTTCCTCTCTTCACGAGTTCATCATCTTCTATAAAGAATTCCGGCTTTCGGGTCTGTCTGACCATCTCATGTATTGCAGCTTTAGCCACATCAGCATAATCTGGTGCTTTCGAGTACTCTGCCGAAAGCCTGCTGTCTATGTATTTCATGTCTGGAAGATACACATCCACAAGCCCGTCAAGCATACTAAGCGTGCTGACATTCTCGTATGCACTTGAATTGTACACAACTGGTATGACAAGCCCTTTATTCTTTGCCTTAATAAGTGCTTCTGCAACTTGTGGCACAAAATGTGTTGCAGTTACGAGATTGATATTGTTGGCACATTTGTCCTGAAGTTCCAGAAAAATGTCTGAAAGCCTCTCCACTGTTATCTTCTTTCCAACCTGTGCCGCAGCGATCTCAGAATTCTGACAGAATATGCACCTTAATGTACACCCGGAAAAGAATACTGCCCCGCTGCCGTGTTCCCCCGATATGCATGGTTCTTCCCACATATGTAGAGCGGCTCTTGCCGCATATATATCATTAGTCATTCCACAAAAGCCTGTATTAACATTTCTGTCAACATTGCAGGCTCTTGGACACAGATTACATTTCATATCTTCACCCTAACATTCATTAATCATGGAATCCAGCTTATCAAGCGCATCACTGATTCCTCCTACTTCACATATTAAACCTTCTTCAACAGCCTGTCTACCCACCAGCACTGTTCCTAAGTCTTTAGAGAGTTGTGTGGTGTCAACCATCATTTCCTCTACTCTTTCTTTGCTTACACTGCTGTGAGCCGCAATAAATGATGTTATCCTGTCAGATATCCGTTCAAAATAATCATATGTCTGCTGAACTCCGATAAGTGTTCCGTTCATCCTCACAGGATGTATTATCATGGTAGCTGTAGGCACAATAAATGAATAATCTGTACTCACAGCAAGCGGCACACCTATACTATGTGAATCGCCTATGATTAGTGAAACTGTTGGCTTTTTCATTGAAGCAATCATCTCTGCCAGTGCCAGTCCTGCACTGACATCCCCACCAACTGTATTCATAATAAAAAGTACACCTTTAATATCTTTATCCATCTCAATCTCCGCAAGCTTAGGAAGCATATGTTCATACTTGGTTGCTTTGCTTGTTGCAGGAAGATTATCGTGTCCTTCTATCTCTCCAATAATTGTTATCACCTGAAGAGCATTTTTCGTGACAGCACCATCTTTATAATCATTATCTGTTTTTTCTTCTTCAGATTTGCCCATGTCCGCCTCCTGATAATATTATTCTCTATTATGGTTGGCGACTGGACGAAATAATATTCACATATTTTTATATTATTTTTATATTTAAAGTATTTATATTTCTTTTCACATATGTTATTCTTTTAATATAAAATAATCATAAAAGGAGATATTTTATACTTATGAGGCAACAGATAGGCAGTTTTTCATCTCATATAATCAACAATGAATATGTTAAAGTTGCTGTAAGAATATCTTCCAGTGGAATATTTTATGCAAGATCCTTGTATGTACTAAATTCCAACAGAGTTAAAAACTTTATTAATAAGGGGACTCTTATAAAGGCTTGACTTTTTCTTTTACTTATGTATACTTAAAAAAGTAAAACATAGACTATATTAAATGAAATCTGAGGACGGAACGGGCAGCCGTCACCCTTGTTGGAGATGTGGGAATGTCACCCCACCTATTTCATTTATTAGTAAGATGGTAACTCCGGTTACCATCTTTTTTTTTGACTACCATTGACTACCAAAACTTTAGCATACTTTGGCAAACTTTTGATAATCTTTTAAACTAAAAAAGTCCGCAAAGCCAGTATATATCTAGCTTCGCGAACTTTTTAATTCAAGCCACCTGCCGGAATCGAACCGGCGACCTTTTCATTACGAGTGAAACGCTCTACCGACTGAGCCAAGGTGGCATTATAACCGTCATAATGCGGAAACTGTATTACATTATATATATTATTTGTTTTTTTGTAAAGCCGTTATTTCACTAACACCAAGGCAGACCCCCGAATATTCTATATTAGAACATTAAAAGAAAGGGGCTATGTGAATGAAGAAAATCATCAGAATATATATTGCAATTATTGCATCTGTATGCCTGTTCATGTCATTACCGGCTGATATATATGCCGTTGTTATAGATGTGAGCAGCTATAATGGATTCATACAGTGGGATAATATGAAAAACTATATTGAGGGTACAATTATCCGTATAGGATATGGCAATGATATCCAATCACAGGATGATGCTGCTGCCATAAGAAATATGGATGAATGTGAAAGGCTTGGAATTCCTTATGGCGTCTATCTATACAGTTATGCATTAGATTATTACGATGCAGCAAGCGAAACTGCCCATGCTCTAAGACTTCTTAAAGGAAGGTCTCCCGAACTTGGTGTGTGGTTTGATATGGAAGATGCTGATGGATATAAAGCAAGAAACGGTCTGGATGTATACTCCGAAGGCGAACTGCTGTCTGATTTCTGCGAAATGTTTGTTAATGCTATGCGTGTAAGCGGATATAAAACCGGCGTCTATGCCAATTACAACTATTTTACAAATGTGCTTAACCTTGACAGACTGAAATCAATCCCAGAGATGAATATCTGGCTTGCGCACTGGGAAATTGATTCTCCAAGCCTTGACTGTACCATGTGGCAGTTTGGTGCAGTAGAAATCGAAGATGAAGAATATGATGGCAATATATATTACTCAGATTATTCTGTAAAAAATGATGGCAATACTGATGAAACTATCCGTACCGATGATAGTTCATCCAATAATATAAATGTTTACTATCAGACAAAGCTTGCAACGGGCCGCTGGCTTCCTGTTGTTAAGAATAATGAAGATTATGCCGGAATACGTGGCCAGAATATCACCGGTCTTGCTATCACAACAGATACCGGCTATATAAAATACAGAGTCCATGTGGACAGTGGCTGGCTGGATTTCATAGACAGCCACAACACTGATATTAACGATTATTATAACGGATATGCCGGCAATGACACACCTGTTGATGCTGTTGAGATATATTATTACACACCTGATGACATCATTAAATCATCTGGATACCATTACGCATTCTACAGGGTAAGTCCTGTGAACGGTAACTACTATAGTTATCAGAAAGATAATAATAAAGATAACGGAATGGATGGCTATGCCGGCATTTGGGGACATTTCATAGACAGATTACAGATTGATATAAGATAATATATTCAATAATAAAACTGCCGGAAAGAATCACCTTCATCCGGCAGTTAATATACTAAAATAAACATTATTTAATTCCTGCTTCTTTTAAGAATCTTGCCTTAATCTCATGTTCAAGCCTTACAATATCAGCATCCCCAACTTTAGACCCGGTTTCTTTTCCATATGGTACATAACCCCCCGCCATATTATCATGGCCTCCTCCCGTACCTATTCCTCTAAGGGCATTGACTGCCAGAACTCCTGACAGATATTTTCCACCACTTCTTATTGACAGTTTAATTCCATCCTTCTTTGGTGAATATACAATTGACAGATTGATTCCATCAAGCGTGAGTGTAAAATCACATATAGCAGCTATAAGTGATTCTTTACATTCATATCCGGCACATGCAAAGCATACATCTTCCCTTATATCAATAGTACTCAGTGCATCTTTATATGCCTTAATATCATCAAAATGCAGTACACTACTGTCAAGGTTTGTAAGTATATCCCTGTCTGCCATCATAAAAAGCTTATAAAACATATCAAGATCAAGCTGTGAAACACCTCTGCGCATATCAGCTGTGTCCATCTTGATTCCATATAACAGTGCTGTTGCCACATCAGCTGGCATATCAATATCATTGTCAAAATAATAAGATGCTATAATCGAAGCACATGCACCAACATCTGGTCTTATGTCGCAAAACCTATAATCAATATGCTCATATACGGGATGGTGGTCAATACATATTATTTCCTGTCCATTCATATCTATAATATTAGAATTACCCTTCTGGGCATCAACAAGAATAATCTCATCTTCTTTGTTAAATTCTTCAAAACTTATATATTCCTTAACATTAATATTAAGAAGCCTTACCATCTTGGCTGTCACAGTTCTGTCGATGCTTCCCTTATAGCATATTTCTGCATCTATCCCCTTTGCCTTCAAAAGCTCTGATAATCCATATGCACATGCAATTGCATCAGGATCCGGAAAATTATGTGTCTGTATAAAAACTCTTTCTGTGCTTATACTGGCTATTACTTCCTCTAAACAGTTCATAAAGTACCCCTCATATGACTTTAATGTTTTTATTATATTCTTTATACGGGTTTTATTCAATCTTGATTATCACTTTTTCTGATATTTTTCATAAATTATATTAACCATAGTATGGGAGTAATCTATTGGAATCAATTCTATCTCTGGATCACATATATTATTCTTATCATGATAAAAATGGAGAGACCCCGGTAATCAATGACCTTTCTTTCGAAATAAAGCCCGGTAGTTTCACATCAATTGTCGGTCCATCCGGTTGTGGCAAATCCACACTGCTCTCTCTTCTATGCGATCTTATAAAGCCTGAAGCAGGAACCATATATATAAGACCGCCAGAGAATAATACAGACTCCCGGATGGGATATATGCTGCAGAAAGATAATCTGTTTGAATGGCGCAGTATATATAAAAATGTTATGTTAGGTCTTGAAATAAATAACAAAAAAACTCCTGAAAACATTGCCTATGTTAATCATCTCTTAGAGCAATACGACCTTGCAGAATTCAAATCAGCGAGGCCATCCCAGTTATCCGGAGGTATGAGACAGCGTGCAGCACTTATACGCACACTTGCTCTGAAACCGGATATTTTACTTTTAGACGAACCATTTTCTGCCCTTGATTATCAGACAAGACTCGAAGTAAGGGAAGATATATGTAATATATTAAGAAGTGAGAAAAAAACAGTAATATTAGTAACGCACGATATATCTGAAGCAATTGCAATGACCGACCGTGTTCTTATCCTCACAAACAGACCTGCCAGTCTTTTAAAAACAGTTGATATCAAATCACGTGACACTCTTTCAACCCAGAAATATTTTGATGAAATAAGGGAGGTGTTAAAATGAATATGAGTCCTTTACAACGCAAATTCGTAATTAAGCAGCGCATATATTCCATATCAGTAACACTCTCCCGCCTGATATTATTCTTAGGTTTTATCGGTATATGGGAATTTACTGCTGACAAAGGTATTATCAATGCATTTATATTCAGTTCACCGGTAAGACTGTACCAGACATTTATGGACCTCGCCAAAGACGGAATAATATTCATGCATATATGGGTAACTCTCTATGAAACCATAGTCGCATTTGCAATAATTACAGTTGTCGGCATTATATTTGCAATACTGTTATGGTGCTTCAAAGGACTGTCGGACTGTCTTGAGCCTTTCATGGTAGTATTAAACAGCCTTCCTAAGTCAGCTCTGGCACCGATGCTTATAGTATGGCTTGGCACTAATACCAAGGCAATTATTATAACAGCTGTATCCGTAGCAATATTCGGCATGATAATTAATCTGTACACAGGTTTTCTTGGCATTGACAAAGAAAAAATCACTCTGATACGGACTCTTGGTGGTAACAAATGGCATATTCTGTGTAAACTTATCATCCCCGGCTCCAAGAAAATCATTATAAGTAACATGAAGGTAAATATAGGTCTGTGTCTTGTAGGTGTAATTATAGGCGAATTCTTAGCTGCTAAAAAAGGACTTGGATACCTCATAATATACGGAAGCCAGGTATTTAAGATGAGTTATGTAGTTCTCGGAATTGTTATTCTCTGTATTATATCAACAATTCTCTTTGCTCTTATAAATATAATTCAAAAGCTGTTTCTAAAAGACTGATTTTATATTATAATTAATATACATTTCGCAAAACAAGGAGGCTAAAATCCTCTGCTCCTGCATGGGCAGTCGCATTTTGCTTCGCAAAACAAGGAGGATTTATGCTCTCTCTTACAATTAAGGATTTAAAGCAATTTATGAATAAACTTCTGATAAGCGATACATTTGATGGTATGTGTCTTTCAGAAGCCTATATATGCACAGGCTGCAGTTATACAATAGATGGAAAGCTCAACACTGACTTTTATAATGAAGATGAGCTTAATTCCATGCCTTCTGCAAGATATACATCATGGAAGAACATTAAGCCTTTCGCATTCAGCATAATTAAGGGCAGGAAAGTTCCTGAACTTTTAAAGATAACATTTGTACTGCCTGAAGCAGTTGTTGCAAAGCTGATACTTGATACTGACCTTAACTTTGACCCCGACTGTGTCAACGGGTTATTTCTTAATGTACGCTATCAGGATGGTTCAGTAACCATGACAACAGCATCTTCGCTTAGTACTTTCACTCTCGACCGTTCACTTGATGAAGCATTTGAACGATATATTATTAACTTCCTGTCAGATGCTGATATTTCCTATGAGGAATAATTTAGAATTATTTAATAAATGTTGCAAAACCGCCTGTTTACACGCACAGGCGGTTTTTTGTTAGCACTCTTGTTTAAGGAGTGCTAATTTTTGCTTGACTTATGTTTTCTTGTGTATTAAATTAACATTTAGTTTAATACTATACAGATTGGAGAGTGAAATATTATGTCAAAAGAACATGGTAATTTATCTATTAACAGTCAGAATATTTTCCCTATCATCAAGAAATGGATGTATTCTGACCATGATATCTTCTATAGAGAGTTAGTTTCTAATGCATGTGATGCTATCACTAAGCTCAAGAAGCTTTCAATGATTGGAGAGTATGAAGCTCCTGATGATATTGAATATAAGGTTGAAATTAAGCTTTCTGCAAAAGATAAGACAATCAAGATCATTGATAACGGTATCGGTATGACTAAGGAAGAGGTTGATGAGTATATCAACCAGATTGCTTTTTCAGGTGCTGAAGCATTCCTTGAGAAGTATAAGGATAAGGCTAACGATGACCAGATTATCGGACATTTTGGTTTAGGTTTCTACTCAGCATTTATGGTTGCTGACCAGGTTACTATTGATACTCTTTCATTTAAGGACGGAGCAGAATCAGTTCACTGGTCATGTGACGGAGGAACTGAATATGATATAAGTGAGGGAACCAAAACAACTCCTGGTACTGAGATTACTCTTTACCTCAATGAGGACAGCTATGAATTTGCCAACGAATATAAAGCTAAAGAAGTTCTTGATAAGTACTGCTCTTTCATGCCGGTTCCAATCTTTGTAACTAACGAAGATGCGGGTGAACAGACTGAGGAGATTCCTGAGGAAGAAGTTAAAGAAAAAGATACAGTTCTTGATACATTTATAAAGGACGCTGTTACAGAAGAAGTTGAGAAAGAAGATGGAACTAAGGAAACTGTTGAGAAAGTTCCAGCCAAAAAGATGGCTAAGATTGTAAAAAGACCAGTTGCAATCAACGATATCCATCCACTCTGGACAAAGCATCCTAATGAATGTTCAGATGAAGATTACAAGGAATTCTACCGCAAGGTATTCCACGATTATAAAGAACCATTATTCTGGATTCACCTTAACATGGATTATCCATTCAATCTTAAGGGTATTCTCTACTTCCCTAAGATTAATACAGAGTATGAATCTATTGAAGGTACTATAAAGCTTTATAACAATCAGGTATTCGTAGCAGATAACATCAAAGAAGTTATTCCAGAATTTTTACTTCTTCTTAAAGGTGTTATTGACTGCCCAGACCTTCCACTTAATGTATCACGTTCAGCACTTCAGAACGATGGATTTGTTAAGAAGATATCTGATTACATCACTAAAAAGGTTGCCGACAAGCTTTCAGGAATGTGTAAAACAGATAAAGAAAACTATGAAAAATACTGGGATGACATCAACCCATTTATTAAATTCGGCTGCTTAAAGGATGAAAAATTTGCTGAGAAGATGAATGATTACATCATATTCAAGAACCTTGACGGCAAATATTTAACACTTAAGGAATGTCTCGAAGAGAATAAAGAGAAACATGAAAACACTGTATTCTATGTAACAGATGAAATTGAACAGAGTCAGTATATTAACATGTTTAAGAACGAAGGAATTGATGCTGTAATTCTTACTCATAACATTGACCAGCCATTCATCACCAACATGGAATCTAAGAATGAGAATCTCAAGTTCAAGCGTATCGATGCAGATCTTTCAGACAGCTTTAAGGAGGAGACTTCTAAAGACGAGTTGAAGGACATGACTGAAAAGCTCTCTAAGACTTTCAAGGATGCTCTTGGCAATGAGAATTTAACTGTTAGTGTAGAGAAATTAAAGGATGCATCTATATCTTCAATGATTACTCTTTCAGAAGAAAGCAGACGTATGCAGGATATGATGAAGATGTATGGTATGGCAGGCATGGATCCTAATATGTTTGGTGCTGAGGGGCAGACTCTTGTACTTAATGCTAACAATGACCTTGTTAAATATGTTGCAGAACATGCAGACGGTGAAAATACTAAGATTATATGCGAACAGCTCTATGACCTTGCTATGCTTAGTCATGCACCACTCTCTCCTGAACAGATGACTGGATTTATTGCAAGAAGCAATAAAATCATGGAATTACTTGCAAAATAACGCCATTTAAACTATCATTGTCTTATATAACAATAAGGAAATATATAACATGACTAATTTTAACTATGACAATTATGACGATGATACTAAAGCAAAATACGATGATGGTATCGAATTTTTAGATGATGATTTTTCTTTTGATGAAGATGATGATGATGATAACATTTATGATATTCCTCGTTACAGCGATGAGCCTGTTGCTCCACGTCATCATAAAGAAAAGCAGGAAACTATTGGACAGGAAATATTAAGTTATATCAAAATCCTTGCCGTTGCTGTTATTGTAGCATTTCTTTTTACCAGATTTATAATTGTAAACGCTCAGGTTCCGTCTGGTTCAATGGAAAACACCATTCTTACCGGAGACAGACTAATAGGTTTCAGACTTGCTTATCTGTTTCATGAACCAGAACGTGGTGATATTGTAATCTTCAAATATCCTGATGATGAATCACAGAATTTTGTAAAAAGAGTTATCGGTATTCCTGGTGATGTCATTCAGATTTCCAACGGACATGTATATGTCAATGGTGAACAGCTTGAAGAGAATTATCTTCGGGAGCCAATGAACAATGATGGTGAAGAGTTAACCTATGTTGTACCTGCTGATTCATATTTTATGCTTGGAGATAACAGAAACAATTCTAAAGATTCCAGATACTGGACCAACACATTTGTATCAAAGGATAAGATTATTGCTAAGGTTTCTTTCAGATATTTCAATGTCAGAACAAAACGTTTTACATTTTCTTTCATTAAATAGCCCTCTGAATAAAGAATAATATTAAGGGTACAATAATATGGCCGCTATGTTTCAAAAACAATAGCGGTCATATTTGTTTTTTGAAAGGAGAAATATTATGGGTAATCTTAACTGTAATGCTGCATCTTGCATGCATAACTGTGACAATCAGTGCTGTCTTAATTCAATCTGTGTAGAAGGAAGCTCGGCATGCCAATGTGGTGAAACATGCTGCAGCGACTATGAACATCAGAAACCAGGTGCAACTAATATGTGCCATCTTCCTAAAGATTCTTTATCCATCTCATGTGAAGCAACCAACTGCATATATAACACTAATAAAAAATGTGATGCTGACCATGTAGACATATCAGGTATAAAAGCTGTAACAGAGGACGATACAGTCTGTACAACATTCCAGGCAAGGGGATAATTCTAGAACTATTCTCATCGCTACTCGCGCGAGTAGCGCATATGCCAGACTAAAGTCTGGCATTGTCGCGGTGCTCCTCGAATATCCGCCCAATTTATAATTCATGCAAGCATGATTATAAATTCTGCAGCTATTCTCATCGCTACTCGCGCAAAAAGGGCTGTCATGCATATGCATGACAGCCCTTAATAATACATAAAAATTATGCTCTTGATGTATACTCACCTGTACGAGTATCAATCTTAATCTTATCGCCCTGATTAACGAATAATGGAACCATAATCTTAGCTCCTGTCTCTACGATAGCTGGCTTAGTAGCACCTGTTGCTGTGTTACCCTTGATACCAGGCTCTGTATCTGTTACTTCAAGCTCAACTGAAATAGGTGGCTCAATAGCAAATACATTACCATCATGTGAACAAAGCTTAACCATCTCATTCTCTTTAACGAACTTAAGAGAATCACCAACCTGATCAGCACTTAATGCGATCTGGTCATATGTCTCTGTATTCATAAAGTTGTAAAGATCTCCATCAGCATATAAATACTGATATTCTGATCTGTCGATGTGTGCAAGATCAAACTTCTCAGTTGGTCTGAAAGAATTCTCTATAACACCACCAGAAATAATATTCTTTAACTTAGCTCTAACGAAAGGTGATCCCTTACCAGGCTTAACATGCTGGAATTCGATTACCTGCCAAATTCCGTTCTCATACTGAATTGTAATACCGTTCTTAAAACTACCTGCATCTACCATTCTTTGGTATACCTCCTAAATAATCAAATGACTTCTAATATTGTATAATAAATATAAACATTTGGCAACTACTTTTTCATAGCAAGGTCAACAACTGCTTCCATGGCATATAAATATCCCTTAAGTCCAAGTCCAACAACCTGTCCGTTGCACACAGGAACTGTCACTGATGTATGTCTGAACTCTTCTCTTGTATGTACATTAGATATATGAACCTCAATCTTAGGAATTGCTGCCACAGATGCAAGAGCATCTCTTACTGCATAGCTGTAATGAGTAAACGCTCCCGGATTAATAACTATTCCATCAACATCATTATAATATGCTTCCTGAATCTTATCAATTATAGCACCTTCATGATTGCTCTGGAACACCTCAACATCAACTCCAAGCTCCTCTGCCTTCTTCTCAATCATTGAAACAAGAACTTCATAATTCTGCTCTCCATATATACCTTTCTCTCTTATTCCAAGAAAATTAATGTTAGGTCCGTTCATTACAAGTATCTTCATATCAATCCTCCATTATGCCTATATTAACAGCTGAAACTATATCAGCATACATGTCTTCAAATCTTCTTCCATCAGTCTTAACTATAACATCAGCAGCGTCCTTATAAAGCGCCTCCCTTGCGGTCATAAGACTTTCAATCTTTTCTCTTAAATTACCTCCTGCAAGAAGCGGTCTGCTTGTGTCCTTAGACAGACGCTTTACCAGTTCATCAACAGATGCTTCCAGATATACAACAATTCCAAGCTCCTTAAGAAGACTTCTGTTAACTTCTCTTACCGGCAGTCCTCCACCAACAGATATAACACAGTTATCACAGACCTGTGCAAGCTCTTTGATAGCCTGTGTCTCCATATCCCTGAATGTCTCTTCACCGGAATCCCTGAATATATCCTTAATAAGCTTGTTATACTTATTCTCTATATACTCGTCAGTATCAAGAAATTCCATATTGTGAGTCCTGGTAATCCATCTTCCAAATGTTGTCTTACCGCTTCCCATAAAACCAATAAGGATAATATTATTCTTTCTATTCATTAATCCCAAGCTCCTTCTGAAGACACTTATACACCTCATCAGCCTCTTCCTTAGTAATCTTACAGTCATTCCAGAGCTCGTAAGCACTTACTCCCTGATACAGAAGCATCTTAAGACCATTATAAGCGTTCTTTCCCTGTGCCTTGATAAGCTTCATAAACTTAGTCTTGGCCGGATTATATATAATATCAACACCAACTGCCGCCTTCTTATAAAATGCTTCATCATCAATAACAACAGCTTCGTCATTCGGATGAAGTCCAACACTTGTTGTCTGGATAACAACATAATCTTCTCCCGGAATATCAGCATAATCAGCAATATTCATAGGAATAACCTTATCATTGTTAAAATGTGCATTAACAGCCTGTGCAATCGCCTCAGCCTTATCAACTGTTCTGTTCAGCAGATACACACACTGTGCATTCTTACTTGAACATAAGAATGTTATAGCTCTTGCTGCGCCTCCTGCTCCCAGAATAATAACCTTAGAATCAGCCAGTTCAATTCCTTCATCTTCAAGTTCTCTAGCAAGTCCAAGAATATCAGTGTTATATCCTTTGAATCCTCCATCAACCCTTACAAGAGTATTAACAGCTCCTATAGCCTTGGCAAGCGGATCTATATCTACAAGAGAATCAATAACCTCTGACTTGTGTGGAACTGTGACATTAAGTCCCAGTATATTGAGACTGTAAGCACCTCTTACAGCAGATGCCACATCTCCTTTTTCCACTTTAAATGTTGTATAAACCATGTCTTTTCCTGTCAGCCGTGCAAGATTATTATGAATTGCCGGTGACACAGAATGTCCTACCGGATTACCAATAAGTCCGCATACTCTTGTTGTTCCTTTGATGTCCATAATCCAAGCTCCTTTAAGCAATTAATGCTTTCTTCTTTTATAGAAAAATAATACAATCCATTCCAGTCTTCTCTTAAGAATTATCTGAATTTCTTCATGCTTATCAATAGGCTTTACAAGCACAGACATAATACCTGCCCTATTAGCGCCCCACACATCTGTAAAAAGCTGGTCACCAACAAAGAATGTGTTATTCCTGTCTGTTCCCATAATATCCATTGCCTTAATATAATTGACCGGCGATGGTTTTGCTGCCTTACTTACATATCTTGAACCACATGCATCAGCAAGCGGCTTTACACGCGGTTCTTTGTTATTCGATATAATACATGTATCAAACCCTATCGCTCTTAAACTGTCAAATAAATCACTGCACTTCTTCGTAACCGGTGCACCATGTTCCACAAGAGTATTGTCAATATCAAATATAATACCTCTGTAGCCCTTATTATACAGTCCTTCATAATCTATGTCGTAAGCTGAATCAATATATATATCAGGATAAAACCTCTTAAACATAACAAAAATGCTGCCTTTCTTAATTACTGATATATATTATTTAAGGATTTTCTTAATCTCTTCCATAAATGAATCAACATCCTTAAATTCTCTGTAAACAGATGCAAATCTTACATAGGCAACCTCATCAACTGCCTTAAGCTTGCTCATTACAATCTCACCAATAGTTTTAGTTGAGATTTCTTTCTCTCCAATATTAAATATCTGCGTCTCAATCTCATCAACCATATTATTAATCTGTGAGATAGATACAGGCCTTTTATGGCACGATCTGACAATACCCGCAGTTATCTTCTCTCTGTCATATGGTTCTCTGTTATTATCCTTCTTAATCACAATAAGAGGCATAGATTCAATCTTTTCATATGTGGTAAAACGCTTACCACACTCGTCACACTGACGACGTCTTCTTATTGAGCTGTCATCAGTCGGTCTTGAATCAATTACCTTAGTGTTATCTTTACCACAAAATGGACACTTCACGCTATCTACCTCCAAATTAAATATATAAATTAATTATGAATAAGCCCAGCCAAAATGTCAATCCTTTTAATGTTGATAAATTGAAAAACCAATTATTATTTAAGGAGGGATTATGGCTGGATACAAAGTCGAAATATGCGGAGTCAATACAAGTGACCTTCCTCTTCTTAAACCCACCCAGGCAAAAGAACTGCTTGTAAAGATAAAATCAGGAGATACGCAGGCAAGAGAAACATTTATAAAAGGAAACTTAAGGCTTGTATTAAGCATTGTACAACGCTTCAGCCAGAGTGGTGAAAATCTTGATGACCTGTTTCAGATAGGCTGTATAGGAATGATTAAAGCGATTGATAATTTTGATATATCGTTAAATGTACAGTTTTCAACATATGCTGTTCCAATGATAATCGGAGAGATAAAGCGTTTTCTGCGTGATAACAGCACTATAAGAGTCAGCCGTTCCTTAAAAGATACAGCCTATAAAGCAATAACTACCCGTGAAACACTTATGAAGAAAAATCTTAAAGAACCATCAATTACAGAAATCGCAGAAGAAATAGGCATATCAAAAGCTGATATCGTAATTGCCCTTGAAGCAGTCACACCTTCAATATCATTATATGAACCAGTATTCAATGATGGTGGTGACACCCTGTATGTTATTGATCAGGTAAAGGACAAGAAAAACACTGAAGACCGCTGGGTAAGAAATATTGCGCTTCGAGAAGCTATTAATCGGCTTTCCCCAAGAGAACGCCAGATAATAATACTCCGTTTCTTTGATTGTCTTACACAAACTGAAGTTGCCAAAAACCTTGGGATATCACAGGCCCAGGTAAGCCGCCTTGAAAAATGTGCCTTGCATGATATGAAAAGACACCTTTGCTGATATGCGTAATATAATAATATAAGCACTTAACCAGGTATTATAATGCGTCTATGTGAACTTAAAGGAAAAACCGTAATAAACGATACCGATTGCTGCATATTAGGTTTTGTGGTTGATATTGATTTCGACCCGTCATCAGGCTGCATACTGGCACTCATTGTCCCCGGTCCCGCCAGATTATGCGGACTGCTTGGAAGAGATTTTGAATATGTAATTCCTTTCAAATGCATCCGCACAATCGGACCTGATATTATACTTGTAAGTATTTGTCCTGAAAAGGTTAAGCAAAAATGTATCTGACCAGTATTGAAAATCCTTTACTTATGCTATAAAATAGTAATATATATGTTTTACGGAGGCGGATAATCATGGATAAGAAATATGTAGCTTATGCAGGCAGCTATACACACGAAAGCAGTAAGGGTATCCATATATATGACTGTGATGTAGCTAAAGGAAGAATAACAGAACGTGAAGAGGTGGCAATTGATAACCCTTCTTTCATTGCATTTTCACATGATAAGAATTTCTTATACTCTATATGTGACCAGGGTGTTTCAGCTTATGCTGTATTAGAAGATGGAAGTCTTGAGCTTATGAATGTTGCGTCCATTAACGGAATGCGTGGCTGTCATATATGCGTAACAAGTGATAACAGATTCCTTGTTGTTTCCGGATATCATGACGGCAAGATTACTGTTTTGCACATCAATGCTGATGGTTCAGCGGGATTTATAGCTGATGAAATATTTCATAAAGGAATCGGAAGTGTTGCCGAAAGAAACTTCCGTCCTCATATAAGCTGGAGCACATTCACACCTGACGAAGAACTTTTATGTGTATGTGACCCTGGAATTGACCAGATTAAGCTTTATGAATTCAATCATGTAACCGGTAAATTAAAGTTATACGATATAATCCGTTCACAGCAGGAATCTGCACCAAGACAGATTGAATTCAGTCAGGATGGTAAGTTTGCTTATGTTGTCTGCGAAATGAAGAATTATATTAATGTATATTCTTATGATAAGAATTCAGACAAAGACCGTTTTGATTTAGTACAGAATATATTCACTGTAAGAAGAGACCATAAATCTAACAGTGCCGCTGCTAACATAACATTTGACAGCACAGGAAAGCATCTGCTCTGCTCTAACGCTGGCGATAATACAGTTACAATATACAAGGTTGATTCCAAAACAGGAAAGCTCTCAAGCCTTAATTCTCTCCCTATCAGTGGTGATTATCCTAAGTACATAAGGCTCTTCCCTGACGACAAGCATTTAATGTCAATGAATAATGAAGGGAATTCTATTACAATATTTACTGTAAAATACGACAAAGGACTTATAATAATGAATGGTCCGGAGCTTAAGATTTCAAGACCTAATAATATGATAATTAAAGAACTTAAGTAAATGTGTCTTTGACACATATATTAAAATGGCTGCCGTTTAGTAACGACAGCCATTAATTTTTATGAATATTTCTCTTCACAGTACTTACATCTATAAACCTGCTTTTCCTCATCAGCAAGTACGAACACCTGCTTTAAGCCCTGCTCGATAGATGTGATACATCTTGGATTCTTACATTTGATAATATTAGTAACCTGCTTTGGAAGAGATAGTCTCTTCTTGTCTACTATTTCACCATTCTTAATAATATTTACAGTAATGTTATGGTCAACGAATCCTAAAACATCAAGATCAACAAGATCAAGACCACCTTCAATCTTAATAATGTCTTTCTTTCCCATCTTACCACTTCTTGCATTCTTAATAATAGCAACCTGACAGTCAAGCTTATCAAGACCTAAGTAATTGTATATCATCATGGCCTTTCCTGCTTCAATATGATCAAGAACAAAGCCTTCATTAAGTTCTCCTACATTTAACATAAATTTCCCTCCTTATGCATCCAGTGAATCAAGTACATGAGCTAATGATGGATTAACTGCTGTATCAAGTCCAAGTAAAGTAAGTATAAGTGCCATTCTTACATATACACCAAACTGAACCTGCTTGAAATAAGCAGCTCTGTCATCATTATCAACATCAACTGATATCTCATTAACTCTTGGAAGTGGATGAAGAACATACATATCAGGCTTTCCAAGTGCCATCTTATCTTCATCAAGTATATAGAAGTCTTTCATTCTTAAGTACTCATCTTCACTGAAGAATCTTTCTCTCTGTACTCTTGTCATATAGAGAATATCAAGCTCAGGCATAGCCTGCTCAAGGTTCTCAACTTCTACAAAATCACAGTTATTAGCCTTAAGTACATCATCCCTGATATAATCAGGAATTCTTAATTCCTTAGGTGATATAAGGACAAACTTTACATTATTGTATCTTACTAATGAACTTATAAGTGAATGGACTGTTCTTCCGAACTTAAGGTCTCCGCATAAACCGATAGTAAAGTTATCGAGTGAACCACGGAGTTCCCTTATTGTCATAAGATCTGTAAGTGTCTGTGTAGGATGCTGATGTCCACCATCACCTGCATTGATAATAGGAATGTGCGAATATTCAGAAGCTACCATTGGAGCACCTTCCTTTGGATGACGCATTGCACATATATCTGCATAACAAGAGATAACTCTTATAGTATCTGCAACACTTTCACCCTTTGACGCTGAGCTTGAAGAAGCCTCAGAAAAGCCTAATACCTGACCGCCAAGGTTAATCATGGCAGCCTCGAAGCTTAATCTTGTTCTAGTACTTGGCTCATAGAACAATGTGGCTATCTTCTTTCCATCACATACATGACCATACTTTGATGGATCCTTTGAAATGTCTCTTGCAAGATCTAATAATCTTGCCAGTTCATCAACGCTTAAATCAAGCGGACTAAGTAAATGTCTCATAATAGAAAAGCCTCCGTGTGTATATTTAATTAAAATAATTACTCTGTTCTGCTGTATTTTTCTGACTGAACCTTAATAAGTTCTGCATCATTAAAATAATCAATCTTCATAGCAGCCTTGACATCATCAAGAGTGTCCTGTGCAACAGCGTAAGCCGCTTCTGTACCTCTCTTAAGGATATTATATACTTCTGGAATATCCTTTTCATATTCATGTCTTCTTGCTCTGATTGGTTCAAGCTCCTTGTTGATAACATTAAGAAGGAACTTCTTAACCTTAACATCTCCAAGACCACCTCTTCTGTAATGATCCTTTAATTCATCAAGATTCTTATAATCAGGAAGGAATTCAGCAAAATCCTCATCACTGCTGAAAGCATCAAGGTAAGTAAATACTGTGTTACCCTCAACCTGTCCAGGATCAGATACCTGAATATGGTTAGGGTCTGTGTACATACTCATAACCTTTTTCTTAACTTCCTCTGGAGTGTCAGATAAGTAGATGCAGTTTCCTAATGACTTGCTCATCTTAGCCTTACCATCAGTACCAGGAAGTCTTAAACATGCCTTATTATCTGGAAGAAGAATTTCTGGTTCAACCAATGCTTCTCCATATACAGAATTAAACTTTCTTACAATCTCACGACACTGCTCAATCATAGGCTCCTGATCTTCTCCTACAGGAACAGTAGTAGCCTTAAATGCAGTAATATCTGCTGCCTGGCTTATAGGATAACAGAAAAATCCTACCGGAATACTCGCCTCAAAATTACGCATCTGAATCTCAGATTTAACTGTAGGGTTTCTCTGAAGTCTTGAAACTGTAACGAGGTTCATATAATAAAATGTAAGCTCTGTAAGCTGTGAAATCTGTGACTGGATAAATATATTAGACTTAGCTGGGTCAATACCAACTGAAAGATAATCGAGTGCAACCTCGATAATGTTCTGTCTTACTTTCTCTGGATTATCAGCATTATCTGTTAATGCCTGTGCATCCGCAATCATAATAAAAATCTTCTCATATTCACCTGAATTCTGTAATTCAACTCTTCGCTTTAAAGATCCAACATAATGACCTAAGTGAAGTCTTCCGGTTGGTCTGTCACCTGTTAATATAATCTTAGACATAAGCGCCACCTTTCCTCATCCCAAAATCGTAAAAATTATATCATACTTTTACGCAAATGGCAAAATAGTTTAATATAAATTGGCAGAATAACTGCAATTCCTGCAAGGAATGTAAATCCCTCATTCCAGCACACAGCATCAAAGCCAAAATGTGGTATCAGAAGCACAGCAACAGCCGCCCTTCCAGCCATCTCAGCAAGTCCTGAGAGAATAGAATATTTGCCATAGCCCATACCCTGAACTGAATACCTAGCAGTAAATAAAAGTGCCAGTTCTGCATTAAACACACTTATGTATCTTATAAACTTCACAGTGTAACCGACAACAACTGTATCAGCTGCATCAACGAATATAAGTGCCATATATCTGCCGGTAAAGAAACATACTATCATCGTGATTACAGAATAGATAAGACCAATCTCTAAAGTTCTCTTAAATCCTTCACTGATACGGTCAAATCTCTTAGCTCCGAAATTCTGTCCGACGAATGATGAAAGAGCTGTTCCCAACGCATTTAACGGACACAGAATCAGATTCTTAATCTTATATCCGGATGTAAATCCTGCAATGGCGTCTTCTCCAAGTGCATTTACATAAAATTGCAGAATAATTGCACCAATTGCAGTAATAGAATACTGCAGTCCCATTGGCATGCACATTTTAATAATGTTCTTCATGTAATACGGATGGAACTTTCTTTCATCTGCATTAACTGGAAATAACAGTTTGTACTTCTTAAAGATGTATACAGCACTAAGAACGCCTGCAATTCCTTGTGAAAATATAGTAGCAACTGCAGCTCCGGCAACACCCCATTTCACAACTACAACCAGAAACAGATCAAGAAAAATATTAATAACTGTCGATACTGCCATAAACATTGTTGACTTTTTGCTGTCTCCAAATGCCATCAGAATCCCAAAACAGAAGTTATACAGAACCGTCAACGGAAGTCCTAAGAATATAATAACAAGATACACATATGCATCCTTAAATATATTTTCAGGTGTCTTTAACCACGTTAAAAAGAGTCCACTCATAGACGCTGTAACTGCTGTCATAATAACCGCAATTGCAAGCGCAAAGTAGACTCCATTAACAAAATATTTTCTTAAATCATCATTCTTTCCTGCTCCAAATGCCTGTGACACAGGAACACTTATTCCTATACATGAACCTATACAGAAATAACATACAATATACGTAAGAGAAGAAGTTGCACCAACTGCTGCCAGTGCCTTAGAGCTTAAGAACTGTCCAACAATTGCTGCATCTGCAATATTATAAAGCTGTTGCAGAAGCTGACCCAAAAGCACTGGTCCTGCAAATGATAATAAAATCCTTGTTATCGGTCCATTAGTCATTTTTGTATTATCAAGTGTTTCTGTCCTGCTCATATATATCTCCCATATTGAATTAAATATAAATCATTCAATATTATAGACTTACAGACAAAAAAAGCAAGAAATATTATAAGTTAGTTTTCTTTTTTCTGCACATAACTATAATTCTTGATATTAACAGTATAATTAATGTACCAGCAACAGCTCCACACCCATCAATCAGCACATCTGTAATCCTTCCACTCCTTCCTGACACAAACAGCTGGTGAATTTCATCTGTTGCTGCATATATTACCGCCGTACATATTGCAGTTAATCCATTCTTCCACCTGATAAAACCTGGTGTCACTGCTCCCAGCACACATCCTGCAAGAATTGCATATTCTGTTGCATGAGCTGTTTTTCTTACTGGATAATCAATCTTTTTTGCCATATCAACCTGCTCATATTCTTGCAGATTATCAAAACCGGGTACAAATATATTACACACTGTCATTCCAACTTTAATACTCTGGTTTTCTGATTCATCTCCTGGTTTTGCCGAAAAAGCAAATATTACTATCGCCCAGATAAGTGCAATTATCAAAAAAATCATTTTTCTAATATTATAATTCATAGTAACCCTTAATCCTTACCTAAAAAAATCCGGCATAAGCCGGATTGAATATAATAAAATGAGCAGCACTATAAGCCGGGTTATGTCAGCATAAGCTGTGATGATCATCTATCTAGTCCTGCTGTTGCCAGCAGGCTCAAGCGACCTACCTAAAGCTTGGCGGGCAGCCTTTATATCGCTTTTATTTGGTCTTGCTTCGAATGGGGTTTACATGTGCCACTGCTGTTACCAGCAATGCGGTAGTCTCTTACACTGCCTTTCCACCCTTACCATAGCTTTCGCCATGGCGGTATATTTCTGTTGCACTGGCCTTGGAGTTGCCTCCACCGGACGTTATCCGGCATCCTGCCCTGTGAAGCCCGGACTTTCCTCACCTGCACGAATGCAGCCGCGATCATCTGTGCTACTCATAATATTTAGTTGTTTTTGCTTTCGTCTACTATCTGGTAAACTTCTATCTTAAACTGATCTTCTTTACTAATACCAACAAATCTACAGCCGTATGTTGTCTCTGCATCCCCTGAATTACTCATTCGTATAATTTCTATTACAGTTGCCAATCGTTCTTTATTGGCAAGTATAACAACTGTATCGTAATAAGTATTAGGTTTAAACTTATAATCAGACTTAAATGCCATGCCATCTTTTGATATATTAATGACATTCACATCTACGGTATCACCAGCATACCCAGAAACATATTTATCATCAAGCTGTCTTAATGATATATAAACATTGACATCAGTTCTTTTTGATTTTCTCTTTTCAATCCCCATGATTCCCTCTGTACTGTACAGGATTATACCTGTTCTCTTTCATTTAATCCATATAATGATATCATTAACTTATTGGAAGTTCAAATATATTTTTTGTATACTTTTATTATTTAATAAACATAGCATCTCCAAAACTGAAGAATCTGTATTTCTCCTGCACCGCAACTTCATATGCATGAAGCACATGTTCTCTTCCTGCAAGTGCTGATACCAGCATAACAAGTGTTGATTCTGGAAGATGGAAATTAGTTATAAGACAATCGATTGCCTTGAACTTATATCCCGGATATATGAATATCTCTGTCCATCCACTCTTGGCTGGAATTGTTCCATCTTCAAGTGCGACTGACTCAAGAGTTCTTGTGCTTGTTGTTCCAACAGCAATTACCCTGCCGCCATTTTTTCTTGTATTATTGATCATATCTGCAGCTTCCTGTGTAACAACATAAAACTCCGAATGCATATGATGGTCAAGAATATTCTCTACCTTGACAGGTCTGAATGTTCCAAGTCCCACATGAAGTGTTACTCTTGCAATATTAACTCCCATGGCCTTGATTTTTTCAAGTAGCTCTGTTGTAAAATGTAATCCGGCAGTAGGCGCTGCTGCAGAGCCTTCATGCTTTGCATATACTGTCTGATATCTGTTCTTATCTTCAAGTTTATGTGTTATATATGGTGGAAGTGGCATCTGTCCAAGCTCATCAAGAATCTCTTCAAATATTCCATCATATGTGAACTGGATAAGTCTGTTTCCTTCTTCAACTATATCAATAATCTCTCCTATAAGCTTGCCTTCGCCAAAACTTATCTTAGCACCAACCTTAGCCTTCTTTCCCGGCTTAACAAGAACTTCCCATGTATCCTGTCTGTCTTCAAGTCTTTTAAGAAGAAGCACTTCAATAGTAGCTCCTGTATCAGCCTTAGTACCTATAAGTCTCGCTGGTATTACCTTAGTGTCATTAACAACAAGACAATCACCCGGCCTAAGATAATCTACGATATCTCTGAATATCTTATGTTCAATCTCTCCTGTTTCTTTATCAAGCACCATAAGTCTTGAACTTGATCTGTCAGACAAAGGATCCTGCGCAATAAGCTCCTCTGGCAGATCATAATAAAAATCATGTAAATCCATGTACTACTCCTTTCAAAGCAAAGGGGCGGCGCCACACGCCGCCCCTTTACCGACCACTGCAACAGCTGGGTCTGTATTACTTTCTAAGTTCGATTCCGTCAGCCTCAAGATCCTTGAATATCTTCTCCATTACTGGTGTGATATCCTTATCCTCAAGTGTCCTGTCCTTAGCTCTGAATGCGATTGAGTAAGCAACTGACTTGAAGCCTTCTTTAATCTGGCTTCCTTCGTAGATATCGAAGAGGTTGTAGCTTTCTAATATCTTGCCGCCGCGCTTTTCAATAATCTTCTCAACTTCACCAACTGGAAGTTCCTTAGGCATTACCATACTGATATCTCTTGTTACAGCTGGGAACTTTGCAATTCCTGTGAACTTCTTATCGAAGCTTGCCATTTCTGTAACTGTTGGAATATCAATAACAACAATATATGTTCTCTCACCGATTGAGTAAGTATCGGCAACATCCGGATGAAGTTCTCCGATGTAACCAATCTTCTTATCAGCGTAATATACATCAGCCTGACGGCCTGGATGTAAAAATGGAATACCAGCCTTAGCATCATATGTTGGCTTCTTCTTCATTCCAATCTTCTCAAGGAATTCTTCAATAACACCCTTCATTGAGTAGAAGTCAACGCTGCCGAAAGCTCCGAGTGTGAATTCAACTCTTTCGTCCGGAAGCTCGTTAACATCATCTGCTGCAAGGTAAATCTTAGCCAATTCATATAACTTAACATTCTTGTTTCTTCTGTTATAGTTAGTAGATAAAGATGTAAGCATTCCGTGAATTGGAAGTGTTCTCATAACCGAGAAATCCTCTCCTAATGGATTAGAGATTACAACTGTCTTTCTGTATACAGAATCAGCAGGAAGTTTTAACTTATCGAATACCTTAGGGCTCTCGAATGAGTATGTCATAGCCTGTGAGAATCCTGTAAACTGGGCAACCTCAGAAGCTGCATCTTCAATACTCTGCTCAAATGAAATCTTACCCATTGTTGTCTCTCCCTTAGGAAGAGTTGTAGGAATGTTGTCATATCCGAAGAATCTTGCAACTTCCTCTGCCATATCCGCGTCTCTGTTAAGATCCTGTCTAAATGTTGGGATAATAAGCTCATTAGCATCTTTATCATATTCAACTTCAAGTCTTTCAAAGTAAGAAAGCATATCTTCATCTGATACATTAGTACCAAGTAAAGCATTGTATTTAGCCGGCTCAAATGGAAGTCTCTTCTTAGTTACAGGGTCAGGATATACATCAACCACGCCTCCTACAACATCACCTGCATCAAGCTCTTCAATAAGCTGGCATGCTCTGTTGATAGCCTCCATTGCGTTCTCTGGATCAAGTCCCTTCTCAAATTTACCAGAAGCGTCTGTTCTTAAACCAATCTTCTTAGTTGTCTTTCTGATGTTAGTTCCGTCAAATGTAGCTGCTTCAAAAAGCATTGTCTGGACATCATCAGTAATCATTGAATTCTCGCCACCCATGATACCTGCGATACCAACTGGCTTCTCACCATCACAGATAAGAAGTGTCTGTGCGTCAAGAGTTCTCTCCTGTCCGTCAAGTGTTACGAACTTTTCGCCATCAGTTGCTGTTCTTACAACAATCTTGTGACCTGCAATAGTATCATAGTCATATGCATGCATTGGCTGACCATATTCTTCCATAACATAGTTAGTGATATCAACAATGTTGTTGATTGGTCTGATACCTGCTGTCATAAGTCTTTGCTGCATCCACTTTGGAGATGGAGCAAGTCTGATATTCTTAACAACTCTTGCAACATATCTTGAGCAAAGTTCTTTAGCTTCAATATCAACTGAAACCATTGTGTTAACATCCTCATCGTTACCTGTCTTAGTAACAACCGGTGGATTGAAAGGCTTTCTGAATGTAGCAGCAGCCTCTCTTGCGATACCGATAACGCTGTAGCAGTCTACACGGTTATTAGTTATCTCATATTCAAATACTGTATCATTAAGTCCTAAGTACTCTACCGCACTTGAACCAACAACAGCATCATCTCCAAATATATATATTCCTTCCTCTGGTGCATCCGGGAAGAATTCTCTTGAAGAACCAAGTTCCTCGATAGAGCACATCATACCGCATGACTCCACGCCTCTTAACTTGCCCTTCTTAATCTTAATTCCGTCTTCTGGAAGTGCGCCGCCGTCATGTCCTCCGGCAACTTTACCTCCGTCTAATACTACAGGAACCTTCTGTCCACTTGAACCAACTTCAATATTAGGTGCACCTGTTACAATCTGGACATTCTCGCTGCCAACATTAACCTGACATATTACAAGCTTGTCTGCATCAGGATGTCTCTCAACTGAGAGAATCTGTCCAACTACGATTTTATCAAGGTTCTTGTCAAATGCATTAAAACACTCCACCTTAGTTCCTGAAAGTGTCATAGCATCTCTGAATTCCTGATCTGTACACTCAAGACCTGGAACCATTGCTTTTATCCAATTTAATGATGTATTCATATCGTCATTCTCCTTAAATATACTTTATCTTATTCCAGTCGTTAGACCACTATATGAATCGATTTAGAACTGCTTTATAAATCTGATATCGTTCTCATAAAGAAGTCTCATGTCATCGATTTCGTACTTAAGAAGAGCAACTCTCTCAAGTCCTACACCAAAGGCAAATCCTGTATATTCTTCCTTATCAATTCCACAAAGCTCGAATACATGTGGGTGAACCATTCCACAGCCGAGGATTTCAATCCATCCCTCGCCCTTACAGAAACGGCATCCTTTACCACCACATTTGAAACAGCTTACATCCATCTCGGCACTAGGCTCAGTGAATGGGAAATGATGTGGTCTGAATTTAACTTTAGTATCAGGTCCGAAAAGCTCCTTAGCGAATTCTGCTAAAGTTCCCTTAAGGTCTGCAAATGTGATTCCCTTATCAATTACAAGACCTTCTACCTGATGGAAGCATGGTGAATGTGTAGCATCAACTTCATCTGCTCTGTATACACGTCCTGGAGAAATCATTCTGATAGGGAGCTTGCCCTTCTCCATAACTCTTGCCTGAACAGGGGAAGTCTGTGTACGGAGTACTATCTTATCATTAATGTAGAATGTATCCTGTTCATCCTTAGCCGGGTGGTTAGCTGGTATGTTAAGTGCCTCAAAGTTGTAGTAATCATACTCAACTTCTGGTCCATCAACTACTTCATAACCCATTCCGATGAATATCTTCTGGATTTCTTCTAATGCAAGTGTATTAGGATGCTTATGTCCTAACTCATCCCTCTTAGATGGAAGAGTAACATCTATTACTTCACTCTTTAACTGAAGTTCTCTCTTCTTGGCAGCTAATTCTGTCTTAGCCTTATCTAATACTTCTTCAATTGCCTGTCTTGTCTCATTAACAATCTGACCAACCTTAGGTCTGTCTTCTGGTGCAACTTCCTTCATACCTTTAAGTACTTCTGTAAGTTCACCCTTCTTTCCAAGGAAAGCGACTCTGATATCATTCAGTTTATCAAGCGAATCAGTTTCATTAATCTGTGCTAAAGCTCTTTCTCTAATTGCTTCAAGTCTTTCTTTCATCCTTATAGCCTCCATACTTCTTTCGCTTTTTATCATTCATATGCGTAAAAAGCCACTGTTTATTGTAACATATCAATTTTATTTTGCAACCCGTGAATGTCGCTTCTCATACATTTCAATTACGCGCATTGCACCATCGCTGTGTGCCGGATTTGAAAGCGTTATCTTTTTAATATTTTCCTTTGCTTCATCAATACGTTTTTCATTGTACTCTATCTGCTGCCTTAATTTATAACGGCGAGTATTTATTTCATGCCGCACTTCAACCATTTCCTTAGGATTAATGATTGCCCTCACTCTTCCAAGCCATATATGTGGACTGTAAAGTCCTAAATTCTTAAGCATATTCTCAAGCTCATTTTCAGCAGAATTAAGTGATGATGTCATATCAAGCATTCTAATCTGCTCTTTTTTCATCTCCTCGTACAGTCTGTATTTCTTATCAAGTTCATATGAACTTTTAACTCCGAACTTTGTATATTCATAATCCAGCGTATTTGCTGCATTAATGAACTTAATCTTTACTTTGTTAAGCAGTGCTGTAGCTTTATTAAGTTTTATTTCGGTTATAATCACATTTCTTTCAGTAACCTTTAATAAAGCAAACATTCCAACTGCAAGAATTGCTGCAAATAAAGATATTCCTATAAAAAGTGCCGTATCACTGTCATTTTGAACAAGTGTCATCGATATAAGAAATACTGCAAACACTGCCGCAAGCGCAAAGATTGCTGTTTTCGCAAGCCTTCTTATCTTAATCTGTCTTGTAACAAGAACGTCCGCATCAGTTCTAAGATTAAGCTGTTCTGCCTCAAGTATCCTTAAATCTCTCTTAACAGTATCATAATAATCTTCGGATGCTTTCAAAAGCTTTATTCCACCTGGCATTTCATTTTCCACAGCTTCCATGCGCCTGTATGCCGCATTTGACAGCTTATGTTCTGTACTTTTAAGAATACGCCTGTCAACCATCATGTTGTCTATGGTCTCTGCACAGCTCAATATTTTATCACGTATCTGTGTGGGAGCTTCTTCCATAATCTGTATATCATTATATTCTTCAGTAACAGCCTCATACTCAGCTTTAGCATTTTCTACATGTGTCGCTGCTTCTTCCATGATATCACACTGTTCTCTTACATAAACCTCAATATCATGTGTACTGAAATCCTTTATATTGACACTGTCTATATTCCTGCTCATCGCATATTCTGCAATTTTATCAAGGTCGGATTTTTCCTTTGGAAGCTCAATAGGTATAGCATCTATCTCTTTGCGGTCTTCCTCATCCTTTCCATATTTCTCAACTGCCTTGATAAGCGTCTGTGCCTGCATACTGTTTAACAGATGATCATATTTTTCTTCTTCTATCTTGGCCTGCTGCTGTTTTTCCTTTGTTTTCTCATCAAGTTCTCCGCTCTTGCGGTCTTCATGTTTTTTCTTATTCTTCTTATCAAACGTTTCATATATATTCAATATATTAAACATTTTATTGGCAGTTTTTTCCTTCTCTGCCTCTTCTAGCAGTTCCTCATCTCTGTACGATTCATCATCATAATCATCATATATCGTTTCTTTTTCAGCTTTTTTAAATATTCCCATATATCCACCACAATTCTTTAAAATGTTTTGCTATATTTAATGTATGCCGTTCTCCACCTGTCAAGTCTTTCATCTACCGCCCTGTTGTACTGTGCCAGATTGCCATCTGCTTTTAATCTGGCAATATCTTCAAGTTCCCTATATTCATCACTATATCTGGCATTATCCATTAAAGTTTCCAATTCCTTCTGGACAACATATTCATCTTCATCCGCATCAACATTAACAGGTTCTTTATCCTTCTTTGCCATAATTAAAGCTGCTATACTGCATTTTTTTGATTCCTCATGCTGACCCGTCCTATATGCCTCATCATAATATATCACCGCTTTATCATACATAAACATTCTTGCATAGGCAGTTCCCAGATTATGATAAACTTTTGCATAATCAGCTGCCAACAAATCTTTTCCCTTGTAATCTTTTATAATTGACTCGTAACATCTGACCGAGGCAAAATAATATCCAGCATTGAGATATCCGTCTCCTCTTGCTTTAAGCCTTTCGCATACGCTCTGCTTTCCAAGAGTATTAAGAATCCCTTTTAACTGCTCAATCTCTGCAACAGAATAATAATCTATTGTCTTGAGTATTATTACAAATATCTGTGCTAATGAACCTCCTGTTTCTTTCAGCTTCCTTACTCTTTCTGCCAGCTCTTTTTCTCCGGTTTCATCAAGAAAACTGATAAGATTATCATCTATAAAATCCTGTCCAATCAGATATATATTATTATAAATATAATAACAGAGTTCTTCTGCTGTATATAACTTCACACCTGTCTGTAAAACAGTCAGTGGTGTATCTGCCTTCTTTCCTCTGCACAGTATTATTTTCCCCATTGTATTTCTCCGTTTCCTGATGTTTTCCACATTCTCAGCTTCTTAATACAAGTTCTTTGCTTATAACTTTTCCTGAACTTTTGACAAACTCGCCAAATCCAAGATCTTTTATTGTAATATTACACCTGTCAGAATCCGTAAAGCTTACGCTCACAGATACTCTTGTTGTTTTCCCTTCCCTGAATGGAATTTCACTTATATCAACAACTTCATCATAATATTTATTCTCAGGTGTTATTATTTTAAATGTAATGCTTCTCATATCCTCAAGTATACATTCCACAGTCCGTCCGGCAGTATACCAGTTACTTCCCGGTCTTACCAGCCTGAATCTCATTGGCTTTTCATATGACGAAATATCTATTTCTATACCACATTTCACATGATTATCAAGAAGCATTATGACATTCTTAAACACTTCCGGCTTCAATATCTCCATTGCCGCAAAGCATGCACCCTTTGCAAAAAGATTCTGTCCGACAAATGCTTTTCTTCTCGTAACCATAAGCTTTGCAAATCTTTCAGGAAGCTTTTCAACATCAAAACCTTCACCTGTAAGATATGCCGCCGAAACATGTCTTTTAGAAAAATACTCTTCTGCAAATGTACACAACTCATTCTCAGCCAGTCCAAGTTCTTTGCTTATCACAGCTTTTTTTAATATATCAGATGTGTATCCTGTATGTTCCTGAAGCAGATAGTTACTATTGTCATTCTTCCTGACTGCAAGATAATCACACCTTATTCCTTCACTTGTGTAGTCAAACAGTGCCACACCAGCAGCATGAAGCTCACTTTTCTGTCTGTACGCATAATATGCAAAGCTTTCAACTCTGCTTAATACCTGCCATCTGCCATCTGATACACCACATTTTTTAAGAGTATCCCTGACAGCAGATATTTCATCAGAATGATAATCGGGAATGGTTACACATATGCTTTGAATCTGTGATGTACCTGTTGCTCGCATACATTCAGCGACAACATTTGCAAGACTGGTCTTTTCCTTTGAATCCTCTGTCAGTTTTACCGTCTGCACATTCCGTGAATTATATGAATATACACTTGCCTGAATTTTACTATATCCTATATCTATTCCTGCTATAAGTCCTTTACACTGCTCCATATCTGCTATCCTCATTTGACAATTGTAAACATTTCTCTTGTAACGTATTCCTCAACACAGTAACTATACATGAGCTTTCTTAATGTTGTAAGGTCATGCTGCTGTCTGCTTGCAAGACAATCATTAAGCATGTCAATCCTTCCATCTGTGTTCTCTGATGGAATATCCTTATATTCGCAGACTACCGGCTCTGTAGATGCCTGTTCATTGCTGTCATTAACTATAAATGTATATTCTAATGAATCCCCATAAAACAGATTAAACCTGCATGTAAATATTCCCCATTCGTTAGACTTCATAACCTGCACCAGTCTGTCAGCCCCATTAATACTATATGTCAAAGATACTTTATCATCTGGATCTGCTATGTATTCAACAATAGTAAGTCCCTGCATATTGTATGGTAAATCCAGTATTCCTTTGAATTTTTTGAAAAATCCATATATTCTGTCATGTTCACATAATTCATTAAGAACTGATTGTGCAAGTTCTTTTTCAGATGTATCTTCTCTTAACGCAACAGGGTTTCTTGACAGATTCTTAAGCCATGCTACATAACAACACTCTGGCAATCCATATCCATCCCCCATGCACTCCTCTATAACTCTGAATACTATATCATTAGCCTTCTTCTGCCTGAGAAGATAGAATTGTGAATTATAAGATAAATATGCCTTTACTATAAGCATATCAGGAATCTTACTATAATAATCAGCAAACACCTCTGTAAATCTTCCAGTATGCACACCTGTATACATCATCTGGGCAAGAATCCTTTCTGACATATGCAATACATTTACATTATAATTAACTGCTGACTTCCACACAGCATACATTTCATCATTAGTCCCATTATAGTATTCGCACATATAAGAAAGAACAGGTTCATTATAAATGTTGTGTCTGAATATATATTGAGTAATCTCATCAATAATCTGACTATGTCCGTCTGATACATTTGTAAGAATATAGTCAGTCATTTTAAGAAGTTTTGCCGCTTTTGCCATACAGCAACCGTATATACCGGCTATCTCATATGCCTGTGAATACATTGATGAATCTATAAGTATCTCTATCAGTTTTCCCGCATCCTTCTTCGTCAGATTATCTGTATCAACATAATTGTATTCATGCCAGAAATCATCTTCTTCATAATAATGATAGTAATAATCAATCATCCAGGCATTAACTTGCTGTTTATACTGTTCACTGATACCCTGTTCCTTTTTTATTGTTTTGTACAGCTTAAGTGTTTCTTGTGTATACTGTGAATTCTTTCTCATTTCACAGATTCTGCTCATAATTATTCTGGAATTGTTCTTTCCATAATCACCTGCAGCCTCAAACACCTCTGCATACTGCTGTATATCAAACACTTTTTCTATATCATAATCAATTGTATCTTTTCTAATCTGTCCGTCAATACATTCAAATGTAATCTCGCAGTCACTTCCATACATACATATATATGCTGTTTCCCCTGAAAGCTCATATACTGTTTCTTCTGTAAACTGCGGATATCTGACATGTACATATCTTACCACATCACTAAAGCACTGCATTCTGTACATATATGGCATTTTACTTACAAATGTGCCTGTGTCATCACACACAAGCTGTGTCTTAAGAAGTGCCTTGTATAATACAACAAGATTGTCACTGATATTGCCGGCTTTAAGCTGTTCATACACATATATCTCTATATTTCTTTCATAACCTTCATAGATATTCTTATAGTACGAATCTCTGCCCGTCACCACATTTGCATATAAAAATGCTTTATCTGCATCTGTAAGAGTATTGTCATATGCAAAATACATCAACACTATCTTTGGCAGCTGCCTGTCTGTCTTTTTAGGCATACTGGCAATATAAAACTCATATAATCTTGTTATTTTCAGGCCTCTTAATACTCCTTTTTCATATATCTCAAAGCAGTTTTCTCCTGTCATGCCCATTCTTACCATCTGGGTTACAAGAACTGTCAGTATCTCGTCTTTCTCATATTTATCATATATCTTTTTTAGTATAATAAGAGTATTAATATTAATATTCTTCTCATTAGCCACAACATCTGCAATCTGCATTGCAAGCTTCTCGCTAATAATGTCGTTCCTGCATCCATAATTAATAACCTGCATTTCAAACTGATTAAGCACCCGTAGTAAAACAGGCTGTGCATTAATAATGTTCATAGCCTCAATATACATAACAGGGCTTATGCATCCTGAATTAATTACATCCTTTATTCTTACAAGTCTTATACTCTTATTATCTGAATCTGTACTCAGGTAAAAAAGTATCCATAATATTCTATATGTATCATAGCCATTCTCAAAAAACTTCTTAACCTGTGATAAAACCTGAGCCGTATACTCCTCTTCACGCACAATAAGTGTCGAAACATACAGAAAATAGCAGTAAAGTTCTACATTTTCACCAATTCTTCCAACTATATCTTTCTTGATATTATTATATATCTGTGTTGCTGTTTTCTCTCTTCCGGACGCCATAAGCAGTTGTATCTGCACAATATCATAAAATACATCTGTCCCCTTAATTCCCCTTATTCGGTCAACCGTCTGCATAGATTCAGCAATCCATTTTTCTTTTTTGATTTTCTTCATTCTGAAATCAAGATAAAGCTTTGTAAGCTTATATCGTGCAAGTTTTTCTTCTGTTCTAACTTCAAAATCTTCCGATTCATCAGCCTTCTTACATATAACGCTTACATTTATCTTTAAATGCTGTGTATAACTCACTATATGTATATATCCATAGTTGTTGCCTGCATGCATTTTCTGTGGATTAACTATATATTTAATTACAGCCCTGTCACCTGCAAAATCATCAGTTGATAAGCTGTCTTTCTCTAATTCAATAAAATCTGCATCTGCATATATATCAATCTCTGTTTCTTCTGTCCCGCTCTTTATAAGCACACATTCAAACTGCTCTGCTTCATCTTTGTGTATAATTGTATTCTCTTCGTTATCAATGTGCAGAACAACTGCTTCAGTCTTAACATGATTTCTTATATCATCCTGATTCTCTTTCATACATCTGAATACAAATGGTATCTTTTTCTCGCCGGCATTACATACTACTGTAAATGTTCCCTCTATCTCATCATTTTCTTCAAGTCCGGAAGCGTCCACCTGATATTCAGTTATAATATGCGTACCACCAAATTGTTCTGAAAGAATCTTTACCCTCTCATTGTCAGCATAGACCATTCCATAAACCTTATCGGTGGCATCACATATGAAGCTGCCTGTAGCAACTGTATTACACATAATATCCATGGTAATCTGTTCCTCACTGCATGACAGCTTTGGTACTTTGATAATTGAACTGCCTCTTGAAAGTCTGTTTATGTAATCCCTCATTGGAAACTATGCCTCCGACTTAATCTTATCCAAATGTTTCTTAATATCCCTCTCATATCCCATATCTCCCGGCTCATAGAATTTCTCATTCACATAAGCATCAGGAAGATACTGCTGTCTGACGTAATGATTAGGATAATCATGTGCATATAAGTATCCTACACCGTGTCCTAACTTGGCACTACCCTTATAATGGGCATCCTGCAAATGTACAGGAACCGGTGCAGTCTTTGAATTCTTAACTACATCAAGTGCCTTATCAATTGCCATGTAACATGCATTACTCTTAGGTGCTGTCGCAACATAGAGTGCCGCCTGACTTAATATAATACGTGCTTCCGGCATTCCGATGCGCTCAACAGCCTGTGCCGCAGCCACTGCAACCTGCAGTGCATTAGGATCAGCATTGCCTACATCCTCACTGGCACATATCATTATTCGTCTTGCTATGAATTTAATATCTTCACCTGCATACAGCATCTTGGCAAGATAATAGCTTACTGCATCAGGGTCTGAGCCTCTCATGCTCTTAATAAATGCTGATATTGTATCATAGTGGTTGTCACCCTCTTTATCATATCTTACCGAGCGCTTCTGGATACATTCCTGTGCTGTTGCAAGATCTATATGTATAACTCCATCATCTGATCTGTCTGTTGTGAGTATTCCAAGTTCAATGGCATTAAGTGCATTTCTCGCATCTCCGTTGGATATATCTGCAAGGAATTCCAGTGCATCATCGTCTATTGCTGCATTGTAGCTTCCCATGCCCTTCTTCTCATCATACACAGCACGCTTTATTATTGTCTTGATATCTTCTTTCTCTAGTGGTTTTAATTCAAATATTATTGACCTTGATATTAAAGCTCCATTTACTTCAAAGTACGGATTCTCTGTCGTTGCACCAATAAGAATTATTGTTCCATCCTCAACAAATGGAAGCAGATAATCCTGCTGTCCCTTATTAAAGCGGTGAATCTCGTCTACGAAAAGAATGGTCTTTCTTCCATACATTCCAAGATTGTCTTTCGCCTTGGCAACAACCTCTTCCATATCCTTCTTTCCGGCAACTGTGGCATTAACCTGATTAAACTCTGCACTTGTTGTATTAGCAATTATTCTAGCTAAAGTTGTCTTTCCTGTTCCAGGTGGACCATAAAATATTACTGAGCTAAGCTTATCTGCCTTAATTGCCCTGTAAAGCAGTTTATCCTTTCCGATTATATGAGACTGTCCTACCATTTCATCGAGTGTTTCCGGTCTTAATCTCATAGCCAATGGAGATTCTGTATTCTTATTGTTTTCACGCATATATTCAAATAAATCCATAACTTATACCTGTTTTAATACATTTGCAATTATCTTAGTTCTGTTCCAAGCCACAATCTTTCAACGTAGCCTATATTGCTGATATCATTTCCCTTCAGTGTATTAGAATAAAGAATATTATCAGCATCATACGCATAGATTCGGTTCTTGTAAAAATATGTTCCCTCTGTATCTGTAACTGCATCTGATTCCAGAATTGCAACAGCTTTGCTCTTAATGTTATCCATATAGTACTGCCTGCCGCCTGAAACATATGTTAAAGCCTTGCCTTTATTATACACTTTAGATAATGAACCTGCATTAACATCTGACGCAATGTCTGTAATCTTGTTGTTATCAACTACTCGAAGCTGTCCTTTCGCATTAACATACACTATCTGACCATCTGATGAATTATATATGTAATTCTTTTCCTTAGTCATAGAATCAACATCCACATACTCACTCACTTTAGTTTCTCTGATAAGTGCTGATGTCATTGATGTACCTGAAATTCTGTATATAAGCGAATTGTCTCTATCAAATACATAATCTGCATCATTGTCTGTCTTCTTGTCTATCTTATACGCAGATGCATCTTTGCATGAGTAATAATATACTCCATCACTCTTAGAATACAGCAATGTATCCACATCTTTTCTTGTGTTAAGGCTGTCTGCATTCGCTGTATACACACCTGGCATGTTCTCTGACACAGGCCATAACTGCATAACTGCATCTGCAACTGAAACCGGCTTTTCTTTTTTCTCATAATCATATGTATACAATGAGCCTGCATTAGTAAGACATACTATCAGGTGCTTTGACTCATACACATATGCCTTATTAAGATTACCCTCTATAAGAGTTGTCTGTGCCTCAGGCTGTTTCTTAACTTCTTTGACTCTGCTCATGGCAAGGCTTGTTCCATTAGTAGAACCCTCGTCATTAATAATATTAATATTCGTGTATATAACAAGACCGTCATCAGAGATATACATAATCTCTTTCTGCAGATTATCTTCTGACACAAGAACACATTCGTCCTTACTCCATATGTACATTGAATATCTGCCAGACGAGTTGGACTCATCATATGTTACCGTAACGAAATACTTTCCATTGTCACTCGCAACGCTTAAGATATTCTTCTCTGAATCTATCTGTTCCGGCCACTGTGCTGTATAGAAAGTCTTACTGTCTGCCGCAAATATTGCATTACTTTCATCACATACATAATTGCTGTCCAGCCCTGCTATATCATATATCTTTCCGTTGTAGCTTACATATAGAGCATAATTCTTCTTAGTTGCAAGCTTGTATATTCCAAATGCTGCGACACCAATAAGCACTACTGCTATCAGTGCTGCCGCTATCATTTTCATTCTTTTGTTAATCTGACGTCGTGCAATTCTTATCTGTGGCTTTTCCTGATTATCATTTCTACTGCCACCTGCTTTACTCTGGCTCTGCTTTCTGCTGTCCGCTTTGCTTCTGTTCTGGCTCTGCTTCTTACTTTCTGTCTTGTTTCTGCTCTTCTTCTTTATTGCCTGCACGCGTTTTGCTAATGCCTGTCCATAGTCACTCTGTGATTCCTCTTTTTTATCAGAAGAAGCAGACCTCTCTTTCAAAGCCTGCTTCTCCTCATATGCTTTTCTTCTGGCAAGATAATCACTGTTGTTAACTAATATAACAGGTCCATCACATCTCGGACACTGACTGCCCTCATATTCCTGACCACATTTAGTACACAGCATAATTCTTTCCTTTTAATTATCGATTTAAATTCCGTTCTTTTATTAATTAAAATCTGAACTTATCTTCAAAATACGCCTTAAGATCTGCTATCTTTATTCTTTCCTGTTGCATTGTATCTCTGTCTCTTACAGTTACAGCACCATCTTCTTCTGAATCAAAATCATATGTGATACAGAATGGAGTACCAATCTCATCCTGTCTTCTGTATCTCTTTCCAATATTACCTCTGTCATCAAACTCACAATTGTAATACTTAGAAAGTTCTGCATACACCTTTTCTGCACCTTCATTTAACTTCTTAGAAAGTGGAAGAACACCTATCTTAACTGGTGCTAATGCTGGGTGGAAATGAAGAACCGTTCTTACATCTCCGCCTTCAAGCTCTTCCTCATCATAAGCTGAGCAAAGGAATGCTAATGTTACACGATCCGCACCAAGTGAAGGCTCAATAACATATGGTATATACTTCTCCTTAGCTTCATCATCAAAGTATGACATATCTTCACCAGATACTGTCTGATGCTGAGTAAGGTCATAATCTGTTCTGTCTGCAATACCCCAGAGCTCGCCCCATCCGAATGGGAAGAGGAATTCGATATCTGTTGTTCCCTTAGAGTAGAAACAGAGTTCTTCTGGTGAATGATCTCTTGCTCTCATCTCATCTTCCTTCATTCCTAATGCCTTAAGCCAGTCGATGCAGTACTGTCTCCAGTATGTGAACCACTCAAGATCTGTTCCAGGCTTGCAGAAGAACTCTAATTCCATCTGCTCGAACTCTCTTGTTCTGAATGTGAAGTTACCTGGTGTAATCTCGTTACGGAATGACTTACCAATCTGTCCAATACCAAAAGGTACTTTCTTTCTTGATGTTCTCTGAACATTCTTGAAGTTAACAAAGATACCCTGAGCTGTCTCTGGTCTTAAATATACTGTGTTCTTGGCATCCTCAGTTACACCCTGGAATGTCTTAAACATAAGGTTAAACTGTCTTATATCTGTGAAATTGTGCTTTCCACATGAAGGACAGCAGATATTCTTCTCATCGATGAAATTCTTCATCTGCTCCTGTGTCCATCCATCAACTGAACCGCCGAGATCATATGAATTCTCGTCTGCCCAGTCTTCTATAAGTTTATCTGCTCTGAATCTCTCATGACATTCCTTGCAGTCCATTAATGGATCAGAAAATCCACCAAGATGACCTGATGCTACCCAAGTCTGAGGGTTCATAAGAATTGCACAGTCAACTCCTACATTGTATGGGCTTTCCTGTACGAACTTCTGCCACCATGCCTTCTTAACATTGTTCTTTAACTCAACACCAAGGTTACCATAATCCCAGGTATTAGCTAATCCGCCATAGATTTCAGAACCTGGGTAAACAAATCCTCTTGCCTTAGCTAAAGAAACAATTTTCTCCATTGTCTTTTCCATAATAATATAATCCTCCTAAAGGCAACAGCCTGACTACATCGAACTGCATCGGCTGCTACATAATCTTAATTATTTTATAACATTTAGTGCTGATTAGCAAGAGGAATGATGTCTTAATCCTCCCAAGCTCAATATACTTTCACACTTAAATAGCACATTGTATAATTTTTAATGCACTGCCAACATATATGTAATTCAAAAAATATCAGAAAAGCCAGATATATAACAACTTCTGTTATTATACATCCGGCTTATATTATGCATTAATCAATAGTGTTCTTTTTCTTCTTATCTTCATGTATAACAAATACAATTCCTGCTAATGCCATAAACAACATTATACTATAACCTGCTACATTATACACATCAGCTGTCTTTACACTATCTTCTGCCTGTTCCTTATCACCTGAAATGGTTTCATCGCTTTTCTTATTATCATCACCCGTATCCGGTGCTGGCGTTGGATCTGGCGTTGGTGTCGGATCCGGCGTTGGTGTTGGTCCTGGCGTTGGTGTTGGTCCTGGCGTTGGTGTTGGTCCTGGCGCCGGATTATCACTCTTATTAAGCTCTTCATTTTTTGCACTAATAGCACTTAAAAGACTCTGACCTTTTGTTGTCCAGTAAACTGCATCAACTGTAAAACTGCCATCTGAATCTGCTGCTTTTGCTGTAAGTGTTCCATTTTTATCAACAACAAATACCTGCTGTCCATCTGGATTAACGCCCGCTACCCTTGATGGTGCTTTGACAGCCTTTGAGAGTGATATATTCATATTCTGAATCTGTTGTGCAAAAAGTTCTGCTGTTATAAAACCGCCAAGCTTATTGCTATGTGTGCTATCTCCTGCTGACATAACCTGCATACCATTAACAGATTTGCCATTAGCTGCCTTTTCATCTGCTTTGTATGCTTCCTCATACATATTTTTTGTTATCTCAAATCCATCAATAAGCAACACATTCTGTTCCTTTGCAAGCTGTTTAACTGCCTCAACATAGGCGTTATTTTCTGTTACCAGTGTTCCTGTTGTTGTATCTGTTGAATCATGATGTGGTTTGATAGTTCCATCATTTGTATAATAAAGTCTTGATACTGGTGTTACAAGAACCGGTATAGCTCCTACTTCTCTCGCTGTCTCGATATACTGTGTAAGATACCACTTATAAGTACCACCACAATCATACGAATAAAAGCTGTCACCATACTTTGAAGCAAGCGATGATGGTGTTGCCACTTTAGTTCCTGCTGTTACCGGATATATTCCGTTAGCATCTGGTTCTCCAAGTGGTACATATCTATCTTCAAGATATCCTTTTCCATTAGCGCAATCATTGTGACCAAACTGTATAAACAGATAATCGCCTTCTTTAATATTGGCTTTTATCTTATCTAATGATCCTTCATTAATAAAGTTACGGCTGCTTCTTCCTCCATTAGCATAGTTCTGTACCTTAACCTTTGAAGAGTCAAAGAATGTCTGTAAATATTCACCCCATGAACCTTCTGCCTGAGCCTTGCCACTCATATACATACCTGATGCTGAATAATCCTTAACTGTTGAATCACCTGCTAAAAATACATTTACTCCATCTCCAAGTTCTATATCTGTTGAACCCGTTGGATCTTCATATCCTTCCCTTACATATGCATCTGCCTTATAACTTACCGCTTCAGACTTTATTCCGCTTATGTTTTCAGGTACAACTTCAACTTCAATATACTTTCCAATTGCATCTTTTGTGATTTTATATGTATTGTCTACATTGGCGCTTGTTGCTTTTACAAGAGTCCTGTTTCCATCATTATCAACAATATACCAACGGATTACTGATGCATCAGATGCATCATTTGCATTGCCAAGTGAGTATACTACAGTAAGAGTATGTCCTGGATATGGTGCATTGATATCTCCATTATCAACAAGATATGGTGTTTTTTCAAATATCACTGTACTCTCATCAGCAACATAATCCGAAGGTGTCCAGCCAGAAAGATAATCATTCACAACATCTTTCTTTGCAACGCTGTCATCTGTCACAACTCCTGTAACTCTCTTAGACATATCAACTGCTGTTCCATCTGTGTAAACAGAATTATATTCTTTATAGTTTGCTTTTTCTGGTTTGTTACCAGACATATCAAACCATCCTTCATCTTTTATGTAACTGCCATTTATCTTAGTATTAAGGAATGTTACTCTCGCATCCTGTCCCCAAGGTCTTCCAAGATATCCCGCATTTACCTCAAGTTCATCGTTTCCTGTTATTGTACAGTTTCTAAACACATACCCTGCCTTAGTTGCTGCTGTTGGCTTGTGTGCTGTAATATAACCGCCAACAGAGCCTGTACTATAACCAAAGAATCTAAGCTCACATCCGTCAAATACTGCATTGCCATCACCAAATATGTAATCTGTATTACCTTCTATGCGACAGTTCTTAAAATACATATTAGTTGCAGAATTACCTGTATATAATGTATCCTGGCTTCCAAGGAATGCACAATCTGTAAATTCTACCTTATCAGCTTCTATAGCCATGGCTGTTGCTCTTTCAGTTGCTGCTTTTGATGTAACATCTGTTGAGTAATTTCTTTCTGGAAGCTTCGTATCAGTTGGACTTACGCCATCTTCTATTTCTTCATCTGTTATATATCGGTTAAAAGAAGCTTCAAATGTAATTCCATCAGCACTAAAACCAGTTGCTGTATTTTTAAGCAATACTGAACAACCCCACTTTGAAGCAGCAGCTTTATCATACTTATCATATGCATTTTCAGCATTATAATAACCGGTTGAATCTATGCTGTAATACTCATATCCAATTCCATAATACCATGTAAGAAGTACCTCTTTACCTGATGACTTTTCATCATTAACAAGTCTTACATAAGGAGTTGATATAACAACCTGTTCTCTGTATGTACCAGGAGCAATATGTACAGTAACTCCGTTCTTTTCATCCGGAGCTGGTGTCATTGCCGATATTGCTGATATCGCCTCTTTTACTGTATTAAAATTAATATTTCCTTTTTCTTCATATCCAACATATATATCAGATACTCTTTCAACCTGCTCTTTATCCTTGGTAGATACCATTAAAATATCTTTAGTCACATCAGCATCGCTTACTACTATATGTGTTGTTGTTCTATATCCATCAGCAACAGCTTCGATTGAATATGAACCATTTCTTAACATAACTTCATATCCATCTGTCGTTACTTTTCCTGTATATATATACTTATCATCTACATTCGTAAACTTAACATCTGTAACAGCTGTATTACCATCAAGTCCTGCAAACTTTCCTGCTGCCTTATATAACCTTCTGGCAGAAACTTCAATATCTCTGGAATAGCTTACCTGACTTATTATCTCGCCTCCGCTTAAAACTTCATAATCATTAACTCCGATAAGTTCAACTGTATACTTGACATCAGGTTCAAGTGTAGCTGTAAATGCCTTTTCAGAATCAAGCTTAAGAATCACATCATCTGCTAATGAAGATGAATCAGCCACAAGTTTGACTGATAAATTAGATGTATCATAGTCAGCAGCAAAGCCTGTAACCTTTCCTGTGTATGTATACACTTTCTTCTCTTCTATGCTTAATGTAACTCCAGACTTTCCTGTAAGAGCTTCATCTACTGTTGTCGAAATATTCTTTGTAGCATTCGAAAATCCATATCCTGCTACTCCTGATAATACTGCAGTATAATTACAGCCTGCTGCAAGTGTAGCTGTAAATGTATTCCCCTTTATATCTGCATCATATGTAATACCATTAGCCTCATCCTTAAACATAACCTTATAGCCGCTTAGCTGTGCGCCATCTATTGTTCCACTTACTGCAACTCCAGGTATCCTGACAATTCTGTTATATATAGGTTTTCCTGCTGCTGCATCTGTATATACCTTATATGATCCACTATACTTAGCCACAAATTCATATTTAGTACCCTTGTTAGTAAAGCTGGCTTTTTCTACCTGTTCATTATCTTCACCAAGATATTTAAAAACAAGTGTTCCTGTAGCAGCATTGCTTGATGCCATGTATACAACTATCTTATCTCCTGCTATTACATTGTTAATGGTAACATTTCTTCTTGTCTCTCCTCCTGTACCATTACAGTAATACATACCACCCGCTGTATATCCATCATCATATGCTGTTGTTGCTAAAGCATTGGTTCCATAGTTTTTGCTTGATGTTGAGAACAATCTGTCATTAGCTATATGATTGATAGTAAGATCACCAAATGTTGTCTCTCCAGCAACAAATTTTCCAGCCTGGGATACATTGGCACAACTATCCCAGTCAGAAGCAGTGATATTATTATTATATTTACTAGTATCTGCTTCCTGTACTGCACCCATATCCCATACGTCAATCTTTCTTTTTGACGCATCTGATCCTGCTGCAAATGCAGCCACATCTATGCTTGTAATAAGCATAAGAACTGCACATAAAAGACTGCTAAGACGTCTTTTAGTTATTCTGCGCATATTGACCTCCCTTTCTGCCATTAAAAGGCATCACTATATTATATATTTGCATGAATATCAATAATTTTTGTTTCAAAAACTATTTAATATTCATAATGCAATTGTATAGTATGAACCAATGTCAAGGTCAATATTTTTAATGTATTTAACAAAGAATTGTTTTTATATACGTACACGTCACATTATAAAACTGCTGCCATTAATCCTCCCAGGGACGAATCCTGTAAGCAGCCCCTATCTCATCACATAGCTTCTGACACTCTGCCTCTTCCTCGTGAGATATGGTTGTGTCAACTGTTGTAAGAACAACATTAGGGATATACCTGGTACATTCCTTTGCGAAGCTTATCATTTCATCAAATGATTTTTCGCCGAACTTACTTCTTACAAGTGCATTGTATTCATCTTTGTGTGGATTGTTAAGACTGATTGATATTGTGTCAATCAAGCCTTCCATCTCTGGCACAATGTCTCTGCCATTAACAAGATTTCCAACTCCGTTAGTATTGATTCTTGTCTTTTTGCCATATGTTTTCTTGACATACTCAGCAACCTTGATAAGAACATCGAATCTTTCTGTCGGTTCTCCGAATCCGCAGAATACGACTTCTTCATACTCATCCATATTGAACTTTTCAAATTCAGCAATAACCTCATCATATGATGGTTCTCTCTCAAGCCAGAGTCTGCCTGACTCTCCGATTCTGTCCATTGTCTGTCTTAAACAGAAAGTACATGAATATGGACATTTGTTAGTTAAATTAACATATAAATTATTATGAACCTTATATAATATCTCCATTGTAATTCTTCTCCTTTTTACTTCAACGTAGTCAGCAGTTCCTCAAACGGCACACCGTCTGTCAGAGGAATATCCATCTCTATAGCCTTGAGTATGCATTTCTTTATGAATGTAGATGCCTTTCTTACTGACTCGTGGAAATTCACACCATTGACAGCGTCTGCCGCTATTATTGATGCGAATATATCTCCTGTTCCGGAACGCTGTGTTCCAACCTTCATAGTCTTAATAAGATAGTCTTCCCTGTTCTTTTCGTAACAGTAATTACCAATATAATGGCCCCGCTGGATTCCTGTAATAACAATCTTAGATGGTCCCATTGCAACAAGCTTCATCGCAATTTTTTTAAGCTCATCATTGGAATAATCCGGTCTGTATGGCTCGTCAGTTATAATACATGCTTCTGTGAGGTTTGGAGTAAGAATATCTGCATATTTTACAAGCTTCTTCATCTCCTGGCATGTCTCATCAGTATATGTCGGATACAGATTTCCGTAATCACCCATAACCGGGTCGATAACAACAATATTATCTTCGGTCTTGAAATTCTTGAAAAATTCTTCAACAATTGCAATCTGATTATGTGAACCTAAGAACCCTGTTACAATTCCATCGAATTTAAGGTTTAACTTCTTCCACTCTGCCATATAAGGCGGCATATTCTCTGTGAAATCTTTAAAATAAAAGCTGTCAAAACCTGTATGATTAGAAAATATCGATGTAGGCATTGGACAGCACTGAATCTTCATTGCTGATATAACAGGTAGCTCAACTGCAATAGAACATCTTCCAAAACCAGAATAATCATTAATTGCTGCTATTTTCTTCTGGTTATTATGAGACACATTTTTATCCGGCATATTGTCTCTCCTTTCGTCTGAATGTTACATAAAATCTTTACCCCTTAATATACAAAAAACTGGCATATGATAACATAGCCAGTTTATGTAATATTTATATGGTCAGATTAAGCATTTCCTTCGACTTAAATTCTTTATCGAATACAATGCTTTCCAGCCTGTTTACCACAAGCCTTAATTCTTCCTGGACTTCTTTGGTAACGGTGAATGAATACAGCCTGTTAAGCTGTGCTGTGACAATATACTGGAGTGTATATACCGTTGAGCCCGAAAGTGTAATTCCATCATATACATTTGTGGCACAATTCTTACAGCATAGTCCGTTTCTTGAATATGAATATACATACAGATTATCTTCTCTTCCGCATTCGTGACATGTGAAGAAATCCGGACACTCACCGTTAACTGCAATCATTCTTATCTCGTATATGAATCTTATAAGTTCATGGCTTACAGCACCTCTGCCCAATGCCTTTAGAGTGATATAAAGCAGATTAATCATTTCTGATGCATCAAGATTCTCCCTGCCATAATAATCTGCAATCTCAGCAAAATAGCAGGCGTAGCACACGGCATTAAGGTCATTTACCACATTTTCAAAGTACTCCTTAGCTGATGCCTTATACATCGTATATGAATCGCGTCCACGGTACACCTCAAATGTTCCGAATATAAAGCTTCTCGTAACACCAATCAATGCGCTGTTAGGCTTTCTCGCACCTTTCGCAAATACCGTTATCTTGCCATACTCCTTAGTCAGTATAACCAGTCTTCTGTCATATTCCCCGACAGGCATGGCGGAAAGTATCATGCCTGTAACAGTAGTAACCTCCGCCATCGCACCCTCCTGTCATGTATATTATTTGTCCTTCTTCTTGTCATATCCGAAGTTCTTAAGAAGAATATCACTGTCGCGCCATTCCTTCTTAACTTTTACCCAGAGCTTAAGATTAACCTTCATGTCAAGCTGCTTCTCAATCTCGTATCTTGCATTAGTTCCGATTTTCTTAAGCATTTCACCACCCTTGCCGATAATAATTCCTTTATGGGAATCTCTTTCGCATATGATAGTAGCGTCGATATCTGTAATAGGACCTCTTGCATTTCTTCTTTCCTTAAAGCTGTCAATAACAACCGCAATTCCATGTGGAATCTCATCATTTAATGCATGAAGTGCCTTCTCTCTTATAAGCTCTGCAACAATCTGCTTCATTGGCTGGTCTGTTACTGTATCTTCATCATAGTACATCGGACCATAATCAAGATGTGAGAATATAACATCAAGCAGGTCGTCAACATTATTGCCGTTTCTTGCGCACACAGGAACAATATCAACAAAATCAAGTTCCTTTCTGTAGCAGTCAATAACCGGAAGAATCTCCTCTTTCTTGATTGTGTCAGTCTTATTGATAACAAGAACTATAGGAGTTTTACATTCTTTAAGCTTCTCAACGATATGCTCCTCGGCAGCTCCAAGATGTGTTGTAGGCTCAACAAGCCAGCATATAAGGTCAACCTCACTGATTGTCTTCTCTGCCGCACCAACCATGTATTCACCAAGCTTGTTCTTAGCCTTGTGGATACCCGGAGTATCAACGAAAACAATCTGTCCACGCTCATCAGTGTATACAGTCTGTATTCTGTTTCTTGTAGTCTGAGGCTTGTTAGAAGTAATCGCAATCTTCTGTCCGATTATCTGATTCATAAGTGTTGACTTACCAACATTAGGTCTTCCTATAAATGTTACAAAGCCTGTCTTAGTTCTTGTGTTCTCTGCCTTAGCGCCCCCGGTAATTCCGCTGGCTGCAAGCATCTCATCTAAATTCATACATTCTTCCTTTCTGTTATCCCTGTACCTTGATAAGTGGCTGTATCTTATCAAAAAGCTCACTCTCTTTATTGATTTCCTTGCTGCTTCCCACAACGCAGAAATAATTCTCATCCATTGCACATCTTACAAGTGGAGCAAGCTCTCTTATTCTTTCTACATTACAGTCAAGAACCTGAACTCTTTCTTTCTTGAGTGATTCATAATCTGTGTTACAGATGTATGCACCAAATGATCTTGTTCCCTTTGCTGCCGGATTCATAGGTGTATCCATATCACCTATTGTTCCGATTATGAACTTGACCATGTCCCTGTCGCTTACATCAAAATGTTCAAGATAGTCTGCTGCATTTTCATATATATCGTTAGTCTTTCTTAAGTTAGGGTCTCTGTAAGAAACCATATACATGTCACCGTTTCTGTAAGAACCGCTCATGCAGCCGTATGCGCCGCCTTTTACTCTAACATTAATCCAGAGATAATCATACGAGAATATAACCTTAAGCACTCTTAATGCTCCTGTGTATTCATATCCTCCATCTCTGAAGTTACCACATCTTGCAACATACTGGACCTGTGAAGCTGAAGTATATCCTGTCTTGACATTTGCAGGTGTGTACTTTCTTTCGCATGCTGGCATGTCCGATTTTTTCAATTCTTCCGCATACTTTCCGAAAGCAGGTGCAAATGCATCATATCCCTTATCATCAGCAGTAAAGCTGACAATAATATTCTCTTTGTGGAATATATAATCGACAAGTTTGCTTAACTTATCTGCGATATCTTCCTTAAGCTCATCAAACTGTGAGTCAAGCTTCTGTATAAGCTCATAGAACCCATATCCTCTCATCTCGTTAGAATAATATGCATTTCTTGAGAACTGTGCCATACCTGCAAGCATTGCTGTTGAATGTCCTGCACTTGTCATTGTGCTTTCCATTCTTGACTTAAGCTTCGCAATTATCTCTTTAAGTCTCTTATAATCTGAGAACTTTGTCTTATATATAATTTCATTCATCATATCAAGGACGAACTGGATATTGTCATAGAGAACCTTACCCTTAACCTCATACATAATAGTACATTTGTCAAAATCCTTATTATCTGTGTATATGGCAGCATCAGTTGAGATTCCACCACAGTTAATATTGATTTCATTAGTCAGCTCTGTATATGTGTACTTTTCAGTATCCATAAGTCCAAGAACCGAGCTTAAAAGTCCGATATATGGAAGCAGTTCATCAGGCACATTCTTACAGTCGTAGCACATCATTATATATGCAATTCCATTAGTGAACATATTGTGGTGGATTACATCAACACCACCAATCTTCTTAGGGTCAATATATAACTTAGCCGGCTCTCTTGTGATATCCTTTAACTCAAGCTGTGGAATCTTCTCAAGATCCTTCTGGCTTGAAGGTGTATCCTGATATTCCTTTAATGCCTTTGTCTGCTTAACAAGCTCTTCCAGTTCTTCCTTGGAAAGTGTTGCCTTATACTTTGCAAGCTGCTCTGCTTCCTTTGCTTCCTTCTCCTCTGCAAGTCCATGCTTTGGAACAAGACTTAACACTACCTCATGATTATTATTAATAATATTGTCTTCAATGAATTTCTCAAAGAAGCCGTTCTCTGAATTCTTCTTGATTATTTCAAATGTCTCTCCTGCCTCAACATGAACAAATGGCTTGTTCTCATCATAAAGCCAGCTGTCCATCATTGTGAGATAATACATAAGTCCCTTCGGATATGGCCCAAAATCAGCTTCTCTGTATTTGAATTCGTAATAGTTGATTCCTGCCTTAACCATTCTCTTGCTAAGACCGTTCTTAACAATATCAGAAAGCGTGTCTTCAACAACACTCACAAATCTGTCTCTGTCACTTTCATTCGCATTCTTAGTAATAATTGAATACACCGGCTGATACACAGAAGTCTCTAACACACTGTACACATCTGTTCCAATTCCGGCGTCAATAAGTGCCTGCTTAAGCGGAGCACCCGGTGCCATGATAAGTGCATAATCAAGAATCTGTAATGCAAGATAGCTTACTGGGTCTGTTGATGTTCCGATAACAACATTGTAAGAAAGATAAGTGTTATCCTCCTCTGGCTCATCATCAGTAATTGCATACTCTCTTGTCTCATACTTAGGTGCGTCAAATGCTTTCTGGAAAGTTACCTCGGCATCTATATTGACATCATTCTTATCAAAAGCTGAGAGGTATTCGTTATTAAGATATTCAAGCCTCTCATCAACATCAATATCTCCGTACAGATAGATATAACTGTTCACAGGATGATAATATTCCTTGTGATACTTAATAAAATCTTCATACTTAAGCTGTGGTATAGCCTCAGGGTCACCACCGGATTCATTCTTGTATTCAGAATCAGGGAAGAGTGATACAAATGTATATCTTGAAAGCACATCATCTGCTGAAGAATACACACCCTTCATCTCATTAAATACAACTCCGTTATAAGCAAGCTCTCCATCTACATCTTCAAGCTCATAATGCCAGCCTTCCTGCTTGAATATCTCCTCATGCTCATACATTGCAGGATAGAATACCGCATCCATATAGACATCCATAATATTCTTAAAATCTGCCATATTGCAGCTTGCAACAGGATATACTGTCTTATCCGGATAAGTCATTGCATTAAGAAATGTGTTAAGAGAACCCTTGCATAGTTCTACAAATGGGTCTTTAACCGGATATTTTCTTGAACCACACAAGGTAGAATGTTCAATTATATGCTGCATTCCCGTGTCATTATCCGGTGGTGTCTTAAAACCTATAGAAAATACCTTGTTATCATCATCATTAGAAATAATTGCAACTCTCGCACCTGATTTCTTATGCTTTAATAAAAGTCCTACAGAATTAAGGTCATTAAGCTTTTCAATGTTCACAAGCTCATATGCACCGTAATCTTTATTAAGTTCGTTATATCTTGTCTCTAAATTCATATTACTGCTTTAATCTCCAATCTTTACAATAAGGAATTATACATATAAATATAATACCCCACAATGTAGGATTTTACCACATTGTGGGGTGAGTGTAAACTTACATTACATATGTAAGCTATAGTATTTATTTGCCGAAAAGACCTTTCTTCTTACCGTGTCTTTCATTGCCTGTAAGCGCCTTTTCATATGCCATAAGTGCGTCCTTCTGCTCCTGATTAAGCTTTGTAGGAATATCAACTATTAAAGTGATATAATGATCGCCTCTCTGTGCTGCATTTCTTACACTTGGCATACCTTTGCCTTTAAGTCTTACTCTTGTACCTGATGCTGTTCCCGGCTTAACTTCGTACAATACTTCTCCATCAACAGTCTTAACCTTGATTTCACCGCCAAGTACCGCTGTTGGATAGCTTATTACAACATTAGAGAATATATTGTATCCGTCTCTTTCAAATTCTGTGCTTGCTGAGATAATAACAGCAACTAAGAGGTCACCTCTTGGTCCGCCATTAACTCCCGGCTCACCTTTGCCCTGTATACGTACGCACTGACCATTATCGATACCTGCCGGGATATTGACTTCGATAGTCTTCTTGCTGCTTATATAGCCTGTTCCGTAACAATCCGGACACTTCTCCTTAATTATCTTACCAGTTCCATGACAGTCAGGACATGGCTGCTGGCTTCTTACCATTCCAAGGAATGACTGCTGTGTGAAAGTCACCTGTCCACGACCACCACATTTGCTACAGGTCTCTGGTGATGTACCAGGCTTAGCTCCTGTACCGTGACAGCTTGAGCACTCATCCTTTAATGTAACATCTATCTTCTTGGTTGTTCCCCTTACTGACTCGTCAAATGTAATTCTTACATTAACTCTTACATCAGCACCTCTTCTTGGTCCATTGCTGTTTCGTCTGCTTCCGCCGCCTCCGAACATACCGCCAAAGAGATCTCCGAAAATATCTCCCATGTCACCAAAATCGAAATCGAAGCCACCTGCTCCAGCTCCACCTGCTCCGCCTTCAAATGCGGCATGGCCAAACTGGTCATACTGTCTTCTCTTTTCAGCATCGCTTAACACCGCATAAGCTTCAGAAGCCTCTTTGAATTTTATTTCAGCTTCTTTATCTCCTGGATTCATATCAGGATGATATTTCTTTGCAAGTTGTCTGTATGCTTTCTTAATAGCAGCGTCATCGGCATCCTTAGGCACGCCAAGGACTTCATAATAATCTCTCTTATCTGCCATGATTGCTTCCTCTTTCTTATTTAATCAACAGAAACTGCACGGAGTTTACACCCCATGCAGTCCTTATTCCAGTCAGTTATTGCTGACAATTAAACCTCTTTGTAATCTCCGTCAACTACATCATCACCGTATGGAGCTGAACCATTAGAAGCACCAGCACCCATATCAGGACCTGCACCTGCTCCCATGTCTGGGCCTGCACCACCAGCAGCCTGCTGTGACTCATATAACTTAGCGAAAAGCTTCTGCGCACTTTCCATAAGTTTTTCCTTGGCAGCCTTGATTTCATCAACCTGTGCATCTGTCATGTTTTCTGGGTCAGAACCATCAACAAGTGCCTTTAATGCGTTAAGGTCAGTCTCAACTGCAGCCTTGTCAGAAGCATCAAGCTTGTCGCCTGCCTCATCCATAGCCTTCTGTGTCTGGAATACCATTGAATCAGCTTCGTTACGTGCATCAATAGCATCCTTACGCTTCTTATCCTGAGCCTCGAACTCAGCAGCTTCCTTAACTGCCTTATCGATATCTTCATCAGACATGTTAGAACCAGCAGTAATTGTGATGTGCTGTTCCTTACCTGTTCCAAGGTCCTTAGCAGATACATTTACAATACCATTGGCATCGATATCAAATGTAACTTCAATCTGTGGAACACCTCTTCTTGCTGGAGGGATACCATCAAGTCTGAACTGTCCAAGTGACTTGTTATCTCTGGCAAACTGTCTTTCACCCTGTACAACGTTGATATCAACGGCTGTCTGGTTATCAGCAGCTGTAGAGAAAATCTGGCTCTTCTTTGTAGGAATAGTTGTATTTCTCTCAATAAGTCTTGTAGCAATACCACCCATTGTCTCGATTGAAAGTGAAAGTGGTGTTACATCAAGAAGAAGGATATCACCAGCACCTGCATCACCAGCTAACTTACCACCCTGGATAGAAGCACCGATAGCTACGCACTCATCTGGGTTAAGAGTCTTGCTTGGCTCATGTCCTGTTAATGACTTAACCTTATCCTGTACAGCAGGGATTCTTGTAGAACCACCAACTAATAATACCTTTGAAAGCTCTGAAGCTGTAAGACCTGCATCTGAAAGTGCATTCTTAACTGGCTCTGCAGTCTTTTCTACAAGGTCATGTGTTAATTCATCGAATTTAGCTCTTGTAAGAGTCATCTCAAAGTGCTTTGGTCCTTCAGCTGTAGCTGTGATGTAAGGAAGATTGATTTCTGTCTGAGTTGTGCTTGAAAGTTCCTTCTTAGCCTTCTCAGCTGCTTCCTTAAGTCTCTGAAGAGCCATTGTATCCTTAGAAAGGTCAACGCCTTCCTTAGCCTTGAAATCATTTAACATATACTGTGTAACAGCATTATCGAAATCATCACCACCAAGCTTGTTATTACCAGCTGTAGCAAGAACTTCAATTACACCATCACCGATTTCGATAATAGACACATCGAATGTACCACCACCTAAATCGTAAACCATAATCTTCTGCTCATGCTCATTATCAAGACCATAAGCTAAAGCAGCTGCTGTAGGCTCGTTGATAATACGCTTTACATCAAGACCTGCAATCTTACCAGCATCCTTAGTAGCCTGACGCTGTGCATCGTTGAAGTAAGCAGGAACTGTTATAACTGCCTCTGTAACCTTCTCACCAAGATAATTCTCTGCATCTGACTTTAACTTCTGTAAAATCATAGCTGAGATTTCCTGTGGAGTATATTTCTTTCCATCAATCTCAACCTTGTAATCTGTACCCATATGTCTCTTGATAGAAGAGATTGTCTTATCAGCATTAGTAACTGCCTGACGCTTTGCAGGATCACCTACAAGTCTCTCTCCTGTCTTTGAAAATGCAACTACTGAAGGAGTAGTTCTTAAACCTTCTGCGTTAGCGATAACAACTGGCTTACCACCTTCCATTACAGCTACGCAAGAATTAGTTGTACCTAAATCAATACCAATAATCTTTCCCATGATAAAATGTCCTTTCTATAATTAAATTGATTAATACCTTATGTTACATATGCTTTCTGGCTTATCGCTAGTTAGCAACCTTGACCATGCTGTGTCTTATAACCTGGTCTCTGTATGTGTAGCCCTTCTCAAACTCTTCAACTACGATGTTCTCTCCAACTGAATCATCCTCAACATGCATTACTGCATTGTGGAAATCCGGATTGAACTCACCGCCTAAAGCTTCAATAGGCTTAACATCTGCATCCTCAAGCATCTTTAAAAGCTGCTTGTGAACCATATCCATTCCCTTAGCGAATGGAGTTTCAAGTTCCTCATCTGTCACACTCTTAAATCCTCTGTCGAAGTTATCAACAATAGGTAAAAGCTTCTTAATGATATCTGAGGCTCCCATCTCGAACATAGTAGATTTCTCTTTCTCTGTTCTCTTTCTGAAATTATCAAACTCAGCCATCTGCCTCTTTACTCTGTCCTGAAGTTCTTCTATAACTGCATCCTTAGGATCTTTCTTCTTAGAGCTCTCAGTGCTCTCATCCTGTGCCTCGGCCTTGTCTGATTCATCAGCTTCACATGTATTCTGACTTTCATCAGCCTTACATTCTGATTCGCAGTTGCAGGCTTCTTCTTTCTTAGCATCAGTCTCCTGATTCTTTACTTCATCCTGAACTGTCTCTTCTGATTTCTTTTTCTTTACATCCTTTGACACTTCAATACCAACCTTTCCTAAGTTTTCTTAAATACATCATCCAAATGCGTCTGCATCTCTTTTAAGGTATCAACAACCTTTTCATAATCCATACGCTTCGGTCCAATAATACCAATTGTTCCCTTCATTCCATCCTGCAATTCATATGTGGCTGTTACCACACTACAGTCCTTCATGGACTCAACCGGTGTTTCATTTCCTATATATACCTGAATGCCGTGGTTATCATCTTCAGTCTTATCTGAATCATCCTTGTCATTAACAAGTCCAGACAAGCCCTGTTTTTCCTCCAAGGCATATATAAGCTCACTTGCTTTCCCGGAATCACTAAGCTCCGGATACTTGAATATGTTAGTTGCGCCGCTTGTGTATATCTTCAGGTCGTCAGCCTTACTTATAGTCTCAACAATCGCGTCTAACACTTCTTTAACAATACCCATATGCTCACCTGCCTGACTCTCCATCTTGGATATAAGTCCCAGATGCATTTCCTGCAATGTAAGACCTGTGAGTGTTGTATTAAGAAGAAGATTAAGCTTCAGAAGATTCTCTGGTGAAATATCCTCGCTGATAGTTATAACCTTGTTCCTTATAAGATTACCTTCCATAACAATAACAGCAAGAAGCTTATTCGGTTCAAGCTGTGAAAGCTGAACAAATCTTAACTTATTACCAGTTACCTTAGGAGTTGTTATCATCGTGGCATAATTAGTATTATTCGCCAGAACCTTTGCTACATTCTGAAGAAGCTCCTCTACTCTGTCTACCTTCTCTGATAAGGCATCCTTCATAGAATCAAGTTCTCTCTCTTTATCACCAACCTGCTGTTCTCTTAAGGATATCTCTTCCTCTTTCTGGGCCATTAAATCGTCAACATATAATCTGTAACCCTTATCAGTTGGAATTCTTCCAGCAGAGGTATGTGGCTGTACAATGTAGCCAAGCTCTTCTAAGTCTGCCATCTCATTCCTTATAGTTGCTGAACTTAGCTGTAAGTCAGTCAGCTTGGAAATCGTTCTTGAGCCAACCGGTTCTCCGGTATCAAGATAATTCTGAATAACAGCTTTAAGTATCTTAACCTTACGGTCATCCAGTCGTCCATCCGTCTCCATGGCATCCTCTCCTTTCATCTTGTTAGCACTCATTAAGTTGGAGTGCTAATATCGATACATTTAAGATATCACTACCCTAACATGATGTCAACAACAATATTTCTTTTTTCTATAAATAATTTATAAATTTATTGAACAGAATCTTAACATACTATATAATTCAGCTATAAATATCATTATTATATATAGAGATATTTACCAAGGAGTTATAATGAAAAAGCACAGTTCAAAAAAAACTTTTTTAAAGATTCTGCTTATACTTTCTCTTATTGCTGCATCTGTTACAATATTATCATTCCTTATTGATATGAAAAATTCTTCTCCTGATAATGTAAGTATTAACATAACGCCAGTTGGAACTATTTCATCGGATGATTTATCGCGTGGGGAAGTTAATAATTCTGACAATTCACAGGAAGATAATAAAAATAATAATTCAGAGGATTCTTATAAAGATTTTCACAATACAATTCACTCTGAAAATGAACTGAAAGAACTACTGGCATCTGGAAGGAAAGCGTATATAGATAATTTCCCGTGTCTGAATCAGTTACCGGAGCTTCCTACCGGCTGTGAAGTCACTTCACTTACTATGGTTCTTAACTATCTTGGATATGATGCTGATAAGACTGATATTGCAGCTAATTATCTAGAAAAAGGGGATTATCCTGATGCTAATCCCAACACTACATTTGTAGGAACACCTTTTGATAAAGCTTCTTATGGATGCTTTGCTCCTGTAATCACTGATTGTGCCAATCTGTATGGTGCCCATGCCATTAATATATCAGGTGCCTCAATCGATCAGTTCTGCCAATATGTTGAGAATGGGCAGCCTGTTATTGTCTGGGCAACTATGAATATGGAGTCCACTGATTATGGTTCTTCTGTATGGATTGCTAAGGATGGTCAGCTTGTTATCTGGCCCGGTATGGAACACTGCCTTGTTATGATTGGATTTGATTCTGCCAAAAATGAAGTATATATGGCGGATCCCCTTAACGAAAATGTAACAACCTATAATTTTTCTGTATTTTATCAAAGATGGCTTGAACTTGGCTGTCAGGGAGTAATTGTTGACAGATAAGTAAAAAATCTCCGGACCTTTATTACACACGGTCCGGAGATTTTTATTTTCTTATAATATTAGATTCCAAGAATCTTCTTAACTTCATCACACATCTTATCAGAATCGCATACAGTATCATGAAGAACTGGTGCTGTTCTGATTTCTTCAATTGCATTAGGAACTTTGACATTGCTTATCTTGCTAAGCTCATCTACAAGTTCGAAGTCTCCCATTGAATCATATTTGGAATCAATAGCATTCATAACGCTTCTTGTAAACTTATATGGGCTTGCTGTTGAAGCAATAACTGTCTTAGTTGTATCGCCAGTTTCTTTTCTGTACTTATCATATACAGTTGCAGCAACTGATGTATGTGTATCAATTACATATCCGCAATCTTCATATATCTTCTTGATTGTAGCTGCGTCCTCTGCCTCTGTAGCATAATTGCCATAGAAGTCAGCTAACTGTGCTTTCATATCATCTGTAATCTTGTACTTTCCTTCTGACTTTAATGATGCCATAAGTTCTGCATTCTTAGCTGCATTATTACCGGCAATTCTGTATATAAGTCTCTCAAGATTACTAGAGATAAGGATATCCATAGATGGTGAAGTTGTAAGAACGAATTCTCTGTTTCTGTCATACTCACCTGTTGTGAAGAAATCATATAATACCTTATTCTCATTAGATGCACATATAAACTTATTAATAGGAAGTCCCATATTCTTAGCATAAAATGCAGCTAAAATATTACCAAAGTTACCTGTAGGAACAACTACATTTATCTTCTCGCCATCCTTAATCTCTCCATTAGCTAATAACTTGGCATACGCATATACATAATAAACAATCTGAGGAACAAGTCTTCCGATATTGATTGAATTAGCTGATGAGAACTGGAATCCGGCATCATTCATAACCTTCTCTAATTCCTTATCAGAGAAAATGTTCTTAACACCTGTCTGTGCATCATCAAAGTTACCCTTTATACCAATAACATATGTATTATCACCCTTCTGGGTAACCATCTGCTTCTCCTGAATTGGACTTACACCATTCTTAGGATAAAAGACGATAATCTTAGTTCCAGGAACATTAGCAAATCCAGCTAAAGCTGCCTTTCCTGTATCACCTGATGTAGCTGTAAGAATGACAATTTCATTCTTAACATTGTTCTTCTTTGCAGAAGTTGTAAGAAGATGTGGAAGTATAGAAAGTGCCATATCCTTGAAAGCTATTGTAGCTCCATGGAAAAGTTCAAGGAAATATTCATTCTCAACTTTAACAAGTGGAGTCATCTCCTCTGTATCAAACTTAGAATCATAAGCTCTGTCTATACAGCTCTTAAGTTCTTCCTCTGTGAAATCATCAAGCATAAGCTTCATAACTTCATAAGCAACTTCCTTATAATTCATCTTAGACAACTCTTCTAAGCTTTTATCTAATGATGGAATACTCTCTGGTACAAAAAGTCCTCCGTCTGCTGCCAGCCCTTTTAATATAGCCTGCGATGCAGTAACCTTAACATTGTCGTCTCTAGTACTTCTGTAGAACATGCTCATCTTTAATACACCTCATAATTAATATAGTGTGCCTGCGTTAACGTCGCAAGCTTTTGATATTATACAACAGACTTCTGTACAAAAACAATACCCTTATGTACGAAATACATTTTAAAATAATATTACTTTGCAGTTACAGGTACACACATCAGCACATATAACATCTCTTCTTCATCTTCATATGCCTTGCTTATAACAATTCCTGTCACGTCTCCTGCTACTTTAAAATTATGTTCTTTCATATATGTAATATGCTTTCCTATCATAATCTGACGAACCTCATCATCAGACTTTTCACTCATCAGGCTTAATTTTGCAGGAACTCTTGAGATTCCCATAACAGATGGCTTGGCTGTATAATGCCCGGCATAGTCATTGGTCTTAAGACTGTATTTCTCAACATGTTCCTCTTTTACAGCGATTCCACAGCATATAGTAAATCTGCCCTTTTCAATCTCTTCCTTTGGAATCATATATATGTGTTGTAATTCAGGAGAATTATACAGAAATTCTTTCACCTGCAATAACCGTTCCGGCTCCTGAAGCAGTTTTTCACCATATTTGTACAAAACATATCTAAGGTCAAGGCTGTTCTTCTCATATATGTCCGAATTGACTGCAGCCTTATTCATCAGCACATAATCATCTTTCAGCCGGTGCCTTAAATATGTCATATACGCAATCTGCCTGTCCATCTCATCCATGCGTTCTTTGTATGCCTCAATAGACTGTTCTAATGAAAAATGCTGCATCTTTGCTATCTGTTCATGTGAAAACCCATACTTCACATGCATTTTAGCATTAAGTACGCCGAATATCCCATCATCATCATAATACCTGTATCCACTGTTTTCATCGCGCACAGCCGATATATACCCCATATCCTCATATCGTCTGACAGTATTAGTAGATACATCTAATAATTTTGCCAGATCACTAATCTTATATCTCATATTTTTTGCCTCTTAATATAATATTTTAGTAAGCCGGAACAAATGGCAGCTCTATCGGATCTGTCTTTATATTTTCCGTTTTATCGTTTTCTGAACTGGTACCGTCTGTTCCTGAAGTATCCTTATCAGCCGCATCGCTACTGGCGGCAGCAGTACTTTCGGGTACGATACTTACTGGCGGCAGCTCAGAATTAATGTTATTATCCTGCGCATCAGAAGCATTTTCCTGTACATTCTTTTTTTCGCCGGTCTTCTGTGATTCACCATTTGTCTGTAACTCACCATTTGTCTGTGATTCACCAGCCGGAATCATATGTGCATCTCTGCCATCATCATATTCCTGACCGCTTTCACTTTGCAGCTTCTGGCTGTTATCAGTTGAAATGTTATTCTTATTCTTTCCACATGCTGATAACGGCAATGTCATAAGTGTAATTATCATAATTATAAATGTTATATTTCTTTTACTCATTCTTTTACCTTTCAATATGTTCTGCCAATGTGTTATCATTTATTATATATAATTATATCTGTATACACAATTAATATATGTTATAATCTTTATATCAATGGTAGTGTCAAATGGCACATTAAATCAGAGTATAAGTTTGGGGAAGCCTACTAATATTGCAAAATGTGATGAAATAGTGGGTTTAAAGGACAAGTTTATAGAACAATTGGGGGATTCTCATGACAGGAGTTTACGAAGCAAGAAAAAAAAGCGGTGAAATATATTACCGTGCGTCATTTACATATAAGAATAAACACATCAGCCTCGGAAGTTCCTCTGACGAGGCTTCCTGTCATGCCATGTACAACGAAGCCTGTGAGATAATAAACAATTCTTCTGACCACTGGATTGATACTGACCACAGAACAACTTCATATAATGAAGCAATGACACTTTCTCTTGGTAAATACATCTCACTTATCAATTTCAGGGATAACAACATTTATATAAAGACACCTATATATATGTGCCATAAATATTTCCTGTATTTTCTCAAAGAACATGAGGTTTTACAGTTTTCTACTGATGACCTTTTTTACTATTCCAACCACACAATTATGAGCCGCGGAGGATATTATTTTGTAAATGATTATGGAATGCAGACAAGCATTCTCTCAAGATTCGGAGTAAGAAGCCACTCTGTAAAAGGCAGGGATTATGTATTTAAAAATGGGGATACGCATGATTACAGATACGAAAACATTCTTGTTGTCAATAAATACAATGGTGTTTCCCAGTTTACTAAGAATGGACGAATTATGTACAGAACCAGGATTCATATTAACGGCGACTATATACTCGGTGAATTCTCATCCGAAGCAGAAGCTGCAATTGCGTATAATAAGGCCGTTGACATGCTTTCAGGCCTTGTAAATATAACTTATACCCCTAATTACATAGAAGGCATATCCTCCGTAGAATATGCCTCCCTTTATCACAATATTATATTGTCTAAGAATTTCAGAAATTATGTAAAGTCTGTCTGTTTTTAAGCCTCCACAATCTTTCCAGCAATAGCACTTGCTGCTGCTGTAGCAGGGGACGCAAGGAATATCTTAACCTTGCTTGTTCCCATTCTTCCAAGGAAGTTTCTGTTGTTAGTTGCAACAACTACCTCTCCGTCAGTAAGAATTCCGCCTGTTCGTCCACAGCATAATCCGCATCCCGGATGTGTAACAATTGCACCGGCTTCAACAAGTGTCTCAAGTGTTCCATCTGCAAGTGCTTCTTTATATATCTTGCGGCTTGCAGGAGTAACTATCAACTTAACAAATGGTGCAACCTTCTTACCCTTAAGAATAGCTGCTGCACACTGAAGATCCTCTAATCTTCCGTTAGTACATGAGCCGATGAATACCTGATCTACTGCTGTTCCGGCAAGCTCTGTAACAGGTTTGATGTTATCTACCTGTGAAGGACATGCAAGAACCGGAACTAAATCCTCTGCATTATATGTAATCTCTCTTGCATATACTGCATCCGCATCTCCCTTTAAATCCTTTAATTCATCTGTAAGTTCTACATTACAGTACTCTGCTGTCTTTTCATCTGGTGTAAAAAGAGCACATTTGGCACCGGCTTCAATAGCCATGTTAGACATAGTCATACGGCTTGCAACGCTCATCTCATCGATTGTTGAACCTGTGAACTCAAGTGCCTGATAAGTTGCGCCATCTGCTCCAAGGTCACCGATAAGTCTTAATATGATATCCTTAGAACGGACATTCGCTGGAAGCTTTCCATTAACTGTTACCTTGATAGTCTGTGGAACTTTAACCCACATTTTGCCTGTTCCTAATACACTTGCCATCTCTGTATATCCGATACCCGATGAAAATGCACCAACACAGCCATATGTTGTTGTGTGGCTGTCTGTACCAAATGCGATATCTCCCGGCTTTACATAACCTGCCTCCGTCATTAACTGATGGCAGATTCCGTCTGAACGGTGGATATTCTTCATTCCGTACTTTTCAACGAATTCATTACCAATACGGAAATGTCTTGTATCATCAACCTGACTTGCTGGAACAAGGTGGTCATATATAAGAACTGCTTTGTCAGGGTCCCATATCTTAGTAAATCCCATCTCTTCGAACTTCTCTTTAACAAATGGAATAAAAATGTCGTGAATCATTACTCTGTCAACATTAACAGTTACGATATCTCCCGGCTTTACTTCCCTGCCAATATTCTTTCCAATAATCTTTTCAATAATTGTATGTCCCATTATTCTTACCTCTCCCTGTCTTAGTCAAGACCGTTAAGCTTTCTCATTGCCTTAACAAGTCCGCCTGCATTAAGTATATCCACAAGATTATCAGGAAGTGAAGCAATAGGATATGCTTTTCCATTGTGTGTAATCTGTGCATTTACTTCAACATCAATAGTATCGCCTTCCGTAACTTCGTCGTGAAGGTCTGCATTCTCTATAAGGAGAAGTCCGTTATTAATAGAATTTCTAAAGAATATTCTTGCATATGATTTGGCAATAACACATTTAATACCTAATGCCTTAATAACCTCAGGTGCCTGCTCTCTTGATGAACCACAACCAAAGTTCTTTCCTGCAACAATGATGTCGCCTGGCTTAATCTGACCTGCAAGTTCTGGTCTTAATGGCGAAAATGCATATGGCTTCATATCTTCTACTGTCTTTAATGCGAGGTACTCTGTAGGAATAATGATATCTGTATCAATGTCATCACCAAGCACCCATACTTTACCGCTAAATTTCTCGTTCATAATTACTCCTTTGAAGTTAAATCCTTATCTTATACCATGTCTGCTGTTGCTATCTCGCCCTTGATTGCTGATGCTGTAACAGTTGCCGCTGAAGCAAGATATACGAAAGAATCTTTATGTCCTGCACGACCCTTGAAGTTTCGTGTACCTGTGCTGATAAGAGTCTCGCCCTCACCGATAACACCCTGACAGCTGCCCCAGCATACAGAGCAGTTAGGATTCATAACAATTGCACCTGCGTCCATGAATATATCAAGGAGTCCCTCTTTCATAGCCTGAAGATATACCGAACGGCTTGCAGGAACTACAAGGAATCTTACCTTAGGAGCAACCTTTTTCCCTTTGATGATTGCTGCGCCAACTCTTAAATCCTCGATTCGTCCATTGTTACATGAGCCAAGAAATGCTTCATCAATCTTTACACCAAGTGATTCCTTAGCCGGAACTACATTGTCAACAAAATGTGGCTTTGCAACGATTGGCTGTATTGTTGAAAGGTCAATATCATAAACCTGCTCAAATACTGCATCATCATCTGATGTAAAGCATGCCTTTGGCTCTCTGCCATGCTCCTTAAGATAATCCATTGCAACATCATCAACTTCCATGAGTGCAGTCTTAGCACCTGCCTCTACGCAAAGGTTACAGATTGATATTCTGTCTGCCATTGAAAGGCTGTGTAAGCCTTCTCCTGCAAATTCCATTGCTTTATAGTTAGCACCGTTAGCGCCAATCTTTCCAATAATAGAGAGTATTAAATCTCTTGCATATACTCCATCGCTAAGCTTTCCCTTAAGGTTGAATCTTAATGTTCCCGGAACCATTACCCATGATGTTCCTGTAACCATTGCATACAAATAATCTGTACAACCAACACCAGTACCAAATGCACCTAACGCACCATATGCACAAGTATGGCTGTCTGCTCCAAATATAAGCTCACCCGGCACTACATGATTTTCCATCATAACCTGATGACACACACCCTCGCCCTCGTAGAACTTAATATCATTAGCCTTAGCAAAGTCTCTCATCTTCTTCTGTGAGGCTGCTGTCTTAGGACTGTCTGATGGAATATTGTGGTCTACAATCCATACAAGCTTATCCTTGTCAGCAATATGAGGATTCTTTAACTTCTCATACATACCAATAGTAAGATGTGTTGTTCCATCATTACTCATAAGTCTGTCAAGAGTAACAGTTGCAATATCACCAGCCTTAACCTGTGAAAGACCTGCTGCCCTTGCAATAATCTTCTCTGCAATAGTCATGCCATGCTTTGCCTCGCCCGCTGTTACAGCTGCACTCTCAGACTCTTCTGCCTCATCATTAAGTGATGCAATAAGTCCGCCCTGATTAAGAATAGCCTGCATCTTGGCTGGAAGCTTTGTACATGTATAAGTCTTTCCATTAACAGTTATAATTCCATCTTCTAATGAAAGCTCACATTCATCCCCCGCATTAACTTCGTCATGGAGTTCTTTACATACAATAACAGGAAGTCCTATATTAATAGCATTACGATAGAATATTCTTGCAAATGATTTGGCAATTACTGCCTTGACACCTAACGCCTTAAGTACGCTTGGTGCCTGCTCTCTTGATGAACCACATCCAAAGTTATCATCTGCAACAACGAAATCTCCCGGCTTTACAGCAGAAGCAAAATCAGAGTCTAATGATTCAAATGTATGACTCTTCATCTCATCAATTGTCGGAAACAAAAGATACTGCGATGCAATAATCTGATCTGTATCAACATCTTTATCAAACTTAAATATCCTACCCATTGTTTTCTCCTTATCTTATCCCTGATATAACAGGTATTATTAATAGTCATTTTAACATTTTACCCTATTAAAGTGTGTTTTTCAATCGTTAATATTAACAGAAACGGTAATTAAGTGAAAGGTCGTTATCCTTAACCTTAACCTGTGTATATACCCCACTTACTATCGGCATTGAAGGTGAAAGATGCCCGAAATCACAGTCCATTATAACCGGCACATTATACTTTGCCGCAATACCTGTAACTGCTCTGTACTGGTCAAGCCCCATCATTTCCTGTCCGTAGCACAGCGGTCTTCCTATGAGAAATCCCTTCACATTCTTAAACCACCCGGCATTATCCATCTGCCACATGGCCCTTCTGATTGCAAATACATTCAGATCACAGCTCTCTAAGAACCATATAATTCCGTCAACTGCGTATCTTTCATTGAACTCTTTAACCTTGTCAAAGCTTGTACCCGTAAGATTAACTAGACAGTCCATGCAGCCGCCGACAAGCCTTCCTTCAAATGCAATCTCCGTATCACATTCGTCCCCACCAACATATTTTCTTAAAATCTTCTTCTCAGTAAGATTGTATTGTGGTGCAGGGTTCTCCTCATTCTTTAGAGACTCTCTCTCCCATGTGTCATATCCATAGACTTGTTTTTCCACAACTCCGTTATTGTTCTTGCAGCCTTTTCCACGAAGCACATCAAAAGTATCCACAAGCGCCTGATGCCAGTCCTTCATTGCAAATGCGCCTGCACACGGTCCGTATACACTTGCCGTATCGGCAATCGTGTTCTGTAAAAATGTGAAGTTGGTATTATCAGAATATCCAAGATACCACTTAGGCTTTGCCGCCTTAATCCTGTCAAAATCAACATATGGCAGAATCTCACACATCAGTTCACCACCGCCACATGATATAAGCACATCATTGACATTACTCTCATACATCTGTGTAAGCTCCTTACCGCATTCCTGCGGTGTGTTGCTTATCCCAATTCCATTGTCCTCATAACAATTAGGACCAAGCTCTACTGTATAACCTTCTTTTTCAAATCTTTTAATTGTCATTCCGAATGCTGTTTTATAAGGCTCCGTCGCACAACCAAAAGATGGTGCAACGAAGCCTATAGTTCCGCCTTCGGATAAGAATTCAGGATATCTCATATACTGCCTCCTTACCTCATCATTCAGATTCTGCCTGAATAATTAATCTACATATATTTCTTTACTACATTAATAGCATTGCTGCCTATTACTACACTATAATGCTCCCTTATAAACGCAACACGTTCTTCTTTTGAAGAATCAAACACACTGTACTCCATCAAAAGATTCAGAAGACTTCTGTATTTTTCCTCTGAGCATCTTCCTTTCTCAAGTACAAGATAATATGTATCATCTTCTTTATTCTTATACAGTGCATTAGTTATTCCCCATGTTCTTGAACTTACAGTACACATTTCCTCAAAATCATTAAGACTTTCCAACCTGAATACGCCGCATCCGGCTTTAATAACATTACTTGCTTTCTTCTTCTGTCCTGTCTTCTTAAGTTCATCTGTCTGTGCATCTGGTAATTCGAACTTATCTAGACTGTCTCCAAATGTTTCAAAAGGTGCATCTTTAAATGTACCTTCACCATTCTTAATCACATTACTCTTCTCTGGTTTTGAAAATGCCTTAGATATACTTTCCCCTGCTTTTCTTAACATATTACCCAGATCTTCTTTACCAGATGAAACTGTAAGAAGTATTGAATGGTCTGGCTGTGGTGCAAGCTGTAGTGACATAACCTCCCCACTTAAAGTAACACCTATATTTTTTTCAGCCTCCTCCATAATAACTTCAAGAAGGCTGTGTATCTTGTCTGTATCATTCTTAAAGAAATCATCTAAGGAAATATTATTATCTTCCAGGTCTTCCTCATCGAGTCTGCACTGGAATCTTCTATCATTGATTTTCTTAAATTCCATATATCCTCTTTCTAAACTTTAATAATATATATCAATATATTATTATTACATACTTTTACTAATTCTGTCTACTATTTTTGTGATAATAAGGTTCTTATTAACAAATGTACCCCTTTCATTAACTCTTATGCGTCCCCTGTTACCGGTAACATCTGCATATATCTCCAGTCTATCAGAACTGATTCTTGCATACACATCACATGTCTTAACATATACATTCTGCATAACCCTGCTAATTATATCATCTTCTATCTCAAAACATTCTGCTGTACTCTTATGTGACAATTCTCTTGCCGTGCGGACAGCCTCTTTTTTCCCTTTAGTAAGCATTGCATACACACCCTCACCATGCACAGGAACACATTCTCCATAATCCATGATTGTATATCTATACAGAAAACTATTATGTAGCCTTGCTGCCTTAATATCTTCTAAAAGTACAAATACAGCATCACATTCTGACGCATCCAGCTTTTCAATACATTTTCTTATATCCGTCTCTACTACACAACTTATTCCATCATACATATGTTTAATACGCTCCGTCTTGCTGTATGAGTCAGTTGCAACAACAGCATTTTCAATAAGGTCTTTTGCATGTCTCTTTCTTATCATTACATATCTTGAATCGCCGCGTTTTAAAACACCCGAAATAACAACCCCATAAGGAAGATTCTCATCATTCTTTTCCATCCTGATAAGCTGTGCCATGTCAACAACTGCCATATCAACCGAACCAAGCTCAAGTGCCTCACATGCTGAATCAAAATTATCATGTCCGATATCTACAATCTTAACTTGTGAAGCTGAAGCTTTCTGAATTATCTGAACTGCTTTTTTCAATTTAATTCTCTCTATTCCATTGCCGTACAAACCCAGTCTGTACATTTCATCAAAATCTTTTCTCATCTATATCTGTAACCTTTTAACAGCTTTATTTATTTATTTTTTATTATAACATATCATTTTAGGTTGTTGAAAGTACCTGCATATTATGTTTATAATAATAAGAATAAATTTTAATAAGGAATGGTACAGATTAATGACTTATATCAAATCAAAAAGCAGTATTTTAAAATTGCTTGCTTCAATTACTATTACACTATTCTGCATAGTTCTTTTCCCTTCCGCCGTTAAAGCAGAAGACAATCAGGCTGCAGAAGTAAATGCTGATATAACACTTTCTAACCAGGGAAGCATCAGCAGGATGACCGATGGTTCTTACAACACAAAAACCACATTTTCATCAGGAGACACAATCACAATAACTTCCTCTGAAAAAATGTACTCACTTTATATCAAATGGGATTTAATTCCTTCAGAATGGACTCTTTCTTATAATGGAAAGACTGAAACTAACGGAACTAATGGTTTTCTTCACGAATATGTCCAGATTCCCGATGGTACAACTGAGATGACAATTACATTTGCATCTAAAGAATCAATCTGTGATATGCATGTATATTCCAAGGGTTCTGTGCCTGAAGATGTTCAGACATGGAAGACTCCATGCGATAATGCTGACATTCTTGTTTTCGCAACACATGCAGATGACGAGATACTTTTCCTTGGAGGAGTACTTGCCACTTACGGTGGCGAACAAAATCTTTCCGTTCAGGTTGCCTATATGTGCGAATTCACTACATCAGCCAAGATTAGAGAACACGAAAAGCTTGACGGATTGTGGGAATCAGGCATAAAGCATTACCCAGTATGTGGAGATTTTCCCGACCTTTACAGTCAGACATTAGAAGCTGCAAAGAAGCAGTATGTATATGATGATGTCAAAGCCTATACTACATCATGTATAAGACGATTTAAACCTCTTGTTGTAGTAACACAGGATCTTAATGGAGAATATGGTCACGGCGGTCATATGCTATTCTCTCATGCTGTTGCAGAATCAGTAGAGACAAGCAATGATTCCTCTGTTTTTCCAGAGTCAGCATCCAATTATGGTACATGGGATGTTCCTAAAACTTATCTTCATCTGTACACAGAGAATAAAATTACCATGAACTTAAGGCTTCCTCTTTCTCGTATGGGAAACCGCACTTCAATTGAAGTACAGACAGCAGCTTATAAAAAGCATGTATCGCAGCAGTGGTGCTGGTTCTATGTATCAGATGATTATGAATACAGCTGTGCTGATTTTGGATTATACAGGACTACCGTTGGTAATGATACCGGCAATGATATGTTAGAAAATATTACTACATATGAAGAGCAGGAAAGACTCGCTAAAGAAGCTGCCGAAAAGGAATCCATAGAAAGTTCCAAAGCTGCTGAAGAAGCAAGCATTGCTAAAGAACAGCAGGAAATAAAAGCAGCACACAAAGAAACTTCTAAAAGAAAAGTATCAGTGGCAGTGATTGTTATAATTGTTGTAATTATTATTGGTGCTGCCGCATTCGGATATGTCAGATTACAGCAGTCAAGAAGAAAGCATTCCCGCAGGAGAAGATAAATAAGGAGGTTTTGCCATGAAACTGCTTATTAACATAATAGCAATTATTGTAGTTGCTGTTGTAATTGGATTTCAGTTCAACAGAACAAAGAATCTTTATAATAAAAAATACGATGAGAACAAAGACGAATTCAAAAAAGATCAGGAACAATAAAACAAAATCAATCTTATCAAAAAGGGCTGCCATAATGGCAGCCCTTAAATATTATCAATTACTGATTATTAGTTATTGATAAGCATATCGCTTTCATTGTTCCAGCTGTAAAGCTTTCTGATTTCTGCTCCAACCTTCTCTGATGGATGCTCAGAAGCAAGCTTTCTCATAGCCTTGAAGTGAACCTGTCCACCAGCATCGCTCATGTCAAGTAAGAATTCCTTAGCAAATGAACCATCCTGAATATCAGAAAGGATCTTCTTCATAGCCTTCTTAGTATCCTCTGTGATAATCTTAGGACCTGTTATGTAATCACCATACTCAGCTGTATTAGAGATTGAGTATCTCATTCCAGCGAATCCTGACTGGTAAATAAGGTCAACGATAAGCTTCATCTCATGAATACACTCGAAGTAAGCGTTACGTGGATCATATCCAGCTTCGCAAAGAGTTTCGAAACCAGCCTGCATAAGTGCACAAACACCACCGCAAAGAACTGCCTGCTCACCAAAGAGGTCTGTCTCTGTCTCTGTTCTGAATGTTGTCTCAAGAAGGCCAGCTCTTGCTCCACCGATACCAAGACCATAAGCAAGTGCCATGTCAAGAGCCTTTCCTGTCTCATCCTGCTCTACAGCTACAAGACAAGGAGTTCCCTTTCCAGCCTGATATTCTGAACGTACTGTATGTCCAGGTGCCTTAGGCGCAATCATTGTTACATCAACGCCCTTAGGTGCCTTAATTAAACCAAAATGAATGTTGAAACCATGAGCGAACATAAGCATGTTACCTGGCTCAAGATTTGGCTCGATATCATCCTTATAAAGCTTAGCCTGCTTCTCATCATTGATAAGAATCATGATGATGTCAGCTCTCTTAGCAGCCTCTGCTGCAGTAAATACTTCAAATCCCTGCTCCTCAGCTCTCTTCCATGACTTAGAACCCTCATAAAGTCCGATAATAACATGACAACCTGAATCCTTAAGATTTAATGCGTGTGCATGTCCCTGGCTACCATAACCGATAATAGCGATTGTCTTACCGTCAAGTAATGATAAATTACAATCTGACTGATAATAGATCTTAGCTTCTGCCATTTTAAACTACCTCCATATAAATGTGTTTTATATTGTAAAAGTTCTCCGGATACACCAAAGAATTATTACATCTTATTCATATCTGCGCTTCCTCTTGCAAGTCCTGTAATTCCTGTTCTTGCAATCTCTGTAATGTTGAAATCTTCAAGAAGTTCCACAAACGCATTCATCTTGCTTAAACTTCCTGTAAGTGCAATTATCATGGACTCCTTAGATACATCTACAATATTGGCTCTGAATATATCTGCAATAGAAGATACCTGCTGTCTCTTCTCTGGTCCACATTCAACTTTAATCATAACAAGTTCTCTGCATACTGATTCATGTGCAGGAAGCTCCACAATTTCCTTAACATCTATAAGCTTATTAAGCTGTTTCTCAATCTGTTCAAGTACATCATCTTCACCTGTTACAGCTATTGTCATACGTGACAATTCAGGATTGAGAGTTTCACCAACCGTAAGGCTGTCTATATTATATCCTCTACGGCTGAACATTCCAGCGACACGGCTAAGTACACCAGATGAATTACCCACGAGAATAGAAAAAACTGCTCGTCTCATAACCTAATCTCCTAAATTCTGATATTAAAATGCATAAAAATGCATTTATTGTCAATTATTATAACACAGAACATCAATCTGTCAATTGCCCACTTATAGCATTTACTACTCCAAGAACTACCATTCTGAGCATGATAACATCTGTATCACTCCACTTTCTTCTGTTAGTGCCAAATATATCAAATTCTACCATATATTCTTTACCATCAGCACCATCAGCCTTCATCTGAAGAAACGAGCATATATTGTTGTCTCTGAGTTTTCTAAAAACTTCCGGGAATTCTATAGTAAGTGATGCTATATTATTCACCATGTTAACGCCATATTCATCAAAATGATTCACAAATTTATCATCATTAACATATGCTGCCTCAATTACATTATTCTTATAGTGACCTGTACTGTATATGCATTCCATATCATTACCACTGTAAATACTTATTCCATGAATATTAAGCTTATCGGTAAGCTCTGAAAGCACTTCTTTTACTGTCATCATTCCAAGCGATACTTTCATTACAATATTGGTTGCAAGCTCATATTTAGCCATAGGCTTCATAAAGCCACTTCCAAATGCAATGTCATGCTTCATGTCAGCCAGAATATCTCCATGCTTATTATAATCATATATAATATATCTGTCCTTGCCTTTTTCCTTGGCTATATAAAGTGCTGCATCAGCTATCTTAAACAATGTCTCAAAATCACTGCCATCCTTGCCAAACTGTGCGATACCAATTGATGTTGAAAACATATACTCTGGCTGCTTCTGTGCAAGCGATACCTTAAGTCCCTTTCTCATTGCCTTAAGCATAATGCGAAGTTCTTCAATCGTAACATCTTTTATAAGTACTATAAATTCATCTCCGCCTATGCGTCCAACTATTCCACGTCCGCCAACTGATAATTTTAATGAATCTGCAAATGCTTTAATAACCTCATCACCAAAATAATGTCCATAACTGTCATTAACACTCTTGAAGTTATCAATATCAAGAATCATCAGGAACATCTGGCGGTTTCTGTCTGAAACCGCTGTTTTATTGATATCATCGGTTATCATATCTGTTACAGTCTTCTTGTTATATATGCCTGTCGCTAAATCAAGTTTTGCCTCATCTACTCCGACATACTCCTGAACAGTTCTGGTTCTTCTATCTGGTTCAGATATTACGCCTACTGTAATTCTGTTTTCTCCATCAGCCAGAAGTGACTGTCCTCTGAAGATAAGATTGTCAACTCTTTCTCCTTTAGACATAACAGATGACGACAGCTTAACAATAAAGTTATTCATTCCACTTGCAATTGCTGTACATAATGCTTCAAACTGAACAGCATCATCACCTGTTACAAAGCCCTTAGTGATACACGCTTCTTTCCATTCCTTAAGACTGGTTCTCTCAAATATCTCAGATTTATTATTACGATAACAATATATTGTAATCATTCCAGAAACAGGATCATATTCAAATATCTTCTCATCAATAACATTAATTATTGCCCTGTATTTTCTTACACGGTGATAATACATGTCAAAATCATTCGAAATAACAATTATATCCTGTGCCACAAGCTCAACCATACGGTCTGTACCAACTTCATATATACGCTTCTTTACCAGAAGCATCCATCTGTATGAACCATTCTTTATAAGACATCTGACTATATAATATCTCACAGACATATCTGAATTAATAAACTGCTCAAAACCCATGACATCATCCGGATGCACCAGTCCGTTAAATGCAGAAAGCATGGTCTCGCCCATGAGATTGTAAAATCTTTCATCACCTATTTTAACTACATATCTGTTATCAAGTGTAAATTCTACTTCATTAGGCATGTTGCCTTGATATGAAGTATCCAATTCGTATCTTCGCATAAAAAGTCCCCCATTCTAAGGAACAGGACCATTATTCTCTAAGCATGCTGTCCCTGACTGGTTTTCTCAACCTTAACTTTAAGTATCATTCTTCCTCGTACATCAAGAGTTCTGAATATATATCCTTTGTATTCTACCTCAAAGTTCTCCCCGTCATCAGGTATCTTCCCAAGCTTATAAATCATAAAGCCGCTCAAAGTATCAATATCTTCGCATTCAAACTCTATTCCTAACTTAGCTTCTACATCCTCAAGATCCGCCTGACCTTCTATTATATATGAACCGTCTGCGTCGGTTACAATCTGTTCTTCTTCTTCATCATATTCATCAAGAATATTACCAACGATTTCTTCAAGTATATCTTCCATCGTGACAATTCCTGCTGTCTGTCCATATTCATCAACAACAATAGCCATATGAATCTTTTCTGATTGCATCTGTCTGAATAACGGACTTATATTTCTTGTTTCAGGTATACAATATGGCTTAAAAAGTACTGTATCTTCTACATCTCTAAGCTTCCTATCCTGATTATCCTTATCAACATATATTTTAAGAAGATCCCGGATATGTAAAATACCTGTAATATTATCAATGTCTCCATCATACACAGGATATCTTGAATAATTCTCTTTCATTATCCTGTCAAATGCTTCTCTGACAGTAATATCATCATCAAGTGCCACGATATTGTTTCTGTGCGTCATTACATCAGACGCCTGTTTCTCGCCGAATTCAAAGATATTACCTATCATCTCAGCTTCATTTTCTTCAAGAACACCCTGTTCATGGCTCTCATTAACCATATCCATTATCTCTTCTGTTACATCTTCATCTCGTTTTCCCCTGCCAAATAACTTAAGCAGAGATGAAAACCTCTTTTCTTTCCCATCCGCGGGATGGCCGTCATTCATAGCTTTCCTCCATATTTATAAGTTGTTCTTTAATAAATAATTATCATTTCAATAATAACACATTATTATGCTGATAGTCAATTCATCTCAAGGCTTACAGACAATGCTTTATTCACCTGTCCTATTATATCATTATCAAGGTGACATACCTTATCTTTAAGTCTTCTTTTATCTATTGTTCTCAACTGTTCTAACAGAATAACCGAATCCTTTACCATATCGTATCTGGCAGAATCGAGTTCAACATGAGTCGGCAGTTTGCTTTTATGCATCTGGCTTGTTATTGCTGCACAGATAACTGTCGGACTATGTTTATTCCCCGTATCATTCTGAATTATAAGTACCGGTCTTATTCCCCCCTGTTCTGAACCAACCACCGGTCTTAAATCTGCATAAAAAATATCTCCTCTTTTTATTACCACAACTGTCACACTCCTAAAGCTATATTTCTTACCTTGGCTTTAGTATTGCCTGATTTTAAGTGTGTATTCAGTTATCATTTATCTTTTCAGGACATATGCAATTGCTTCTGATATATCTGCTGCCGTCATTCCGGCTCTGCCTTTGCCTGATGCCGCATAATCCCCTGCTTTGCCATGAACATATACAGAAAGACATGCTGCTTCAAATGCATCTAACCCCATGGCTGTCATTCCTGCAATAAGTCCAGTAAGCACATCACCGCAGCCTCCTGTGGACATTCCGTCATTTCCAGTACAGTTAATATATACTTTCTGTCCGTCAGTAACTACTGTTCTTGCATCCTTTAATATGCATATACATGAATGTTGTATTGCATATTCCTTAGCAGACTCAATCATATGCTCTTTAATATCAGCAACTGTCTTTCCTGTAAGCCTTGACATTTCCATAATATGAGGTGTGATTATAATCTGCCCTTCTCTGCTTCCTTTATAATCAATATGTTCGCCAGCAATAATGTTAAGTGCATCTGCATCAAGTATTCTTACTTTATCATCTCTTTCAAGAACACATCTGGTAATCTCTGCTGCTGCCACGTTCATAGATAATCCCGGTCCCACAGCTATACTTTTTGCCCATTCAAAATCTGCTTTAAGTTCTGCTGCCAGCGGCATATTATCCTGATATGTTGATATCAGACATTCTGGCATTCTGCATAACAGTGCTGTCTTATTAATCTCATGTGTAAGTACCTTTACAAGCCCTGTTCCACTTCTGTATGCGGCTGATGCACTAAGAATTGCGGCTCCTCCCATATTCTTAGAGCCTGCTATAATAAGTGTTCTGCCATATGTTCCTTTATTAGAATCAGGTTTTCTTACAAGAAGTCTGCCCACATCTTCATCGTCATATGTAAAAATACTGCCGAAACATTTGACTTTTTTATGTAATATATCCTCTGTTACAAATCCTGCATTAATGACTTTTACACTACCACTGTATGAAGCTCCCGGGTAAAACATGATACCTGTCTTATTATATCCAAATGTGATTGTGTAATCTGCTTTGACAGCAATTCCCATAATCTGTCCATTATCTGCACTTATGCCTGACGCAATATCAACGGCAATTATCTTCGTATCAGGATTCTCCCGGGCTTTATTAATTGCTTCTATAACCTGCGCATATCTTCCCTCAACTGCTCTTGATAAGCCAATGCCAAATATTGCATCTATAATATAATCATATTCAGAAAAATCAATATTGCCATCATATTCAACACAGTCAATTCCAAGATTACCGACAATTGATTTCTGAAGCCTGTATTCATCAGTTCCCTCCGATGTACCAGCAAACACAACATGTACATCAATTCCATCTTCATTAAGCTGTCTTGCTGCTGCAAGACCATCTGCACCATTATTCCCGCTTCCGCATACACACACAACTTTTATTCCTGTTTTCTTATTGTTGTGCTCTGCATGCTTTCTTAAAAAAGCTGAAACCCCCAGTGCTGCTCTTTCCATAAGCACCACTGAGGGAATCCCAAATTCATGTATTGAGCAGTTATCAACTGCTTTCATTGTATGTGAATCAGTTAAATATCTCATACCTCTTCCTCATTTACCTTATCAAGTTCCTTCATAACGTCAGGTCCTAATATGTCATGCATTGCAGAATACATGCGGTTATTCACCTCTTCCTTATCTTGCTTGATAAGTATATTCTTCTTTAACTTTACTCTTGTTGCATTAATCCACTTATCCAAAACCTCAAGGTCTTCCTTATTACTGTTAATCTTGTTATAACACACCTTTACTGTTTCAATCATAAGACGCTCATTGGCATTAACAAGATCTCTTGGAATATCGAGTGCTTCATCTTCAAGAGAATTAATCTTATCCTTAGCTTCCTGAATAAGTCTCTGATTCTTCTCCATCACTTTTGCTCTCTTAGGATCATTATCATCATCCTGCATATTATCAACAACATCCTGAATAAGCTGATTCTTTATTTTTTTTACTTCCTTAATATCATTATTAACCTGTCCCTGCTTCTTAAGAAGCTCATTAACCTGTTTTTCCCAATAACAGATTTCATCAGTCTTTAATTTATCCGTTATAAGATGATACCATCTCTCATCGAGAGTAAGTATCGGTATCTGTTTTATGGCTGTACAACTTTTCAGCTTTTCAATATCAAGTTCTGCCATATTATCCTCCCAAACAGTTACTTCCTGTTAGCAATAGTGTATGAAAGTCTCATAAGACTTTCTGACAAATGTACATTTTCAACAATAACATCATCCGGAAGATTAAGATCTGTATGTGCAAAGTTCCATATAGCCTTAACTCCTGCATCAGCAACAACCTTCGCTATCTGTCTGGCAGCTTCCTTCGGAATAGTGAGTGCAACAATCTCAATTTCATTATCTTTAATAAAATCAGTAAGCTCATTCATCATTCTTACTTCTATTCCACGAATCTTAGTTCCTTTAATCTTAGGATTATTATCAAATATTCCCTTAATAACAAAACCTCTCTTCTCGAAATCACTATAGTTAACAATAGCCTTTCCTAAATTACCGGCTCCGATTATAACCATATTGTGATTACGGTCTATACCAAGAATCTTACCAATCTCTTCATAGAGATACTGCACATTATATCCATATCCCTGCTGACCAAAGCCACCAAAATTATTAAGATCCTGCCTTATCTGTGAAGCAGTTACTTTCATTCTGGCGCTCAGTTCTTTAGACGATATTCTCTGCACACCAGACTCTATAAGTTCTCCCAGATATCTGTAATATCTTGGCAGTCTTCTTATTACCGCCGACGAAATCTTTTTCTCTTCCATTAAACCAAACCTCCAGACCACGATTGCTCATTTTACCAAGATATAAACGAGTATATAAATATACTATAATAAGCTATACATAGTATAACCATTTTTTTCTCATATGTCAAAATTTTAACCAAGAACTCTTTTAGCAATATCAACAGATTCTTTTGCATCCTTTGCATAGAAATCTGCATCTATCTCTTTAGCATATTCCGGTGTAAGTACCGCACCTCCAACCATGACCTTGCAGTCAAGATTATTTTCTCTTATAAGTGCAATTGTTTCCTTCATAGATACAAGTGTTGTTGTCATAAGAGCTGATAATCCGCACAGTTTAACATCATTATCTCTTATTGCATCAACAACTGCCTGGTACTCAACATCCTTTCCAAGGTCAATAACATCATACCCATAATTCTCTAGGAGAACCTTAACAATATTCTTTCCTATATCATGAACATCACCCTTGACTGTAGCTATAACTATCTTTCCTTTGCTTACAGGGGCATTATCAGACATAACCATATGCTTTCTTATAACTTCAAATGCTGCCTGTGCAACACCTGCTGACATAATAAGCTGTGGAAGGAACAATGTACCCTTCTCGAATTCAGCACCTATCTTATCAAGTGCAGGAATAAGCACCTGATTAACAATCTCCATTAAATCCATCTTCTTAAGAAGAGCCTCTGTTATCTCAGCACCTTCATTCTTAAGTCCTTTTTCAACAGCATAGAAAAGATCATCTCCTGTATAGTTTCCATCTTTCTTTTCCTTCTTGACAGGATCAATCTTAGAAACATTTGGCATAGCGCCATAGTTTTTTATGTAATCAACTGAATTCTTATCAATATTAGCAAGAAGCTTATACGCCCTTACCGCGCCTGTCATCTCTGGGATGTTAGGATTGATAATTGCAAGGTCAAGTCCGTTAGTAAGTGCCATTGTAAGGAAAATGTGGTTTACAAGCACTCTGTTTGGAAGTCCGAATGAAATGTTAGAAACACCAAGCACTGTCTTTAAGCCAAGCTCATTCTTAACTGTATGAAGTGCATTAAGAGTTTCCATTACGCCCTCCTGCTCAGCAGAAGCTGTGAGTGTAAGGCAGTCAATATAAATATCTTCTTTAGGGATTCCCATTGCAACAGCCCTGTCCATAATCTTCTTTGCTATCGCAACTCTGTCCTCTGCCTTCTTAGGAATACCATCTTTATCAAGTGCGAGTCCTATAACTCCTGCACCATATTTCTTAACAAGAGGAAGAACATTGTTAAGAGACTCCTCCTCACCATTAACTGAATTGACAAGCGGCTTACCATTGTATACACGGAGTGCTGCCTCAAGTACTTCTGGTATTGTAGAATCAATCTGCAGCGGAACATCCACAACTGCCTGTAATGACTTTATTGTATCAATCATCATTTCACGTTCATCAATTCCCGGAAGGCCTACATTGACATCAAGAATATCTGCGCCACCTGATATCTGCTCTAAAGCCTGTCCAAGAATATAATCCATATCGTGTCTTAACAAAGCTTCCTTAAAAAGCTTCTTACCTGTAGGATTGATTCTTTCACCGATAATTCTTGGTTCATCAACAACAACAGTGCTTGTAGCTGAACACACTGCACCTGGAATATATTTGTGTGGTGCTGCCGGATTGCCTTCTCTTTTTAACATCTCTGATAATTCTTTAATGAACTCAGGATTAGTTCCACAGCAGCCGCCGAATATCTTAATGCCATATTTTCTTAAATCCTTCATGAAATCTGCAAACTGGGCTGCAGTAACATTGTAAAGGTTAGTTTCAGGGTCAGGAAGTCCTGCATTAGGCTTTACTACTATCGGAAGATTAGTCCATTTTACAAGTTCTTCAATAACCGGCTCTAATTCTTTAGGTCCTAATGAGCAGTTAACGCCAAGTGCATCAACACCAAGTCCTGTAAGTGTAAGAGCCATTGCCGATATAGAGCAGCCTGTAAAGGTTCTCATATTCTGTTCAAATGTCATCGTGGCAACAATAGGAAGGTCGCTGTTTTCCTTAGCTGCAAGTACAGCAGCCTTGACATCTAAAAGGTCAGTCATTGTCTCAAATACAACAAGGTCTGCTCCCGCAGCTGCTCCTGCCTTTACTATCTCGGCATACATATCATATGCTTCTTCAAAGCTTAATACACCTGTTGGCTCAAGAAGCTGTCCGATTGGTCCTACATCGAGTGCAACAAGGCCGTCCGGCTTTACTGTATCTCTTGCCTTCTTTGCATTGACAATCCCGGCAGTTACAAGCTCCTCAACACTTTTTCCGCATTCTTCAAGCTTATATCTGTTTGCACCAAATGTATTGGCATATACCACATCTGATCCTGCATTGTAATACTGCTCTGCAATTGAAACAAGAAGCTCAGGTCTTGTTATATTAAGTACTTCCGGCGTCTCTCCCATCTTCATGCCCGCTGCCTGAAGCATTGTCCCCATAGCACCATCAAATATTATATAATCCCTAGTTTTCAAGAGTTCTCTGAATCTGTCAGCCACTACAATGTCCTCCCATTTCTCTGTATGCGCAGGTTTTATTAAGATTGCATGTTGCACAACCTCTGTTCTTAGTACTTACAGGCTCCTTAGTAAGTCCAATAACCGCAGTTACCGACTTTACCGGAGCCAGCATATATGATTTATTAAGATTAAGTCCTATCTTTTTACCGGCGTCTAACACCTTCAGAAAAGGCTCCTGCATGCTTATTGGCAGGTCACCATAACCAATTCCAAACCTGAATGTCTGGTAATAATCAGGATATTCCTCTCTTAAAAGCTCTTCAACCTTATCACATGTCTGTTCAACAGCTACACTTGCCAGACTGTCAAACACCAGTGCCTTAGCCATATCCGTAAGCTGCAACACTCTTAGCTGTCTGTCAATACCTTCCGATATCGTTACAGCCATGCATATTGCACTGTCACATTTATACAGATGTTTCTTAATGGACTCGCCCGGAAGCACCATGCTTGTATTCTTAAATGCCACACCGTCTTCATTAACTGTAAAATCAAGCTTCTTATAAATAAATCTTGGAACTGCGGTCTTTAATACAAGCTCCTCACATTCATCCATAAGCTCTTCCACCCGTTCATCAGGTGCATTTTTTTTATAACCCAGATATCTTAACGCTTCTTTTCTGTTAAGACTGGTAAGCTTAATACTTTTCTCCATTTCTTCTTACCTTGCCGCTTTTACTTCTGCGTTCTTTAAGTTTGTCATGTTTTCCACGGGACTCGTCTTTTCTTCTTCTTGTATCTGGCTTTGACTTGGATTTTCTTGCCGGCTTGGCAGATACATTTGCTTTCTCTACATTAACCTTTCTGCCCTTGATAAGTACATTGTCATTCATTGCTGCAAGTACTGCTTCCGCATGCTTTGCAGGAACATCAACAAATGTATAATTATCCATCATATCAATTGCACCGACAAGTCTTCCCGGCATTCCGGATTCTCCTGCAATCGCTCCAAGAATATTGGCTGGTGTAATCTTGTCCTTCTTACCAACATTAATAAAGAGTCTTACCATTCTTGATGTATCTGCATTTTCATCAAAATGAAAATTCTCTACCTCATCGATTCTGTCCAATGTATCTCCAACTATCATCTTAAGAAGAGCTGCTGCCATATCCATTGATGTATAATCTTCCTGATTAACATGCTCCTCAACCATATCAAGCATGGCTCTGTGCTCATCAGCTTCAATCATCTCTTTAATCTTGTCAAATATACCATCCATCTTGGTGTTCTTGACATCATCAAGTGATGGGATTGGCTTTGCAAGAATCTTGGTCTTGCAATATCTCTCAATATCCTTTAACTTATATACTTCTCTTCCAGATATAAATGAAAGTGCAAGTCCTGATTTTCCAGCCCTTCCTGTTCTTCCTATTCTGTGTACATAATATTCTTCGTCCTGTGGAAGGTCATAGTTAAATACTATATCAACTCCGTCAACATCAATTCCTCTTGCCGCAACATCAGTTGCAATAAGAATTTCTGTCTTTCCACTTCTGAAATCGTCCATTACACGGTCTCTCTGTTGCTGTTTCATATCTCCGTGTATACCGTCAGCAAAATATCCTCTGCCCTTAAGCTCTGATATAAGCTCGTCTACCTGTCTCTTAGTGTTACAGAACACAACTGACAGCTTAGGATTGTATATATCAATAAGACGGCTTAAGATTTCTGTTTTATTCTTAGGTCTTACTTCATAATAAAACTGATCAATATTAGAAACTGTAAGTTCTTTTCTTACAACCTTTATAATCTTAGCGTCTTTCTGGAATTTTCTTGCAATCTCCATTATAGGCTTAGGCATTGTAGCTGAGAAAAGAACTGTCTGTCTTTCCTCTGGTGTCTCTGTAAGAATTGTTTCCATATCCTCACGGAATCCCATATCAAGCATCTCATCAGCTTCATCTAATATAACCATAGATACCGAATCAAACTTAACAGTCTTTCTTCTCATATGATCCATAACTCGTCCCGGAGTTCCAACAATAATCTGTACACCGGCTTTTAACGACTTAATCTGTCTTACAATCTCCTGTCCGCCATACACCGGTAACACCTTAATGTCACTCATGTACTTGGCAAGCTTTCTTATCTCTTCTGCAACCTGTACTGCAAGCTCTCTTGTAGGGCACAGTACAATTGCCTGTGGTTTCTTAACATCTGGATTAATCTTCTGTAACATAGGGATAGAGTACGCAGCAGTCTTACCTGTTCCGGTCTGTGCCTGTCCGATAACGTCAATTCCTTCCAATACTGCAGGAATGGCCTGTGTCTGTATAGGAGATGTCTCCTCAAAGCCCATATCCTCTACCGCTCTTAAAATTCTTTCATCAATATTTAATTCATCAAATTTCATTCTTTAATCTCCATTTCTATAACTTGTTAATTTTACATTACAGAAAGCCATAAGTCAAAGTAATAATTGCATTTTATTTCTTGTACATATATAATCGATTGTGAATATTAATTCAGGCTTTGCCAATTTTGCTATATACTTATATATCTGCTCATGTGGCGGTGTGCGTTTGCTGCTGTGTCTGTGTGTGCCATATGACCGATATATTGCGAACTGTGTGGGAGTTAATGCCGCTATATACATAAGGGCGGTGTGCTAAAGCTCGTTCAAGCGAAGCGCGTTTGCTTTCGCACACCGTAATAAGCTTTGTAGATAGCGGCATTTACTCCCACTAAGTGTAGCAATCCTTGAGGGCATATGGTATACACAGACACAGAAGTGAATGCACACAGCCTCATGAGCGGCTGAATATATGATATGGCAAAATTGTCAAAGTCTGAATTTCAAAAGGAGTTTTTATGATTTTATCTTGCAATAACATTAGTAAATCTTTCGGAACGGACATTATTATTAAGTCTTGTTCTTTTAATATAGAAGACCATGAGAAGGCTGCCATTGTTGGAATCAATGGTGCCGGTAAATCTACTCTGTTAAAGATTATCACCGGTGAAGAGCCTGCTGATACAGGCATTGTCACTCTTGCTAAGGATAAGACTCTTGGTTATCTTGCTCAGCAGCAGGACCTTCAGTCTGACAGAAGCATTTATGATGAGCTTCTTTCTGTAAAGCAGTATATCCTTGATATGGAGAGTGAATTAAGAAGAATTGAGGCTGCCATGAACAGTGCTTCAGGTGATGAGCTTGATGCTCTTATGAACAGATACACCAATCTTAATCATGAATTCGAGATGAATAACGGTTACGCATATAAAAGCGAGATTACAGGCGTACTTAAAGGTCTTGGTTTTGCTGAAGAGGATTTCTCTTTACATGTAAATACCTTATCCGGTGGCCAGAAAACCCGTGTATCTCTAGGTAAGCTATTACTTTCCAAGCCTGATATTATTATGCTTGATGAGCCTACCAACCACCTTGATATGGAATCTATAAGCTGGTTAGAGAATTACCTTCTTAATTACAATGGTGCGGTTCTTATCGTTGCACACGACAGATATTTCCTTGATAAGATTGTAAGCAAAATTATCGAGATTGATAACGGTGACTGTACTGTATTTTCTGGTAATTACACAGATTATGCCTCAAAGAAGGCAATTCTTCGTAATATGAAGTTAAAGGAATACTTAAATCAGCAGCGTGATATTAAACATCAGGAAGAGGTTATTGCCAAGTTAAAGCAGTTTAACCGTGAGAAATCCATCAAACGTGCGGAGAGCCGTGAAAAAATGCTTGATAAGATTGAGGTTGTTGACAAACCAGTTGAGCTTAATGCCAGGATGAACATTAAACTTGAGCCATCTGTTATAAGTGGTAATGATGTCCTTACTGTTACTGACCTTACCAAATCGTTTGACGGCAATACACTTTTTAATAATATTAATTTTGAGATTAAGCGTGGTGAACGTGTTGCTTTAATAGGTAATAACGGAACTGGTAAGACTACTATATTAAAGCTTATTAACGGCATTATCCCGCCAGACAGCGGAAGCATTTATCTTGGTGCTAAAGTTTCCATCGGTTATTATGATCAGGAACACCATGTTCTTGACCCTGACAAGACTCTTTTTCAGGAGATTCAGGACGCATATCCTGACCTCAACAATACACAGATAAGAAATACTCTTGCAGCATTTCTTTTTACTGATGATGATGTATTCAAATATATCCGCGATTTAAGTGGTGGTGAACGCGGACGTGTTTCACTGGCAAAGCTTATGCTTTCCAATGCCAACCTGCTTATTCTCGATGAGCCTACTAACCACCTTGATATTGTATCCAAGGAAATTCTTGAGAATGCCCTTAACAGCTACACTGGCACAATTCTTTATGTCTCACACGACAGATACTTTATTAATGCAACAGCAACAAGAATAATTGAACTCACTAACCAGAATATTGTTAATTATATTGGTAATTATGATTATTATCTGGAAAAAAGGGATATACTTACAGCAAAGGCTTCCCCTGATGCACAATTGAGTTCTTCTGATAACACTACTAAAAAAGATTCAAAACTCTCATGGCAGCAGTCGCGTGAAGAACAAAATAAGCTTAAGAAAAAGCAGAATGAAATTAAGAAAACCGAAATAAGAATTGCTGAAATTGAAGACAGATTATCCGCTATTGATACAGAATATTCAGATCCTTCAATAGGCAGTAATACAGCCCGTTTAATGGAACTTCATAATGAATCCACTCAACTAAAGAAAGAATTAGACGAACTGTATGAACACTGGGAAGAATTAATGGATGAAATATAAGTATTTACATTCAGCAAAAAGTGCCAAAAATCCCCATTTTGAGCCACTTTTTATTGACAAATCATGAATCTAGGAGTATAAATAATCTATACTTATTATTACTTAATTTTTTAAGGAGGACAATTAAATCATGAATAAGACAGAATTAGTTGCTGCTATCGCAGAAAAGGCCGGACTTTCTAAGAAGGACGCTGAAGGTGCTGTTAAGGCTTTCACAGATACTGTTGCAGAGCAGTTAAAGGCTGGCGAGAAGATTCAGTTAGTAGGTTTCGGTACATTTGAAGTTGCTGAAAGAGCTGCTAGAACAGGAAAGAATCCTCAGACAGGCGAAGCTATTAAGATTCCTGCTTCTAAGGCTCCAAAGTTCAAGGCTGGTAAGGCTTTAAAGGATGTTGTTAACACACCTGCAGCTCCAGCTAAGAAGTCTAAGAAGAAGTAATTAATTATGACTTTTAAAGGCTGTCACTTATGTGGCAGCCTTTTTTCTCTTTATTTAATTAAGTTCATGAAATTGAGGTTTATTAATTATGGAAATCGAACGCAAGTATCTTGTGTCAGGCATCCCTGACAATATAGATTCTTATCCCTGCCGCTTTATTGAACAGGGCTATCTTAACACTGCTCCTGTTGTCCGTGTAAGACGCGACAATGATAATTACTATCTCACTTATAAGGGTGGCGGAATGATGGCCAGGGAAGAATATAATCTTCCACTTAACAAAGAAGCCTATGAACATCTGATTAAGAAAGCTGATGGCAATATCATCACCAAGAAGCGTTATGAAATCCCTGATGGCAATGGATATACTATTGAACTTGACATATTTGAGGGGCTCTTTACTGGCACTATCCTTGCAGAAGTTGAATTTCCAACTATCGAAGCTGCTAATTCATATACTGCCCCTTCATGGTTTATTGATGATGTTACTAATGATCCTGCTTATCATAACAGTAATATGAGCAGAAAAGTTTTCTAATAATATAGAGGTCTGGAATATGGATAAAGAAACTATGTTTGAATATATTCAACGGCTTAAGCTTGCAGTAATAACTCTTTTCAAATGGCTATTCTGTTCGGTTGTATGTGGCTGTTTTATCGGTTCTGTCGGTGCTGTATTTCACCTGATGCTTGGTTATGTAGGCAGCCTGCGGGTTGAATACCCATTTTTACTATTCGGACTGCCTGTTGCAGGTATCATCATTGTATTCATGTACAACATTGTTCACGAAGCAGGAAACCGCGGAACTAACCTTGTCATAACTGCAATACAGTCGAATGATGAAGTACCGGGAAGAGTTGCCCCACTTATAATTGTATCAACTCTTCTTACCCATCTTTGTGGTGGTTCTGCCGGACGAGAAGGTGCTGCGCTTCAGGTCGGAGGTGCATTAGGCAATACATTTGCAAAACTGTTTAAATTCGACGAGAAGGATACTCGAATTATGATTATGTGTGGTATGAGTGCCTGTTTCTCAGCACTTTTCGGAACACCTATTGCAGCAGCCGTTTTCTCTATGGAAGTAATAAGCGTTGGTGTTATGTATTATGCTGCTTTAGTGCCATGCGTACTCGCTGCATTTATAGCACAGGGCATAGCCTCTGCACTGGGACTTGAATCTACACATTTTGTAGTTGATGAAATCGCTTCTTTTTCTTTTATTAATGGCAGTAAATTCATCATCATGTCCGTACTTTTTGCTCTTGTAAGCATTCTGCTGTGTGTTGTTTTACACGGTACTTCAAAGCTCTACATTAATTACATAAACAACCCATACATAAGAATAATTATTGCCGGAGTCCTTGTTATTTCCATGCGTTACATATTTGGCACAACTGATTATCTCGGTGCAGGCTCAGATATTATTGCAAAAAGCTTTGTAACAAGCTGTGCATGGTATGTATTCCTTTTAAAAATGCTGTTTACAGCCGTAACATTGGGTGGTGGATTCAAAGGTGGTGAGATTGTTCCTACTCTTTTCGTTGGTGCAACGCTTGGAAGCTTCTTAGCACCTATATTTGGACTCCCTGTCGGATTGTGTGCAGCATGTGGTATGGTAAGTGTGTTCTGTGGAGTAACTAACTGCCCACTCACATCATTCATTCTATCTATTGAGATGTTTGGTGCATCAACAATGAAATTCACAATTCTGTGTATTGCATTAAGTTATCTGTTATCCGGATATTACAGCCTGTATAACAGCCAAAAAATCGTCTATTCTAAGTATAAGACAGAATATATAAACCGCCGGTCCCATTGACCTATACAGGTCAAAGAACCGACGGTTCTTTTATTGGAAGGCTGCTATTTACACATATCTCCAGTCTTCTATCCGAAACTGTATTGAAACAATCCCATTATATTCATTAATATCAGGGTAATACACCATAGATATCTTCCTTCCTACCTCTGGTATCTCCTGACCGTCTAATTTGAACCTGATTGCTGTCACCAGCTTGCCATGCTCACTTTCTAACTGACATCTTAATACATTTTTATTTTTTCCAATCACAGCTGACTGTCTGACAGTAAGATTTCTGTCTGCAAACACCGGTTTTTCATTACCTTTCCCGAAAGGCTGCAGCTTCTCAAACTGCTTTATCAGCTTTATATCAACATAATCAACCGGCATAGGCACATCAATCCACACTGTAGGGGTAAGAACATTTTCTGTCATTGTCTGGTTCTCATTCAGCGCTTTCCTGAATTCATCAATTTTATCAATATCAAGCGATATTCCGGCAGCCATTGGATGTCCGCCATATTTGTTAAGGAGTTTACCACATTTGCTTATCTCCTCAAACATGTTATAGCCTTCTATTGAACGCCCTGAGCCCTTTGCACCATCTTCTGCCTTAGTGATTACTATTGAAGGCCTGTAGAATTTTTCTCTTACCCTTCCTGCAATTATCCCTGCAACACTTTCATGGCAGTCAGGAAGATACACAACTAACACCTTGTCGTCTTTTAGTTCAGTGTTCTCAACCTGTTCAATTGCAATAGCGGCATATTCTTCTGTTATATCTTTTCTTTCAACATTAAGTGTGCGAAGCTCTAAAGCCTTATTTCTCGCATCTTCCATATCTGTAGTAAGAAGCAGTTCAATGGCTCTTCTTGCTGAATCAAGTCTTCCTGTTGCATTAAGACATGGACCTATAACAAATCCTATGTGATATGAGCTTATCTTGTCTATCTCAAGCTCACACGCCTCTACAAGTGCTCTTATACCAATATTAGTAGTTACTGCCAGATGCTTTAAACCATATTTAACAATTACCCTGTTCTCATCTGATAAATCAACTACATCCCCTATTGTTGCAATTGCCATAAGCTCTGCATATTCTTCAAGTTCGATTGGATTAAGTCCAAGTCTCTCATATATAATCTTAATAACCTTGAAGGCTACTCCCGCTCCACACAGCTTATCAAATGGATACGGACAGTCTTCCTGCTTAGGATTAACAATTGCATCTGCCTGTGGTACTTTATGTATCTTTTCTCCATCAACGAAATCAAACGGAATATCATGATGGTCAGTTACAATCACTGTCATTCCCTTTTCTTTAGCATATTTAATCTGCTCAATCGCAGCAATTCCATTATCACATGTAATGATTGTATCTGTGCCATTATTATATGCTTCATCTATTAAGTGCTCATTAATACCATATCCGTCAATAATTCTGTCTGGTACCGCAAATGTAACATCTGCTCCCGCTGCCTTTAGCCCTTTATAAAGAATTGTTGTTGAGCATATTCCATCTATATCATAATCACCTATAATATGTATTTTCTTTCCTGCTTGTATCTTGTCTGTGAGGATATCAACACATTTGTCTGCATCCTTTAATAAATGTGGTGAATGCATATCATCCACGGTCCCATTAAGATACATATTTATCTGCTCGTCCGTTTCTAACCCTCTGTTACGGATAATTCTTGCCATAACCTGGTCAATGCCAAATCTTTCCCCAATTGCTTTGAAATCAGCTTTCTTAGTGTATACTCTCCAGTTGCTTTTCACTCTTTTCTCCCTGTTTCACTATTAAACCAATTATGGCGGGAACTGATATACAATCCCCGCCATGTCATAAACTTATTGTATCTGTTAATTAAACCTGAGAACCATCTTCAAAAACCTCTTTCTTAGAAGCTGCTTTTTTATTATTCTCTTCTACAACGCCTCTCTTCTTACCACCCATTACATACCACATAGCACTTGTTAAGCATACTGATGAGTAAGCACCAACAACAATACCTACGATAAGTGGAAGTGTGAACTCCTTAACAGAAGTTACGCCCATAATGAAAAGAACAATAAGCATTATAAGTGTTGTTATAGATGTATATACTGTTCTTGACATTGTACTTGTAATTGATGAATTAACAAGCTCTGTAATGTTAGTCTTCGAATTAGCTGTCTTTAACTGCTCTCTTATTCTGTCAAAGATAATAATTGTACCGTTAATAGAGTAACCTACTATTGTAAGCATACATGCAATAAATGTTGTTCCAACCGGAATTCTTGCAAATGCATAGAATGCAAGAACAACAAGTACATCATGAAGAAGTGCTAATACAGCAGCTAATGCGAATCTGATATCACGGAATCTTACAAAGATGTATATAAGCATACATATTGTAGCAAGTATAACCGAAAGAATAGCATCTCTCTTAACTGTTGCAGAAACTGATGAACTGATTGTATCTGTCTCAACGATTGTTCCATCCTTGATTGGGTACTTAGCAGTAACCGCATTTTCAATAGCTTCTCTCTGGTCAAGTGAAAGATCAGATGTCTTGAAAGAAACCTGTGTTGAATCTGCAACCTTCTGCTGCTGAACCTCTGTAATACCTGCAGCATCTCTGATTACAGGGATGATATTATCCTCAATCTCTTCTGCTGTATATTCTTTATCAAATGTAAATGTTGTTGTTGAACCACCAACAAACTCAAGACTGAAATTTAATGCTCTGTTTCCAAGACCAGCCTGAACTGCCATAGTTATGATACCTGCAGCAATAACTACTGCTGAGCCAATCGCAGCCCATTTCTTAATGCTAAGAACATCAAGCGTCTTTCTGTATACATTCTTACCATACCACTTAGCGTCCCTTATACCAAAGTTATATAAGAGCTTCATAATAACCTTAGTAATAACAAGTGAAGTAAAAATTGATACGATATTACCAACTGCAAGAGTTGTAGCAAAGCCCTTAACTGGACCTGTACCGAATATGTACAATACTAAAGCAGCGATAAGTGTTGTTACGTTACCATCTACTATAGATGATGTTGCCTTGTTATAACCTGAAAGAATAGCACTTTCTACAGACTTTCCGGCACCAATCTCTTCTCTTATTCTTGTATAGATAATAACATTACCATCTACCGCCATACCAATACCAAGAATAATACCTGCAATACCTGGAAGTGTAAGAGTAAGATCATATACACTTACAAGGAATAAAACAAGTGCTGTATAGATAATCAGTGATAATGTTGCAACAAGTCCAGGAATTCTGAACATAACAATCATGAATAAGCAAAGTAATGCAAGACCTATAGCAGCTGCAATTAAACTTGTCTTGATTGCTGCATGTCCAAGCTGTGCACCAACAATGTTAGAGCTTACTTCCTCAAGTGTAAGAGGAATAGAACCAACTCTTATATATGTTGCAAGGTTATCTGCCTCATCGAATGATTCCATACCTGTGATAGTTGCTGTACCACCTGATATAGCTGTCTTAACGTTAGGTGCACTTACAACTTCTCCATCATATACAATATATATTCTTTTACCGATATTAGCTGATGTTGCATCATAGAACTTAGTTGATCCCTCATCTGTAAATGTAAGCTGCACTCCATAAGGAGTATCTTCCTGACTATTAGTATCTGTGTAAGCCTGTGCAGCTTTTACATCAGAACCTGTAAGTAATGGTGTGTAGTCATTTCCCTGTGAAAATGCTGTATATCCTGTGGAATCAAGGAATTCCAATGAACCTGGTGTACCAAGTTCCTTAAGAATCTCATTAGCATCTGTTACTCCAGGAATCTCAACTGTGATTCTGTTGTCACCTTCCTTATAAACCTGTGACTCTGTACTCTTTCCTTCTACTCGCTTCTGAAGCTTATAGATAGTATCCTCTACATCCTGTGATGTAAAGTTATCTTCCTTAATCTGGTATGTGATACTTACACCACCGGCAAGATCAAGACCAAGATCTATATCATAAGTGCTTCCGTATCCCTTTCCATTTAGTCCGAAAAATGCTGTTAATACAAGTCCAACCAGTAAAACAGCAACGATTATTGAATAAATAATCTTCTTAGGTAAACTGTACTTCATGTTAAAAACTCTCCCTTTTACTTATTCTTCCTCAGCCATAGCTGCACGAATCATTATTGCACATTCTATACGCTTTTTCTGAAGTTCACATCCAACATCATACGCATCATTGATATTACCATGGAAGTTATATGAGTTAGCTGCACAACCACCACTGCAATAGAATTTTGCAAAACAATTCTTACATTTTTCCTTTGAATAGACATTACTATTCTTAAACATGTCTCTGATGTCCGGTCTTACTATTCCATCATCAACATTACCCATAAGGAAATCTTCGTTACCAACAAACTGATGACATGGGTAGAAATCTCCCCAAGGTGTAACTGCAAGATACTCACAGCCTGAACCACATCCTGACAATCTCTTGGCAACACATGGACCACCATTAATATCTATCATAAAGTGGAAGAAATTAAAGCCTTTACCAGCTTTCTTTCGCTTAATGATTTCTTTCGCAAGGATATCATACTGTTCACAAAGGAACGGAATATCCTCTTCTCTTATAGCATATGAATCTGTCGGCTGTGCAACAACAGGCTCAACAGAAATCTGCTCAAATCCCTCATCAGCAAGATGAAGAACATCTTCTGAAAAATCAAGATTATTATGTGTAAATGTACCTCTGACATAATAATTCATCTGATTTCTGCTCTCTGCCACCTTCTTAAACTTAGGCATTATAATGTCATATGAGCTGCCGTGGTTATTCCTTGTCGGACGCATAAGGTCATTAATCTCCTTACGTCCATCTATGCTAAGTACAATATTACTCATCTCCTTATTGGCGAAATCAAGAATCTCGTCATTAAGAAGAATACCATTAGTCGTAAGTGTGAATCTGAACTTCTTATTATTAGCCTCTTCTATGCTTCTTCCGTATTCAACAAGCTGCTTAACAACTTCAAAATTCATAGTTGGCTCACCGCCAAAGAAGTCAACCTCAAGATTCTTTCTTGAACCTGAATTGGCAACAAGGAAATCAAGTGCCTTCTTTCCTACCTCATAGCTCATAAGAGCTCTTCTTCCATGATATTCACCTTCTTCAGCAAAACAATATTTACATGCAAGGTTACAATCATGTGCTATGTGAAGACATAACGCTTTAACAACTGTAGGTCTGTCCTTAAAGTTATCAATATATGGTTCATATATATCTTCTGTAAAGAGCTGGCCTGCTTCCTTAAGTTCGCCAATCTCTTCATATGCCTCTTTAATATCCTGAACAGAATATCTGTCTCTAAGTGCATCTGTAATCTGCTCAAGAGTATTATTCTCATAAAGTCCTATAATATCGTATACCATGTCATCAACAACATGCACAGAACCGCTGTTGACATCTAATACGATGTTATAACCGTTATTCTTATACTGATGTATCATTAAAAAGCCTCCAAACCGTAAATGTTCTCTATACATTTACGAAAAATAAGAGAGTGCAGAATAGCTCGACACTCTCTTACTAAAAATACTAGTTATTCTTATTCTCACAGCTCTGGTTACCAACTGTGCAAGATGTCTTACATGCTGACTGGCATGATGTCTGGCACTCGCCACATCCGCCGTGCTTCATTGTATCCTTTAATACGCGGTTGCTGATTGTCTTAATATGTTTCACGACAATACCTCCTTCATATATTCAAATTATATCGTATTATATCATGTACAAGTCTTATTTTCAATCATTTATTCTAAAGATTTGTTCAGATAATTATTCTTCTTTCAAAAGTCTTTTCGCAATTTTTATGTATTTTGCATTAAATACAGCTACTTTTCTTATGTTTTCACATAAATTATTGTTTTATATTATTAAGATATGCTATGTATTAATATAGGAGATTATTATGTTTACATCTAAAGATTTAAAGAAGCTTATTATTCCTCTGATATTTGAACAGCTGCTGGCTGTCAGCGTAGGCTTTGTTGATACATTCATGGTATCAATAGCAGGAGAGGCGGCAGTTTCAGGTGTCGCACTTGTTGATAATATAAGTAACCTGCTTATTCAGATATTATCAGCTCTCGCAACCGGAGGTGCTGTTGTATGCAGCCAGTATCTTGGCAGCAGGAATATTAATATGTCCAAGAAATCTGCCGGACAGCTTATATTTATTATGAGTGCACTATCATCATTACTGATGGTTATCTCTCTCATAGGCAATCACGGTATCATCAATTTCATATTTGGCAAGATTGAAAAAGATGTATTTGTAAGTGCAAGTATATATTTCTATATAACAGCAATCTCATACCCGTTCCTCGGTGTTTATAATGCAGGTGCAGCACTTTTTAGAAGTATTGGAAACAGCAAGATAAGTATGAACACAAGCCTTATCATGAACATAATCAATATTTGTGGGAATGCTTTATTTATATTTGTATTTGATATGGGGGTTGCCGGTGTAGCTTTAGCCACTCTTATTTCGCGAATCATATCAGCCATAATTATTATTGGACTTATGTTCAGAACAGAATCAGCAATAAGAATAAAGACCTGCAAAGATTTTCTTCCATCACCTTCTATCATTAAGAAGATTCTGTCTATTGGTCTTCCGAGCGGATTGGAAAACGGCATGTTCCAGATAGGTAAGCTTTCTGTTTCAAGCCTTGTTTCAACATTTGGTACTGCTGCCATCGCTGCCAACTCTGTTGCCAATTCTGTTACAATGTTTGCCAATATTCCGGGTAACGCAATTGGCATGGCAATGATTACTGTTATTGGCCAGTGTATAGGTGCAAAGAAGCCTGATGAAGCCAAAAGATATGGAAAAAAACTTATGTTTATTGCATATGCAGGTATTCTTGCAACCAACATTGTAATGACAATAGTTGCCGTTCCTGTGGTAGGACTTTTCCATCTGTCACCGGAAGCAACCAAAACCGGTTTAAGCCTTATCCATTGCTTCTCAATTGTAGCAATATTCATATGGCCACTTAGCTTTACTATGCCTAATGCTCTCCGTGCTGCCGGTGATGCCAAATACACAATGATGGTAAGCATCTTCTCTATGTGGGCATTCCGTGTGGGAAGCAGTTACCTTCTTGGTGGTACATTAGGACTTGGCGTGCTCGGTGTATGGTTTGGTATGTTCATCGACTGGGGATTCCGTTCACTTGCATTCCTTATAAGATTCATACGTGGAAAATGGACACAGAAGGCGGTTATATGATGATAATTATATGACAGTCTGATGTCTGTGAACTGTCTCTTAACACCGGATATCTACTGTCAGATGGACGACAAGTCGTCTAATTCTGGATATACAATGTCATTTGTGTGATGAATAATGCGACTACCTATAGGTATCACATCAATAAAAAAGTTCCTGCCAATCAGGCGCTTTGAGCCCGCCGGTACTTAATGAGCGTGTAACGCGAATTTAGTACCGCTGCGAGGCGAGAGCAGCGAAAGCGTGCCTGATTGGCAGGAACTTATTTTATTTCTTACCAGCTTATTACTTCGTGTCCGTCCTCTGTTACAAGAACCTGAATTTCCCACTGTGCTGAAGGAAGTCCATCAGCTGTAGATACTTCCCAGCCGTTCTTTTCATCTGTAACAACATTTACCTTACCCATATTAACCATAGGCTCTATTGTAAACATCATTCCCGGAGCCATAACCATGTCTGTTCCTTTTCTGGTGTTGTACCCAACCCATGGGTCTTCATGAAATTCAAGTCCGACTCCATGGCCGCCGATTTCTCTTACAACAGTATATCCATTAGCATATGCATGGTCATGTACTGCCTGTCCCATATCGCCTAAGAAGCCCCAAGGCTTAACCTGCTCAAGTCCTAATTCAACACATTCCTTAGTAACATCAACAAGCTTCTTTACATCAGGCTTAACATCACCTATACAGAACATTCTTGATGAATCTGAAAAATATCCGTGAAGAATTGTAGAACAGTCAACATTTACAATATCACCTGACTTAAGGATAACATCCTTAGATGGAAATCCGTGGCATACCTGCTCATTAACAGATGTACACACACTGTAAGGATATCCTTCATAATTAAGTGGTGCTGGAATTCCTCCCATATCAGTGGTTACATCATATACAATCTTATCAATCTCCGCAGTGTTCATGCCCTCATGTATTTCTGCTGCAACCGCATCAAGGCATGCTACATTTATCCTGGCACTCTCTTTAATCTTCTCAATCTGTTCAGGTGTCTTGATTAACTTGTGTGATGGCACAATATGTCCAATATCCTCAAGATATCTTAACTTATCGTCAAATGCTTCATGACACGCTTTGTATTTCTTACCACTGCCACACCAGCAATGGTCGTTTCTTCCTAATTTCTTAATCATTGTTCTGCCTTCCTGTTACATATATTATAATCATACACAACTATAAGGCTTTCTTAATATTTTTTCAATATCTGTTTCAAATGATTAATCATTATTAACATTAAAAGCCCTGATTCCCGGATATACTGCACTAGTGCCAAGCTGTTCCTCAATTCTTAAAAGCTGGTTATACTTAGCAACTCTTTCTGATCTTGAAGGAGCACCTGTCTTAATCTGGCAAGTGTTAAGAGCAACAGCGAGGTCTGCTATTGTTGTATCTGCTGTCTCACCTGATCTGTGTGAGCTGATTGCTGTATATCCTGCTTTATGAGCCATCTTGATAGCTTCAAGTGTCTCTGAAACTGAACCAATCTGATTAAGCTTGATAAGAATTGCATTACCTGCTCCAAGTTCAATTCCCTTAGAGAGTCTCTCTGTATTAGTAACAAAAAGATCATCACCTACAAGCTGAACCTTATCTCCAAGTCTGTCTGTAAGCTTCTTCCAGCCTTCCCAGTCCTCTTCATCAAGACCATCTTCAATAGATATAATAGGATACTTCTCACATAATTTAGCCCAGTGCTCAATAAGCTCCTCTGCTGTATACTCTGTTCCAGCCTTAGGAAGCTTGTAATAACCCTTTCCTTTCTCACTCTTCCACTCTGAAGAAGCTGCATCCATTGCAATCCTAAAATCCCTGCCCGGCTTATATCCAGCCTTTTCTACTGCCTGTAATATTGTCTCAATTGCTTCCTCATCTGACTTAAGTGCCGGAGCAAAGCCACCCTCATCGCCTACAGAGGTTGCAAGTCCTCTTTCTTTAAGTATAGCTGCAAGTGCATGAAATACCTCTGCACACCATCTTAAGCATTCCTTAAAGCTTGGTGCCCCAACAGGCATAATCATGAATTCCTGAACATCAAGCCCACTTGATAATGCATGGCAGCCTCCATTAATAATATTCATCATTGGAACAGGAAGCCTGTTTCCTGATACTCCGCCTAGGAATCTGTAAAGAGGAATATCAAGAGAGACAGTAGCTGCTCTTGCTGCTGCAATAGATACCGCAAGAATAGCATTTGCACCAAGATTAGACTTATCCTTAGTTCCATCGGCTTTAATCATCGCTGCATCAACTGCATATATATCAGATGCATCTATTCCAAAGAGGCAGTCATTAATAACAGTGTTTATGTTCTCTACTGCCTTAGTAACACCATTTCCCAAATATCTTGACTTATCCTTATCTCTTAACTCTAGCGCCTCAAATTCACCTGTAGATGCTCCTGAAGGTGCTGCGCCTCTTCCAACAGTTCCATCCGCAAGATAAACCTCTGCCTCAACTGTAGGATTGCCTCTTGAATCAAGAATTTCTCTGCCTATAACCTTTTCAATCTCTAAATATGCTGCCATATAATCCTCCTAAACAAATGCTTTGTAATCTTTCAAGTTAGTCTCTTCTAACTTTAGCAATACAATTCTAGCATTATACAACAAAATCCACAATGCAAGAAAATGGGAAGTTTTCTCATTAAAAAACTTCCCATTCATAATTATATCCAGCTATTTAGTTTGTATACACATAAATAATTATTTTTCCATCTTCTGTAAAAATGCTTTGGTTCTTTCATTGCTTGGATTGTCAATAACATCCTCCGGCTTACCCTGCTCAACAATAACTCCGCCATCCATGAATATTACCCTGTCTGCAACTTTTCTTGCAAATTCAATCTCATGTGTAACGATAATCATTGTCATCTTTTCATCAGCAAGCTGTCTTAAAACCTTAAGAATTCCTGCAGTAATCTCAGGGTCAAGTGCTGATGTAGGCTCATCAAAGAAAAGCATTTCAGGATTCATTGCAAGTGCTCTTGCTATCGCAACTCGCTGCTGCTGTCCTCCTGACAACTGGCATGGATAACTGTTCTCCTTGCCATCAAGTCCAACTTTCTTTAAAAGCTCTTTGGCTTCTTTCTCTACTTCATTCTTGTCCCTTTTCTGGACACAAACAGGTGCATCAGTAACATTTTTCATAACTGTATAATGCGGAAAAAGATTAAAGTTCTGGAACACAAGTCCATATGTATTCTTGATTTCTCTTAATTCTTTCTTTCCAACATACACTGAAACTCCGTCCTTGTCCTCACATGCAGTTTCACCACCTAACTTAAGAGTTCCTGCATCCATTGTCTCAAGAAGTGTTGCACAACGAAGCAGTGTTGATTTACCAGAGCCGGAAGGTCCAAGAATTGCAACAACCTCACCCTCGTTAACTTCCATTGATATATCCTTAAGCACCTCAGTATCGCCGAAGGATTTCTTTAAATGTGATATTTCTAATAATTTCTTCATATTAAAATCCTCCTTAATCAAAATACTGCATACGCTTTTCTAACTTTTCCATAACCATAGCAACAAGGAAATTGAAAATGTAATAGAACAATCCTGCTATGAATAATGGCATGATACTTGCTGTTGAAGCCGCTACCTGCTTGGCAAGTGTAAACATTTCTGTGTAAGCAAGTGCAAATGCAAGTGATGTATCCTTAACAAGTGTTATAACCTCGTTAGTAACCGGAGGAAGTACTCTCTTAACCATCTGAGGAAATATAATCTTCCAGAATGTCTGTACCTTGGAATATCCGAGTACCTCTGCTGCCTCGTACTGTCCCTTAGGTATACTCTCAATTCCACCTCTGTATATTTCTGCAAAATATGCTGCATAATTAAGTGCAAATCCAATAATTACAGCATAGAATCTGTATGTTGCCGTAACCTTCATTCCAAACAGATAATATGGTCCGAAGAACACAACAAGAAGCTGTAACATAAGAGGAGTTCCTCTCATTATAGATATGTATATTCTCGCAATCCATCTTACAATGCCTATTCTTGACTTTCTTATTTCACATACAAGAAGTCCTAGCGGCATTGAGAATATAAGTGTTAAGAAGAATATTGCAAGAGTTGCTAACATTCCTGATGAAAGCTGCTTAACTATATCCACAAGCCTTTCACCAAAAGAAGCCTTAGCAGTACTGGTGCTGTCAAGGAGATAGGCACTGTCTGTTCCTTCTTCTCCAAGACATACGCTGTCTGTAAGTCCCCATTTTTCAGCAATCTTGTCAAATGTGCCATCAGCAAGCATATCATTAAGGCTTGTCTGAACTTCATCTCTTAATGCTGTATTACCTAACTTAAAACCAATACCATACTGTTCCGATGAAACAGTCTCATCAAGCATTGTGAACTTGTTACCTCTCTGCTCAAGCTGGTACTTTGCAACACCCATATCCATACATACAGCATCTGCCGAACCTGATTCAAGGTTCATAAATGCTGAGTTATAATCAGATACCTGCTGAAGTGTCTTAAACTGTGCCGCAAGTGCAAGATTTTCTTCTGTCGCATCCTCTCCTGTAAATGCTGCAAGAGCTGATGAATCAGCCTGTACAATAACAACCTTACCCTTAAGGTCTTCTAACTTCTTTATTCCTGAACCAGATTTAACTATAACAACCTGTGAATTATCAATATATGCCTTAGACCATGTATACTCACGTTCTCTTCCATTAAGCGTGAAACCGTTCCATATACAGTCAATAGAGCCTGAACTAAGCTCCATATCTTTAGAATCCCAGTCAATAGGCTGCTTAACCAGATTCCAGCCATTTCTTTCACATACTTCCTGTGCAAGATCAAGGTCAAAACCTACATACTCTCCACTATCATCCTTGTAACCATAAGGTGGGAATTCCGCATCAAATCCTACTGTAAATGTAGTTCGTCCATCATCGCTCTTTTTATTACTGCATGCTGTGAACATTCCCACAATCACAGACAACATTGCCAGTAACAGGACGGCTTTTCTGATATTCTTAGCCATATAAAAATCCATGCCTTTCTCGCTTTAATACGCTTTCACTTTACCACAGTAAATCAAGCTTGTCTATTATAACATGAATTACCTGATAAAAACACTATAAATATTCTAAATAAGTCCAAAATTTCTCAATATAAATATCCACGCTGTAAGAGTCACACTTGAAAGTAATGTTGTAAGCACAACTATGCTTGATGACAGCACCTCGTCATTATCCATACCTTTAGCCATAACAAAGCAGGTAACTGTAGATGGTGAAGCAAGCATAATAAGAATTGCCATAAGTTCCTGATTACGAAATCCCATTTTTACTGCTATAGGAAGAAATATTGCTGCTAGACCCACGAGTTTTAAAAATGTAGCAATAACCGTAGGTTTAATCTTCTTAATTGCCTTTTTCCCTTCAAATGACGCACCAATACATATAAGTGCAACAGGTGTAGCTGTCTGCGCAATATTATTAATTGTCTTATTGATAATTACCGGATATCTTAATCCTGCAAGAGAAGATAACAATCCCAGCACAATTCCTATAATTATCGGATTAGTTGCAATATTAAAGCACGCTTTTTTAATGTTTTCTTTCTTATCCGTAGATTGTTCTTCTGTGTTGCCATGACACTCAGGATGTGCCTTAAAGGTAAGCACTATTACCGAAAATATATTAAACAACGGAACTGCAGCAACTATCATAAGTGGTGCCATTCCAGTGCTCTGGTACATATTCTGTATGAATGCCATCCCAAGTATCGCCGCACTGCTTCTGAATGATGCCTGCACAAATGCACCCTTCTGCGTATCATCCTTCATGAATATCTCTGTGCATATCCATATTCCACTAAACATTATAGTAGTAACAATCATGCAGTACAGTACGAACTTAACGTCAAACTGCGATTTAAAATCTGCTGCTGCTAAATCCCTGAATAACAGTACTGGAAGTGCCACCTTAAATACATATTTATTAGCCACATTTGCAAAATGGTCATCTATAACGCCAAGCTGCTTTATTACCCAGCCAACTATCATAACTAAAAATATTGGTACCGTTGCATTTATACTATATAAGAAGCTGTCCATCTGTCTCTCCTTCTACTACTTATTAATATCAAGCCAGTATGTATGGTCAAGCGGGCCGCTGCCGCTTCCAAGATTAAGCCCTGCTTTCAACGCACCTGTCAGGTACTCCTTAGCTGCCTTCACACTTTCTTCTATTGATAATCCCTGTGCAAGATTAGCTGCAATGGCTGATGACAATGTACAGCCAGTTCCATGTGTGTTAGGATTATCAATCCTTTCTCCATTAAGCCACACTATACTGCCATCTACGCACAGACAGTCATTAGCTGTATGAACTGCATGTCCACCTTTTACTAAGACAGCCGCATTACCGCCTTTTGTCTTCAGATGTTCATATATCTTTATCGCTGCTTTCTCCATTGAATCTGCACTGTCAACAGTCATTCCTGTAAGAACCTCTGTCTCCGGAATATTAGGAGTTATAACATCAGCAAGCACCATCAGGCGTTCTTTAAGAACCTCTGCTGCATCTTCTTTAATAAGTCTGCTTCCACTTGTTGATACCATAACCGGGTCAAGAACAATATTTTTTGCCTTATATGTAATTAACGCATCTGCTATTGTTTCAATAAGTTCCTTTGACGCAACCATTCCTATCTTAACTGCATCAGGATATATATCTGTAAATATTGCATCAAGCTGTGCCTTAAGAAATTCAGGTGAAGATTCCGATATTCCTGTAACTCCTAAAGTATTCTGTGCTGTAAGGGCAGTAATTGCTGACATTCCATATACCTTATGTGCTGCAAATGTTTTTAAATCCGCCTGTATTCCTGCTCCTCCGCTGCAATCACTTCCTGCTATTGTTAATGCTGTATTCATATAATTTCCTTTCTACATCTATTCTCATCGCTGCCCGCACAACTGTGAGCTTTCCATGTTTTCTCTCATCGCTGCATGCACAAAAAAAGCACCGAGGTTACCTCGGTGCTTTTAGTGCAGTCGGCGGGACTTGAACCCGCACCCAAGCAATATGGACTAGATCCTTAGTCTAGCGCGTATGCCAATTCCGCCACGACTGCTTGTTTTGTTTTCGTGTCGCTCGCTGTTTGCTGACGACTTGATTATAATATCACCACATCAATATAATGTCAACAGCTTTTTTAAACTTTTTTGAAATTTTTTGAATTTTCTGTTTTTTCATGCTTCGACTTCCTTTTTGGACTTTTTCGTGCCTTTCCTCTGCATAAACGTCCAATCCAACCAGCTTTGACTTCTTTTTTGGACTTCATCGTGCCTTCCCTCTGCTTCAACGTCCAATCCAACCAGCTTTGGCTTCTTTTTTGGACTTCATCGTGCCTTCCCTCTGCTTCAACGTCCAATCCGAACAGCTTTGACTTCTTTTTTGGACTTCATCGTGCCTTCCCTCCACTTCAACGTCCAATCCAACCAGTCTCGGTTCCCTTTCAGATAAGAAATTTTAAAAATGACAGCTATTCATATTGACACATTTTCAAATCTCCTATAAAATATCAATGTTGTGTAACTTATTAAGTTTGTTATACATCATATATGCAGAAGTGTCGGAATGGCAGACGAGCAAGATTCAGATTCTTGTGCGGGTTACCGCGTGTGGGTTCAAGTCCCATCTTCTGCACTGATTAAAAGAACCGTGTGATTTTATGTCATCACACGGTTCTTTTTGAATCATATTCAATCTGTTTTCAATGTAAATGCTATCTCTGTTCTTCCAGCAGTTCATCATTCTGCTCCTTCAAATCCACTATCTCATCCTTCATTCTGTCGACCATCAACTCTGCCATATTCCTGTCCAATATTCTCAACGCTTCTGAAAACATACTGAGCACCTCTTCCTGCTTTACAATATTTTCTTGCTTTTCCTTTTATCTGCATACATAGCTTTATCTGCTTCAGCAATTGAATTATTTAATTCTTCTTCGTTATTCGCTATGGATATGCCATAAGAAGTTCCCACTGTAATGTTCTGTAACTTTATATTACCTTCAGCATTTTTTATCTGATTTATAATTTTATCACTATCCTTTTTATCACATTCCTGTAATAGAATAAGAAATTCATCTCCCCCTAATCTTATTAATACATCTACAGGTCTAATATAACGCTGCATATTATTAACAATGGTCCTAATTAAGATATCGCCTTCTTTATGCCCATAATTATCATTATAATATTTCAAATTATTTATATCAGCCATAACAACACCTACTGGATATTTAAGTTTATTTTTATATTCACCTGATTCGTAAAAAGACCTGTTATATGTTTGTGTCATCATATCTGTTATACTATAATTTTTTAACTTTTCTTGTAATTTAATCAGATTAGAAATATCTTTTACAATCCCAACTATACCCATTACATTTCCATCAGCATCTAATACAGGATTTTTATTTATCTGATAATAAAACACCTCTTCTCCGAACTGCATTTTCTCAATATAATTCACGTTATTTTTCGTCTTTATTATATTCATATCTTCTTCATAAAACTTTTTTCCAAGTGTTTTATATGGCTGAATATCCAAATCCGTTTTTCCATATATTGAAAAACTAGAATCACCGTTGCTGTTTAACATATTACATACATGTGTCGATAAAACATATCTGCCATTAGTGTCTTTAAAGAAAATATTCTCATTAATTGCATTCAGAATGCACTGTAATTCTCTTCTATCCAAATCCATAAGCTATCTCCTTTGTATATCTCCACTGCTTTACAAAGTGCATTTATTAACCATATCCCCAATATCATTTTCGTAATTATATCATCTTTTAGCAAACAATACAATGCTATGAGCATTTTTATATTAGCCTACGGATATAATATAGAATGTAAAATCATAGAAAAATAGTGGAGGTAATCTATGATTAATGGTTTAGGAGAACGTTTACAGGAACAACGGACAACACATAAACTATCCCAACGAGAAGTTGCATTGGCTCTAAATGTATCACCAACTGTTATCTCGAACTATGAAAAGGGAGAGCGCACACCAAGTTTGGAAATGCTTATTGCACTCGCGCGTTTCTACCATTGTTCTACTGATTATCTAGTCGGTTTTGAAAAGCCAAACGCCAATACAATAAATGTTTCTATGCTTACAGATAAACAAAAAAATTTATTGAAGCTCTTTTTAGAAGAACTATAAAAACATTTTATGATATATAAAAAGGATACTGTCATGAGTCAACTCACAAACAGTATCCTTTAATAACCAATTATATAACTTTCCTTTTCAATATCTCCTGCATAACAAAAGCCTTGCGCATCTCATTCTTATCAAGCTTAAGGTCATCAAGAATAACTTTACCTCCCGTCTGACTCTGTGGAACAATCTCATCATTATATTCATGTCCGCAGTCATACTGTGTAAATGTATGTCCGCCTGTCATATCAGAATATGTTCCAGTGCTTCCCGCCTGCATAACCGGTGAATGAAATTCTGCTTTATCAAGTGTCTTCATTGCAGGTGCTGCATTATCTGCTGCTGGCGGTGGAGTAACATATTGCGGAACCGGTGCCTCTGCTCTATGCGAAGTAACATTCTTGCCATTAAAGTCATTTCTTGAACGAATCTCCTGCTTAAGCTTTTCAGTTTCTGCACTTGTCATCTTCTGAGAACCTGAATATGTCTGTACAGACGGATCAATGTACTGCTTTTCACCATAAGAATTCACCATGTATGGTGCAGACTGTGCATGGCTGTCATCCTTCTTATTCAGATTAGCACCGTGGCTTAATGAGCCATTCCCAGAACTGTTATTCTGCATCCGATGCATATTACTACCATATTCCGGCACATTCTGGTTATGTTCCTGCATATTACGCTGGTGTTCCTGCATGCGCTCCTGCTGCATCTTCTTGGCTTTATTCATATTCATTATAACTATAATAATGAATATTGCCCATATAATTATTATTTCCATACAAATCCGCTTTCCTTTTAATTCACAAGTTCATTAAATAGTTGCCGGCTTCTCTGTTTCTCCTGCTATCGACTGTCTCATCTTAGTATCAGCCTTCAGATTCTGAAGGTCATAATAATCCTTAAAGCCCATTCTGCCTGTTCTTAAAGCTTCAGCCAAAGCCTTAGGTACTTCTGCCTCAGCAGCTACAACGCTTGCTTTCATCTCCTGCTCAAGAGCAACAGCGGCTGCTCTTCTTTCCTCTGCCTTAGCCTGTGCAATATTCTTATCAGCCTCAGCCTGAAGGCTCTGAAGATGAGCGCCTATATTTCTTCCGATATCAACATCCGCAATATCAATAGAAAGAATCTGGAAAGCTGTTCCAATATCAAGACCCTTCTGTAATATAGCCTTGGAGATAGAATCAGGATTCTCAAGCACGCTCTTGTGCGAATCTGCTGAACCTACTGTTGTTACAATACCCTCACCAACTCTGGCAATTACGGTAGCCTCACCTGCACCACCAACCAACTGGTTAATATTAGTTCTTACAGTAACTCTTGCCTTAACTAACAGTTCAATACCATCCTTGGCAACTGCTGAAATATTAGGTGTCTCAATAACCTTAGGGTTAACACTCATTCTGACAGCCTCTAAAACATCACGGCCTGCAAGGTCGATAGCTGCTGCCATCTCAAATGGTATGTTCATACCGGCTCTGCTTGATGCAATAAGTGCATTAACAACAGCGTCTACATGACCACCTGCCATATAATGTGACTCAAGCTGATTAGTGTTAAGCTGTAATCCGGCTTTTCTTGCCTGAATAAGTGGAAGCACAATTCTTGCTGGTGGAACCTTTCTCAATCTCATACCGATAAGAGTTCCTATACCGACATGGCTTCCTGATGCTAATGCAGTAATCCATAATCTCATTGGTACAAATGCGAATAACAATATAAGCAGTACCACAATAATGATTGGAATAATTGGAATGTAAGGCATAATTAATCCCCCTTTATATATTTTGATTTTCAAAAATATTATTACATATAATGAGAAAAAATACCACATTTATATAGAATCATTTTAAAAAATCTGCTATAGTAATTAGTAATCGATAATTTTTTGTCAATTATTACAAAGGAGGTTTCATTATGTTATCTAATGATGCTACTATTCAGAATATCAAGCATGAAATCCTGTATGAAGTTGCCAAGCTCGCATATGCAGGAAGGTTTGAAGAAGAAAAGGACGAACTGGCATACAAGATGTTTCCTGGTCCTAAAGCAAGATTCCGCTGTTGTGTATATAAAGAAAGAGAAATTGCAAGACAACGAATCCGCCTGGCAGAAGGCAAATGTCCAACAGAAAGTGACCATCCGGGTGCCAATAACATAATCCAGGTAATTGAAGCCGCATGTGCCGACTGTCCACTTTCTCACTATATCGTAACTGATAATTGCAGAAAATGTATGATGAAAGCCTGCCAGCAGGCATGTAAGTTCGGTGCTGTAAGCATGACAAGAGACAGAGCCTACATAGACCCTGACAAATGCAAGGAATGCGGCATGTGTGCCAAAGCCTGTCCATACAATGCAATCGCAGACCTCATAAGGCCATGTAAGAAAATCTGTCCAGCCAATGCTATTACAATGGATGAGAATGGCATCTGTGAAATAGATGAAAACAAATGTATCCAGTGCGGACAGTGTATCCACGCCTGTCCATTCGGTGCTATCGGTTCTAAAACTGATATAGTTGATGTAATAAAGGCAATCGTAGACGGAAAGAAAGTCGTTGCCATGGTAGCACCTGCTGTTGAAGGACAGTTTGGAGACACAATAACAATGAGCAGCATCCGCACAGCATGCAAGAAGCTGGGCTTTAATGATATGTATGAGGTAGGTCTTGGCGGAGACCTTACTGCACAGGCCGAGGCAGAAGAATGGCTTGAAGCAGCTAAAGAAGGAAAGAAGCTTACAACCTCATGCTGTCCTGCATTTGTTAATCTGATTAAGAAACAGTATCCTGAGCTTGCAGAACATATATCAACAACTATATCCCCTATGTTTGCACTTTCAAGACTTCTTAAGTCAGAAGATCCTGATACAATAACCGTATTTATCGGACCATGTATAGCCAAGAAGAATGAAAAGCAGGAATATAAGGGTCAGGGAAATGCTGATTTCGTACTTACACTCGGTGAATTCAGAGCAATGATGCGGGCTAAAGAAGTAGTTCTTGAGCCTGAGGAAAACAGCGACCAGCAGGCAAGCATATATGGTAAAAGATTCGGTAACGGAGGCGGTGTTTCCGCTGCTGTTGCACAATGTATGCGTGAAGCAGGTGCTGACCCTGATAAATTCAATATAGAAAAATGCTCAGGTGCTGCCGAATGTAAGAAAGCACTTACACTTCTTAAAGTAGGAAAACTCCCCGCAGATTTCATTGAGGGAATGGTATGTGAAGGCGGCTGTGTTGGTGGACCAAGCCGTCACAGAAGCGGAAAGAATCCTGTTCTTGCTGCCAAAGACCGTGACAAGCTGCTCGCCGAAGCAGACAACCGTAATGTTTCAGACAACTTAAGTAAATATGACTTAACAGCATTTTCAATGCACAAATAAAATTAACGCAAAATAGCGTTGGCAATATTCACATTGTCAACGCTATTTTTTTAGTGCTGCTTTTAAAGTAAGCACAACAAGTTTTTCAAATATCACACTCAATACAACAATTATAACCGTCCACGCCAGCAAATCATCCGTATCAAGATATATTTTCGACATATAAAGCATTTGTCCAACAGAACCTTTGGGCATTCCGATAATCTCTGCTGCCACTCCTGCTTTCCAAGCCATACCAGCAGTAACTCTTCCTGCTGATATAAGATAAGGTGAAAGCTGTGGCATGATAATATAACGTATTCTGCGAATCCAAGGAATATGAAATACATCTGCCATTTCCCTAATGCCTTTATCAGTACTTCTAAGACCGGTCAGTGTATTCTGGTATATAACAGGCACAACTATTAAAAATGCAATGAACACCGACAGGTTCTTTGCCGTAAACCATATAAGACATATAACCACAAAAGACGCAACAGGTACTGCCTTAATTGTAACCATCCACGGCCACAGAATATATTCAACAGGCTTACATATATATGCAAGCACTGCACATATAATTCCACACAATAATCCTGCGAGAAATCCACCGACAATATGATACATTGTAAACCACACAGTTCCTGCAAAATCCGGTTCATGCCATATAGTAAATAATCTGCCAAGCACCTGTACCGGTGTCACTAATAATATCGGTGAATCAATCTTTAGCGCAGCTATTTCCCATAAAATAAGTGCCAGCATAACTGCCAGCACTTTATATATTACATTCAATATCTTCTTATTAATATTCATAATAGAAATCATCTTTCGGCATACTGCCACCTACCGACTTAGGATTCTGGTCATATAACACCTGTAAGAACCCTTCTAGTGCACTTCTCATGTTATTATTAATATAGCATACAATATGGCACTTAGGAAGAGCCTTCTTAGCTATTGCTTCTGATGCAACAATTCCATACTCAGCAATAAGCTGTGCTGTCTCATCAATATTGCTTGAAGTATATGCAACACTTTCGTTATATTCATCAATGAACTTCTTAAGCTGTTCTGGATATTTTTCAGCAAATTCTTTTCTTACAACAATTACACCTGTAACAATCTTAGAATTATTATTAATCTTCTCCCATGCTTCATTAAGATCCATAACAACTCTTAAACCACTAATCTGGGCACTTGCTGCTGTAACAAAAGGCTGTGGAAGAACAGCAATTGCACCATCTTCTGACTTTAACTTAGAAAGTGCTTCTGTTGTATCTGAACACCACACAATATCAACATCTTTATCAGCATCAAGGCCGTTACCTGAAAGAATATATCTTATGGTATATTCCGGCACTGCACCCATTCCTGTAGCATATATAGTCTTACCCTTAAGGTCGCTGATACTGTTGACAGTGTTGCCTCTTTCTACAAGATTAAGAACTCCAAGTGTATTAACAGCAACAACCTGGACCTTGCCTTCCGTCTTATTATATATATTAGCTGCAAGATTAGATGGTACAGCCGCTATATCAATCTCTCCGGTTGCAAGTGGTGTTACAAATGCAGATGCATCCGTAGCAAAATCTTCAAATGCATATGTGTTCTTAGTATTGCCATTCTCTGAATCTTTACGCAGCTTAACCATTCCCATTGCTGTAGGTCCTGCCATAGCTCCGATTCTTATTGTTGTTGTCTCTTCTGTCTGTCTACCGCCTTCGTTATTGGCTGATTTTCCTGCACATGCTGCAAATGAAAATACCATAATAACCGAAAGCATAACTGCTAGTAATTTCTTCAACTTATTATTCTCCTGATATATTTAATTAGTATTCCATGAACTCCTGTATATCCCTTAATACATCCTCAATCTCGCCGTCTCCATCATTAATTGTAAGCTGTAATGGTTTACTGATATCCAGACTGAACAAACCAACTAATGATTTGCCATCTACACAGCTATATCCTGATTCAACATCAAACCCACATGAGTACTTACTAATTGTACTTACAAACCTTTGAACCTTCTCCACAGAATCCAAAAGAATCATCACTGTCAGCATATTATCTCCTCCGCTTCCTCATATTGTAATTCCCATATCAGAGACTAATATACACCATAAAACTTATAAAAACAACCATTAACTAAGACTAAAATATGGCACGGATGCCACAGAAAACGCTTATCTAAGCCGTTTTCATATCATCCATGCCATATTCTGATAATCATAAATTAGAGATTAGTATATCCCATAAGGTAGTAATCAACTGCTCTTGCACAGTCTCTTCCCTGTCTTATAGCTTTCACAACGAGTGACTGTCCTGTATGCATATCTCCTGCTGTAAATACACCCGGTACACTTGTTTCAAATCCGTCTTCTGCTGTCTTTACATTAGTTCTTTCTGTAAGTTCAACTCCAAATGCGTCTGTGACATATTTCTGTGAGCCCAAGAAACCTGCTGCTATCAGTACAAGCTCACATGGAAGCTCTGCTTCTGTTCCCTCCACAGGGATCATCATTCTTCTTCCTGTCTTTTCATCAGTCTTAGACTCAAGCTTTACTGTAACAACACTTGTAAGATTACCCTTCTTATCCTTCTTGAATTCCTTAACTGTAGTTGTATATATTCTTGGATCATGTCCGAATACTGCAATTGCTTCTTCCTGACCGTAATCTGTCTTGCAGACTAAAGGCCACTGTGGCCAAGGATTGTTCTCCGCACGCTCATCTGGTGCTTTTGGCATCATCTCAAGCTGTGTTACCGACTTACAGCCGTGTCTTATACATGTTCCGACACAGTCATTACCTGTATCACCACCACCGATAACGATAACATTTTTATCCTTTGCAGAAATGTATCTGCCATCCTTAAGTCCTGAATCAAGAAGACTCTTTGTAGTTGCTGTAAGGAAATCTACTGCAAAGTATATTCCATTGGCATCTCTTCCAGGAGCATTGATATCTCTTGGATTAGCAGCACCACACGCAAGTACTACAGCATCATAATCTGCCATAAGCTTCTTAGCCTTAATGTTCTCACCAACATTTGCATTAGTTACGAACTCAATGCCTTCTTCCTTCATAATATCAAGCTTTCTGTCAATTATATGCTTTTCAAGCTTCATATTAGGAATGCCATATCTTAAAAGTCCACCGATACGGTCAGCTCTTTCATATACAGTAACACTGTGTCCTCTCTGATTTAACTGGTCTGCTACAGCAAGTCCGGCAGGGCCTGAACCTACTACAGCAATTCTCTTCTTAGTTCTTACCTTAGGAGGATTTGCTTTCGCATAACCTTTGGCATACGCATGCTCAATAATTGCCATTTCATTCTCTTTGGTACATACTGCCTTGCCATTAAGTCCGCATGTACATGCTTTCTCACAGAGTGCAGGACACACACGGCTTGTAAATTCAGGGAAGTTACTTGTCTTGTGTAACCTGTGATATGCCTGTTCCCAGTTTCCTGTGTAAAGAAGATCATTCCATTCCGGAATAAGATTATTAAGAGGACATCCGCTAGTCATTCCCTTTATTGTCATACCAGACTGGCAGAATGGTACGCCACAATCCATGCAGCGTGAACTCTGCTTTCTCTGCTCATCTTCTGACAGAGGTGTATGAAATTCATTAAAATTCTTTATTCTTTCCTTAGGTGAAACCGCTGTGGCTTCAACTCTTTCATAGTCTAAAAATCCTGTTGGCTTTCCCATGGTTAGCTCCTTTCATGTATGTTATAAACTTGCACTGTCCCTACGGGTGCACTTCCAAAAGCTTCGCTTTTGTCAGTCGCGACTGCGTCGCCTATGCAAGATACAGAACAAGTACAGCTGCAGGTAAACCTGCACTGTCCTTTTTCTACATCTTGCGCACCCTACTTGGTAGCCGCATAGAATGCTTCTATCTGAGCCTGTTCGCTGCTAAGTCCTTTTTCTTCCATCTGTACTATCATGTTAAGCATCTTCTTATAATCATGTGGCATGATTTTCTTGAACTTTGGAAGATATTCTCCGAAGTTATCAAGTATTTCCTTGCCCTTCTTAGAATTAGTATAAGCAACATGTTCTGTTATAAGCTGCTTTAACTCAAGGACATCATATTTGTTAGAAACTGCTTCCATTGAAACGAGCTGCTTATTAACTCTCTTGTAAAGACTTGTGTCTTCATCAAGAACATAAGCAATTCCACCGCTCATACCAGCAGCAAAGTTCTTGCCAGTCTTGCCTAAGACTACTACTGTACCACCTGTCATATATTCACAGCCGTGGTCACCAGTTCCCTCAACAACTGCTGTTGCACCTGAATTTCTTACACAGAATCTTTCTCCGGCAACACCATTGATGAACGCCTTACCACTTGTAGCACCATATAATGCAACATTACCGATGATGATATTTTCGTCTTCCTTATAAGTACTTCCTGTTGGTGGATATACAATAAGCTTTCCACCTGAAAGTCCCTTACCAAAGTAATCGTTACTATCACCTACAAGTTCAAGTGTAAGTCCCTTAGGAATAAATGCACCAAAGCTCTGTCCGCCTGCGCCATTACATTTTACTGTATATGTATCATCATCAAGCTTATCATCAAATCTTCTTGTAATCTCAGCGCCAAGAAGTGTTCCTAATGTACGGTCTGTATTGGCAACATCGATTTCAAGACTTCTCTTGCTTCCTGTCTCCATGGCAGATTCGAACTTCTTAAGTAAAATCTTTTCATCAACTGTCTTCTCAAGTTCGAAATCAAATACATTTTTCTTATCATAATGTATCTTTGTCTGCTTAACATATGGATTGTCAAGAATCTGTGATAAATCAATCTCTGCTGAACGTCCGCTCTTGGCAACATTCTTCTGCTCAAGCAAATCTGTTCTTCCTACCAGCTCATCAAGTGTCTTAATTCCTAAGTCAGCCATTATCTCACGGAGTTCCTGTGCAATGAATCTCATGAAATTAACAACATATTCTGGCTTACCTGTAAATCTCTTACGAAGCTCAGGATTCTGTGTTGCAACACCAACAGGGCATGTATCAAGGTTACATACTCTCATCATTACGCAGCCCATAGTTACAAGTGGAGCTGTTGCAAATCCGAATTCCTCTGCACCAAGCATTGCTGCGATAGCAACGTCTCTTCCGCTCATTAACTTACCATCTGTCTCAATAATAACCTTATTACGCAGTCCGTTCATTGTAAGTGTCTGATGTGCCTCTGCAAGACCTAATTCCCATGGAAGTCCGGCATTATGTATAGAGCTTCTTGGAGCTGCACCAGTACCTCCGTCATAACCAGAAATAAGAATTACCTGTGCGCCCGCCTTGGCAACACCTGATGCAACTGTACCAACACCAGCTTCTGAAACAAGCTTGACTGATATTCTTGCATTCTTGTTAGCATTCTTAAGGTCGTATATAAGCTGTGCCAGATCCTCGATTGAATATATATCATGATGTGGTGGTGGTGAAATAAGCGCAACACCCGGAGTTGAAAGACGAGTCTTTGCAATCCAAGGATACACCTTCTTTCCTGGAAGATGTCCACCTTCACCCGGCTTAGCGCCCTGTGCCATCTTAATCTGAATCTCCTGTGCGCTTACAAGGTATCTAGAAGTAACGCCGAATCTTCCTGATGCAACCTGCTTGATTGCAGAGCATCTGTTAAGACCATCCGGACCAACCTTTAATCTGTCAATGTCCTCTCCACCTTCACCTGAGTTAGACTTACCATGAAGCATGTTCATGGCAATAGCCATAGTTTCATGTGCCTCTCTTGATATTGAACCATATGACATAGCACCAGTCTTGAATCTTCTTACGATAGAATCAACACTTTCAACCTCATCAATGCTGATTCCCTTCTTAGGGAACTTAATGTTCATAAGACCTCTTAAGTTCTTAACGCCCTCTTCCTTATTAACAAGAGCTGTATATTCCTTAAATGTCTTGTAATCTCCTGTTCTTGTAGCAAGCTGTAACAAATGTATTGTCTGTGGGTTATACAGATGTTCTTCCTTGCCGCTTCTCATCTTATGAGCGCCTGAGCTGTCAAGAGTAGTATCTGTAGAAAGTCCAAGTGGATCAAATGCCTTAGAGTGAAGTGTCTCAACATCTTCCTGAATATCCTTTAGTGACACGCCTTCAATTCTTGAAACTGTACCCTTAAAGTATTTATCTATAACATCTGAATTAATTCCAATTGCCTCAAATATCTTAGCACCCTGATATGACTGGATTGTTGAAATACCCATCTTGGCAGCAATCTTAACAATACCTGTGATAATTGCCTTATTGTAATCATCAACTGCTGCATAATAATCCTTGTCAAGCATATTAAGGTCGATAAGCTCCTGAATACTCTCCTGTGCAAGATATGGGTTAATTGCAGAAGCACCATATCCAAGAAGAGTCGCAAAATGATGGACATCTCTTGGCTCACCACTCTCTAAGATTACAGCCATGCTTGTTCTCTTCTTAGTCTGTACAAGATACTGCTGTAATGCAGCAACCGCAAGTAATGAAGGAATAGCAACATGGTTCTCATCAACACCTCTGTCTGAAAGAATAATGATATTAGCACCTTCTCTGTGTGCTCTGTCAACCTCAACAAATAAGTGGTCGATAGCTCTTTCAAGTGAAGTATTCTTGTAATATATAATAGGAATAGTCTCTACCTTAAATCCTTCAACATTCATATTCTTAATTTTAAGAAGGTCTGTGTTAGTAAGGATTGGATCATTAATTCTTAACTGTTTGCAATTCTCAGCCTTTTCCTCAAGAATATTACCCTCTGTTCCAAGATAAACAGTTGTTGATGTAACAACCTTCTCTCTTATTGAATCAATTGGTGGGTTAGTAACCTGTGCAAATAACTGTTTGAAATAATTAAACAGTGGCTGATGCTTATTAGAAAGTACTGCAAGTGGAGTATCAATACCCATAGCACCTGTCTGCTCTGTTCCGTTAAGAGCCATAGGAAGTATTGATGTCTTGAAATCCTCGTATGTATAGCCAAATGCTTTCTGGAGTCTTGCTCTTTCTTCCTTAGTATGAACAGGAACCTTCTTGTTAGGAATCTTTAAATCCTTAAGCTGTATAAGATTGCTGTCAAGCCACTCACCATAAGGGTTCTTAGTTGCATATTCTTCCTTAAGCTTATCATCCTCTATAAGTTCGCCCTTAACTGTATCTATAAGAAGCATTTTTCCAGGTCTTAATCTGTCCTTTAACTTAATTCTGCTCTCTGGGATTGGAAGCGCTCCAACCTCTGAAGAAAGAATAAGATAACCATCGTTAGTAATATAATATCTTGAAGGACGAAGACCGTTACGGTCAAGCACTGCTCCAAAGTAGTCTCCATCTGTAAATGCGATAGAAGCCGGACCATCCCAAGGCTCCATCATTGTTGCATAATACTGGTAGAAGTCCTTCTTCTCCTGTGCCATTGCACCATTGTTAATCCAAGGCTCAGGAATTGTAATCATAACAGCAAGTGGAAGCGGCATGCCGTTCATAACAAAGAACTCAAGTGTGTTATCTAACATTGCTGAATCCGAACCGTTAGTATTAACAACCGGAGTAATCTTTGACATCTCATCTTCAAGATATGGAGATGTCATTGTCTCTTCTCTTGCTAACATTCTGTCGGCATTACCCTTGATAGTATTAATCTCACCGTTATGTACCATGAATCTGTTAGGATGAGCTCTCTCCCAGCTTGGGTTAGTGTTAGTTGAGAATCTTGAATGAACAAGTGCAATAGCTGACTCATAATCAGGATTTTCAAGGTCACCAAAGAACTGACGAAGCTGTCCTACAAGGAACATACCTTTGTATACAATCGTTCTGCTTGATAATGAACATACGTAAGTTGTATCTTCTGCTGTCTGCTCAAATACTCGTCTTGCAACATAAAGTCTTCTGTCAAACTCAATTCCTTTAGCTGCATTAGCAGGTCTTTTTACAAATCCCTGCATGATATATGGCATACAGTCAACCGCCTTTTTACCAAGAACATTAGGAAATGTTGGAACATCTCTCCAACCTAAGAATTCAAGTCCTTCCTTCTCAACAATGATTTCGAACATCTTCTTGGCTCTGTTTCTTGCCAGTTCATCCTGTGGGAAGAAAAACATTCCAACGCCATAATCGCGCTCATCTCCAAGCTCAATTCCTAATGGCTTTACGGCTTTCTTAAAGAATTTGTGTGATATCTGAAGAAGGATACCAACACCATCACCAGTCTTTCCTTCTGCATCTTTACCAGCTCTATGCTCAAGATTTTCTACAATGCTTAAAGCATCAGATACTGTCTGATGTGTCTTAATTCCATTAATACTTACAATAGCTCCGATACCACAGGCATCATGCTCAAGTTCAGATCTGTAAAGACCAGGCTGTTTGATTTCATTTTCCATAAGTCTAATCATCCTTTCGTATATTCTAAAGCTTTGCTTGCACATAATATACTCCTGTTTTATGGATTTTGTAAATATTTTTTTGCCGCAATTGTCTGATAATTTGACTATTACTATTGTTTATTATAATTATCAGACAATTACACAATTTGTCACAATATTATCTCTTAAAATGTAATATTATCTTTATTTATCATTATATGTTTCACACTTAATCCCTGCCTGTTTTTAAGCATAGAAGTTGAATTGTTTCTAAATTGTGTATGATTTTTACCTGTCGGCGTAAAATTAGTAAAAAAATAAAGTGACAAAACCCAACGTACTAATTTACAAGGTTTTATCACTTTATATTATTAATGATTATCTATTAGTTATTAGCAGGTACTCCTCCTATCAGGAAATCAACCGCTTTCTCCTTAACAGAAAACTTTATTTCTGTATGTTCTCCACCATATTCACCATCAAGTGTCCATGATACAGGCTGTGGTGATTCGAACCTTACAGAGCTGGTCTTCCATGTGCATACCCAGTCACATTTACTAAGGTCTTTAGTTATAAAAGCATTAATAAGCGACTGGACTGCTATAGGATTGTTAAGCTCTCTTATCAGGGTAACTTCAAATAATCCATCCTGCAGATTAACATCATTGCCGGTAAGATTCTTTATTCCACCAACTGAATCTGTATTGCTTATCATTCCATATACAAAATTGCCCTCAACATTCATCTCCTCAGAATATACACGCATATACTGTGGTTTAATAGTTGATAAGCTTCTGACTGCTTCAATTACATAAGCCTGATGTCCAAGTATATTCTTAAGATTCTGTGGAGTTCCATAAGAAACCCTTGTAAACGCCCCAAATGCAGCAACATAATTAAATGAGCGTTCTCCATTTACAATTCCTACATCACAAGGAAAATGTTTACCCTTTGCTATATTAACAGCGGCCTTCACCATATTTCTTGGAATTCCCAGACTCGCAGCAAAATCATTCGTTGTTCCACTAGGAATATACCCTATCGGCGGCTTCTCTCCTTTATACTTAAGAACAGCCGCAACCGTTTCATTAAGAGTACCATCTCCACCACTACATGTTATGACATCATACCTGCCTTCATTATCTAAAATGTGCTGATAGCCATCAAGCGGTGCCTTAGTCGGATATACAGTAATCTCATATCCAGCCTTAGAAAACACCTGTATTGTCTTCATCAGCTGATTCTTAATCTGAGCTTTTCCTGAGTTTGGATTAAAAACAAACAGCATCTTCATCATAATCACCTGTCCCATTTATCACATAATGCATTAATCTGATCTGTAAACTTAGCCAGATCTTTATTCGTACCACCCTCATTGTGTGTAATAACTGTCATGAGACGCTTTCCAGCAGCAACAAGTCTGTCAAATACAGTTTTACCACGCTGTGTACTCGTCGTTCTTCTAGTCTTTCTTTCCTTAACTCCTTCAGAGATAACTCTGTCTGCAATAAGATCATAACTTCCACCTGTATATGGTGCCATGGCATCATAACCATATTCTTCTTTAAGACACTCCGTAAACTCGTCACACACACTGTCTTCGCCATGCACAACAAACACCTTTTTAGGCTTTGTGTCAAATGCATTAATCCAACAAAGAAGCCCATCTTTATCAGCATGACCACTTGAACCCTTAAGCTGTACAATCTCTGCCTTTATCTGTATCGGTTCGCCAAAAAGTTTAATCTCCTCTGCACCATCAACTATTATACGGCCTGTTGTTCCAACAGCCTGATAACCAACAAATACAATTGTACACTCTGGTCTCCACAAATTATGCTTCAAATGATGTCTTATTCTTCCTGCTTCACACATACCTGATGAAGAAATAATAACCTTAGGATTAGGATCAAAGTTAATCTGCTTTGATTCATCTCCCGTAGTTGCATACTTAAGCCCTGGAAATGAAAGCGGATTAATCCCCTTTCTTACAAGTTCTACTGCCTCATCATCAAAGCAGCTCTCCACATTCTTAATAAATATGTTCGTCGCTTCAATAGCAAGTGGACTATCCATATATACATCAAAATCTCTGCCAACGAGATTATCTTCTTTAATCTTTCTTATGATATAAAGCAGTTCCTGAGTTCTTCCTACTGCAAAGGACGGAATAACAACATTACCGCCTCTTTCAAATGTTCTCTTAAATATATCAGTTAAATCTTCCACATAATTAGGAGTTCCTCCGTGGCTTCTGTTACCATAAGTTGACTCCATAACTACATAGTCGGCATCCCTGACATGCTTCGGGTCTTTAATTATCGGCTTGTTAATATTACCTATATCACCCGAAAACACAATCTTCTCTGTTACATCACCATTCTCTGTCTTCTCTGTTGCCCATACCTCGATACTCGCTGAACCAAGAAGATGTCCAACATCTGTGAATCTAATCTTAATTCCTTCTGCAATATCATATACCCTGTCATACTCACAGCCTACGAACTGCTTGCAGACATTAACTGCTGCATCCATATCATACAGTGGAACAAATTCCTTGAGTTTTCCTCCTGATCTGGCAGCCTTCCGGTTTCTCCATTCAGCTTCAAACATCTGAATATGTGCGCTGTCTCTTAACATTATCTCACACAGCTGTGCCGTAGCTGATGTTGAATACACCTGTCCCCTGAATCCATTCACATACATAAGAGGAATCAGACCTGAATGGTCAATGTGTGCATGCGTCAGCAATATGCAATCCACATCAGATGCTGCAATAGGAAGTTCCTGGTTTTCATATACATCATTGCCCTGTTCCATACCGCAGTCTACAAGAATATTAAGACCTGCCGCCTGTAAGAAATGACAGCTTCCTGTTACCTCATGATCCGCGCCTAAAAATGTTAGTTTCATAATATGCCTCATTTCCGCGTCAACGCTATTTTTTCACGATATTTCTGATGTAATTGTAACATTTTCCTATGTAAAATTAAATACAATCATATATAAAAATTGTATTAATTCTCTGTATATTCTATATCCGTAAATGTAACATCCGCATTTCTCGAAACGAAGAATCCTGCGTATACATGCTTAGGGTCTACGGCTGTCAGCTTAAAATCAAATCCGCCTGTTAAGAACTCTCCATCGCCTAATTTTACTGCATATCCGTCCGGATTAGACTTTATACATGCTTCTACTGTATCACCCGGCTTAAGTTCTCTTCCTGTCACGCTTCCCTGCATAAGTTCGCTGTTCTTTCTTGCAAAACAGCTCCATGCCTGGTCTTTATAAGTAAGGTTAAGTGGTGCTGCCGCTATATAATCGCCAAGTACATCAGGCATTTTCTTATCAATATACATGTCATCTCTTACCATAAGCCCAAATGACACCTGATTGTTATAGAAATAATCATTAATTGTCATCTTAGCCTTAAGGGTAAAGTTCACATTTACAGGAATCTTCTTATAGTACATTGCAATTCCGTCTGTAACAGTAGATATCTTGCCATCATTATTCTTAACCGCGATGTGTATTCCCCCTGGAACTTCTTCAAGTATATAATTATCAGATTCCGTTGGCAGAGTTGTAACATCACCGAATACTGTGCCTTTGAATCCATATGCATCTTTGAAGTTCTTGCTGTCAGCAAGCTTATCGCTGAACACTACCGGCTTGTATGAAGCATTTTTTTCAAGATATCTGTTCTTGTCTGGAAGCGGTTCATCTGCCCTTATATTAACTATATTCTCTGATAATCCTGATATTCCAGCCTTTTCAAGCTCCTGCATAACAAGGAAAGCATTAACCCTGCCGCCCCATATATTAGTGTGTGTATTGTCAACACTTACTTCTTTATTAGATGGCCATGCGTGAAGATAAATTGTCTCTTTTGGTCCTAACTCTTCATATAAAGCCTTTGTCTTTTCAGTCATATCAACACAGACGATTCCAAGGTCTCTTGCAAGGTCACGGACTGCCTGTGGATAGTCTCCTCCCTTAAACTGTGCAGCGTCATCAGTTATATGAAGTTCCTGCTTTGTCCACTCTCCTGTTGCAGTTCTTCTTACAATAGGTGTACACAGTATTGGTGTACATGAAACATCAAGTGCCGGCTTAATATAATTGTCATATAATGATGCTGCAAATGTGCCTTTCTTATCCCTGCCGCCTATCGGGCTTGTATATCTTCCTGTCTCTGTTTTCTCATCATTATGTCCAAATCCGATTATAAGAAAATCTCCTGCTTTCATGCCTGCAAGAAGTTCCTTATAATTCTCTTCCTTAGTAAAGCTTAAGCTGCTTCTTCCTGAAAGTGCAAGATTATTAACCTGCACCTTGCTGTTAAGATAACAGCCAAGCTTGGTTCCGTATCCATATCTTGGATAATAGTATTTGTCATAAAAAGAGCTTAATGTTGAATCACCAACAACCCATAATGTACTCATCGTATGTCACCTCGTTTTAAATATATGTGTTATCATCAATATGTCTTATTAAGGTAGTTTTCGCGGAGGTGTTCCTCCATCGCAGCTATCTCTTTCTCGAACTCTCTGGCAGATATAAGCAGGCATCCCTGTCCTCTTATAATTACCTGTTCTACACCATCTGATGTTGCCACCGTTACATTATATTTCTTTCCATTCTCATGTGCAAATTTTTCTATATAATGGTCAGCAGTCTCTGCTGTCTTCGTAAATACCACATGAATATTATGAAAATCAATAAACTCCTCATCATGTCCCGGAACTCTGTATGCGTCAAATACCGCAATCAGTTCGCATCCCTTCATCGCCTGATAATTACACAGTATATCAAGCAGCCTGCCTCTTGCACTGTCAAGATTGACCTGTGCAAGCTCTGATAGCTCCTTAAATGCATGTATTATATTATATCCGTCAACAAGAAGAAAACTCTTCTTATCTGGATTATATTCAGGTGCTTTAGGAGGGTTTTTAACATTGGCTTTACCGCCTGTAACATATCTTCCAACTGCTGTGTCAGCTTTTCTTTTCGATAACTTTCTTCTTTCATTATCGCCTCTGCTGTTAGAAAAATATGTTTCGTTCAAGATTCTGTCTACCTCGTCTGTTCCAATCCACTCGTCAGACACTGTTCTTGAAGCCTGCTTTGCCGTAAGCTTGACCTCCCTGTCAGACTGTCCACCGGCAACCCCGGAATCCGTCACGGCTATCTCGACATGTGCATGCTCTCTTACTTCATTCCACGGCACAACATATCCCGAACCGCCTGCACAGAATACTGAATCTACCGGATTTCTTGTATCACGCTCAGGCTCATATCCGAATCGTTCAATAACCTCTTCTGTATTATGGCATGGTCTGTAGCCTGCCATCTTAAGAGCAAGTCTGCCTGTTCCCTTGGTATAGGCATTAACCTCTGCCTGATAATTACCAATCACTGAAACCGGACCTTCACCTGTGATAACAACATTATCACCATCAGCCTCCTGCATGTTAAATGCTGCACCCATTCTCTCGAAGTCGGTCATTGCCCTGCCGACATAATCTCTCTTTACCTCAAGTGAAAATGCGTAGAATGGCTCTAACAATACTGATTCTGCCTGCATAAGCCCCTGCCTTACAGCTCTGTAGGTTGCCTGCCTGAAATCTCCGCCTTCCGTATGCTTTGGATGCGCCCTTCCTGCAACCAGCGTAATCTTCATGTCCGTGAGTTCAGAACCTGTAAGCACTCCTCTATGCATTTTTTCACACAAATGTGTATACACAAGCCTCTGCCAGTTCTTATCAAGTATATCCTCACTGCAATGACATTCGTATCTCATGCCGCTTCCCGGCTCACCCGGTTCAAGCAGCAGATGAACCTCAGCATAATGTCTTAAAGGCTCGAAATGTCCGATTCCATACGCCTTATTCTTAATTGTCTCTTTATATACAATGCTTCCTTCACCAAATGTTACATCTACACCAAATCTTGTCTTAATAATATTGGTCAGCACCTCAATAAGCACCGGACCCATTACGCTTACATGTATTTCTTTGAAGTTCTCATCCCATTCAACATGAAGTTCAGGTTCTTCCTCCTCGAGTGTACGAAGCTTTGAAAGAAGTGCCACCGGGTCTGCTCCTGTCGGAGGATTAAGCTTGTAATTAAGTACCGGCTCAAGCACAGGTATATTATCCTCTCCGCCTGCTCCGATAAACTGACCTGCCTTAGTCTCTGAAAGTCCTGTCACAGCACAGACAGTTCCGGCAGATACTTCATTAATGCTTGTAAACTTATCTCCTGCATAGACTCTTATCTGGTTGACCTTCTCATTGCCAATAAGCATTTTTGATTTTAAAGAACCACCGCATACTTTAAGATGTGTAAGTCTTTCTCCTCTGTCATCTCTTGTAATCTTATACACCTTTGCCGAGAACTCTTCGCCGTAATCAGGACAGCTTACATATGTATCAATTCCATTTATAAGTTCCTCAACTCCGTTCATTCTGAGTGCCGAACCAAAATATACAGGAAACATTTTTCTTTCCATAATCATGCGGCTCATAAGGGCATCATCAACATGTGCAGATTCAAGAAACTGCTCAAGCGCCTCTTCATGGCACATTGCAACTTCTTCGTAATCTATATTATTAAAATCCACACATGACTCTGACAGCCTGTTCTTTAGCTGCTCCATAATTCTTGCCCTGTTCGTTCCCTGCTGGTCCATCTTATTGACAAATATAAATACCGGAATTCCAAGTCTTTTAAGCAGACTCCACAGCGTCTCGGTATGTCCCTGTACTCCGTCCATTCCGCTTATTACAAGAACCGCTGCGTCAAGCACCCACAACGTTCTCTCTGTCTCAGCCGAGAAATCAACATGCCCTGGTGTATCAAGCAGCGTGTATGAACTTCCGTTATAATTATAAGCCGCCTGCTTTGAGAATATGGTGATTCCTCTTGCTCTCTCCATATCCCCTGTATCAAGAAATGTATCCTGATTATCAACTCGTCCTAATTTTCTTATGCTTCCCGCACTATATAGTATCGCCTCTGACAGCGTCGTCTTTCCTGCATCAACATGTGCCAGCATGCCGATTGTTATCGGATTACTATGTGCCATATCATTTCCTTTCTCCAAGTTTTATTCCATGCCTTCTTTAAGCCATCTCGCAATATTGGTAAAATCAATCTTAAGTTCTCCATTATATATATTCACCGGAACCGGCTTATCAAATCCATATATCACCGGATATACATCACTCTCAAAGAAATACACAAGGACCTTCTCCTGCGCAAAGTCCAGTATCCAGTATTCACGCACTCCAGCCTCCATATACTTGGAAAGCTTCAATGCATAATCCTTCTTCTTGGTAGACGAAGAAACGACTTCCACAACAAAATCCGGTGCACCATATATACCAAATCTCTTAATCTTAGATGTATCGCATACTATTCCTACGTCCGGCTGAACCATAGTCCTCTCATCACAATCAAGCTGTACATCTACAGGTGCTATAAATGGACGACAGTTTCCACCATATTCCATAATATAATTAGCAATCTGCCTGTGAATCTCTCCACCAATTGACTGATGTCCGAAAGTCGGCGAAGCCATATCATAAAAGTATCCGTCAATCAGCTCCACTCTCTGTTCATCAGGCAGTGCCCTGTAATCATCAATAGTGTATTCACCATTCTTTCTTGCCTTATATAATCCACCTGGCTCCCTTACTTCTAACTGTTCATTAAAAACCTGTTCCAGTGCTGTAAGAGTATCATATCGCGGACTCTCTGTTTCCCCAGAAAAAATCTTCTGCACTGTTCCCAGAGGCACCCCAGACAATTCAGCAATCTTGGCATATGAATATCCTTTTTCCTTCTTCTTCTCTTTCATCTCATTAATTGTCATATAACCCTCTCCAATCAAAACATGAATATCCGTACATGATTAAATATAATTTCTATACTCATTATAAGAGTTGTATATCCATTAGTCAACCAAAATATAGTAAATAAATATCCATTTTGTAACCGTTTTATTTCCATACTTACTGGTTGAAACTTAAATGATGTTAAATATCGCACTTGAGCTTAGCTCACTCACCACATGATTATTCAATAACCTACTAGATTGCCTTATCATCATAATTTCGTAGGTCATTTTTGCACTAAAAAAGAGTTTTATATTCTAAAAAACATACTAAATGACTCAGGTTTCATTAAATAGTAGGTTATTTCTTGGATTTTTCGTTGCGAATTGCTTGAAAAGCAGAAAAAACACCTACTAATCATGCGTAAAATGCAGTTATAGTAGGTGTTGGTATAGAAATTATTAAGGGTTATTCAACACGCCCATAAGGCTTGCAAGATTAACATCTACAATAGTAACCTGAAATTATATACTCTGATGGTTTAAATGTTTTTATGCCTTTTTTTGAAAAGAATACCTTAGGCAGCATTTTATTAGATCCAGGAAGCAGATTGTATACCATTTTCTTATAATCAGCATCACTCTTTCTATCCCCACTGCCCTAAATTATCTTTTTATCAGGCTTACTTTTTGCGTTAAAAACTGCAAGAAAATACTTGTCATCTACAAAGTAGAAATTATTTAAGGTTATTCAAACTCTTAATTCGTCAAATTAAACAAATTATTAAGCATATAACCTTATAAAAAACAATTTATTTGTGTATTTTTTCATATTTTATTGAATAACCTTTAAATAATACTTTATCAAAGCCCATGTTTGCATTATGTAATAATAATAAAATCTTTTTCATCATTTTTTGCATATCCAAACCTTAGTACTTCACAACTTGAAGATAATTTAAAGATCATAACACTGTCTTCCTGACTAAATCTCTTCTCATACTTATTCTTCAAATCACTGATTATATTATCTAATATTCTAGTGCTATTGTCAATTTCAAAAACCGAATACTGTATCCTGTGACCGAATTTAGACAAATATTTTGCAAAATTTGTTCTTAATTTATCATCCGAAATATCGTAACTTACTATTATCATTTTCACCTCTAATGAATTATAAACACAGGTATCTCACTTACACTTTTTCTTTTCATAAAAAATCTATAATATTGTTGAATGTATAAAAATATATCATCTTTATATTCCAATATTGCATTCATTAAGAACTGTATATATTGCGGATTAGACTTATATTTTAAGCACCATCTATTATTAATAACTTCGAAATCATTTTCTTTACATTGTCCAAGATTTATTGATTTTCTTACCTGATAATCAACAACCGGTCTTATTGGTTCCATCAAGTCACAAACCAATGATTTTCTCATGTAAAAGCATTTATGAAATACCCCGTAATATGTGTCAAATCCATAAACCTGCAATATGGCATCCACAATATTAAACAGCATGGTATATCCAATATCTAATGTTACATTTACATAATCATTTTTAATTCTTGGTTTTCTTCCTTTCCAATCAACATTATCAAATACTCTGGAAAAATACACTCTTGCAGCATTGCCTTCTATTCCCATTACCTCTAAATATTCCAATTGCTGTTCTAATTGAACTACCATTTTATCTAATAATTCAATGCCTTCTTTCATTATTTGATTCTTTCCTCTAATATTTTTTAATATTTGAGATTGATTCTTGATTTTATTCTGTTCTATTTTCCTGCCTATATCATTTTCTGTATATTCATACTGGTGCTTTCTTAACAAGGTATTTCCTTCCATCCTCGCTCCCAATATTTCATACACCTTAAATGTAGTAGTCATTAGGCATATAGAAAAGCCAAACTTTTTACTTCTCTGTATTAAACCACTTGTTATTGAGATATTACCAACTACACATATCATAAACAATCTGTAGCATGTTGATTGATATTTTATTCCTCCTTCTTTATTTTTCACTATTATGTTATCATTTAAAAATGATAATTTGTCACCTTCATTTGTAAATAAAAAAACTATCTGCTTCTTTTTAAAATCATTTGCATTTAACATATCAATCCCCCATATTTAAAGACCTGTCATATGCATCTTCATAAATACATTTCTTACATTTTTCAATATTTGACTGATAAAACTCATTCAAATCAAAAGACCTCATTGTATCAATCAATTCTTCAAATCAATTTTTCATCAATAAATCTTCATCTGGCAAATTAATCTTATATTTCTTATTATCATCTAAACTTCTTATCTCTAATTTTTGAACAGCATACCCCATTTCTGTCAATGCATAATACTGTGCATATAATTGAAAAACATATCCATCGTATATCTTACTAATATGTTTTTTCCTCTCAATAAGCAATTGCTTTTCCATATCGTATATATCAATTTTGCCTGATAACTTATATTTATCCGAATAAACGTCCAACGCAGTTATTATACTTTTCTTAGTAGAATAACTGCTATTATCTACACTTTCATGTGCCTTACTTCCGTTAATCTGATATGAAGACTGATATGTAAGATTGTCCTGACTTCCATATAACTTATGAAAATATATAGAAGCCGGACAAAATATAAAATCATTTAAGTTAGAAATAATTATGATATCATCCATTATTCATACCTTTTATTCTGTATAAAATCCAACCATTCAGCATGAGGTAATTTCAGGCAGTTCCTGTCAAAACCATCTTCTGTCCACTCAGACTTTATCTTTAACACCTCATATAATCCCTTAAGTGCTATACAATATGCACCATTTGCATCTGCATCTTTTGGCATCTTGCATTCTTTATCATCTGATTCTTTATAATTATCTGAGTCAAAAAATTCTCCTTCATCATTGATTACAGGTGATATTATTTTATCGTAACTTATTCCCTTCTCCTGTTCCTCAGCTTCAGTATAACTATTTCTCATCTGAACTGTAAGTTTATATAAAGATAACAGTTGTGCAAAGAATTCAGAATTTTTATCTTCATCCATCTTCTCCATATCTATCCTTACATCATGTCCATCAGCATAATTAATTTCATTATCTTCTAATAATAATTTTATTGTTTCTGTAAGATTTATTGATTTTGTTTTGCCTGTTCTCCTTGCATTGTTGAATTCACTCTGCAGTCTCTCACCATTGGTATATACTGTCCATTGTGTCTTACCCATGGTAATGTTGTAGGTATCAAAATTATTATAATCAAATCCAAAACTGAACATGTCTTTTTCGGCACAATATCTTATTTCATCAAATTGCATAAAGAACTGTTTTCTCGAATCATTTGTTGAAATGCTCTTAAAATTAAATGCACTGATAAATCCGGTTGACGGATCTATTTTTGATGTAAATGCAGCAGGTACATAAAATATTACACCACATTGTTTCCCAAGATTTTTTATATTATCCGGTACATATGTCAATTGATATCCTTTTAATAGTCCCCCTGGTTCATCTACAGATTTTCCTTTAGAAGCAAAATAATTCAGCTTATTAATAAGCATACTCTCGAACTTCTGGTATACCTGTCGTTCAACTTTAAAACGACCTCGCTTAAATCCATAATTCAAATCTTCCATAGCAATTATTGCATTATACTCAACCATAAGCATTGCTATCTCATGAACTACCCCTGAAATATATCCTTCTTTCAACTCTTTAATATTTCCTATAGATTTCCAGTTCTTTCTCGCATATTCTCTGGTCTTTTCCTTCTCAACCAGCTTCTTCTTATAATCATAATTATTCAATATATTATAACTTTTCTGTTTAACTATATTTCCATGAGAATCTATAACAGAAATATATATAAGATTACGCTCGCCCCTGTCAATTCCAATAACATGTATATCATCATTTTGTGCTATATATTTTACAGCCATATCATTTACATTATTTCGCGCTGCCACTTTATAATTAATAGTAATTGGAGTATGTATAAAATATTTGTCAACTGTGTATCTGTAATCTTTGACTATTTCCTTCTGGGCAGTCCTGACCTCTACTTTATCAAGATATTCCTTTGCAGCTCCTGACAAGTCACTTTCTTTAATATATCCATTATACATTTTATAAATTTCATTATATATATCATCTGGAATCGGTATTCTTACAACATCACCATTATCAAGCTGATTTTTATATGTCTTATTAACTAATACAGAATCTTTTTTATGCTTAACTGGATTTTTTACGCTTGCCCTTCTATAAAACAATTCAGCCTGTCCATTTAATTTAATAATGATATCCTTAAGATTTTCTTCACTAAAAATGTTCTTGAAATACATAGTGTGAAGATTTTCTTTTCCTGTACTGTTCTCTGCGAAGTCCTTATTATAAATCTGAAATAAATATATCTTGCCTTCCTCATCAAGCTTATTAATATCAGCTTCACTTATATAAGTCCAGTCAATTCTATACCCCTGCATTTCAACTTCACGGTAGAATTCACTTATATCGTTATAACTATCAGTTGCAGAGAATTTAAATTCATATTTTCTCCATTCCGCATGTTTCTCTATGCTGTTCTTAAAATAATCAATTAAATCCCTACAAAAACTGATATCAAAATTCTCACTTGTCTTAATATGTTTGTGTGCATTATAACCGGAAATTATATAATCAGATGGCTTAAATGTTTCTATTCCTTTCTTTGATAAGAACACTTTAGGAAGCATTTTATTCGCCCCCGGCAACAGATTATATACCATCTTCTTATAATCATTATCGTTCTTTTTATCAGAATTTCCCTGTATAATCTTTTTATCTGGTTTATTTTTAGCATTAAAAATTGCCAGATAATACTTATTATCTCTTATTAAAATTATTGCATTATTATCAAACTCTTTACTCTGCGACCAACCATTAGCAAGTGTAGGACTTTGAAAATTAAGTTTTATTTTCTTAGAATTGTATGGTTTCTGTGTAACGTAATTTCTCACCCTGTTATATAATGGCACTATATTTTCTAATATATTATAGATATCGTCTATATCTGAATAAAACATTTCATCTCTATCCAGTACTTCATCAACAATAAATGCCTTTGCCCAATGATACATGTTCATATACATATCAAGCCTTTTCTTCATTTCATCAGCTTTTTCTTCGCTCTCAATCAGACTTATATGCTCATCGTATTCCAAATGTGCTGTTTCTGTATCAGTTATTATATTACTAATTTCCCTTATATATTGCTTAGCATTAGAATTTTTAAATTCATTTCGTTCTTTTTCATCTATATATTTCTCAACTAAATCATTAACATCATTAATACTCTTATATTTATCTTCTTTTACAGCTTTTTTAACTTTTTCTTCTTTAGACTTACCTTTTGCATGTATATTTTCATCATAAAAATTTTCAACGCAGCCTGTAATTAAATTCCAGTTACCACTCATAAAACATGATAATGTCTCATAAAAATCTTTTGATATATATATTCTTTTCTCATCTAATTCATCATATTTATTAACGATATCTTTCAGTTTTCCAATTATATTGCCTTTTTCTGTTTCATCAATAAACGCATTAACAGCATTATATACGCTCATATCATCTTCAAACATTTTAGGTACTTCAAATGAAGTTGATGTATACGCAAGGATTTGCTTATGCAGCTTACGCATTTTGAATAAATTGTAATTATTCTTTGTCTGCTGGCAATAAAGATTCATATGTGCATTAACCACACCACATATTTCATTGTAAAAGTCTATTCCTGACTGAATTAATACCATGTTATAAAAATCCGGATTAAATATCTGATTCAATTCCCAATCACCCATTTTATCCTGATTATTTTTTTCAATTACTTCTATTTCATCCAATGCCTTTTCTGAGATTTTCTTATATGATGTCATATTAGCAAGAAAAGTCAAAGAATTTTCATGCACAATTCTATAAGCTATAGATGTAGAAACAGCCTCTTTGGTAAATACATTTTTTCTCTTTTCAAAAAAATCCGTAAAATATGTGCTAAAACCATTAAACAATGCTAATGTTTCCAGTTTGCCAGCTTTGTCTTTAGCATCATATTGATTATAATTTTTAATAAAATCTGGCAGTATCTCTTTCAAAAACTTTGCGTTAAATATATTTTTGTAATTAGAATCTGATTGCATATGTGTGCATATCTGTTCTCTCATTTTGCTCTGCTCTTTTTCTAATGCTTTCTTATTATCTTTTGATGGACTTGACTGAACCAAATTCATTAATTCAAAAAGTAGAGTAAAATCTAGATCAGTTACACCTGATAATGATTTATCTATATATTCTCTATAATAATCATCCATTATATTTTTTAACTCTGTGCTTTTCTCTTGTCTTAACTCATCTTCCTGTATAAGTCCATTGTGTATTATATGCTCCTGTGTATGCCCAATCGGTCTTAATTCATTCCTTAGTGTCTTTGCTACTGGTGTAACCCCCACAAACTCTCTGTAAACTATGATGCGATTTCCGTTCATACAAATATCCTCCTCAATTAAAATTCATAACTTGTTATATGCATTTTACGAAGTGATGTAATGTTTGTCAAGCAACTTTTAAAAAAATAACGCTTTATATGCGTCATCTTTTAACAAATCACTTCGATCTACAATAGTAGAAATTTGTTTTATTGTATTATCTTCTTGTAAGCTTGTCAATGCTATAGTTGAAATATATTTTATTAATTTATATTGACATATTCTTTTTGTATTGTTATTATACATTATATTATGATGCATCATTTTATATTTTAACTATATCCAACATATGAAACATACAAGAAAGGCGACATATGAATAATACCAACAGCACTACTCACCAGAAAGATGTCTCCCTTAAGACTTTCTGGCGTGATAATGAACATTTTGCAGACCTTTTCAATGCTACCGTCTTTAATGGTAAACAGGTGCTTAAGCCCAACAAGCTTAATGAGATGGACACTGATGTCTCTGCTACAATTCATTCCAAAAGTTACAATGAATCTATTACCAGAAACAGAGATGTTGTAAAGAAGATGTCAGACGGCGTAGAGTTTAATATTCTCGGGCTTGAGATTCAGGACAAGACACATTATGCCATGCCTTTGCGAACCATGACCTATGACGCACTTGGCTACATAAAGGAATACAACGACATCAAGAAACAACATAAGCTGAATAAAGATTCTTTCAGTTCTCCAGAAGAGTTTCTGTCTGGAATTGACAAGTCTGACCGTTTCCACCCTATAATAACGCTCGTTCTTTACTATGGTGAGTCGTTATGGGATGGTCCTACCTGCCTGTCTGACATGATGATTTCCATGCCTGATAATATCAAGGCTTACTTCTCCGACTATAAGTTAAATCTGGTTCAGATACTTGATTCTGATAAATATACATTTTATAATGAAGATGTAAGAGATGTGTTTAATATTATAAGGAACATATATAATGATGATTTCGATTCAATATATCGTGAATATGAATCCCGCAATGTAGATATTGATGTAATGGAACTGATATGTAACATAACCTCAGTTCCAAAGCTTATGGACTTATGTACAGATACTGAACAAGGAGGGACTGTCAATATGTGTGAAGCAATGAAACGATTTCAGGCTGAATGTGAAAGCAAAGGTATGAAAGAAGGTATCGATTCCGAAAAAGTCAACTCTATCATCTCCATGCTAGAATTCGGCATAACCAAAGAACAGATATTAACCAGGTACACTAAAGAGGATTTAGAAAGAGCAGAAGCTGCTATAGCTGATAAGAACTAACACCATACTAATAATATTAAAGCCAGTTAATCTAGCAATTAAGATTAACTGGCTTATTTTATTTGATACTTTTATAGATTTCTGGTCTTCTGTCCCTGAACAGTCCCCAGCTCACGCGAAGGTCGGCATCTGCGTCAAGGTCGGATTCCCCATAGACAATCTCTTCCTTGTCTCTTGAGGCCTGTGTTACTATCTCGCCTGTTGCATCCGTTACAAATGAAGAACCATAGAATATAAGTGATGACTCCTGATGTCCGTTGGCTTCAGACGGTGCAACCTTCTCCTCACCGATACGGTTGGCAGCTACAACAGGAACTATATTGCACGCTGAATGTCCCTGCATACATCTTCTCCAGTGCGGCATGCTGTCAACCTCAAGAATCGGCTCTGAGCCAATCGCTGTCGGATAGAAAAGAATTTCTGCTCCCTGTACCAACATTCCTCTGGCTGTCTCTGGAAACCACTGATCCCAGCATATTCCTACTCCAATTCTCGCATATCTTGTATCCCACACCTTAAAACCTGTATCTCCCGGTGTGAAATAGAACTTTTCCTGATAATAATGGTCATCAGGAATATGTGTTTTTCTGTATATTCCAAGAACACTTCCATCTGCGTCAATAACTGCAACAGTGTTATAGAACACATTTATATCTCTTTCATAAAAGCTTATTGGAAGCACAACCTGCAGCTCGGCTGCCACCTTCTGAAAATGCTTCACAGCCGGATTGTCATCCACTGATTGTGCATATGCATAGTAGTCATAATTTCTCTCCTGACAGAAATACTGTCTTTCAAAAAGTTCAGGAAGCAGTATTATCTGTGCACCGTTAGCTGCCGCTTCACGAACCATTTTATCAGCCTTTGCAATGTTCTCTTCTACCGACCGTGAACACTGCATCTGTATGCCTGCATACTTTACATTTCTCATATTATCCCTCCATTCTTGCGCTGTTTTCTGCATATCACAAGTTTGTGCAAAGCACAAACTTGAGTGTAAAATATTGAAGATATTTTACACAGGAATCTGTTGTGTAATACAGTGGATATTGCCTCCACCGACTATTATATCTCTTGCATATATCCCGACTATCTTTCTGTCAGGAAATGCTTCTTTAAGCACATTTATTGCAAGGCTGTCCGCCTCGTCATCAAATTGCGGCACTATGACTGAGTCATTGGCAATATAGAAATTAACATAAGAAGCAGCAAGACGCTCGCCTGCCTCTCTCATGTCCTCGCCTTCCTCAAATTCAAAGCCGTTAAGTTCTTCCTCAGTTATGCACACAGGTTTCTTGGGAATAAGCATTTTTCTTACTTTAATGTGTCTTCCTTTGGCATCAGTTACATTTTCAAGAACAGAAAGACAAGCCTTGCTCATCTCATACTGCGGGTCATTCTCATCATCTGTCCATGCAAGTACAACCTCTGCGGGTGCTGTAAATGCGCATACATTATCCACATGTTCGTTAGTCTCATCATTATATATTCCACAGGGAAGCCAGATTATCCTGCTCACATTGCAGTACTGCTTTAATTTATTCTCAATCTGTTCCCTGCTAAGCTGTGGATTTCTTCCCTTACTCAACAGACAGCTTTCAGTAACAAGCATTGTTCCTTCGCCATCTGTATGTATTGAACCACCTTCAAGAACAAATGGTGCTGCATTATATCCCTGACAGCCAAGATAAGACATAAACTTTCCGGCTACAAGGTTGTCATTGTCCCAGTCCGCGTACAGTCCGTCATATGTTCCGCCCCACGCATTAAATTCCCAGTTAATTCCACGCAAATCACGCGCTTCATATGGTGTATCCACATTTCCACTCACAACGAATGTAGGACCTGTATCTCTTGCCCATGCATCGTCTGTATCCATGACTACAAGCCTGACCGTTTCCGGGAGCATCTTTGCTGCTTCCTCTTTTCTACCTTCTGATACAATCATGTATACCTGCTCGCTTTCACTGATTACAGACGCTATCTGTGCAAATGCTTTCTTAGCCGCCTTTGCTCCATAAGCCCAAGACCCCGGTCTTTCTGGCCATATCATAATGCAGCCCTGATGTCTTTCAAATTCAGCAGGCATGCGAAAACCGTCTGCTGCCGGAGTACTGTTTATATAATCCATATCTATAATCTCCCTTTGAAATCTTCATAGCCAAAATGCTTCCACACCTTACATTCCCCATCACTATCCATAATTACAATATCCGGCAGTGGGATTCCGTTAAATGTGTTGTTCTTAACCATTGAATATATAGCCATATCTTCAAATACGAGTCTGTCCCCGACATTGATTTCCCTGCCGAATTGATAATCACCTATGATATCTCCTGCAAGGCATGTATAAGATGACAGTCTGTATCTGTATCTTCCATTCTTCGCCGGTTTCCATATGCCTTCTTTTACGTCCATATCAAAATCAATCTCTATGTCCTTATCAATTCCATACTCATCTTCCATGTCCGATATTTTCAATCCACCACGAAGAGGCGGTGTGTATGGCATTTCCAGTACATCTGGCATATGACACGCTGCAGATGCATCAAGTATAAGAGTTGTTATTCCATTTTCAACCTTATCAAGCACTGTAGTCACAAGATATCCTGCATTAAGTGCAACAGCTTCCCCCGGTTCAACATACACCTGTACATCATATTTCCTTCTTACATGACTGATACATTTTTCAAGAGTTTCAATGTCGTAATCTTCACGGGTTATATGATGTCCGCCGCCAAAATTAACCCACTTCATATCTTTCATGAGAAATCCGAATTTCTCTTCAACAGCCTTTAATGTTGCCTCTAAGTCATCTGAATTCTGCTCACATAATGTATGAAAATGTATTCCTTCCATGCCAGATAACACATCCGGTTCTTCCTTAAGAGCGGCTTTCAGATTCTTAAGAGTAACTCCAAGTCTGCTGCCCGGCGCGCATGGGTCATATATTGCATGGTCACCCTGTGTAGAAAACTCTGGATTAACTCGAAGTCCAAAGCTTACTCCACCCTCAATACATCTGGCTTTATGCTTCTTTAACTGTGAAACTGAGTTAAAGACAACATGGTCACATATATTTACAAGCTCATCCATATCCTCATCAGTAAATGCCGGTGCAAATACATGATTTTCTTTTCCCATACACTCAGCACCAAGTCTGGCTTCATATATTCCACTTGCCGTAGTTCCGCTTATATATTTTCCAATCAGCGGATATTCTGCATATGCTGAAAATGCTTTCTGCGCCAGCAGTATGTGGCAGCCGGTATCTTCTTCTACTTTATGAAGTATCTCAAGATTATGAATAAGCATTTTTTCATCTATTACATATGCCGGTGTCTTTAACTCATCAAATCTCATAATTAACCTCTCTTTTTAGTCTACTAAAACAGGATTTTCATCGACAACCCATGGGAGACCGTACTTATTAAGCGCATCCATGTATGGATCCGGATCAAATTCATCTGTTGTGAATACTCCCGGCTTGTTCCAGAGTCCCTTTGCAACAAGCATTGTACCAATCATAGCAGGTACGCCTGTTGTATATGAAATAGCCTGCGAACCTACCTCACGGTAACATTCCTGATGGTCGCACACATTGTAAATATATACCTTCTTCTCCTTGCCGTCTTTGATACCTGTGAAGATACAGCCAATATTAGTCTTACCTACTGTTCTTGGTCCAAGTGAAGCAGGGTCTGGAAGAAGTGCCTTTAAGAACTGGATTGGAACAATCTCCTGTCCGTTGAATTCAACCGGGTCAGTTCTTAACATTCCGACATTCTCAAGGCATTTCATATGTGTAAGATAGCTCTGTCCAAATGTCATGAAGAAACGTATTCTCTTAACATGCGGAATATTAGCAGCAAGTGCCTCTATTTCCTCATGATGAAGCAGGTACATATCCTTCATTCCTACTCCCTCAAAATTGTACTCTCTCTTTATTGACATAGCAGGAATCTCAACCCAGTGACCATCCTCCCAATATGAGCCGGGTGCTGATACCTCACGAAGATTAATCTCCGGGTTAAAGTTAGTTGCAAACGGATATCCATGGTCTCCGCCGTTGCAGTCTAATATATCAATTGTATGTATCTCATCAAAATAGTGTTTCTGTGCATAAGCTGTGAATACGCTTGTTACACCCGGATCAAAACCAGTTCCTAAAAGTGCTGTAATTCCGGCTTCTTTATATTTTTCTCTGTAAGCCCACTGCCATGAGTAGTCAAAATATGCTGTAAATCCAAGACGCTTGCATCTCTCCTCATATACCTTTCTCCACTCAGGATTGTCTGTATCCTCACACTCGTAATTAGCAGTATCAACATAAGGAACTTTACATGCAAGGCAGGCATCCATAATCGTAAGGTCCTGATATGGAAGTGCCACATTAAGAACTACATCTGGCTTGAATTCATTGATAAGCGCAATAACCTCATCTGTGTTGTCAGCATCAACCTTTGCTGTTGTGATGTTAGTGCTTGTCTTGTCCTTCAATTCGTCTGCTAATTTGTCACATTTGCTCACTGTTCTGCTCGCTATGCACAGGTCTGAAAACACCTCGCTCACCTGACATATCTTGTGGATTGCTACTGAAGCAACTCCTCCGCAACCAATTACTAATACTCTGCTCATCTTTCTTCCTCCTGTTCTAATAATTCTTCAACATACTTTGGCAGCATGAATGCACCTGTATGAAGATTAGTTGTGTAATATTCTGTATGTATATTTCTTCTCTTCCACTCTGCCGGCTTGAAATCCTTAAGCGGATGATATTTCTTTGACGCAAATCCAAACAGCCAGTATCCTGACGGACTTGTTGGTATATGTGCCTGATACACGCGGCTTATTGGAAATGTGTGGAACACCTTCCTGTGCATGCTTCTGCATGCATCCTCATCCTCATCATAGAAAGGACTTCCATGCTGGTACACAAGTATTCCGTCCTCCTTAAGTGCCTTATAACAGTTTCCATAAAATTCCCTTGTAAACAGTCCCTCACTCGCACCAAACGGGTCTGTTGCGTCATTAATTATAAGGTCATACATATCCTGCTTGGAGCGTAAGAACCTTAATGCATCTGAATTATAAATGTGTACTCTCTCATCTTCTAATCCTACTGCCGTCTCTGGAAAATACTCCCTGCACACATCAACAAACATGTTGTCCTGTTCAACTATGTCAATATTTTCGATATTGTCATACTGCAACAGTTCCTTTGATACACCTCCGTCACCGCCACCGATTATCAATACATTTTTAACATCTGGATGGACTGACATTGGCACATGCACCACCATCTCGTTATAGATGAAACAATCCTGTTCTGAAAATATAACACTTCCATTAAGTGTCAGGAATTTTCCGAACTCTGGCGACTGAAATACATCTATTCTCTGATAGTCGCTCTCGCCAGAAAACAGTTGTTTTTCAACCCTGATATCAAACTTCACATGTGGTGAATGAAGTTCTGAAAACCAAAATTCCATAGAAACTTTCTCCCTTCTATATTTGACCGATTGAACAAATCGGACATTTACATTCTTAATACATTCAGTGTCTGCAATGTTGAATCTTCCATTCCCTGCATTGAACAGCCCTTCTCTACTGAATACTGAATATAGTCTATTATCTCGTCTGTGATTTCTTCACCCGGCGCAAGTATAGGAATTCCTGGCGGATATGCCATTACGAACTCCCCTGATATATGTCCTGCTGCCTCACGGATTGGAACTTTAATCTTATCGGCATAGAAGGCTTCCTGTGGTGAAGCAAGTACCCTTGGAAGCAGCATTTGTCTGTCTACTTCAAAGCGTTTTTCTTCTTTTGAATACAGACGGCTGATTTCAGCCAATGCTCCGACAAGTCTTTCTATATCCTGTATTCTGTCACCAATTGATATGTACGCCATTATATTTCCAACGTCGCCGAATTCTATCTGGATATCATACTCATCTCTTAAGATATCATACACCTCAATTCCATCAAGTCCGATATCCCTTGTATAAACACAAAGCTTGGTAACATCATAATCATAGACTGTTCCACCATTAATCAGTTCTTTTCCGTATGCATAATAACCGCCTACCATATTAATCTCATCTCTTGCATACTGTGCCCACTCGCTCACCTTTGCAAATGACTGTCTGCCGCGCAGGGCAAGATTTCTTCTTGATATATCAAGGCTTGTCATAAGAAGATATGACGCGCTCGTTGTCTGCGTAATATTAATAATTGTCTGTACATAATCAGCATTCATACCATTATTGGTAAGAAGGATTGAACTCTGCGTAAGCGAACCGCCTGACTTATGCATTGATATTGCTGCAAGGTCTGCTCCTGCTTTCATTGAATTCATAGGAAGGTTGTCACCAAAATACAGATGCGTTCCATGTGCCTCATCGGCAAGCACCTTAAGTCCATATGAATGTGCTATATCACATATTCCTTTAATGTCTGAACAGATTCCATAATATGTAGGATTGTTCACCAAAACCGCCACCGCATTCGGATGCTCCTGTATTGTCTTTTCAACCTGCTGCACAGTTACTCCAAGCACTATTCCAAGCTTTGCATTAATTTCTGTATTAAGATAAACAGGAATCGCACCACACAGAATCAATGCATTAATTACGCTTTTATGCACATTTCTTGGAACGATAATCTCATCTCCAGCCTTACATACAGATAACACCATGTTCTGTACTGCCTGCGTAGTTCCTCCTACCATGAAAAATGCGTGTTCTGCCCCAAATGCCTCTGCTGTGAGCTCCTCTGCCTCCTTAATAACAGAAACAGGGTGGCACAGGTTATCAAGTGGCTTCATTGAATTAACATCTATTCCAACACATCTTTCTCCAAGTAAATCTACCAGTTCTGGGTTGCCTCTTCCTCTCTTATGTCCCGGAACATCAAACGGAACAATTCTTTTCTTTCTGAATTTCTCAATTGCTTCGTAAAGCGGCGCACTCGCCTGTCTTTTTAAGTCCATAATATCCCCCTGTTCTCATTGCTGCCTATGCTTCTATTCTCATCGCTGCTCGCGCTCGCAGCTTTATTCCAGAGCTGCGCTCTGTCATTGTCGCGGCGCTCCTCGAATATCCGTGAAGAAATCCCAATTCATGCAAGCATGATTGTGATTTTTCACTTCTATTCTCATCGCTGCTCGCGCAAAAAGGCGTGATTGATTTAAAATCAATCACGCCTGTATAATCATATTCTATCTTCTTTTTGATTACTGTATTGCCAAATACAGAAAATCTGACCTTTCAGAGTTTATCCAAGTAAGTCACTGTTACCGCTCTTATTGACCGTTTCACAAGATGATATGCTCTCTCGCATGATAATTTTAAAATCAACTTATAAAATTTGAGCTTCTAACTCAATCAATAATGTGTGCCCTCGTCACACTCGGCAACCGACCCGCCCGTCCGCAAGGCTTAACATGTAAACATGTGGTCTGTATTTACGATATCTTTTTATATCCAAAATACCTTTAAAATATAATATAACTATCTGCTGGTGTCAATAACATTTTTTATATTTACTCCATATTTTACCTGAACTTTTCGGATATATTACAATTATTACCCCTGAAACCTAAAGACATTATTTCCTTTTTATTTGTTACCATACAACTTCCGTGCTACCGCAAATGCTTCCTCAGGAATCCCCATTTCTCTATACATTTCCTTCCAGTCTTCTGTAAGTTGTCCTTTTAATTCAAGCTGTGTTTTCCTGTTTATACCTGAAAATACCCCAAACCATTTACGGACATCCGGATTGCTTTTGTAAAAACTGCCACCCTCACGCTTTATCTGCATGTCCATAACTGCTGTTATCTGTAACATAAGATGCAATTCACCGGTTACATCAGACGCCTCCATGAGAACATCAGGTCTTTTGTTGTAAAAGTCCATAAAGTACTGCATAGCACCCTTTGTATCCTCTTTTGCAAGAAAAGACGACAAAACTGCTTTCAGCTCCCTTGTTTCGGCTTTTTCGCCAACCATTCCAACCTTGCATTCCTTTACATTGATATTGTTTACTCTCACCCACACAAGCAATAAGAATTCAGATATAAAGCCAAACACACGCCTGTGGTATGAATCCTTATCAGTCTCCATATCAATGCGTTTCTGAACCTCAAAGAATATCGTAAACAGCCACTCAGCATATTTATCAAAAAGCTCTTTAGAAGTGACTATCATATTTCCAAAATATGTCTCATTGCCATTAACAAGCTGTATAAATGTATCATAATACTCGGGATATAATTCCTTAATAACTTCACCTGTCATGTCAAGCGCAGTTACATTATGATTAGCAGAAAATCCGTAATGATATGAATTATTAAGAACGACTCTCTTGGTTGTAACAAGTTCGTACTCCTTAAAAATCTGCTCATACTGCTTTTCATTCATAATATGCTCGTTCTCGTCAATAAGATATCTTCTGTAATGGCATGTTCCAACATAATTAATATCATGCACATTTTTCCATATCCAGTATAATCCTGTAAGTTCACTATAATAACCGTTAAGAGCCGATATATTATCTCCTGTATCGTCCCTGAGATACCCCAGTGGTGAATTAATGGCTGTACCTACCTGAAGTGGCACATACATATTATCATCAGGCTTTGTAAAATGTTTATGTGTAAGTGTGTAAATTGTTAAGTCCATATTCACCCTTTATGCCAGAAATCCACTGGCTCATACTCCTGCAATTTTGCAAGAAATCCAAGTTTTCCAAGCTCCTCCTGAATTAAATCCAGTGTCTGTTCGTCATCCGCAACAATTGTATGATAATGATATCCTGATGTCACATTCATCAATAGGCTGCTCTTTCCATTTGCAATTTCCTCAAGATATTTCCTGATATCACGCCTTGAATGTATATTCATCTCCGCTCTTATAACACCATATACCTTGTGATATACAAAAACGTCTCTTATCCATCCACCCATGTCAACTATTGCTCCAAGCTCTGCTTCCACCTCATCATCTTCATGTTTAACCTTAAGTATGCGGCTGTACTCCTGCTTATCATTAAGCACATAGCCTCTGTTAGTTGAGAAAACATCTATATTCTTCGCGCGGATAAGCGCTATATCCTGCACTATAACCTGCCTGCTTACATCTAATATCTGTGCAAGCTGTGTACCCGGCACAGGACTTGACGAATGTTTTAATATATCTACTATCTGATTTCTTCTCTCTTCTCCATTCATTGCTACAACTCCCCAGTTCACCCCGACAATAATTACTCCTGTACAGGATGAAGATTTTTTAATGAAATGTCCATAATTGGTGCAGAATGTGTAAGTGCACCACTTGATACAAAGTCTACACCAAGGTCAGTAATTTTTGCAATGTTTTCTTTAGTTACATTTCCCGAAACTTCAACTAAAGCTTTTCCACCAATTATATTCATAGCCTCTCGCATATCCTCATGACTCATATTATCAAGCATAATAATATCTGCACCTGCCTCAACAGCTTCACGCACCATTGAAAGGTTCTCAACTTCAACTTCTATCTTTCTTACAAATGGTGCATATTCCTTAGCCATTGTAACTGCCTGCTTAACTCCGCCTGCAGCACCTATATGGTTATCCTTAAGGAGTACTCCGTCTGTAAGATTATATCTGTGGTTATTACCACCTCCGATTCTGACAGCATACTTCTCAAATATACGGTTATTAGGTGATGTCTTTCTTGTATCAAGAAGCTTTGTCTTAGTTCCTGCAAGCAGCTTCGCAACACCATTAGTATATGTCGCAATTCCACTCATTCTCTGGAGATAATTAAGTGCTGTTCTTTCTCCACACAGAAGAACTCTTATATCTCCTCTTACAACTGCCATCTTCTGACCTTTCTTAACCTCATCCCCGTCTTTTGCAAAAAATGTAATCTCTACATCTTCATCAAGCAGTTCAAATGTTCTTGCAAATACCTGCAGACCACATATTATTCCGTCCTGCTTGCATATAAGCTCGACTTCTCCAAGTTTTGGTTCTGGCATAACACTGTTAGTTGACACATCCTCACTTGTAATATCTTCTTTAAGTGCTCCAAGAATGAGCGGATCCACATTTAACTTTAAAGTAACTTTATCAAACATATCATTTCTCCATTTCTATATATTATGCGTAATTCTTCTTCTGGCTTTCTTCATAGGCTTTATCTGCCTCTTCAATCTTTTTATTGACTAATTCTGCATATTCTCCGTCAATTTTCGACTCATCTGCATATTTTTCTGCATCAAATGTATCAAAATATGTAATCTCATCCTGTGTCGGTTTTACAACTGCATTTTCAGTAATATCAAGCGCTGCCCTCTTTGCAAACACAAGACTTTCAAGAAGTGAATTGCTTGCAAGCCTGTTTCTTCCATGAACTCCGTTGCAGGCTGTCTCGCCTATTGCATACAGGTTATCCATTGTTGTTCTGCTCTCATGGTCTACCTTAATTCCTCCCATGAAATAGTGCTGTGCAGGAACAACCGGAATACACTCTTTTGACGGGTCATATCCCTTATCAATACAATACTGCACTATATTAGGAAAATGCGTTTTTAATTCTTCTTCAGGTATTGTCCTTAAATCTTCCCATACAAAGTCTGTATTGTCCTTTGCCATCTGTTTTCTAATCTCTTCTGTAAGCAGGTCTCTTGGTAGCAGCTCATTAACAAATCTTTTTCCATTCTTATCATAAAGCTTTGCGCCTTCGCCTCTTACTGATTCAGATATAAGAAAGCTCCTGTCTTCCTCTTTGTCAGAATAAAATGTTGTCGGATGAATCTGGACATAATTAATATCCTTTAATTCTACTCCATGCTTTATAGCAATTGCAATTGCATCTCCTGTAAGATGTCTGAAATTCGTTGAATGTCTGTATAAACCACCAATTCCACCTGTAGCAAGTACAACATCTGAAGCTTCTACCTTAATAAGCTCTCCATTTTCTGTCCTTATAACCGCACCAAGGCATCTGTTATCTCTGCTTATTATATCAAGCAGTCTTGTGTATTCCATAATTGTCACATTTGGAAGAGTTCTCACCTTCTCTAACAGATGGCTTGTTATCTCTTTACCTGTAATATCTTCATGGAATATTATCCTGTTAGATGAATGAGCTCCTTCTCTTGTGTATGCAAGACTTCCGTCAGCCTCTCTTGCAAATCTTGCTCCACAATCGACAAGATCTTTTACTACATCTGCTGATGAACGGATCATTATTTCAACAGATTTCTTATCATTTTCATAATGGCCGGCTTTCATTGTATCTTCAAAATAACTGTCGTAATCTTCTTCACATTTTAGCATACACATACCGCCCTGTGCCAGAAATGAATCACTGCTCTCACAATCAGACTTTGTTATCATAAGAATCTTCTTATCAGCAGGCAGATTCATTGCCATATACAGACCAGAACAGCCACATCCGGCTATCAGCACATCTGTTTTAATTGTATTATTCATAGGATACCTCCATTCTTTCTGCGCATACTACAATCTTACTTTGCAAGCTCAAGCATTCTTGTAAGTGGCTTCATTGCTTTCTTTGCAACTTCTTCGTCTACAAACACTTCATTATTTTCCTGTTCAAGAACATCAAGCACCTTATCTAAGGTTACCATCTTCATGTTGACACATACCTGGTCAGGCTTTAATGTATACAGTTTCTTGCCAGGTGCCTTTTTTCTTATCTCACCAAATACACCATCAACTGTTGCAATTATGAATTCCTCACAATCTGTATCTACAACATAATCAATAATTCCTGATGTACTGCCTATGTAATCAGCATATTTTAATACTTCCTCTGTACATTCAGGGTGTGCTGCAAGCTTTGCCTGTGGATATTTCTTCTTAGTTTCAACGACCATATCCTCTGTTATCGCGACATGTCTTGGACAGAAGCCTTTATTAAGAATCACATTTTTCTCTGGCACCTGCTTTGCAACGAATCTTCCAAGATTCTGATCAGGAATAAAGAAGATGTTTTTATTAGGAAGGTTCTTTACTATCTTTACTGCATTTGATGATGTCACACAGACGTCTGAATAAGTCTTTAGCTCTGCTGTTGAATTGATGTAACAGACAACTGCAAGGTCATCATACTGTTCACGCATCTTAAGAATTTCTTCCTTAGTTGCCATATGTGCCATTGGACAATCAGCCCCCGGCTCTGGCATAAGCACCTTCTTTTCCGGATTAAGAATCTTAGCACTCTCACCCATGAACTCAACACCCGCAAATACTATAATATCCTGATCTACCTTAGTAGCTATCTTGCTAAGATAGAATGAATCCCCAACATAATCAGCAACTTCCTGAACATCTTCATCTACATAATAATGTGCAAGAATAACTGCATTCTTCTCTTTTTTCAACTTTAAAATATCACTTGTAACTGACATATTGCTTCTCCAATCGTTAAGGTTTACATATGCTTGACTTGCGTTTTACATACATTGTGCTAGAGTATACCACGAATGTTTACATGTGACAAGACAGTTGTAAAATTTTCTGTACAGTTGGGGTGTTGGGTTGCTCTGCCGATTTCTCTGGTATATTTTTCTATTAAGCTGTTATTTTGCCTACGCATACTTGTTAATCACGCAATTGCGTAGGTTTTTTCTCACTAAAAAAAGGAGCTTCATCATTGATGAAACTCCTTTTTTGTAAAATAACACCTACACAATCTACATTTTGATGTTAAATAGTAGGTTTTTCCAGCCATTCCAGTCCTGAACAGCCCTATCATAATTACATATCTTCCTCAATATGTTCTCTTCCCTGTGCGATTATGCTTCTTACATGATCGTCTGCCAGTGAATAGAATATTGATTTACCTTCTCTTCTGTTCTTAACCAACTTGTTCTGTTTCAATATTCTTAGCTGATGAGATATTGCAGACTGTGTCATATTGAGAGCCTGTGCTAAATCACATACGCACACTTCTGCCTCAAATAATACATACAGTATTCTAATTCTCGTTGAATCACCGAATACCTTGAACAATTCTGCAAGGTCGTATAATTCATTCTCATCTGGCATTGTTTCATTAACTATCTTTAATAAGTCCTCATGTATTTCTATTGACTCACAGCATTCACAATCTGCCATTATATTACCTCTTTCTTTATAAGTTCTTTACGAATAATGCTCTTATTGCATTGATTACAGCAATAACCATTACACCTACATCTGCAAATATTGCTACCCACATGTTTGCTATACCTATTGCACCAAGCACCAGACATATAAGCTTTATGCCTATTGCAAAATAAATATTTTCATAAACAATACGTAAGCATTTTCTTGATATCTTAATTGCCTTGGATATCTTTAACGGGTCATCGTCCATCAATACTATGTCAGCTGCTTCTATAGCGGCGTCACTTCCTAATGCGCCCATTGCTATTCCGATATCTGCTCTTGAAAGTACCGGTGCATCATTGATACCATCACCTACAAATGCAAGCTTTTTCTTTGATTTCTTATGTTCTAACAGCTCCTCAACCTTAGAAACCTTATCTGCCGGAAGCAATTCACTGTACACAGCATCTATATTTAATTCTTTAGCTACAGCATCTGCTACATTCTTTGCATCACCGGTAAGCATTACTGTCTTACGTACTCCAGCTTTCTTAAGTTCTTCTATAGCCTGCTTTGCATGAGGCTTTAACAAATCTGATATTAGTATAAGTCCTGCATATGCCCCGTCAACTGCCACATGAACCTGAGTTCCGGCCTCGTTGCACTCTGCATATTCAAGACCGAGTCTTCTCATAAGCTTTCTGTTACCTGCAGCCACTTCTCTTCCTGATACATTAGCCTTAACACCTTCACCACTGATTTCCTCAACATCTGTAACTAATGTCTTGTCAATCTCTTTTCCATAAGCTTTCTGTAAACTCTTGCTTATAGGGTGTGTTGAATAGCTTTCTGCAAATGCAGCATATTTTATAAGTTCATCTTTGTCAATAGTGTTATTATATACACCACTGACCTCAAATACTCCCTGTGTCATAGTTCCTGTCTTATCAAAGACAACAATGTCTGTCTCTGCAAGTGCTTCAAGATAACTTGAACCTTTTACAAGAACACCCTGATTACTTGCTCCACCGATTCCTGCAAAGAAGCTGAGCGGAATACTTATGACAAGTGCACAAGGACAGCTTATTACTAAAAATGTAAGCGCTCTGTATATCCACATTCCCCACTGAGGAGATACTCCTAAGAATATCATGCTTACAAGTGGTGGAATTATAGCAAGTGCCAGCGCACCGTAACAGACTGCAGGTGTATATATCTTTGCAAATTTACTGATAAAGTTCTCTGAACGCGATTTCTTGGAACTTGCATTCTCTACAAGATCAAGTATCTTAGATACTGTGGATTCACCAAATTCCTTAGTTGTGCGGATCTTAAGCACACCTGACATATTAATGCAGCCGCTTATTACTTCATCACCAGCCTTTGCTTGTCTTGGAAGGCTTTCACCTGTAAGTGCACTTGTATTAAGAGTTGTATTACCTTCTTCAATAATACCATCAATAGGAACTTTCTCTCCCGGCTGGACAACAATAACTGTACCAACCTCTACTTCATCAGGATCTACCTGCTCAAGCTTTCCATCAACTTCAATATTGGCATAATCAGGTCTGATGTCCATAAGCTCACTTATGTTCTTACGGCTCTTTCCAACTGCAATATTCTGAAACAGCTCACCAATCTGATAAAAGAGCATAACCGCAATTGCTTCTGTAAAATCACCATCATCTACAAGTGCAATTATAATTGCACCTACAGTTGCAACTGCCATAAGGAAATTCTCATCAAATACCTGTCTGTTAAGAATTCCCTTAATTGCTTTCCTTAAAATATCATATCCAATAACAAGATAAGGAACCATGTACATTATAAAAAGAACAACCGTAGGAATATCAACAAATGTGCTTATCACCTTAAAAGCAATCATAAGGACTGCTGCGATAATGATTCTTGTAAGCATCTTTTTCTGCTTTTTATTCATATTCTACTCCAATCTGCCAGAACAACTCTCACGGCTTTCTATTACAGATATATCTCACAATCATCTTCTACTTTCTTGCAGTTCTTAAGAACATCCTGCATAACAGCCTTAGGATCCTGTCCTTCTTCAAATTCAACAATCATCTTAAGTGCCATAAAATTAACTGTAGCATCCTTAACACCTGCTGTATTCTTAGCTGCATCTTCCATCTTATTAGCACAGTTTGCACAATCAACATCAATCTTATAAGTCTTCTTCATAATATTCTCTCCTTAAAAACATTAAATAATCAAAATTCTTTCATATGAACATTCATTCATATGTTCATTTTCATTATAACACCTATAAAACTTCTGTCAACAAGAATTCACTATATTTTTCCGCAAACATTTTATGTCCTTTCTCATCTAAATGCTGTCTGTCAACTTCACTTGGTTCAGCAGCACCAGCGGCATCAAAATAATAAAATCCATTTTCATTTGCTATTTTTTCATATTCCCATGCAAGCTGCCTTGAAACATTTTCAGAACTTTCATTAAATTCAGGATCAAAGCCTTCTTCACCTACACCTTTTCCAAGATGAATCGGAGAAATTATAACTATCTTTGCATGTTCTCCTGCTGTCTTGTTAGCCTTTCTTGCAACTGCCTCCATTCCTTTTGCAATTGTCTTTGCATCAGCATGAAATTCAGTCTTGCAGTCATTCGTACCAAGCATTATAGCTATAACATCTACCGGCTTATGTGATTCAACAACTACTCCAATAAGATCAATGCCCTTTCTTGCATCTCTTACAGCATCTGGAAATATAGTTGTTCTTCCGCACAGTCCCTCTTCAATAATATTATATTCATTTCCAAGAAGATTAGCTATTCTGCCTGTCCATCTTACATCATAATCATATCTTCCTGATTTATCAGGCTTATATCCATAAGTATTAGAATCCCCAAAAAACAAAATATTTTTCATTGCCACATCCTCCCATGTAATATCTATCATTGTTCATTCCATACTTGTTTAGTATGTTTATATGTTATTACCTGCATAGTGATTTGTCAACAAAAAATTATTATAAAAAAATATAATTACTCACCCCGCCAGTAGGTTGTGTCAGTCTATATTTCCAAGTGGCGGTCTGTCAGAATATAAGCTTGATTTTTTATGAGCTGTGTGGGAGTTAGGGCTGCTATATACAAAAAATCAGTGCCAAAAAACACGTTCAAGCGTAGCGCGTTGTTTTTTAGCACTGTAATAGATTCTGTATATAGCAGCTCTTACTCCCACTAAGCGAATAAATCATGAAAGCTTGTGTTCTGACAGACCACCACTTGGAAATGTCCGAACCTAACACAACCCTACTGCTCTCTTTGCAAGCCTGTCAGCCTCTTCATTTCCTTCCACCCCTGAATGTCCCCTGACCTTCACGAATCTGATATTAATTGAATCCCTGACAGATGTAATATAATTATAATATTCTATTGTTCCTTTTTTGTTTCGTTTCCATTCTCCCACAGCCCATGCCTTGATACCTGCATAATCATAGAATATAGAAATATCTTTAAGTCCAAGCTCTATTGCTTTTTTTACAGCGGCCATGCTTCCAAGAATCTCTCCTGCAACATTACGCATTGAAGCCATCTCTTTATCACTGCCATTGCCTGACAATTCATATCTTACGCCATCATGCATAAGAAAACCGCCATATCCATACACTCCGGTTGCAATATTAAAAGAACCATCAACAAATGCATAATCATTGTCAGGCATTACATCTTCCATATTGCCACTTCCGGTCTTTCCATTAATCTCCTGTACAGCTTCCCTTCCCATATAAGCCTTCGCCTCTTCCATAGACATGAAGCTCTTATATTCGGCAGCTGGAAAACCATGTACATTCTTCTTACATTCGTCCCATGTCTGATATATTCCGGGAACTTTACCTACACGCACAGCATAATATTTCTTAGCCATATATATTTCCCTATTCTGATTAATAAACTCGGATTACTCCGGCAATCTCTTTTACCACTGAAAGTCCATTAAATACTGTCATTGCATCATTAAAATTCTTCTCTGCAACAACATCTGTAATAATAACCAGTTCAGCAACACCGTCCTTACGGCTCTTCTGGACCACCTGCGCAATACTTACATCATTGTTTCCAAGAACACTTGCAATGTTAGCAAGAACCCCCTGCTTGTCTAATGCTTCTATTCTTAAGAAGAATTTGCTCTTAGTTTCAGATATATCCTTAACAGGAAGCTCTTTGTAGCATGAGCAGCCAATCTTGCCACATGAGCCATGAACTATGTTACGGCATACATCTATAATGTCCCCCATAACAGCAGAAGCTGTTGGCATCTGACCTGCGCCCCTGCCCATAAACATAGTATCATCACTTGCCTCACCATGAACAAATACTGCATTAAATGAATCTCTTACTGTAGCCAGAGGGTGATTCTCGTCAATAAGCATAGGATGAACCTTAACTTCTATTCCATCCGGTGTATTTCTGGCAAGTCCAAGAAGCTTGATAACATATCCGAATTCCTTAGCATACTTAATATCTTCTGCTGTAATCTTAGTAATACCCTCTGTATATACCTGATTAAATGTTACCCTTGAATTAAATGCGATTGATGACATAATAGCCATCTTTCTTCCTGCATCATATCCTTCAACATCTGCTGTAGGGTCTGCCTCTGCATATCCTAATTCTGTAGCCTTTGCAAGAGCGTCCTTGTAATTCATTCCTGATTCAGTCATCTTTGTAAGGATATAATTAGTTGTTCCGTTAACAATACCAATAATCTCTGTGATATTGTTGCCAGCCATGCTCTGCTTTAATGGTCTGATTATTGGAATTGCTCCCGCAACAGCCGCCTCAAACTGAAGGTCAGCATGCATTTTGTCTGCCATTCCCATAACCTCTTCACCATGCTCAGCAAGAAGATCCTTATTGGCAGTAACAACCTGCTTTCCAGCCTCAAGTGCCTCAAGAATATACTGCTTTGCAGGAGTAGTTCCACCCATAAGCTCTATTACAATCTCAATATCCTTATCTTCAATAATATCCTTCCAGTTGTCAGTCAGTAATTCTCTGTCAATTGGATCACGGTCTTTATCAAGATTTCTTACAAGAACCTTCTTAACTACAAGTTCTGCACCCGTCTTACTAATCACATCATCTTTCATACTCTGACATAACTTGTATACACCTGTTCCAACTGTTCCTGCTCCTAATATAGCCGCATAAATCTTTCTGCTCATTACTTTGTACGCCCTCATTCCTGTTTATTATGTTAAGTTTATTATATTAATCTGTGATACATTTATTTCATATCTACAGCATCAACCTGATCCTTAAAGTTCTTTATAGCCTTCCCAGCCTTCTTTGTTACAGATACAATTCTCATAAGAGATATAAAATCCCATAACCCCTCTATCATCAGAGCAATTCCAATAAATACTATAAGTGCTGATGATGTTGAAAATGGATTCAATAATGCAATGATGCCAATAACAACCATTACAACTGCACCTATAAGCTCAATCCACCATTTGTCTGACTCAAGATGGTAGAAATCCACAGCATACTGAAGTTTAAGGATTCCATCAACAATAATAATAATTGCAAGTGCTGTTCCTAAAAAAACCGCAATAAAACCTGGTTTAATCACGAAAAACATACCAAATGCAAGAAGCGTAACTCCCTGTACAAGACCATATGATCCAAGAATCTCACTTCCCGCAATCCTGAAATAATTGATAAGTCTTAATACTCCCCAGACACATAAGGCAACTCCAATTCCTTTACATATGATTTCCTGGGATGCTGTTGGAAATATTACCAGCAGTAAGCCAAGAACAAACAATGCAATTGAAACAATAATAATCTCAAACTTAATTGTCTTTAACTTCTTATAAATACTGTTCATATGCTCCATCTCCTTTTCACTCATTTCAAAGTTCCGTAGTTCTTTTGTCTTTTGATTATACACAAAAAAGAACATCACTTCAAGACATGCATTTTTCTGCACTTTAATCTGTCTGTGATGTTCTTTATTATTATTTAATATTAAGTTAACATATACAGATTACTCTGCTCTTGACATAGCCTGCTCGTAGTCTCTTGTTCCAACCCAGATTTCCTTAGTATATGGACACTTCTTCTGTTCAATAGAGCGCTTGATAATAACCGAAATACATACCACATTCGCTATTATTGCAAGCATTGCAACAACTCCCTGTGCTGTCGGGTTAGCTGTTATACCAAAGTTGGCAATTGCATCTCCTGCACTTGCACCTGTAGTGTGACATGTAATTGCTGCGTTATAAAGATCAAGTGCCTTAACACCAGCCTTAGTTGCTCCACCATATAATGATGGCAATACACTGAATGTATTGCTTAACTGGAATAATGGTAATACCTGTGCAAACATGCACCATGTCGCAAGTGTCATGGCTCTGTTCTGAATCCATCCACCCTTATTCCATAATGCATTAGCAAATGTAGGAGCAAGAAGAAGAGCTACACCACAGTACCATGTATGTGTTGGAAGATTACAATATGTATACTCAAAATTCCAGATGTCATAAGCAACGATAAACCATATTGTCATATCCGGCCAGAGCATATCATCCTTTTTCTTAGATGAGTAAATTCCCCACCAGCCTGTCATACAGAAGATATTAATAAGTCCTGCAATTCCATTAACAATATTCCACCAGCCACCATAAAGGAATACACCTTCATTAGATGCCCACCATGCACCAGAAAAATCTCCAGTAATCTGGTAAGCTCTTATGGCTGATTCAAAATCAGATACTACCGCAATAAGAATATTAATAGCAACAATTACGAATGGCCAAGGTTTAAACCATTCTTTCTTTCCAATTCCCCACTTATACTTAATCATGAGGAAACCGACAACTCCGATATCTGCTGCATAAAGCTTAGCATAATGGAACCATCCGTTCATATACTCATATGTCTGATTGCTGTGACCGCCAAACAGACCTGCCTGAATTGTTATGAAATAGATTGTGAGTACAGCCGGAATGATAACGAATAACACGATACCACCAATCTTAGTACGACGACCTATCTCATTAAGAATTACTAATCCTGCAAACACAAGCACCCAACCCAGTAACTGAGTCATGGCTGTGCTGCCATAAAGTTGAAATAACATTGTTCACGCCTCCAATCGCTTGATTGATTTTATAAGTATTTTACACTTTTTTAATAAATATTTCAAGTAAAAATGATAGTCTATATGGGCTATCCTAAACATTTTAATATCTGCGATTTCTTGTTGTTGACAACTGCAAGGTTTTGCAAGGCCGAACGAATATTTTTCTGAATCACTGCCGCCCTTATTCCTTCGAATGGTTTAAGAAAGCTGTTAATTCCAAGTTCTTTAGCATTCTGTTCCAGTCTTGTAATTGAAGTAAACGCTGCAGACCACTGTGTATTATTAAGTGTCTGTTCTAGTCTTATGAAGTCATAACACGCCATATATTCCCTTACATCCTTTATATATACGGTCATAACAACTTCATTCTCTATATCTTTATCCTTGAATTTTGAATTAGAAATATCTATTCCGAGTCTTCTAAGATTCGCGATTATTTTCATCAATACCTGTTCGCGGGCTGACATACTAACACTTCCCCTCACACTCAGCTTTCTTATATATTCTTGGCAGTACATTATTATGCTTTAGTTTTACTTTTTCCTTCAGGAATAACATATATCCATATAAGTGAACTTACAAACAAAAACATTGGATAAAACAGCTTTGGTAGAATCTGAAATGCTGTAATGCTATATCCAAGCTCTGAAACCGCTGATATGGCAACCAGCATCTGAGCACCATATGGTATTATCCCTTGAAATATACATGAAAATGTATCAAGAAGCGAAGCCGCTTTTCTTGGAGTAATATCATAATCCTCAGACATCTCTTTTGCAATAGGGTTAGCCATTACAATAGCAACTGTATTATTAGCTGTAGCAATATCCATTGTTCCAACTAAAAGTCCCATTCCAAGCTGTCCGCCTTTTTTCCCTTTAAATAATCTTCTTATTCCATTAAGTAAAGCATCAAATCCACCATATTCTTTAATAAGTGAACACATTACAGATACAAGAACTGCAACCATACATGTCTCAAACATTCCTGACGCACCACTTCCCATATTAAGAAGCAGAGTCTCCAATGTAACCTCTCCCATAACAAGCATAATAACTATTCCCGAAATAATACCTGTTATAAGTACAACAAAAACATTTACACCAATAATTCCACCCGCAAGTACAAGCACATATGGAATAATCTGAAAAAGATTATATGAATGTGCAATCTCACCATGAATATCTGTACTAAAAGAAAGCACAAGAATTATAACAAGGGTCACAATTGCTGCCGGAAGTGCTATCCAGAAATTCTCCCTGAACTTGTCTTTCATGGCACAGCCCTGACCATTACAAGCTGCAATAGTAGTATCTGATATAAAAGAAAGATTGTCTCCAAACATTGCACCACCCATGACAGATGCAACACATAATGCCATACTAAATCCTGATGCTTCTGATACCGCAACCGCTATTGGTGTAATAAGTGTTATTGTTCCAACAGATGTACCCATTGCAGTAGATACAAAGCAGGCAACAATAAAAAGTACCGCTACTGCAAACTTTGCAGGAATAATGCTTAACATAAAATAAGCTACACTCTCTGCACTGCTTCTTCCTACAACTCCGACAAATATTCCGGCTGTAATGAATATCAGAAGCATTGTAACAATGTTCCTGTCAGCCAACCCTTTTGCCATTACATCAAGCTTTTCATCAAACTTAAGCTGTGAATTCTGCATGCACGCTACTAATATTGCAGCCATAAATGCAACAATAATTGGTACATTATAAAATCCCATTGGAATCTTCATGACATATTCAAATATAATTCCGGTTCCAAGATACAACACAAGAAAAACAAGTATAGGTACCAGCGCAACCGGATTAGAATTCCTATCCTTTTTCATAATACCAATTAATCCTCGCCCATCTTAGCAAGCTTGGCAGCCTGGTCGGCAGCGATACATGCATCAATAATATCCTGGATGTCTCCATCCATAATCTTGTCAAGCTTATATAATGTAAGACCAATTCTGTGGTCTGTTACTCTTCCCTGTGGGAAATTATAAGTTCTTATCTTCTCAGCTCTGTCACCTGTACCAATCTGGCTTCTTCTTGCATCTGCCTCTGCGTCATGTGCTTTCTGAGTCTCAATGTCATATAACTTGGCTCTTAAAAGCGCAAATGCTTTCTCCTTATTCTGTATCTGTGACTTCTCTGTCTGTGAATAAATAACTATTCCTGTTGGATAATGAGTAAGTCGTACAGCAGAATCAGTTGTATTGACACACTGTCCACCATTACCTGACGCTCGCATAACATCAATACGGATGTCCTTCTCATCAATGTGGATATCAACCTCTTCTGCCTCTGGCATAACAGCTACAGAAGCAGTAGAAGTCTGTATTCGTCCGTTAGATTCAGTTACCGGGATTCTCTGTACTCTGTGTACACCAGATTCATACTTCATAATAGAGTAAGCTCCCTGTCCCTTAACCATGAATTCTACTTCCTTCATTCCACCAATACCGGTTTCATCGCCACTTAATACTTCAACCTTCCAGCCTCTTGCCTGTGCATAGTGTACATACATTCTGAAAAGCTCTGCTGCAAAAAGTGCCGCCTCTTCTCCACCTGCACCCGCTCTGATTTCAACAACAATATCCTTATCATCATTAGGGTCTTTAGGTAAAAGAAGAATCTTTAATTCATGCTCTAATTCTTCTACTCTTGCCTTAGATTCATTAAGTTCTTCCTTCGCCATCTCTTTAAGTTCTTCATCTGTCTCTTCATCAAGAATAGCAAGACTGTCCTCAATATTCTTCTTACAGTTCTTATACTCAGTATAAGTTTCTATAAGTGGTGCAAGACTGCTCTGTTCTTTCATAAGCTTTCTGAACTTTTCCTGATCATTAACCACATCAGGATTACCAAGTTCAGCCGTTATATCTTCATATCTGTTGACTGTATCTTCAAGTCTGTCAAACATACGTGTCACTTTTCCTTTCTATCTCTAACTATATAATTACTTTCTGCCCATAACAACACGGTCAAGGCCAGCGAGGTCTTTTACAACCGTTATATCTCTTAAACCAGCCTGCTTCATTATTTCAGAAACATCTGCTGCCTGTTCGGCTCCTATCTCATAACACAGGTATCCGTCTGTCTTAAGATATTCTCGTGCTTTCTCAGTGATTTTCCTATAAAACATAAGTCCGTCCTCTGTTCCGTCAAGTGCAAGCAGAGGATCATGTAAACGGACTTCATCCTGCAGAGTTTCTATAACCTTAGTTGGTATATATGGTGGATTGGATACTATTGTATTAAATGTAATATCATTACCCAATTCGCCAAATAAATCACTAAGCATAAAATCAATATTATCAGCCTCGAGATTATGCTTATTCTTCTGGGCAACTTTAAGTGCCTTTTCTGAAACATCTACTCCAAGCACCCTGCTTTCCGGGAACTTCTTAGCAAGAGTAATCCCAATGCAGCCTGAGCCTGTACACATATCAAGAATATTATCACCATTTCTTGTAACCTTGATTACCTCACCAACAAGCACTTCTGTATCAGGTCTTGGTATAAGCACATCTTCATTCACTTCGAATTCATATCCATAGAAATATGCTTTTCCCAGAATATGCTGCAGCGGAACATGCGCAGCCCTTTTATCAATATACTCTTCATACAGCAAAAAATTCTCTTCTGACAACATGCTGTCACCATTCACAAGATAAAAAGTTCTTGTCATACCATTAATGGCAGATAATAATTCAAAACTGTCATGGTCTGCATTATCGACGTTATTATCTCTAAGTCGCTTTGCCCCCCATTTTACTGCTTCTCGAATTGTCATCATAATTATCTGTCTTCCAGCCTTTTCTGTTTAAACATAGGAACATCCTCAGGATACTGCTCTTCTTCCGGCTCTTTTCCAGTTTCGAACTCAAAGCCCGCAACTACCTCTTCCTCTGTAAGTTCCTCTGCTTTATCATCAGCATTATAATCATTTGAATTATCATATACAGTACTTTCTGATTCATCACTTGCTTCATATACAAAAGCAAATGACTCCCTGTCTGTATCGTCCATACCAAATTCCATCTCCCTGCCCATCTGTAAATACTTTTGTTCAGGGGTAAGTTCTGTTTCCTGATTATCTTCTGACTTCTGTTCCTCTATATCAATAGTTCTTGTCTCTTCATTCCCATGAATAAGACTTCCTGATATTGCAAGTTCTGCCTCAGATGCCACAAGTGCTTCAACCGGATTATCGGCTTCTGAATAATATTCAGCAATAAACTGTCTCCAGTCAAATACTTCCTCAACTGCCCTTATGGCAACTTCAATCATATCCATATCCGGCTCTCTTGTAGTAAGCTTCTGAAACCACATTCCCGGTTTACTCAAAACTCTTACAAATGCATTATCATTCTTTCCTGCCCATCTTATTACCTCATAAGAAACTCCTGCAATTACAGGAATAAGCAGAATTCTTATAAGTATCTGCAGTGCCGTATTATCAACTCTTATAAATATAAAAAACACAATACTTATAAACATTACAAAGAATAAGAAGCTTGTTCCACATCTCTTATGATATCTTGAACTGTTCTTTACATTCTCTGGTGTAAGTCTTGCACCATTCTCAATGCAGTTGATACATTTGTGTTCAGCACCATGATACATGAAAGTCCTTTTAATATCTTTCATCATGGATATAAGTAAAATGTATATAACAAATATTAATAATCTCACAACGCCTTCTATGAAATTAAGAAGTGTCTTGGAAATTATGTATTTTGATACCAGTCTGGCTGCAAGATATGGAAGAACCATAAACAATCCAATTGCAAAGAATATTGACAAAATAACCGTTACTGCCATTAGAACCGATTCAAACTTATCCTTAAGAATATTCTTGCCAACCTCATCAATCTTAGTCTTCTCCTGTTCTGCCGGATCATCATAAAAAGATGCTGAATAATTAATTGTTGATATACCTGTAACAAGTGAATCAACAAAACTGACAATTCCTCTTATTATAGGGAAATTGAGCCACTGATGCTTTTCTGTTAAATCTCTGCTTTCTTTGACAACAACTTCAATTTCATTATCAGGTTTTCTGACTGCAATAGAATATTTATTCTTATTACGCATCATAATACCCTCAATTACAGCCTGTCCCCCAATTCCTGATGGCTTCATATTACACCATACCTTTCTTAAATGTTTTGTATACATTCAAAAAAAGTTGAGGTCCCGAAAAACCTCAACCTTAATTTCAAAATTAATTGTTTGATACTCCGTACTTCTTGTTGAACTTATCAATACGTCCGCGAGTAGATGATGCCTTCTGCTGTCCTGTGTAGAATGGATGGCACTTTGAACAGATTTCTACGTGGATTTCTTCCTTAGTTGAACCTGTTACGAACTCGTTACCGCAGTTGCAAACAACCTTTGCCTGATAGTAATCTGGATGGATTCCTTCTCTCATGATTTCACCTCTTTACAAATTATTAAGTATTACAATTGTGAATTCCGCCTTAGATTCCCTTTCTGTCCCGATGGGATCTATGCGCATTAGACACAATGACCTCTTTATCTGTCATAAACAGCTTTCATATTGTATCACGATGCGACATGTTATGCAAGCATTTTTTCAAAAGAGTTATAAAAAGAAAATATATTTTAAATATAATGGTTCTTAACTACTGTTCTTACAAGTTCCTGATTATTCTTAGTCTTAACAAAAAGATCCAGTATTCTCTCTGCCGCCTCATCTGTCTTTAATCCATTAAGAGCTTTTCTCATTATATCAACAGCTTCCTGCTCTTCACTATTAAGAAGAAGATCTTCTCTTCTTGTACTTGATTTTGCTATATCAATTGCAGGGAACACTCTCTTTTCTGATAGCTTTCTGTCAAGAACAAGTTCCATGTTACCTGTTCCCTTAAATTCCTCGAATACAACGTCATCCATCTTGCTTCCTGTCTCAACAAGAGCAGTTGCAAGAATCGTAAGACTTCCACCCTCGCGCATATTTCTTGCTGCGCCAAAGAATCTCTTAGGCATATGAAGTGCTGCAGGGTCAAGACCACCTGAAAGTGTACGTCCACTTGCCTGAACCGTAAGATTATATGCTCTTGCAAGTCTTGTTATACTGTCAAGAAGAATTATTACATCTGTCTTCTGTTCAACAAGTCTCTTGGCTCTTTCAATAACCATCTCTGACACTCTCTTATGTCTCTCTGGAAGTTCATCAAATGTTGAATATATAACCTCAACATTATCACCCACGATTGATTCCTTGATATCAGTTACTTCCTCAGGTCTTTCATCAATAAGAAGAATTATAATATGCATCTCAGGGTTATTCTTAGTTACAGCATTGGCAATCTGCTTAAGAAGTGTTGTCTTACCAGACTTTGGCTGTGAAACAATCATTCCTCGCTGACCTTTACCTATTGGTGATATAAGATCAACCATTCTCATTGCCACTGTACTTGAATTCTTTTCAAGATGAATTCTTTCATTAGGAAAAATTGGTGTAAGACTTTCAAATGCAGGTCTTCTCTGTGCAACTGACGGATCTTTTCCATTGACCGTCTCAAGATACATAAGAGCCGAAAATTTTTCACCAGATGTTTTCATTCTCTTTGGTCCATGAATAATATCACCTGTCTTTAGATTAAACTTTCTTATCTGTGATGGAGAAACATATACATCGTTCTCTCCCGGAAGAAAGTTCTCACATCTTATAAATCCATAACCGTCCGATAAAACCTCAAGTATTCCATCTGCCAATGGAGCATCATGCTCTTGTCTTGGCTGTGCATGATAATTATCTTTCTTATCTTCTTTAACATACTGCTCACTCTTATGGTGTGACTCATCCGATATTCCTGCTACATCATGTTCTGCTCCGGCATCTTCAAAAACAACATCTTCAACTTCTGCCGGCTCTTTCTTTTCTTCTCTTTCTGCTGCAGCAATAATTGCATCAATAAGTTCACTCTTTCTCATTGTTGATATATTTTTTATATTCTTGTCTTTCGCAAATTCGCGTAATACACTGACTGACAATGTTTCTAACTTTGCCTTCATATAATCCACCTCTGTTATTAATCATAGTTTAATGGGAAATGATGCAGAAATCGCATCAAAGATAAACTGATTATACAACGTATTATTCTAAAAGAAAAGACTAAAAATGCTTTTTTTAGTCAGAGCAATATGTTATTATATATAATACTGTTAAAAGCACTAATTATTGAAAGGAAGATTAGATATCATGACTAATGCAGAGAAAGCCTTACAGCTCCATGAAGAGTGGAATGGTAAATTTGAAACAACTCCTAAAATGAAGATTCAGACAAGAGAAGATCTTGCTCTTGCTTATACTCCTGGTGTAGCAGAACCTTGCAAGGTTATTGCCAAGGACAAAGAAGCAGCTTATAAGTACACTATCAAGTCTAACACTATCGCTGTTGTATCTGACGGAAGTGCTGTACTTGGACTCGGTAATATCGGTGCTCATGCCGCTATGCCTGTTATGGAAGGAAAAGCTGTTCTTTTCAAAGAATTTGGTAACGTTAATGCTGTGCCTATCTGCCTTGATACACAGGACACAGAAGAAATCATCAAAACTGTAGTTAATATTGCACCTGCATTTGGCGGTATCAATCTTGAAGATATATCAGCTCCAAGATGTTTCGAAATCGAGACAAGACTTAAAGAGCTTCTGGACATACCTGTATTCCATGATGACCAGCATGGTACAGCTATCGTTGTATTAGCAGGTATTATTAATGGACTTAAAGTTACAGGCAAGACTAAAGAAGATTGCCAGGTAGTAGTCAACGGTGCCGGTTCTGCCGGAGTTGCTATCACAAAGCTTCTTCTTACATATGGTTTCAAGCATGTAACAATGTGTGATAAGTCTGGTATCCTTTCTAAGGCTTCAGAAGGTCTTAACTGGATGCAGCAGTCAATGATGGAAGTAACTAACCTTGAGAACAAGACTGGTTCTTTAGCTGATGCACTCCGTGGTGCAGATATATTTGTCGGAGTTTCTGCTCCTAATATTGTTACAGCCGATATGGTCAAGACTATGAATAAAGATGCAATTATATTTGCAATGGCTAACCCTGTTCCAGAGATTATGCCTGATGTTGCCAAGGCAGCTGGTGCAAAAGTTGTTGGTACAGGGCGTTCTGATTTCCCTAACCAGGTTAATAATGTTATTGCATTCCCTGGTATCTTCAAGGGTGCTCTTGAAGGCCGTGCAAGACAGATAACTGAAGATATGAAGCTTGCTGCTGCACTTGCAATTGCTAACCTTGTTCCAGATGACGAAGTAAGTGATGTCAATATCCTTCCTGAAGCATTTGACCCAAGAGTTGCTGATGTTGTAAGCAAAGCCGTAATTGACCATATTGAGAAGTAATTATGCTTCCATATTATTATTCTGTAAGCGAATATCTTAAAGACACTTATGGTAAGAAACTATATAAATTAAGTCTTTCCGGAAACATGACCTGTCCTAACAGAGACGGAAAGTTAGGTACAACAGGCTGTATATTCTGCAGTGGTCATGGTTCCGGTGATTTTGCCGTTAAAGATATTGACAAAGCTAAGACTTTGATATCTAATAAATATTCCGGCAGTGAATATATTGCATATTTTCAATCATTTACTAACACATATGCTGATGCCGGATATCTGCGCGAACTTTTTATGCCTGTAATACTAAGAGACGATATCCGTATCTTGTCTATCGCAACAAGACCGGATTGTCTCGGTGATGACGTCCTAAAGCTTCTTGATGAACTCAATCGCATCAAGCCTGTATGGATTGAATTAGGATTACAGACAATTAATAATTCGACTGCCGACTATATACGCAGAGGATATCCTTTATCCGTATATGATGAAGCCGTAAGCAATCTTCTTTCCATAGGAATTGCACCGGTTGTTCATATGATAATCGGTCTTCCACATGAGACAATAAGCGATTATATTGCTACTGCCCGCTATATATCAGACAGTGGTGCATCGGGAATCAAGATTTCTTTATTGCACATTTTAAAAGATACTGACCTTTACAATGATTATTGTAAAGGATTATTCAAAGCTCTTACTATGGATGAATACCTTGCCGCAATAGGAGCTATACTTCCTGTATTGCCAAAAAGCATGGTAATACACAGACTTACCGGTGACGGACCTAAGAATATTCTTGCTGCACCTTTATGGACAGCTGACAAAAAGAGAGTTCTCAACACACTCTCTCATTACCTCAAAGAAAATATGATTTATCAAGGAAAAGATTTATGAACACTGACTCAACCACATTGTACAAATTAATGATTTTATATATGCTGAGCAAAGTGAATTTTCCATTATCAAACACACAGCTTTCATCTTTCATGTTAGATAAGCAGTACACGGATTATTTCACTTTCCAGGAAACCATCAACTCTCTGGTTGAGGACGGCTTTATTAGAGGCTACTCGCATCAGAGCAGCACACATTATACTCTCACTAAAGAAGGTGAAGAAACTATTGCATTTTTCTACACCAAGATATCAACTGCCATACGTGATGATATAGAGACCTATCTGTTTGATAACAAATACGAATTAAAGAATGAAGCCGGAACTGTAACTGACTGCTACAAGCTGTCTAATGGTAATTATATTGCACATTGTCAGCTAAAAGAAGGCGACACAACTCTTATTGAACTTAACCTTAATGTTCCAGTTGAAGAACAGGCAGAGATAATATGTGCAAGATGGCGTGAAAACAGTCAGGAAGTATATGATTATATCGTTCGTAAACTTATGTAAAAAAGCTTTCCGACAGGTGTATATGCCTGTCAGAAAGCTTTTTATTTACTCATTATCTGCCGCTTCTTCCTGTGGCAGTACATATGAATCTATAAGCTGCCATAATTCTTTAAGTCCCTGCTTAGTCTGTGATGAAAAAGGAATAAGAATATCTTCCTGCCTTAATCCAAGTCCTGTTCTTACAGCTTTCACCTGTTTACTTATCTGGCTTCTCTTAATCTTATCCAGCTTTGTTGCAACAATTACAGGTCTGTAACCGTTATTTACAATCCAGTCATACATCATTCTGTCATTATCAGATGGGTCATGACGGATATCTATCAACAAGAACACCTGCTTTAACTGGCTGCTCTTTCTTAAATATTTCTCAATCATCTTACCCCATTTTGCCTTAACAGCAGGGCTTACATTAGCATATCCATAACCCGGAAGGTCAACAAGATACATACTGTCATTAATATTGTAGAAATTAATAGTCTGTGTCTTACCTGGCTGTGATGACGTTCTTGCATATGATTTTCTGTTCATTAATGCATTAATAAGCGATGATTTACCAACATTTGACTTACCTGCAAATGCAACCTCAGGGAATGAAGTCTCAGGAAGTGTACTTGTAACTCCGACTACTATATCCAGATTAACTTTTTTTATAACCATAATCCGCTGCTCCTTTCATTTAACGCATTAATGCCTGTGCAAATACTTCTATAGCATTATTAACATATATTATATTCATCCCTTCAGTTATCTCTGTGTCAAGTTCCTCTACATCAGACCTGTTATCCCGGGGTACAAAAACATTTGTTATGCCCGCTGTCTTACTTGCAAGAAGCTTTTCTTTAAGACCTCCTATTGGAAGTACTTTACCTCTTAATGTAAGCTCTCCAGTCATTGCAACATCTGCTCTTACAGGAATTCCAGTAACCGCAGACAATACTGCCGTTGCCATTGTAATGCCAGCAGAAGGTCCGTCTTTCGGAGTTGCACCCTCTGGTATATGAAGATGGAATGCATGATTCTGGAAATATTCAGCATCCACTTTATATCTGCCTTTTTCTGTTACTGATCTGATATAAGAAACAGCTATGCTTGCTGATTCTTTCATTACATCACCCATGTTACCTGTAAGCTTGAACTCGCCTTTGCCCGGCATTGTTATAACCTCTATCTCAAGAGTATCTCCTCCTGCCTGTGTCCATGCAAGCCCTCTTACTATACCAACTTCACCCTTTGCATTCTTTTTGTCTGGTCTGTATTTAACTTTTCCAAGATAATCTGTAATATTCTTATCAGATATATTAACTGTTTTCTTTACAGTCTTATCTCTTGTTCCATCAGATGTGAACACTCCGGCTTTGTATAATTCTCTAACCGCTTTTCTTACAATCTTTGCAATCTGCCTTTCAAGACCTCTCACACCAGCTTCTCTTGTATACGAATTAATAACTGTTCTTATAACTTTATCAGTGAACTTTACATCAGATACAAGCAGACCATTCTCTTTAATCTGTTTCTTAATAAGGTGTTCCTTAGCAATATGAAACTTTTCATTAGCTGTGTATGAACCAACTTCAATAATTTCCATTCTGTCAAGCAATGGACGGCTTATATTAGACAGATCATTAGCTGTTGCAATAAAAAGCACATGTGACAAATCAACCGGCATCTCTATATAGTGGTCGACAAAATTAACATTCTGTTCGCTGTCTAACACTTCAAGAAGTGCTGCTGATGTATCACCCTTATAATCACTGCTTATCTTATCTATCTCATCAAGAAGCATGAGAGGATTATTAACTCCGGCATTCTTAAGTCCCTCAATAATTCTTCCAGGCATAGCTCCAATATATGTTTTTCTATGTCCTCTTATCTCAGCCTCATCTCTTACACCACCCAGACAGATTCTGACATACTCCTTGCCAAGTGCCTTTGCAACTGATCTTGCTATAGATGTCTTACCTGTTCCCGGAGGTCCTGCAAGACATATGACAGGTGCTTTTCCACTTCCTGTTATGTTTCTTACCGCAAGTGATTCCAGAATTCTTTCCTTAATATCTTTCATTCCATAGTGGTCCGAATCAAGCACTTTTGCAGCATTATCTATATCTTTGTTATCTTCAGTCGACACATTCCATGGTAGTTCAAGACATGTCTCTATATATGTTCTCTCAACATTGGCCTCAGCATTATTACCAGCAAGTGATTTCAGTCTCTTAATCTCCCTTTTTAGCTTATCCTTTACATACTGTGGTGAATCAAGCTTTTCAACGTCCGCCTCATATTCTTCCGCCTCTGTTATGGTTCCTCCATCAAGTTCTTCATTAATTGCTGCAAGTTCTTCTCTTAATATGTAATCCTTCTGGTTCTTATCTACTCTTTCTCTTACAATATTGCCAAGTTCTTCTTTAATAGTATAAGCATTTATCTCATTTACAAGTAATGTTGCAGCAAATGTATACATCTGCTCATAGTCTTCTGCCTCAAGAAACTGCTGTCTTTTATCAAAATCCATCATAAATTCCTGAGCAAATTCCATCATCAGCTTTTCTGCATCACTATAAGAAAGCCATCTCTTGACTGTATCCTTTGCAAACTTCGGATTAACATGTGCATACTGTGTCAATAGTTCTCTCATACCTACAATTATAGCTCTCGACACCATTTTATCAGGCTTATCAAATCCTTGCATAACACTTACATCAGCAAGCATCATTCCCGACGCTTCTTCAAATCTATTTACAAGTGCCTTTTCAAGCCCCTCTACCTGAACCCTTAAAATTTTGCCTGGCATCTTTATTATCTGTTTTATCTTAGCAATTGTTCCTACTGTATATAAATCTGCTATCCCTGGTTCGCTTACCTGCGAATCTCTCTGTGTTACAAGATATATAAGTTCATCAGCTGCCATACTTGCTTCTACAGCTTTTACAGACTTCTTTCTGCTCACGTCAAAGTGCATTACCATCCCAGGAAAAACAGTGACATTTCTTAATGGAATAGCTGGATAATGTCTATCATATTTGTTACTCATATATTCCTCTCTATCTAAAAAAACGGACCGTCCATCATGAACAGCCCGCCTGAATTAATTTCATTACTGTGCTTTTTTAACAGCATCTGTTCTGTATTCTAACAGAGGCTTTGCGTTTCCTTCTACAGCTTCCTTAGTTATTATACATTTTGATATTGTTTCATCTGACGGAATCTCATACATTACTTCATTCATGACTGATTCTAAGATTGAACGTAAACCTCTTGCTCCTGTCTTTCTCTCAAAGCTCTTGTGGGCTACTGCCTCAACAGCTTCATCAGTAAACTCAAGTGCTACCTCATCAAGTCCAAAAAGTGCCTGATACTGCTTTATAATAGCATTCTTAGGCTCTTTTAGAATTCTCACAAGTGCTTCCTCATCAAGCGAATCTAACGAAACAACAACCGGAACTCGGCCTACAAACTCAGGAATAAGACCGAATTTGATAAGATCCTGTGGAAGCGCCTTATGGAACATCTCTCCAACATCGTCGTTGCTCTTTTCCTTAAGTTCAGAGTTGAAACCAATTGAACTCTTATCCATTCTTGATTCAATAATCTTCTCGAGTCCGTCAAATGCACCACCACATATAAAAAGAATATTAGTTGTATCAATTGGAATAAGCTCCTGCTGTGGATGCTTTCTTCCTCCCTGTGGTGGAACTGATGCTATTGTTCCCTCTAATATCTTAAGAAGAGCCTGCTGTACACCCTCTCCAGATACATCTCTTGTTATAGAAACATTTTCTGACTTCTTAGTAATCTTATCTATTTCATCAATATATATAATACCATATTGAGCTTTTTCTACATCATAATCTGCAGCCTGAATAAGCTTTAATAGGATATTCTCAACATCCTCGCCTACATATCCGGCTTCTGTAAGAGTTGTCGCATCAGCAATTGCAAAAGGTACATTAAGAAGTCTTGCAAGATTCTGTGCAAGGAATGTCTTTCCTGAACCTGTTGGTCCAAGCATAAGAATATTACTCTTCTGTAACTCTACATCCAAATCAGCCTGTGACATTATTCTCTTATAATGATTATATACAGCAACAGCAAGTACCTTCTTTGCATCATCCTGTCCTATAACATAATCATCTAGGAATTCTTTTATCTGCTTCGGCTTAAGCAGGTTGATATTCATTCCATCAACCACTTCTTTTTCATCTGCCTCGGTTTCAAACTCTTCATCAAGGATATCGCTGCATATTTCTACACATTCATCACAAATGTAAACGCCATTATGTCCTGCAATCAGCTTTTTAACCTGATCCTGTGTCTTATTACAGAATGAGCATCTAAGCTTCTCGTCAATATTTCTGCCTGCCATACTATCCTCCAAATCACTATAAATCCTTTAAATAAAGGTTCGCTTATCACACAAAAACAAGGGAGACACCTGCAAATGTATTATCTGCAGGCATCTTCCTTATCATAAGCAATTATTATCTCTTCTCTACAACACTGTCGATAAGTCCATATGCAACAGCTTCCTGTGCTGTCATATAGTTATCTCTCTCTGTGTCGCGTGAAATTTCTTCAACTGACTTACCAGTATTAGCTGCCAGTATTTCATTTAACTTATTTCTTGTCTTAAGTATATTCTCAGCAACGATTCTGATTTCAGTTTCCTGACCTCTTGCACCGCCTGATGGCTGGTGAATCATAATCTCTGCATTAGGAAGAGCAAGTCTCTTTCCCTTGGCACCGCCTGAAAGAAGGAATGCACCCATACTTGCAGCCATACCAATACAGATTGTAGAAACATCACACTTGATGTACTGCATTGTATCATATATAGCAAAACCTGCTGATACTGATCCTCCTGGGCTGTTAATGTAGAAATGTATATCCTTGCCTGGATCTTCTGCCTCAAGGAATAACATCTGTGCTACTACAAGATTAGCAGAAACATCTGTTACCTCTTCTCCTAAGAATATAATTCTGTCTTTAAGCAGACGTGAATATATATCATACGATCTTTCGCCTCTGCTGTTCTGTTCAATGACATAAGGTACAAAACTCATTACACAACCTCCAATATACTAAAATGTTTCTTACAACCTCAATTATTTTTCAACAACTGATCCTGTAATAACTTCTATAGCCTTCTGGATTGCAAGATCTTCCTTAATCTGCTTCTTCTCATAGTCGCCCATGAATTCCTTAATCTGATCAAGTTCCATCTTGTAAGTCTCAGCCATCTTCTTTAACTCTGCTTCAAAATCTTCTTCTGAAGTCTCAATATTTTCAGCCTTAACAACTGCTTCAAGAACAAGTCTTGACTGAATTCTCTTAACAGCTTCTGGCTTCATCTCTTCCATAATCTTATCTGCAGTCATTCCTGTATACTGGAAGTACTGCTCAACTGATAAGCCCTGCTGCTGTAATCTCTGAGCAAAATCCTCTACCATTCTGTTAACCTGTGTGTCAACCATAGCATCTGGAATATCCATCTTAGAGTCTTCGATAATCTTAGCGATTGCTTCGTCTTCCTGCTTAGCCTTAGCTTCTCTTGACTTTCTGTCAGCAATCTTGTTCTTTAAATCATCCTTATATTCAGCAATTGTATCAAAATCAGATACGTCCTGAGCGAATTCATCATTAAGCTCTGGAAGCTGCTTCTCCTTAATTTCCTTAACAGAAACCTTAAACATAGCTGGCTTACCCTTAAGATCATCTACATGATACTCTTCTGGGAATGTAACATTGATTTCCTTCTCATCACCGATATTCATACCGATAATCTGATCTTCAAATGTGTCAATGAAAGAATGAGATCCGATTGTAAGTGGGTAATCTGTTCCCTTTCCACCTTCGAATGCAACACCATCAACAAATCCTTCGAAATCAATAACTGTATTATCGCCATCCTTAACTGCTCTGTCTGTTACAGCTACTGTTCTTGAATTCTGCTCCTGAACTCTCTTTAATTCTTCTTCTACATCAGCATCTGTTGCTTCTGTATCAGCCTTAGTTACTTCAACGCCCTTGTACTGTCCAAGTTCAACTTCTGGCTTAGTAGCTACAACAGCTTCAAAAATGAATGGCTTTCCAGCCTCTAACTGTGTTACATTAATCTTTGGCTGAGAAACAAGCTCAAGACCACACTCATCAGCAGCCTTAGCATAAGCATCTGGAATAATTGAATTAGCAGCATCTTCGTAGAACACTTCTGCACCGTACATCTTCTCAATCATCTTTCTAGGTGCTTTACCTTTTCTGAAACCAGGAAGGCTGATCTTGCTCTTATTCTTATTATATGCAGTATTAAGACCTGCCTCAAATTCCTCAGCAGTAGACTCAATAACAAGTTTAACCATATTCTTCTCTTCTAAATTCTCAACTGTGAAACTCATTATAAATTAATCCTCCTATGAACTATGTATTGTTACTATCGTACAACATACCCACGAATTATAACACAACTGTTTTTAGATTACCAGTACTATTTTAAAAAAATAAAAGATAGGGCTGCAAACCTTATATTTACTAATAAACATTCGGATTACAGCCCATTTATCACTTAAGATAATTCGTATTCAGTTGTGAGCATCCCGCAATTACTTACCGCTCATCTGCTCTTCCTGTCTTCTGATCATCTCTTTTACCATGTTACCACCAACTGAACCAGCTTCTGCTGATGTGAGGTCTCCATTGTAACCATCCTTTAAGTTAACACCAATTTCTGAAGCAACCTCCATCTTGAATCTGTCAAGTGCATTCTGTGCTTCCTTCTTAGTCTTATAATTAGAACTTGTTGATTTAGCCATAATAAGCCTCCTTATTAAACACATTTTTAGGTTTAAGCCGAAAAGTTATGGCGCCATAACTTAACGTCTTGATGTTATTATGTGTCCGTTAATACTAATTATTATGACATATTCTGGTTGCTAATTATTAGGAGACATTTTCGTTGTTTCTGTTTCTAAATCTTTGGCTGACGCCGGAATTATATTCTTATATACATATATCTCATCATATACAGGTGCCCATCTGTATGTTGCTCCTCCAGTGCAGAAAACATACGCATTACCTTTATTAGTTACAGCATAACTTACAAGGCAGCTTCCTGCTTCATTGGTAAATCCTGTCTTACCACCTTTTACGAGTACTCCAGGTGCTTCATTACCATATATTCTTGAATACATTGTACTTGTAAGCGGTATTCCTTCCGGATGCTGTTCTGTTGCTTTAGTCTTATACTGATATGTTCCAAGTACTTTGGCTCTGGTCTCATCTTTCATGGCATATTCCATAATCATTGCCATCTCTGATGGAGTTGTATACTGTTCCTCATCATATAATCCTGTCGGATTAGTAAAATGTGTATACTTAAGTCCAAGTTCTTTACATTTTTCATTCATAAGCTTTGCAAATTCTTCATTAGAACCTGCAACCATTATGGCAAGTGCCTCGGCTGCATCAGCTCCTGATGGAAGCACAAGTCCATACATAAGATCTTCAACATCTACTGTCTCACCTTCAAGGAATCCTGCAACAGACGCTTCTTCCCTATAAAGTCTGTTAAGCATCTCAAATCCAAATGTATAAGTCTTTGGCATCTTATCTATATTCTCTGATACAACAATAAGTGTCATTACCTTAGTCATTGAAGCTGGATATATCTTAGTATCAGCAAGCTTACCTGCTATTATTCTATGATTATTGACATCGAGTAATGCTGCATAAGGCGACGCTATCTGTGCATCAGCTGACAAATCCTGATAATCTTCTGCCATCTGTGCATATATAAGAGGCGGTTCTGTTGGTGCTTCTGTTGGCATCAGTATCTCTGATTGTGTCTCATCTGTTATATCAGAAGCAAATGCTGCTTTTTGACCTAATGTTTTTTTCAGCCCCAATGTTACATTCACAATAACTACTGCAAGCACTATTAAAAATGTCACAGCTGCCATCATAATAAGTCTTCTTCTTAAAATCTTCTGTCTTTTCTTCTTCATCAACTGTGATTTTCTTTTTCTGCTGCGACGTATTGCATCCTCATCATAATTATCATATTTCATCTTTAAAAGTTCCTCTCGCATAAAATAAACTTATTATATATATTGTGTTGAAGTCCTTAATTGCTCTGCAAGTTCTTCTCCCTTAATAAGTCTTACAAGCTCGAGTCCTAAATCTAGTGATGTACCCATTCCTCTCGATGTTGTAATGTTACCATCTGTAACTACCCTCTCCGGTGCTGTTATTATAACTGCCCCCGTTAACTGCATTTCAAAGCCTGGGAATGCCATTGCCTTCTTTCCTTCAAGTAATCCAAGATTTCCAAGAATTGAAGGTGCTGCACATATGGCTGCAATTCTGTTATTCTTCTTATTGTATTCTTTAAGAAGTTCCAGTAAATCCTTGCAATCATAATATGACTTATGACCCGGACCACCTGGAAGGAATAACAGCTCATCTCCTTCAAATACATATTCATCTAAAAGCTCATCAGCCTGAACAATTACCCCCTGAGCACTTTTAACATTAATGTCACCTGTTATTGATATCATATCAGTCTTAATATCCGCTCTTCTTAATATATCTACAACTGCAAGTGCTTCTACCGTTTCAAAACCATCTGTAAGAAATGCACATACCTTCATTAATTATTTCCTCCACTCGAAAAAATATACATACGAATTGATTATACAACAATTTTTTAATTTTACAAACTTATATTTTATAAAATATTAATATTAATGTATTGTGGTTTTGAAAACTATGTGTTATCATCTCAATTAACAAAACAAATCGTTTTTACAACGCGGAGGATAATATATATTATGTTTGATATAATCACTGATTCAGCCTGCGATATTGTTAGAGAATATGCAGAGACACACAATCTTAAACTTGTACCGCTCTACACAACTTTTGATGGTGTTAATTATCTTAAAGAACAATATGACATTACTCATGATGAATTCTACAGAAGAATGACAGACGAAGGCGCATTTCCTAAGTCATCTCTTCCAAGTGTGCAGGATTTTGTTGATGCTATTATGCCAAGTGTGGAAGCTGGCAGACCTGCTATTGTATGTACAATTACATCATACTTCTCAGGATCTTATAACTCAGCCTGCACAGCTAAGGACATTATATTAGAAGATCATCCTGATGCTAAAGTTACAGTTATTAATTCACTGCTTAATTCAGCATCATTTTCACTCTTCATATATCAGGCTCTCCAGATGAGAAAAGCAGGGTATTCATATGAGGATACAATCAAAGTTCTTGAAGCTTTAAGAAACGATGGCCGAATAATGTTTACAACAGAATCACTTGAATACTTAAGTAAAGGCGGACGTCTTGCCAAGACTGCAATTACAATCACAAGCAAATTAAGTCTCCGTCCTATCATCGTTATGAAAGAAGGAGAAATTGGGCTTGGTGGATTTACACGAACAAGAAACAAAGGTAAATCTAATGTTATTGACATGATTCAGAAATACATCGAATCAAAGGGAATGCCGATTGAAAACTGGGATATCACTGTTGGCTACTGTACTAATCTGGAAGAAGCTGAGAAATACAGAGATGATGTTGAAGCACAGCTTGGTGTGAAGCTTCTCGAAAGACGCGAAGATTTCAAGACAAGAATCAGTATTATCTCAGGCTGCCATACAGGGCCTTACGCATTAGGAATTGCTTGCATTCCTAAGTACACCACTATCAGATTATAATCAATAAAGAATTAAGCGGAATGGTTTGAAACTTCCATTCCGCTTTTATTAACCTACTTACTCATATGGTTCATAATCCAGCCATATATTTCTTCATATATTTCTTCTTTATTAAGTTCATTGCACAACTCATGCCTGCAATCCTCGTAAAGTCTTAAATCAATATCATCAATGTGACCATGATACGAATTATATGCCCTGTAAACGCCCTTGCCGTATTCTCCCACAGGATCATCAAGTCCTGATATCATAAGCATTGGCAGATTCTTAGGAATTCTTTCTATGTTGCGCGGCTTTCTTACATACAGAATCATATTCATAAGTCCTCTGTAACCATTAACCGTAAACAGAAATGTTGTCAGTTTTCCGGCATTGTATTCATCAACAACCGCTTCATCTCTTGTCAGCCAGTCATTGACTGTTCTTACATTCTTTATACGCTTGTTATAATTACCAAACATAATCTTAGATATCAGTCTGCTTCTGTAACGGTCCCCCTTTATAAGTCTTACTACATCAGCAAGCACCTTTCCGGCAAAAACCATTGGTGCCGGCTGGTGTCCTGTTCCCATTACAATAACTCCATCAAGTTCATATCCGTAATCACATATATATCTTCTTGTAACAAACGACCCCATGCTGTGTCCTGCAAGATAATATGGAATACCAGGATACATTTTCTTGATAAGAACTGTAAGATGATGTGCATCCTTTGCAAGTGCCTCTCCCGGATTCTTATCTTTAAAAAATCCCAGATCATCATCCGTGCATACTGACTTTCCGTGTCCAAGATGATCATTTCCAACAACAACAAAGCCTCTCTCTGCCATATATCTTGCAAATCCGTCGTATCTGTCAATATACTCAATCATCCCATGACATATCTGCAATACCGCAACAGGCTCGTCATATTCTGTCTCATCGGGACACCAAATAACAACATTAACAGACGTCTTTCTATCACATGATAGAAAAGAATTGCTTTTCTTCTTTATCATAAGCCATCCTCCTTATCGTTTTACGACATTCTCAATTCCTTCAAATGCTTCATTTCCTATATAATCTACTGACTTTGGCACAACAATCTCACTGATATTCATATCAGAAAATGCTCCATACTCAATTCTTTTAATGCCTGAAGGCAGTTTAACTTCCTTAAGTCCCTTGCAGCCAGCAAATGCATATGCCCCAATTACTTCCACACTGTCAGGAATATTTATTTGTGTAAGACCATCTTTATTATAAAATACTCCCGAAGCAATTGTCCTTACACCATCCGGAATATTATACGTTCCACTATCTATGCTTATCTTGCATAACACACCATTAACAATAATCTCATCGTTATCTGCAAGCTGGTCATACTCCCACTGTGTATCTGTAAATGCATTAGTTCCAATAGAATTAACTGATTCCGGAATCTCAATTGTTTTAAGATTATAGCAGCTTAAGAATACATTTTCAGCTATATAACTTATCCCATCTGATATAACAACATCAGTAACAGTCGTATCATCACGGAATACACCACTGCCTATTCCATCAACCTTCTTGCCATCAATCTTAGCTGGCACAATAACCTTTGCATCTGCTCTTCCCTTATCAGTAAGTCCAGTTATAACTATATTACCGGCAGCATTCTCCTCATATGTAAATGTTGCTGCTTTGGAAGTCTTTTTACATCCAATAAAACTAACCAGCATAAGCACCAGCATAATTCCTGAAATTATTCTTTTTCCTCTAAACATATCCTGCCTCTTTATTATTTATTTCTCGCCCACATATAGCAAAATGCCTGTGTTCTCGCTGCAAAATGATTATCCTTAAGAAGCTCTTTTACTTCCTGTTTTGAATACCATGCCGCCGAAATCTCCTCAAACGTTGAAGTGCTTGGCGAAAAATCTCCAGATGCTTTTCCGATAACCACAGCATTTGTCTCATTGGAAAATCCTATTGCACTGTAGCTGTCATAAAGCTTGTCTTCAATTACAATAAGGTCAAGCCCTGTCTCTTCCTTAAGCTCACGCTTCGCCGCCACTTCAGGAGTCTCACCTTCATCAATAAGCCCTGCAGGAAAATTATACACATAATCTCCTACTGACATTCTATATTCTTTATTAATCAGAATATGTTCATCCGCTTCATCAGTTGCAACAATAACAACTCCGTCAGTCTTTTCATTTCTTATATCTTCTAGCGTCTTTATATCCTTGTTTCTGCTGATAATCTCGTAGACCTTTTTCTTGTCATCCTCAGTTGTATAATAGAGATCGTATCTGCTGATAAACCTTCCTTCATCAACTTTTTTAACACCATCAAACTTCATGTGTATTATCTGCCTTTCCTGTCTCTCATATCATTAACCGCTTCATGAACAATATCCATTATCCATCTGTTAGAAGCTTTTCTCATAGCAATACCATATTCTATAGTAACACCAAACTTTCCATTATTGCACTCTTTTTCTACTGTTCTCTTTATCTGTTCAAATGTTTTACCAGCCTCTGCATCCGTGACATTCTTCATTACTGCAACAAAATTACCTTCATTAATTCTTGCAATATATGCTCTGTCCATAAGTATCTTCTTAAGCACACCAGCCACATTTATAAGTGCCTGGTTACCTGCTTTCTGTCCATACTGTATATTAATATCTGACAAATGATTAATATCGCAGACAACTACAGCAACGCTGCCATTATATTCATCATACTGTTTACAATGCTCCATAAAGCTGTACATGCTGTAAACTCCTGTAAGCTGGTCATAAATAACCATATTTTCAAGTTCAGCATAAGCCTTCTTTAACTCCGACACATCCTGCATAACAATAATAGTACCCAGCAGTCGGTTTTTTTCATCTGAAAGTTTCTCAATCCTGCAGTCATATATTCTGTCATTATGCTTCCATTCAAATGTATCCTCTCCAGGTTTAACAGGCAGGTCATTCTCCCTGACAAACCACTCAATATTCTGTTCCCTGTTATCGTATTCAAGATTACCTGCAACATCCTTCATTGAAGAATTAAAATCTGCAAGAATTCCCTCATAATCAAACAGTACTACAGGAATCTGCATATGTTCAATTATCATTTCATGTGTAACTGTAAGCATATTTTTCTTAGAATACCAGAAAGTATTCCAGTACACCATTGTTCCCATAAGTGCATATAGAAAAATTGATATGTCAAACCTTAAGTCAACAGCTTTCATGATGAATATATATTTAAAAGCAATTATAACAATAAGCCCGGCAGCCGTAAATATATATCTTCCCCAATACGCTGATGGAATACGTATGCATTTGATAATAAGCAGTGCAATTATAAATGCTACAATAACCATATTCATCATCGCATGAATACCAAACCACAGCTCGCCTTCATAGCCGAGAACATAGACTCCTCCACATTTGTTAAGACTATATTTCAATGCCGTTTCATTAAATATATTAATTATAAATACAACTGAATCAACCATTGCCGCAAATATGCACAAAACAACTGCAGTTCTGGTTATCCTGTTTACAAGCCTTGTAAATATGCCTGTATACGTTAAAAGTACAACGAGTGCAAAATCCTGTGCTGCCATCATTATGCTTGTTGCCACCGACATTGCCATGTAATTATCTGTGATAAAATTGACCGAATATGTCACAACGCATATGAGAGCAAGCATCTCTGTAAGACACACTATCCGTGTCATCTTATCCCGCTCAAGACATGTTCTTATAAACACCACGGCAAGCACCACAGCTGCAACTCCATAAAGAGACAGATACATAATATTCATATTCCCATATCTCCCATACCCATAATCTATATACATAATATTAACATTATTAAACAGCTTACTCAACTATCAGTTATAAAAATTACCCTGCACTGAAAAAGCCCCGCACGACACTTTTGTATCACGTAGGGCTTTCCATACCTTAAAATGTATCACATACATTTGCAGCTTATAGCTTTATTCTTATTCATTATATTTCTTACTTAACTGCTGTTACTTTGTAATCTTTATCCTCTACAGCTTTTTTTAATACATCGTTATCAACTTCCTTAGAAAGTGTAACAACTGCTGTTCCATTCTCATGGCTTACAACTGCCTCTGTTACACCATCAACAGCCTCAAGTGCCTTCTTAACTGCAGTTTCACAGTGTCCACACATCATACCCTCAATATTCATAGTCTTTGTCATAGTTTTATCTCCTTTTGTCGTTTTATTTTTATTTTTGCTAGACTTTTTCTTATAAATGTGGTCTTTTCCTGTATCATATATCTTTATAAGATTAAGTCTTAATGCATTAGTTACTACACAGAAGCTTGATAAGCTCATAGCTGCTGCACCAAACATTGGATTAAGTGTCCATCCAAATACTGGTATCCACGCACCTGCTGCAAGTGGGATTCCTATACAATTATAGAAGAATGCCCAGAACAAATTCTCGTGTATGTTGGTAAGTGTTCTCTTTGAAAGTCTTATAGCAGCAGGAACATCTGATAACCTGTTCTTCATAAGAACTATATCTGCCGCATCTATTGCAACATCTGTACCGGCTCCAATTGCAATACCTATATCAGCTCTTGTAAGTGCAGGTGCATCATTAATTCCATCACCTACCATTATAACACTTCCCTGCTCCTTAAGTCTTGCTATCTCTTTTTCTTTTCCTTCAGGAAGTACTCCTGCTATAACTTCATCGACTCCGGCAAGCTTTCCTATTGCCTTCGCACTTCTTTCATTATCTCCGGTAATCATCACAACCCTGATTCCCATATTCTGAAGTTCCCTGATAGCCTGTGGGCTGTCTTTCTTGATAGTATCCGCAACAGCTATTATTCCAAGAAGCTTGTTATTTCTTGCAAAGAAAAGTGGTGTTTTTCCTTCTGATGATAAGTCATCAGCCTTGTTCCTTAAATCATCAGAGATATTACAATACTCTGAAATGAACTTAAGATTACCACCTGCCACTACATCTGTATCAAGCATTCCCTTAAGTCCGTTACCAGCAACTGCCTTAAAGTCAGTCACTTCTTCTGCAAATGAATTCTTATCGCCACTCTCTTCAACATAATTAACAACTGCCTTTGCAAGTGGATGTTCACTTTTTCTTTCAAGACCATATGCTATAGCAATAAGTTCATTTTGTGGGATTCTATCACCTGTTATAATATCTGTAACCTTTGGCTCACCCTCTGTAATAGTACCAGTCTTATCAAGTGCAACTGTCTGCATCTTGCCTGTCTGTTCCAGAGAAACAGCAGTCTTGAACATAATTCCGTTCTTTGCTCCGACTCCGTTACCAACCATAATTGCAACCGGAGTTGCAAGCCCTAACGCACAAGGACAGCTTATTACAAGCACTGAGATTCCTCTCGCAAGTGCAAATCCTAAGTCCTTGCCACATAACAGCCATACTACTATTGTTATAACTGCTATTATTATTACCGCAGGCACAAATACACCTGAAACTTTATCAGCAATCTTTGCAATAGGTGCTTTAGTTGCAGCCGCATCACTTACCATCTGTATTATTTTGGAAAGTGTTGTATCTTCTCCAACTCTTGTTGCCCTGCATTTTATATATCCTGATGTATTAAGTGTTGCTGCACTTACCTGATCTCCCTCCTGTTTATCAACAGGAATGCTCTCTCCTGTAAGTGCTGATTCATTAACTGCGGTGTTACCTTCAATGATGACACCATCTACAGGTATATTCTCACCCGGTCTTACAACAAATACATCTCCTGTCATAACCTGTTCAACAGGGACGCATGTTTCCTGCCCATCTGCATAAAGTACCGCAGTCTTGGCAGCAAGCTTCATAAGACTCTTTAATGCATCGGTCGTCTTTCCCTTAGAGCGGGCTTCAAGCATTTTCCCTACTGTTATAAGTGTAAGAATCATAGCCGCTGACTCAAAATAGAATTCATCCATATAGTGCATCACGCCTGCCATATCACCTCTCACCTGACAGTCTGTCATGGCAAAAAGTGCATATGTGCTCCACACAAATGCTGCTCCTGATCCAAGCGCAACAAGTGTGTCCATATTAGGTGAACGATGTAACAAGCCCTTAAAACCACTTATGAAGAAATGCTGATTAATAACCATTATTATTATTGTAAGCAGCATTTGTATAAGACCCATAGCCACATGATTTCCTTCAAGTACTGACGGAAGCGGCCAGCCCCACATCATATGTCCCATGCTGAAATACATAAGCACAACAAGAAATATAACTGAAGCTGCTAATCTTTTCTTTAAAACAGGGGTTGTCTTATCTGCCAGCGCATCTTCCTGCTCCTGCATTGAAGGACTGCTGCTCTTTACCCCCTTAACTGATGCACCATATCCCGCAGCTTCCACAGCTTTAATGATTACATCTGGGGTTGCAGTTCCCTCAACACCCATTGAATTAGTAAGAAGACTTACCGAACAGCTTTCCACTCCAGGCACATTGCTGACAGCTTTCTCAACTCTTGCCTGACACGCTGCACAGCTCATTCCTGTAACATTGTACTGTTCCATATCGCTCTACTCCTCCCTGCGGTTAGTTGTTATTCCTGTCACTTTAAAATCAAGTCTCTCAATTGCAATTCTTATATCAGCGTCATCGATTTCTCTGTCAACTTCAATTGTTGCCTGCTTCTTCTTAAGATTAACCTGGCATGAAGCACCATCAATTTTGTTAACAGATCTCTCAATACTGTTCTTGCAGTTTTCACAATGCATGCCTTCAATATCTACAGTCTTAACAGCAATTACAGGATTATCAAGTGTCTTCTTCTCTTCCGCAACAGTATTTCCACCACCGCCACAGCAGCCGCCTTCACCTTTCATATGCTTAACACTGCTTATAACTGCAATTACTACTATTATTGCTAATATGCCGATTATTATAGCTGTTCCCATATAATGCATCTCCTTTTATACTTCATTACCTTGTGCAAATTCTAGCGTATGAATTTGCCGATTGTCTTAACAAGCTCTTCTACCGTATCGTCCTTGCCTTCTTTAATATCTTGGACTACACAGCTCTTGATATGGTTATCTAAGAGCACCTTCGTAAAACTGTTAAGTGCTGACTGGGCTGCCGATACCTGATTAAGAATGTCAATACAGTATGCGTCCTTCTCAACCATTCCCTTAATCCCTCTTATCTGACCTTCAATTCTGCTAAGCCTGTTACAGAGGTCTTTATATTCCTTGGCATCGCGTTCTTTTGTCTTATGACAGCAACATTCTTTTTCCATTATTCCTCCTTAGTCTGGTTGTTATATTCTGTGTCTGATAAACGCTTTATTATATTTATCTGTTGTGATTGCAACATACCCTAGTGGGGTATGCTCTATTTACATGATGTATAATATACCCCATATGGGTATATGTCAACTATAATTATTGAGATTATTTATCGAAAAATTTTTATTTAACCTGAAAATTTTAAGATAAACATACTAACTCATGATATATACTTCGTTAGTATGTTTTTTAAGAAAATTTTTTATAAAAATATTGTCAGAAACCCACTAATTCATTACATCTCGCTTCTTTAGTAGGTAAATTGAGTTGTATTTTTCACTAACTCTGTTATCACGACTTCAATATACAAGAAAACAACCTACTAAACTCCACATTAACTGCAGTTTGGTAGGTTGTTGCATTATTTGTTATGTAAATTTCAGCATTAATCAGCCTCTCCATATAATCAAGTGTTTTTTTCAATAAATTCAATACTTTTTGATACCTGTCATTGAATAGAATTACGGTTATGGAGTGATCTTTACCTCATACAGGGCAGATATATAGTAATAATGGGTACACCAAATAAAGCGTCATCACTATCCGTTTTAAATGGCTTCGATGTATACCCATCCCTATATGGCAGCTCACCTCTCATGTCCAACAGGATCATCCTCCTTGCGGTGGGTCCTCACTTCCTTCGTTCTGCCTGTCCATAACCAGGGTGCCAGCTTAGCTACTATTCAGGGTCATGCCCTCTGGTTTAATTTCCTGCCGGCTACCAGCTCATTCTTTGTACTTTCATTACTGATCCAAACACTCCGATTACAGCACCTTTCGGCGGACGCTTACTGTAATCATTATGGTTGTTCTTTGTTACTCGGTTACGCAGCCTTTAACTGTTCTCCCGGATGTCTGATATCTTTCAACATCTTTGATGCATCATATCTGATTCCCTTAGTTAGAATCGCATGGAATACTCTTATCAGCTTACATGCTACTACTATCAGCGACTGCATCTTTTTTAATGGATTCTTTTCTCTGGTGGTATAATACCTGTGGATTTCTTTGAATTCTTCATTTTTTCCCACCACCGATATCGCTGCCTCGAAAAGTAAATATCTGAGACGCTTGCGCCCTCTTTTACTTATCTTTGTCTTTCCGTTGTGCTTACCGGAACTATCTGCCACCAGTTCCAATCCTGCCAGTTTCTGAAGTTCTTTCGTGCTATCAAAGCGCGTAATATCGCCAACTTCTGCTATGAAACCTGCTACTGTTGTTATTCCTATGCCTTTTATTTCAAGCAGCTTATCCGCATACCTGACCTGTTGGCACAGTCCTTTGATCAGGTCATTGACCCTTTCAAGGCGTTTTGTCTGGAGTTCATAATCCTCTATCAAATCCTGTATCTCCATCCGGGCTTCTGTAAGACCTGCTTTTAATCCTATGCTTCTCATTGCTGCCGCAAGAATCAACATAGCCTTCTTATGACCATTTCCTCGAAGTTTAGCGTCTTTCCATATCTTTATGATACCTTCCACTCCAAGTCTTACTATCTCCTCAGGTGTTGGTGCCTTTTTTAACACCAACATTCCTCCCTTGGCATCTATGTGTGTATAAATTCCCTTATATTCTGGGAAATACACTGCAATCCATTTCTGCAGACGGTTCTTCGCCCTTGTCTGTTCTTCTACAAGCACAAATCGACGGTTTGACGCATTCCGCAGTTCTGCATATGCACCTGTCGGCATATATGAATAAAAATACCGTCCATCCCTTACAAGCCCTGCAATAACACGAGGATCTTTCCTGTCATTTTTAGATGGACTGTTGTCATCTAATTCTTTGGTCTTATGCACATGGTGCGGGTTTACCATTACAAACTTTATGTCCTTTTCACCCATGAACTGCCCAAGATCAAACCAGTAGTGACCGGTTGGCTCTATTCCTACCAGTGCCTCTTCAAGTTCACTTTTCTGCATCAGTTCCACAATCGTATTGTAAAAGCTGTTGAATCCCTCCATAGAGTTTGAAAACGCTACAGGCTTTCTGGTAAGTTCGATGCCTCTCCAGTTAAAAGCTCTGAAATAATGCTTTTCACTGCCAACATCAATGCCAACAATCATTGTTGTTTCTTTTACTTGCTCAATCTTCTTGTTTTGTGTACAATTCATTTATAGATACCTTCCTTATTCTGTTCATTTGCCAACTTGCCGGTCAGCAATGACAGTTTAACTTAGGTATCTATTTTTGTAAAATCATTTACTCTTTACACTTTGAATTATACAGGAAGCTACTATTCTCGCATAAATCACAACTTTAGTAGGCAATTTTCTTTAGCCACCTTAATTCCCATCAAAATTTCTTCTCAAAAGACCTACTATTTCATCTCATTTAGCAGCATTAGTAGGCTTTTTACCAACTTATGCACTGGTTTCATATGCTATTTGACACTGCCAGAATGCGAAAAGCATTTCAAAAAAGTTTTATTTTCAACTACAAGTTTCTCTCAAACAACACATAATTGTCTGCTGTTCCAGTCTGAATCTTATAATAACAAGTCTCCTCTGTTCCATCATCATATATAACTTCTGCCTCTATAAGTATGGCGTTAAGCATGTCATTTCTTTCCTTGCGTACCGTATCTGGTGATTGTTTATTCATATACCATGAGTATGTACTTGTTGGAAATTCCATATACAATATTAAATCCAGTTCTTCCTGCTCTGCTCCCGATATCTTTTTACTTTGCGTCTTAATAACCTTTTTATCAAGGAATTCCTTAAGCTGCACCTCTCTCTTTTCAAACTGCACACGTGCATTATACGCAGTGTATTCTATAAACTTTACAGACTCTTTATCATACAGCACTGGCCACGAAAATCCCATTATATAAAGATATGATGTATCTGTGTCATGTACATCCTGTTCTACAGACCTGCTGTTTATTTTGAATTCACCCACTTGTGCCCAGTCTCCATATGTATCTTCTTTTTCGGGATACTCCACCTCCTGTCTGGCTAAACGGCTGCTTTCACTTGCTGTCTTGTCACTCTCCTGTACTTCTTTATTCTTACATCCAGCTGATACACAGCCACATATAATCATCATCATTATCACAAACTGTTTAATTCTCATACATCCCCCTCACATAATAATACATAATATAGCAGTATTAATAACTATAATCAGAGGTATTCCTTTCCCTGAATTCTTTTTAAAAATGTGCCTTGAAGCGAATACTGTTTCAAGTCCGACTGCTACTGCGAATAGTATCTCCTCTGCCATGAGAATAAGCATATACTGGCTTATCGTTATATTTCTGAATACCTTTGCTGTATTCATATAAGTAAGGCTTATAAGTGGTGCATTAATATATGGCATACCATAAGCCTTATACATTATTATCATTTCGATTATATACAGTAAAAATGCACTTACCCCCACCAATATGCAGACAGCAGCAGCCTTAACTGTATGTTCCCATCTTCTTCCTCTCTTAGACGAGCCAATAAGCATATTCATTCCATTCTTATATTCCACTGAGCTTTCAGTCTCTGCAATAAGAACAACTCCAAATCCGAGTATAATATATATAAGCAGTTTTCTCGTTGCTCCTTTACTGCCAAATATCTGGTCGTATCCCCGTTGTGACATAACATACGCATCTATTCCGTACTGCTCTTTTATCTGTGAAACATATTCAATCTGCTGCATATATTCGCTCATGTTATCAAGCAGTCTCGTAGCATCCATGAGGTTGTACACATATCTGCTTACATCATCCTCACTAAGTTCTCCCCACTCATACTGTTCTCTTGCAGCATCTAACTTTGCCTGTGCCTCATAAACATCATTTTGTCTCTGCTCTATAAGACTGGTAAATCCACTGTAATCCCTGCCACCATACTGCTGATAATATTCATCACGCTTCTTTTCATCTTCAGAATATGCTATTTTCTGGTTATTACATATAAATATTGTTATAAACACAACAACACATATTACAATCCAGCCTCTTGCTGTTATTAAAAATTTGTACATTTCTTTCCAGAAATGCGGAAGTCTGGACAAAATCCTTTGAACCACATGTCCGATTTTTTCAATCATTTTTCCTATAAAGCCAGCGGTTCTTCCCGGACGGATAACCTTTCCAAGTAATACAAGAAATATTGCTGATATTACAGCTATAATAATACACACCATGCACAGCACATTTATCATACGCACAGGAACACCTGCTATCATGATATTATCATACTTCCTAAGTATATTGCTTACATTCATCACATTTATTATATTAATCTTCTTGAAAATCCTTAACCTGCCCTGCATTGATATATTCTGGTATGCAAATGCTTCCGCTCCGGCAATTATACCCACCAGCACAACTGAACTGATTCTTTTCCTGCATAACGAAAATACCAGTGATATAACAAGCACTATTGCAATAACTATCAAAGATATAATCATATATCTTATAAAAAGATATGTCATTACGCTTATCGGATAAGTGAAATTATTATACCCTTTCAGACACTGTACAGGTGCGGTAAGGAAATCCCAGCCACCATACACCACAAGCATAGAGACAAGACCGCATAACTGCATAATCAGTGATACAAATAAAGCACTCAATCCGACTGCAGCAGTATCCTTAACTGCAAGTCTCATTCTTCCATTGACAGCAGTATAGATAATCTGCCACATTCCATTATCCCTGTATTCGTAAATGTTATAAATAATATATATCATCAACGCAAGAACGATATAGATAGAAATATCATTCTTCAGAAACTGCTCAACTGCCCTGCTGTTTAATTCCCTAACCTGTACATTTTCAATCCTTTTATAATCATTTTCCGTTTTATTGATATTGGCTATTGATTCTGATGTACCGAACACACTGAATTTTTTCATATTCGAGGCATTTGTAATAACTGCTTTGACACTTTCTGTATATCCATCAATATAATCAGACTTTTCCTTGTATTCCTTTGCAAGTCTCTTAAATATTCTTCTATCATCCTGTGCCAGTTCGTCAGCATGCTGCTGTATCTGTTCATCTGTATGCCCATTAATCAGCCAGTTGTACTCTCTTACTTTAATCTTATAATTATCTATTCCGCATTCTGAAAAATCCTTTGCAAAAACAACCACAACACATATACATGCCGCAGCCAGAATTAGCAATATTGTTTTTCTATTAAGCAGTCTCCCCAGTTCCTTCATCTACCTAAGCTCCTTAATATCCCCTTTTTCAATGTTGCTCTTATCAATATATACAATTTTGTTGTTCACAAATGAAAACATAAACATTCTACTGCTATCCCCATGCATAATTGAAAATATCTTTTCCTCGTCTGGAATCGTTCTCTTTGCTGCGAGCTTTCCATCTCTGTCTAACTGATATAATGTATAATCAAGTGAACTGCTCTGTTTGTTAAAATACATTGCCATATTCTTATATCCTTCATCATCCATCCAGATATAATTTCCGTCAAATGTTATATAAAAATATCCTGTATCATTATCACTTTCATATATGCTTTCTGACTTACCGCTGCCAAGATCATATTCATATATTATTCCATCTCCAAGCCCGCTGTAATACAGCTTGTTATTGTCTGCATCTATACAGTAACTATACACATTCTTGTCAAGCAGACATTCAGTATCTTCCCCTGTAATTCTGAATATTCCTTTTCCTTCCAATGAATATAATCCCTTATCATCTTTTGAAACAGATGTCTTTAAAAAAAATGTGTCACTGCCATATGTTTTAAGTGAATTAATTCCTATACCATATCCCGTTTCTTCATATATTTTATCGCTCGAACCCGTATCAAGATTAAATCTGTATAGCCTTACTGTTACATTACCTTCTATATCTCCCGTTATCTCTTGAGATACATATGCATATCCATCATTGAAACACATTGACACACTATCCTGTCCACTCAGGACGCATATGCTTCCAAGGTATGTTCTCTGTGTTCCGTCAGCACTTATCCGTACAAGATTTCCCTTGGAACTTATCATATATATGTACGAATTATAGTAATACAACTCACTTTTAAACTCGCTTCCTGAAATATATGCCATGCACTCTTCTCCATCATGCCCACATTGTGGTTTATTACATAACACAATGCTTTCTTCCGACTTATCATCATAAAACATAAGATTATCATCTGATGCGCTGCATTTATCAAGATAATAATATCCTGTATCACATCTTGCCACCATATGCATGCTTTCAGAAAAGTATGACTGCGTATTATCAAGCTTGTCGCTTCCTACGGTTATCGTATTACCTGGTTTCCCCTTACACGACACAAGCAAAACTGACATTACAACCATTAATCCTGCTGCAATTCTTCTCATTGTAATCCCCCTTAAAGTTATGACATCTATAGTTAGTTTAATTAACTATAGATATCATGTCAAGCGTACACAACCAAACCAGACACTATTAATCATGGTCTTGGAACACGAAGCATTAAAAGAATTGTTGACAGTTACGATGGAATTATGAAATATTCGTACGATGAGAAAGACAATTATTTTAATACAGCACCCTGGCATCATGCAATAGTTTTGGCATATTCTGCAATATATGGCATATTCGGTAATATACGTCACATTAATATCGGGTAGTTTTGGCACATTCGGTAATATATGGCACATTCTGCACTTGACAATATAAAAAAACAGGGATTCCAGTTACATTTAATAACCGAAATCCCTGTTTTTATTATATTAATTCTTCTTATATTGTTATATCTTCTTAGAAAAGACTCTTAACAGTATTAACTACATTCTCTACTGTGAATCCGAAATGCTCGAATAACTGGTTAGCCGGACCTGAAGCTCCGAAGCCCTTCATGCAGATAACCTTTCCATCAAGTCCTACATATCTGTACCAGCCGAAGTCTGAAAGTGCCTCAACTGCAACTCTCTTTCTTACACTCTTAGGAAGGACTGATTCCTTGTATTCCTCTGACTGCTTCTCGAATACGTCCATAGATGGCATACTTACTACTCTTACATCTATTCCTGCATTCTTAAGCTCTGCCTTTGCTGATACAGCAAGGTTTACTTCAGAACCACTTGCAATAATAATTCCATCTGGAGTCTCTTTATCAGAATTCTCAAGAATATATGCACCCTTAAGTGCTTCCTTAGATGAACCTGCCATCTGTGGAAGATTCTGTCTTGTAAGAACTAATGCTGTTGGCTCATCCTTAGATTCAATAGCATATTCCCATGCAAGTGCTGTCTCTGTTCTGTCACATGGTCTGAATACTGTGAAGTTAGGCATTGAGCGGAATGCTGCAAGCTGCTCAATTGGCTCATGTGTAGGTCCGTCCTCACCAACTCCGATACTGTCATGTGTGAATACATATATAAGTGGCAGCTTCATAAGTGATGTAAGTCTTGCCATTGGCTTTGTGTAATCACTGAATACGAAGAATGTTGCAACGAATGGTCTTAATCCACCGTGAAGTGCAAGTCCATTACCAATTGCTGCCATAGCCTGCTCTCTTACACCAAAATGAAGGTTAGTTCCTGCATAATTCTCTTTAGAGAAATCACCTGCATCCTTCATATTAGTCTTATTAGATGGTGCTAAATCTGCTGAACCACCGATAAGGTTAGGCATTACATTCTTAATCATATTAAGAATTGTTCCACTTGAACTTCTTGTTGCTTCTGCCTTCTCAGGCTTTGCAAGGTATTTCTCAGAATTGAACAAATCGGACATATCACATCCATTGTAGTACTTATCCCAGAGTTCCTTCATCTCAGGGAACTTCTCACAATACTCTGCAAAAAGCTTATTCCATTCTTCTTCCGGCTCAGCCATTCTTGCTGCTATCTCTTTATAATGATCATATACTTCCTGTGGTACTTCGAAATCACCCTTGCATGGCCAGTTAAGGTTTTCCTTAAGTGCTGCAACATTATCAATACCAAGAGGCTCACCGTGTGCGCTTGCCTTACCCTGCTTTGCAGGACAGCCGTATCCGATAAGTGTATTAACCTTGATAAGTGAAGGTCTTTCCTTATCAGCCTTAGCCTCCTCAATAGCCTTTCCGATTGCTTCGATATCATTGCCATCAGCAACCTCGATTGTCTGGAAGCCAAATGCTTCGAATCTCTTCATTACATTTTCAGTAAATGCAATATCTGTGCTTCCCTCAATTGATATATTGTTAGAATCGTAGAATACAATAAGCTTTGAAAGACCTAATGTTCCTGCAAGTGAGAAACACTCTGATGAAATACCTTCCATCATACAGCCGTCTCCACCAAGTACATATGTGTAATGGTCAACTACATTGTATCCTTCCTTATTAAATACAGATGCAAGATGTGCTTCTGCCATAGCCATACCTACTGCCATAGCCATACCCTGTCCAAGAGGTCCTGTTGTTGCTTCAACACCAACTGTATGACCATACTCTGGATGTCCAGGTGTCTTAGAACCCATCTGTCTGAAATTCTTCACATCATCTAAAGAAAGATTGCCAATTCCAAGTAAATGGAACAATGAATAAAGAAGCATTGAACCATGTCCGCCAGAAAGAACGAATCTGTCTCTGTTCTCCCATTCTGGATCAGCCGGGTTGTAATTCATATGGTTAGTCCATAATTCATAAGCTGTTGGTGCAGTTCCAAGTGGAAGTCCAGGATGTCCTGAATTAGCCTTCTGGATTGCATCTGCTGACAATACCCTGATTGCATTAATTGACATTTCATCGATGTTAGTCATATTTTCCTCCCTGTGTAAGCACATCTGTGCATAATATTATAAGTTATCTGTCTTTAAAATCTGCCTCTGTCAAGAATATAACATCACCATTCTCGCTTCTCTTCTTCTTAAGTCCACCAAAGAATCTTCTTGATGCTCTTCTTTCAGAGTTGACAATTGCCTGATTGATAATTTCCTTGATATCATCAAGTTTAATATTATCATTCACGTTATGAAGTTTGTCAATCTTAAGATACAGTTCCAGTAATGCATCATCATCAACCTCATACTGTCTCTTTCTTGCGAATCTCTTCGCCATCTCAACAAGCTCATTAACAGTGTACTGCTTAAGAACAATTCTGTGATTGAATGTCTTGGTAAGCTCAGGATTAAAGTTGATAAGAACGTTCATGTCTGTATCTGAATCTTCAAATATGACAATCATTCTTCCTGTATCCTGTTCAAGACAGTTAAGCAGTTCATTAATTCTCTTAGGCTGGATTGTTCCTGCGCCTTCAACGATAAGAGCTGTTCCCTTAAGTCTTCCCATTGCCTTGGCAATACCTCTCTGGTTAATACTCTCTCCTGATGTCTTAGCAATCTTCTTTGGCTGGTCTGGATATAAAGTATTAATAGCTCTAATTATAGTTCTTGCAAGGTCTGTCTTATCAGAACTTGAATTACCAGAAATAAGAATATTTCCTGATGCTGATGAATTCATCTGCATTTCATCGTCAATTGTATCGAAAAGATCAGCTAACTGTTCCTCAAGTCCTGGCATATCTCTGTACTTTCTGAATATCTTTGCCAGCTCTCCTGTAAGCTTCTTCTCTATCTGCTCAGTTTCTTCAATCTCTTCTTCCATAGTCAATGGCTGTTCTTCTTCTTGTCTGGTGAATGGAATTACTGTTTCTTCCGGCTCAACACCTGCAGCTACCTCATCTAGTACAACAGCCTCCTCACCTTCTTCTTTATTGTCTTTATTATCAATATCTTCATTCATAATTGAATTGATATCTGAAATCATTGATTCTGACACAGTTGGTATCTGTGCTGTAACTAAAGGAATATCTTCATTCTCTATAGCAGTTGCTGCCTGCTCTAGTCTCGCTGCAGCCTTACCTGTTCTTATTGCAAGATCCATTCTCGCTGAATCAACTGCCATCTGTGCAAGAGCTGCTCTCTTTGCTTCTTCCTTATCAATCTCCTTACCATCAGCCAGTGCTTCTGCTTTCTTCTGCTCTACAAGCTTTTCATAAGCTGCACTTTTCTCGTCTTTCTCATCAAGATAACGCTCAAGCTCTGACTTGGAGAATTCCTTAGTATCCTGCTTGCCATACTTTTCTTCTCTTACAGACTGCATCCACTCTGTTATATCCATCTGGCCTTCAATCTGGTCATCATCCTCCTGAACTTCTGCATCATCATTAACAACCTGTTCAGTTACAGGAGCCGGAGTCTTAACCTCCTTTGCAGGCTGTTCTTCCTTATTCTTAGAAGCTGGTACAAATGTCTTAACATCAGCATCTTCTTCCTCATCACCGAACAAGTCACTCATCTTGGCAGCAAGCTCTTCCTGAAGATTTCTTGTATCATATAAATTGTTATATTCAGGTACAGGAACATTAATATCTATATTCTCTGCTTCCTTATTGATTCTTTCCTCAGCTTCTTTTCTCTGTTCAGCTTCGTCTTCTTTATTGATCTGCTCATAATTATCAGCTAATTTCTGCTTTGCATTCTCAATAAGCTCCTTAAGTGAGACATTTGCCTTATTAATCTCGCTTGAGAAATTCTTCTCTCCATCTTTGCTAAGTGTCTCAGAAACCTCTGGCTTCTCCACCTGAGGAGTCTCTATCTTAGACATAACAACAGAGCTGTCCTTAGTATTATCTGCATCTTCATCCTTATTCAGAGCTTTCATTAAAAATGCTTTGATATCATCATTCTGGTCGTTCTGTACAAGGTCTATTGAAAGAGGTCCTTCCTCCTGTTCCTTAGCAAACTCAGGAACATTCAGACTTACCTCTGGCACTGGCTGTTTACCAGTTGATTTCTGTTCTTTCTCATCTTCTTCACGGAAAACATCTTCAACTTCATCTCTCTTAAGATTAGCAAGTTCCTTCTGCTTTGCAAAAAGCTCTTCCTTAGTTGCCTCTATATCTTCCTTTCTTTTTCTTACATCTTCTAAGATACCTTTCTGTGTCTTAGTAAGAACAACACCAAGCTTTTCCTTTAACTGTACTGCTTTCTCAACGTATATACCATCCTGAAACCACAGAACGATATTATCACATGTCTTAATACATTCTTCTTTTCTTCCAGTCTTATAATACAGCTTTGCAAGCTCATACATATACTTCTCATCAATCTCATGATCCCTGTAATCCTCTAAGATTCCTACAAGTTCATTATCTGATGCATTCTGTGCCTTTCTAAGGTCATAATACAGGATGAATCTGCTCACATCATGCTGTGAAGATTTGCTGTATTCTTCATAAAGCTCGTTAGCATTATCAAAATCTCCAACTTTAATAAAGAATTCAGTAAGCTTATAAACCAGCTTTCTTCCGCCAAGGTTTCTGTTATAAGCAAGAATTGCCATGTCTCTTGCTTCTTCATAGTCCCCGACTGCTTCCTGCACATTAATGGCTGTGGCAAGTGCCTGCCAGTCTTTAACCTTAGTCCAGTTAATATCCTTAGCTATGGCTGCCGCTTCTGTGTATTCCTTTTTCGCTGCCAGCTTCTTAATCTGGTCTATCTTAATTCCTAATTCGTATTTATTCATGATTATATATTCCTCATTCCAATGCTTACTTGATGAATGTTGTGAATAATTTATTTATCGCATTTTACAACTCATTAAAGTTTAGCACAGCCTAAGTTCATTGTAAACCAAGTTCACAGAATTGTTACAAATATGTTACAAAAAATCAAATGTAGCCTGTTCGTAATCCATTCTCGTGTATTCCAATTCTGATTCCTTCGTGCTGCTGTAATAATCAACAACCACAGTCTGCTGCCTTGAATCAACAAGCTTCTGACCAAGTATGTAATTAACATCGAATCTTCCTGTAATAGCAGGAGTTGCACCTCTTGCCGGAACAATAAGCTGGACATGATTAGTTGCAAGCAGCTTGAATATTGGCTCCCATATGTATATATCCTTTGCCGCACCGAATGGGTTATCTATGAATATTGTCTTACCCTCAACACCTTCATTACCTGAAGAATTCATATTAGATATGTAGTTGATAATCGCAATAAGGAACTGGATATATATACCCTGTGACTGTCCTGTTGAGCCAACCGCTTCCTCATATCTTAAATAACGGCTCTGGTCCTTGATTCTCTCTCTCTTATACAGATTAATTCTGATTGAATTCATATCTGTGACAATAACTGAGAAAAGTCTCTTCCATGACAGTCTGTTTCTTATATACTTGAGTCTTTCCGCAGGCTCTTTAAAACTTTCCGCCATAAAAACAGTTTCATCAATATATTCAGACATCTTTTCCTTATATAATTCTTCCTTTATATAAGGAATCTGCAAACTGATTATTGCAATCTGTTCTCCGTCAAGATTGATATTAGACAACTGTGGCAGACGGTCAAGCTCAGTCTTAATATTACTGCATGTCTGGATACAACGATTTTCAAAGTTATCCTTAATCATCTGCATATCCTCTATACCCTTGGCAATGCGGTCTTTTTCTAACTGTATAAATGTGTTCGTCTCATTTAACGATTCAATCATACTTCTTGTCTTAGCCACATTTTCAGGAACATTAAGTGATATCCTTACTTCATCAGCAAGCTCGACTGCATTAAATCCGTTAAGCAGGTCAATAAGCTTAGATTTATTCTTATTAAATTCATCAACCTTCTTATACTCTAATCTGGTAATTGAAGCATATTCTTTATGAACAGCCTCATATTCTGTAAGATTAGCTGTAATTCCTTGTGCATCCTCAGGACGGAATTCTTCTGGAACATGCATGCCCGCATCAGACACGATTCTTTCAAGGTCTTTTCTGCATACAAGAATGTCTTTTAATGAATCAGACATCTGTCTGCGTGTCTTTTCCTGAACCTTGGTGTTATCCTCTAACTTCTTAATAAGTACCTTGTGCTGTGTAATGAATTCATCCGGGTCATCGCATGGGAATTCATTAAAGCTTCCATAATTATTCTCAATCTGGTTAATACCATGTGCGATACTTCCCTCAAGTCTATTAAGAAGTGCTTCCTGTGACTCAAGCTCTTCCCTTACAGAATCACTGCTCTTCACAAGATTATTAAGAGCATCCTTGGCATTCCTTAACTGCTGTGAACCTGCTGCCATAATCTCACCGACTTCATACTTTGCCTTAATATCGTCAAATGTATAACCTCTGTACTCTATTGCATCACGACATTTGTTCATAGATGCAGACAGATGGTTCATCAGCGCCTGCTTATCTGCAAAGTCACTGTTCTTCTGTGAAAGTGCTGTCTTTAATCCGGTGAATCTGCTCTCTATTTCATCCTTATCAAGACGGTATGTATCGTCATCGATTTCTATTGAAACATTTTCATCATAATAAGGTGCGTACTGCTCCTCCCATGACTTAATGATTTCATCATATGCCTTTCTTGTACTGTCCTCGAAATCTCTCGCGGTATCATACTCAGAATTAGCAGAAGCTGCTGCCTCCTCGCACTCATATATGCGGTTTCTTGCACTGTCCACATCAGCCTTCAGTCCCTTTAAGCGCTCATACTTTTTATCTATAGAAGTATTCATCTCCATAATACGCGAGAGCAGGCTGCATGCTGTTTCCTTCTCTTCTATATCATCTCTTGTCTGTGCGAGGTTCCTTGAAAGCTGCTCTTTAACCTCATTTAACACACTTCTCTTCTTCTCAGCCTCAATAATTGCAGCCTCGCTGTCAGCAATCTTTAATCTGATTGCTTCTGCCTCGGACGCATCCACCTTTCCAGACGCAGCATTATATACAAGTGCAAATGTATAATCATTCCACACAAGCTCCATTCTGTCGGCCAGCTTTCCTGCCTGCGCCTTATGCGACTCAAGCTCCTCCTGTGCAAGCTTAATCTGTGTCTCAAGCTTTGCCTCATCACGCAGGAACGACATATCCTTTAATGCGAATACAATCAGATCTTTGTTAATCTCTAACTTAGTATCAATAAGCACCTGCTCGCTTATAACAGGATAAGCAGCCGCACCCTTGCCAAAATCCTTAAGCATCTCATCTGCTTTGATTCTCTCGAAATCGTTCTTTATTATAAATGCGTACTCAACGAAAGGTGTTCTCTTTAATACATCTCTTTTCTGTCCTGCATTCAGGGCTGCGAACCACTCATGACCCTCAACAACATCTGAACCATACTGGCTCTCAAGGTATTCCTTAAGCCTGTCTCTTTCAGAACTCTTACAGATATATGTTCCCTTTCTTGCATTGTCAATAAAGCTATCAAGTTCCTGGGCTGCCTTACACTCTTCTGTATATTCACTGCGCATCTTCTGGTAAGTCTCAAGAATAACCGAAAGCATTGCCTCGTCATTATCTGCACTGTATATTTCACGGATTTTGCCCATGCGCTCGTTATCAGCATTTCCAGCTTCATCAGCCTTTTCAAGCTTTTCTGACTGCTCTGTAAATATATCAATAAGTGCTTTATTGGCAGATATTGTCTCATTAAGTGACATTAACTGCTGCTGCACATCATTGAATTTTTCGGACATTCTTGTCTCTTCATTCTTTAACAGTTCTTTATCCCTGAATGACTTATCATATTCTTCAGACGCATTTTCACATACGACAGTTCCTGCCTCTGATAAAGATGCTCCAAGCTGTGCCTGTAATTCCTGTATCTCATTCTCAAGATTATCAGAAAGACTACCAAGACCTGCCGCCTCTTTGTCAGCATTTCTAAGGTTATCCTTAGACTCTGATAATCTGACTTCCAGAGCCTTAACACGGTTAGCTGCTATATCAAGCTTTTCCTTAAGTCTTCTGGTCTCTGTCTCATAGAATTTTCTGTAACCTGCAGCAAGTATCTTTAACTCTGCTGTTATATCCGTATCTTCTCTTAATCTGTTATCTATCGCAATCTGAAGTCCTTTATAAGACTTCTCGTATTCTGCATAATCTTTATAATCACCCGCAGACTCCATCAAAGAAAGCTTTCCTCTTGCCTCTTCAATTGCAGCGTTCTTGAGTTCAAGTGCCTTTCTTGTCTCATTAACAAGGCTCTCAACTCCTGCCATCGAATTCTTTTCAGACATAACCTCTGCAACTGCTATAGCTTCCTTCTCGTGTGCAAGCTCATCATACATCTTAGTGATAAGGTCATCCTGACTCTTAAGTTCCTTATCCTTCTTATCACTTTCCCGCATAGCAACAAGAAGCAGGTCATATAGCTGCTTCTCTATTTCTTCTTTTCTGTTGTAAAATGCTTCATATGTCGACAGATATTCTTTAAAACTGTCGATAGCTGCAATCTGGCTGTCATATGCTCCAAGCTGTGAGTGTTTCTTTGAAAGCTCCACTAACTTGTCCTTAATATCCATAAGAGTCTGCGCCATCATGCCCTCGTCATTGTCAACTGACAGCTTGTTATTGAAGGATTTCTGGATAATCTCTTCTATAAGCAGATCCTCAACAACCTTACGGCTTGTCTTATAATTTGACTCGAAATATGTTCTTACATGTCCCTCTGTCTTGTTAATTCCACGCACAATTTCCCATGCACTCTCATATATTCCGTAGTTGCTTATGAAGCTCTGGTAATCACCTTTTCTGTCAAATATCTTAACAACATATTTGTACCCTCCCTTCTCAATGTCACGAAGATAAGCCTTAAGTCCGTTATATGTAATTCTCTCTCCATTACTTACAAGTGGAAGATTCTTAATGTCGTTATCGCCAAATTCCCTGTAGAATATGCAGTAATTAAAGTATTCAACACTTGCTGTCGGTGCAGCTGTCTGTTCCTGTCCATCCTGATTCTCATCGTCTGTGCCTCTTCCCTTTCTTGCACAGAAACCAGTTGTCATGAACCTGAAACCATCCTTCTGATAACATGGATCTAACTTCCACTCAACCAAAGAATGAATACATGTATTACCGCTTCCCTGTCTGAAAAGCTTCTCAATAGGCTGCTTGTCATCAAGTGTGCAGTTAGGAAGCATATTCTGCATAAGAAGCAGCATAAGCAGACTCTTACCACCTCCATTGGCAAGGTCATATATAGTATTCTGGCAGTTGAAACGCATCACGAAATCGTCGTACACCTGTGTACCGAAATTATATTTAACATTATTAACTCTGATTCTGTTAATCTGTGGCATCGCGTCCTCCATTCATAAGTTCGGCAAATCGTCCTCTGTAATCATCAAAATAATTCTCTATAAGACTTCTGAATCTGTCTGTCGGATAATATCTGTCCTGACTCTCAACTAAAAGTTCCTGCGCAACGCAGAAATTAAGCACAAGCTTTACCATACCCGACTTTGAATTTCTTGCTGCTCTCGCTCCTGTCTGATCCTCTACTGTTGTCACCGGAAGCTCGTCCCATGTAAGTGCTATCTGCTTAAAGCTGTTCTCCTCAACCTCATCAAGCACAAGCCCTGCGCTCTTATCGACAATACCACCTGTTGTCTTATCAACATTTTTAATGATGTCCTCAAGTCTTATGAACTCAGCATAAGTTGAACTCATTGTATCTGAATAAAACTCTGTTATTATGTTGTAAATTATGAAATACGCAAGATATAATTCTTTATTAACTCTTAATCCAAGTACATTTCTTAATTCCTCGTTGGAATATCCAAACACCCTGTTATTATCACCTGCACTCACATACAGACCATTGTTATATTCATATATGTTAAGATTAAGTTTCTTAAGTGACATATGAACGATGTCATACACTTCTGCATTATTATTGTATTCCTGATAAAGAGCTGCATTCTCGCCCCTCTCAGACACATTTTCCCCTGTGATAAGCTTGGAAACTATGTCCAGCGCCTTATCTAGATTTCTATTCTCCATGTGCTTCCTTTCGTACCAATTCAACATCTGCCATCATACAGTTATCCGACAATATAACCTGCCCGCCAAGCCCTTTTCTTATTGCAAATGTAAAGCTTTCCGTATCTTTAAAGCCTTCCCCTAAGTATGCATCAAGAAATGTATCTTCTCCCGCATTACCGCCAAGCTGGTACTCATCCTTCTGGCACAGATTAACAAAGAAAGAGAAGAAATCTGCATTTCTTAGAATCTGCTCACCATACGCCCTCTTCATTGCATCTGCAAACTGACCGAGTGTTATAATGTCCGATTTTTTCAAACACACAATGAGATTTTTCATAAGGAATACGTAATTATCCTTAATTCTCTTTTCTTCAATCTCATCTGCGAATTCGATATCTTCCGGTCTTTCATTGCTTATAAGTTCCTTCTCCTCATATCTTGGAGGCTTCACCATAAGCGCATCATCAATGCTTATCAGGTCAAATGTCTTTCTTATGTTCGGCTTTAGAAGCGGACTTAACATTGTGACTAATATATCTGCATTGTCCCTCTTAATCATATCTGAAAGTGCCGATGTGAAATCCATATGGCTTCTTAATCTGCCAAGCTTGGCGCGTCTTACTGCGTCATCGGTCATCTTCTGCATTTCTGTACAATCCTTTAACAGCTCGCTGTGCCTGTTCATTGCCTGCTTAAGCTGAGTCTCAAGACTGTATATTTCGTTCATCGTCCTGTAATAGCCTTCGCCTGTGCTGCCCGATGCATTAAGCTTCTCGATTGATTTTGCAATAAGGTCACGGTTCTTCTTAAAAAGCTTTTCTTCATCATCAAACCATTTCATTCCTGTCTTGACGAATTCCTCATAAGCCTCTATTCCTGCAAATACATCGCCCGACAGAATTGTCAGCACTTCATTCTTCTTTAACTTAAGACGGTTGACCTCTTCGTTGATTCTTTCAACTACTTCAACTCCGCCACGGAAGTTCTGTGAATTAATCATTTTTTCAAGAAGAAGCTGGGATACGCTTATCCTGCTCTCGTCCTTGATTTCCTTGGTATCAAGATAGAATTCAATAGCATCAGGGCTTATCGAATACCACACGGTATTGTCTCTTATCGAACTCTCGATTATCTTCATTCTTGATACTCTCTTTTTCCTGTCCACCGGGTCAAAATACGAGAATTCAAATGGCCTGCCATCATTCTTTATCTTGTCAAATATATAATCAGCAATCTCCTTGCTGTCCTGTTCATTCAAATCAAGCCCGAAATCTCTCTTAAGTATCAGCCTTAAGAAATCGAGATATTCGGGATATGTAACATCCTTTTCCTTAAAATTATTCTCCTCTATAAAGAAACGGAGAACCGCCATAACTATATAGCCCATATCAAGGATTTCGTATTTGCCATCCTTGAAATTAGAAAATGATGTGTCTATCAGTCTGAAGAAAGGATAATATTTCTTCAGATTAAGCATTCGTTCACGGTGATCCGATATGATATCACCTGTCATATTCTCTGCCATAGTATTCTTCATTTCTGCGCACGCATTTTACACATATTGTCTTAACGCCCGGTGCGCCAGGGCATTAAGCTTAAAGCTTGGTTCTTCACCAAATTTAAAGCTCGGTTCTTCCGTCCAGCGCTCTTAAAAGTGTAACCTCATCGATATATTCAAGATCGCCGCCGACAGGAACTCCGCTTGCAATTCTTGTCACCTTAATTCCTGTTGGCTTTATCATTTTGCTTATGTACATTGCTGTTGTCTCACCCTCCAGATTGGAATTAGTTGCGATAATAACCTCGTCAACATCTCCCTGAAGCCTTACCATAAGCTCCTTTAACCTGATATCAGCCGGTCCGATTCCAAGCATCGGGCTTATTGCTCCATGAAGAACATGATATACGCCCTCGTACTTTCCTGTCTTTTCATATGCCGCCATATCTCTTGTATGTTCAACTACCATAATTGTCTTATGGTCTCTTTTCTGGTCGCGGCATATCGGACACAGTTCTTCATCTGTAAGTGTAAAACACTCCTTACAGTAGTGAATATGCTGCTTTGCATCAATCATTGTGTCTGCAAGGCTCTTAACCTCAGACTCAGGCATGTTTATAATGTGAAATGCCAGGCGCTGGGCGCTCTTCGCCCCAACCCCTGGTAATCTCGACAATTCTTCAATTAATCTGTTAATATGACCACTGTAGATGTCCATTAGAATAAGCCTCCGCCTAATCCTCCAAGTCCTCCAGTAATCTTAGCCATCTGTGCCTGTGACTCTTCTTCGCATTTTCTTAAAGCTTCATTAGTAGCTGCTACGATTAAATCCTCAAGCATCTCTACATCCTCTGGATCAACTGCTTCAGGGTCAATCTTAACCTTAGATACTTCTCTCTTACCTGTAACAGTTACCTCAACTACTCCGCCGCCTGCTGTCGCACTGAATTCCTTATTCTCAAGCTCTGCCTGCTGCTCCTCCATCTGACGCTGCATTCTCTGTGCCTGCTTCATCAGATTATTCATATTACCAGGCATTCCTCCTGGAAAACCACCTCTTTTAGCCATTATATAAGTTCCTCCTTATCATCTACTTCTATATCTATGCCTACGAGTTCCTTAAGATCCACGAATCTGCTGTGGAAATCCTCATCATCGTTAAGCTTAGTCACTTTAATTGAAACCCTTACTCCTGTTCTCTCCTCAATTACATTCTCTATGCTCTCCATAACTTCCTGTCTGCTGAGTGAATTATAGGCACTAAGTGATTCTACCATAATTTCAAGACTAATTCCATCTTCTGCTAATGTAACATGTGCAGCCTGTAAAAATGTCTGATTAACCGGATCATCTATCGTTGCAATGATATCCTTCCAGCCTGCCGCAATTGCCTTAACATCTTCCGGAACAGCGTCATATACACGCTTAACTACAGGCTTCTTTGGTGTCTGTTGCTGTACTGCTGCCTGGCCTCCCGCAGCACCTGCATTTACAAGTCTGCCGCTTTTAATATCATCAAGTACTTTCTGTAACTGCCCTTCAAGCATTGTCACACGGCTTACAACATCGCCGATATCCTGACTGTTATCCATTGCCGGACGCATCAGCTTTATAAATGTTATCTCTGTTTTAACTCTCTTCTGTGTAGAAAACTTCAGGTCATTCGATAATTCTGACAACACTCTTATATAGTACATAAGTGTATCTATATCAACATTCTGTGCATCCTTCTTCAGGTCTTCAAGATTATCTGCCGATACTTCTATTACATCTTCAATTCTTTCTGCATCTTTAGTTGTCTTAATAAGAAGCAGATTTCTAAGATACCATATAAAATCTGTAACAAACTGTGAAAGGTCTCTTCCCTGCATTATCAAATCTTCCATAAGTGACATGCACACGGCAACATCTCCTGACAGGATTGTTGAAAGCATTTTACTAAATACCGCCGTGTCAACTGCCCCAAGTACATCTAATACATTTTCATACTTAAGGTCTTTTCCCAGATAGAATGCCAGACACTGGTCTAACAGACTTAACGCATCTCGCATAGAACCATCTGCAGCTTTGGCAACATATTTTATTGCCTTGTCCTCTACATTCAGCCCCTCCGCCTTCATAAGTTCTGACAGTCTTGCGGCAATTGTCTCTATTGTTATCCTGTGGAAGTCATATCTCTGACATCTTGAAAGGATTGTAATAGGAATCTTTGCCACTTCTGTAGTAGCCAGTATAAATATTACATATGCAGGAGGTTCTTCCAATGTCTTTAACAATGCATTGAACGCTCCTATTGAAAGCATATGAACCTCATCAATTATATAGACTTTGAATCTTCCTTCTGTCGGTGAGTACTGTACTTCTTCTCTTATCTGTCTTATATTATCGACACCATTGTTAGATGCCGCATCTATCTCTATTACATTCATGCTTGTTCCAGCCGCAATCGCCTTGCATGTCGGACACTCCCCACAAGGGTTGCCATCAACCGGATGCTCACAATTAACTGCCTTCGCAAATATCTTGGCAACTGATGTCTTACCAGTTCCTCTTGTTCCGCAGAACAGATATGCATGGCCTATTCTGTCTGCATTAATCTGATTTCGCAGAGTTGTTACTATTGTATCCTGTCCTTTGACATCATTAAAATTGTCCGGACGCCATTTTCTGTATAAAGCCTGATATGACATGGTTACCTCCCTCTGCGCTGTCTTTACTTTCGCAGCCCTTAACCTCATGCGTAAAACCATCCGCCTCCGGCGTCTGCCGCTGCTTCGCAGCTTATGTTTTACTTATGTCGGTTAAGTTCCTGCTTCGCAGGATAATTTAGGAATATCATACAGTTTCTTACATGCAAGCATGACGAATCTGCCTGACATTCCTAAATTAGCTGCGACGAGTAACATTTTAATAACAAAAGCCGTGCGTCCGGCTTCGAACTGATATCCACAGACGTTACCGATGCAGTTAGCTCGATCCAGGCACCCTTTCAACACCCGGAAGGTCCCACTTAATGCTGCTTCATTCCTGACCTGACATGGTTCGTGGATTTCCGTCGTGAAAGACCCAAATGTCAACACCACTTACACCGGGCTGCTCCATAAATATCAGCCCTCTGCCGAACATCACCCCTGCTATAGCGGATTGCAGGTTCAAGGTGCCGCTACTACCCCGGCTGCACGGTATTTCAATTATACTTGTTATATATGCTTGTTGTCAAGGTGTGAAGCGTTGACAAAATAAGACAGCTAAATAAGCCAGTCCCTAAGAATCATTTCCTAAGGACTGGCTTTAGCAATCCTTGTCAGAACAGGCGGCAAAACCAACTTCTTACCACTCCCGAATATCACCAGAAACTTGCCATAACCTACTATCCTCTATCAACTTCGCTATTGCGTAGGTCTTTTCAAGCACTGTGAGACTGTCATCCCCTCTTGCTAACCTACTCAATCATTATATTCTTGCCTTTTCGTAGGTCTTTTTCCAAACTTTCTTCTATTTAATGATACTCTTACCTCTCCAAAGACCTACTACCTCCACTGTATTAGCTTGATTAGTGGGTTTTTCTCTTCCCAACACGTCTTTTTCTCATAATTTCAACCCACCCATTCTGCATATTGTGAAGCTTGCGTAGGTCTTTCCCTCTTCAACACGCTGTAACCATCAACCCCCACGAAATTAACAATCTCCACACACAAAAAAGACAGCCTCCGCAATCCACGCAGAAGCTGCCTTAAACCATTACCTTAAACGTATTACTCCAAACATATTATTCCTGTTCTTCATACCTAGGAAGCTCAACTATCACCGCCTCATGATGAACAGCCGGAAGGAATTTCTCCATCACTTCCTTAGTCTTTAATTTAAGACTTGATGTATTAATGCAAGGATGACATCCGAGAGATTCACCCTCAAGCACTTCCTTATCCATCAGTAACTGCACATGGTTATCCGTATCATTCATAAGTCCCATTATGGATACTGAACCCGGTGTTATATCAAGGAATTCCTCCATATATGATTCATCTGCAAATGAAAGTCTCGCTGAATTAATCTGCTTACTCAGATCCTTTGTCTTAAATGGCTTGTCACCCGGCATCATAAGCATATAAAAATTCGTCTTCTGTCTGTTACATAAGAAAAGATTCTTACATATAAGTGTGTCCAGAATCTTATCTATGTCATTACACACTTCCATTGTTGTAGCAGGCTCATGGTCTGTTCTGTAATATTCCATTCCAAGCTTATCCAACAAATCATATACTCTGATTTCTTTTTCTAGTCTTCCTGTTTCATCGGCAGGTCTTCCTTTAATAAGTTCCATGATATTTCTCCCTGACAATCTGATATTCCAATATTCTACTCAAAATAATACAGATATACATCCTCAAGGTCAATATTATCTCCAACTTTTACTGCTTCTTCTGGCAGCTCATCACCTACAACTCTTAACGCAAGACCGTTCTTTCTCTGTCTGATATTGCCAATCTTGTATTCCTTCTGCAGCTCGCCGACCTCATCAAGCGTGCATGTTATCTCACCAACTTTTCCAGCCATGCTTTCAATAAGCTCAACAGGTGTTCCTGTCGCAATTATTTCTCCGCTCTTTAGAAGAAGTACTTTATCAGCAATACATTCAATATCACTTACAACATGAGTTGCAAAAAGAATTATCTTGTCCTTAGACAGCTCTGCAATATAGTTTCTTATTGAGATTCTCTCTTTAGGGTCAAGTCCTGCTGTCGGCTCATCAAGTATAAGAATCTTAGGATTACCAATAAGTGCCTGTGCAAGTAGCACTCTCTGCTTCATTCCTCCTGAAAATCCTCCAATTTTCTTATATGCAACCTTAGTAAGATTAACTACCTCTAGCAACTCGTCTATCTGCTGGTTGACAGTCTTAACAACCTCATTGCCATTGTCATCAGTCGTCTTAATCCTCTTAACTCCCTTAATCTCTGCCATATATTTAAGAAATGCTTTAGGCGAAAAATCTTCATAAAATCCCTGCTGCTGCGGCATGTAGCCAACCAGACCCCTGAACTGTTTGCCAAGCTTTAATATATCTTCCTCTGCACTGTCCTCGCCAAAAAGAATACTTCCACCATTCATCTTATCTCTCGATACATTATCTGTGATAAGATTAATCATAGTACTCTTGCCGGCTCCATTAGCACCAAGAATACCATATACTCCTGGTGTAAATGTATAATTAATCCCCTTCAGTGCCTGAACTGTACCATAAGTTTTCTTTAAATTCCTTACCTCTAATTTCATACCCTGTACCTTCTCTTTCCTAATGATTTTCCGAACTACATCATAACCAGCATAATAATAAGCTCAGCCACTAACTCTGTCACATAACGCATAGTCATGAATTATCCTACCGATGCATGAAGTATAAGACTTTTGATAGCTCCGATACTGCCTACTGATATAATCATTATACTACTAATCTGTGCCAGTGCAATCATAATTCTGCGCACGTTCCCTCCTTTTATTATTAATACGAAAAATGTTCCAGATAAGTTGACGCATTTTCACAAAAAAGTTAAAATTTTTATAATATTTTGTGGAGGATAATCTAGTGGAGAATACTCAGGTGGTTTTTGAAAAAGATGATTACAGATATATGAAACAGGCAATCACACAGGCTAAGAAGGCTTATAAACTCAATGAAGTGCCTATCGGCTGTGTGATTGTGTATGAAGGAAAGGTTATAGGAAGAGGCTACAACCGCCGTAACACTGATAAAACCTCTCTCGGCCATGCCGAGATTACTGCAATTAAGAAAGCCAGCCGCTACATGAACGACTGGCGGCTTGAGAACTGCACTTTATATGTTACGCTTGAACCTTGTCAGATGTGTGCAGGTGCTATTGTTCAGGCAAGAATTCCAAGAGTTGTTATCGGTTCCATGAATCCCAAAGCAGGATGTGCCGGTTCAATACTTAATATCCTTCAGATTCCGACATTCAATCACCAGTGTGAGATTACTAAAGGTGTATGTGAAGAAGAATGTTCAGAAATGCTCACAACATTTTTTAAGGAGCTGCGTAAAAGCAAGAAAAAGAATACTGCTGTCACTACTGATGGAGAATAATTATGAAATTTGAATACACTTTTGAAGGCATGACGCTTAAAGTACTTGATGAAACATTTGCAGGAAAAGTACTTGAATTTTACAGCCGTAACCGTGAGGAATTCGACAGATACGAAGCTGCCAAGCCTGATAATTTCTATACAACAGAATATATTGCAGCCACACTTAAAGCTGAATATGCTGCTTTGCTAAAGGGTGAATTCGGCAGATTTTTTCTTTTCTCTGACGACTTACCAGGTGAAATTCTCGGCTCTGTATCTTTTTTTGGTGTTACAAGCATTAACCGTTCTTGCCGCATAGGATATAAGATTGATAAGAATTACCGCCAGTTAGGACTTGGAAGCCTTATGGTTAAACATATGCTTGAGATTCTTACACACGAAAAGGAGATGCACAGGATTGAAGCTTACATTCACCCTCAAAACATCTCCTCTATTAATCTTGTCAAATCTCTTGGCTTTATATCTGAGGGAACCGCCTACTCCTATGTAAAGCTTAACGGCTCATGGCAGGATCATTTAAGATTCGTCTATATTTCCTGATACCAGTATCCAAAATATGGATTGGCATAGTCACTCCTGTGACTCTTTTTAAAATTATTAAAGCCAAACATTGAAGCCATGTAGCGTTCACGGTTGCAGTACATTCCCGGAACGCCAATGAAATATTTAGTATTATCAAGGTTATCGCGCACTCTCCCAAAAAGAATGTGCCTGAAATTATAATAACCATGTAGCAGGAAGCTGTTTCCCGCGATGTCAATTTCATTCTGGTTAAGACACTTTAACTTCTCTGGCGACACTTCTATACAATCATAGAAGTAATCATCGTCAAATGCATCTATATAATCAGCCCGCACAAAAAGCTTTTGAAAAGGATCCGTCTGCGTTGCATTGGCTCTATGTGCTTTTTGCTGCAAATGTTGTGTTTCCGCAGGTATTTTAGCTGCTGCTCCGGCAGCCTTTATATTCTCCGGCATGGTTACACTTTCGGCAGCCACCTCTGCCTGTTTTGTCTGAACTATCTGCTGTTCTTCCACCACAATCTGTTTCGTCTGGACCATTTCTGATTTTCCCGCCAACATTGCAGATTCTGACTGAACCGGCTGTTGTCCGCCTGATTCTGACTGTCCCCGTTCCTTCATTGCTGCATTGTATCCAGCCATCTCTTGTCTGACCACCGAAGACTCTGCTGTCTCCTGTCGTTTCTCTTCCTCATCACTCTGCCGCATGCGCTCTTTTATAACAATTCCGGCTTCAACCTGCTTCTTTGCATCCATTCCTGAGAACACAAGCATGTCAGGTGTTACGTCCTCATCCTTCCACATAGACATCATACAGTCATATCTTGCATCCTCCCTTGCAACCGCAAGCCCGCATATATCCTTAAATCCATAACCGGTTTCATTGATATTATCAGGATTGAATACGCCACTGTATTCCATCTGTCCCACTTTTACAAGACATTCCCCAAGCTTTATAAGCCTGTAACCACCGTCAGTAACCATCATATATATTCCAAACATTTCCGGGCTGTCTGTTTTAACACCTCTTAAACTGATGTTTAACTTGAACTGCCCCTGATGAACTAGTGCCTTTGCAAATCCTACATTTCTCCCCTTTACTCCTTCCGGATATGAATATATGTATGAAACAAGACGCTGATAATCCACAATAAACCTCCCTGATGATTAACTCTCTTATGCACCTTATGCTATGCATTAAGAAAATATTCCATCAGGGAGGTTTTATCTTAATCTACCACCATATTCTTTCCGTTATTTTTTCCGTAATAAAGCCTGTCATCTGCGTGCTTTATCCATTCTTCTATATCACCATCGGCATTTCTCTGTGCCACTCCTATTGTTAGTGATATATTTATCTTCTGCTGTTTATAAATACATTCAGAGTTTTCTATTTCTCTCCTCAATTTTTCTAATACTTCATGTGTGCTGTCGTGTGTTCCATTATGTATAAGAAATTCTTCTCCGCCCCACCTTGAAATCACACAGTTACTGCATATATTTTTCATCTTCTGTGCAATGAAATTTAACACATAATCACCACAGTTATGTCCATATGTATCATTTATTTTCTTGAAATCATCTACATCTGCCATTGCAAGCCAGCCTTCATCGTCCGCATCATATTCTTCAAGATAATTAATCATATATCTTCTGCTGTAAAGGTCTGTCAGAAGATCAATGTTGGCAATTGAATTAAGCTTCTTCTCAGACTCAATAACAAGATCGACTATCACCTTAGTATAATATATTAAAAATGCTGATACACTTATTGCATTACATGCAAGCATAACAGATATAATTGTTTTATTAATTTCATACAATGGTCCGTTAATTATAGCTATTGCTGATGATATTATACTTACAGCAACTATTGCTATCGACACAGCCAGTGGATTCGGGTCTTTTGTATCGGTCTTGGTTGATATGTATTGTGAATAAAATATTATAGGTATTAATGACATGCTATACAGATGAAATCCACATTTATACCCAAGACATATTGTTGCAATAGCCATATAAATTATAATTGTTGCATACACACACCACATATATGCACACACTTTCTGCCTTTTTAACAGCATAAAATATAACACATAACCAATCAGTGCTATTACACTGTAATAAATCATTGGTGTTATATTAAAATATACAAATAATGTCAGCATAAATGCAACAAATAAAAACAACGATATGTTAACAACCACGCATAGTTTAACAACCTGTTCCAGATTAAATTCTTTTTTATTAATGCTCATGATATCTCCTGATAATATGTTCTCGATTGTAAGTAGTACTATAGTATCATACAGAAGTTACTTTTTCACTACATTTTTATTGCAGCTTGACATTTTTTATTAAGTTTCATAACATTATTCTTATAGATTGGAGGCAATATGAGCGATAATAAATATAATAATGTTATGCACCTCGGCAACCCAACTAACACGATTGCCGTGCTTAACAGATATGGTTTTGATTTCAAGAAAAAGTTCGGTCAGAACTTTCTTATAGATGAAAATGTTGTTGAAAAAATCGTCCGTGAAGCAGGCGTTACGAAAGACGATTTCGTTGTTGAAGTCGGCCCTGGAATCGGAACAATGACACAGATTCTGTGTGAGAATGCCAGAGAAGTTGTTGCCGTTGAGATTGATAAGAAGCTTATTCCTATCCTTACAGAGGACACACTTTCTTATTATGACAATGTAACAGTAATCAATGAAGATATCTTAAAGCTTGATATCAAGAAGCTTGCAGATGAGAAGAATGACGGCAGGCCAATCAAGGTTGTTGCCAACCTTCCATACTATATAACAACACCTATTATTATGGGACTTTTTGAGAGCCATGTACCATTAGACAGTATAACTATCATGGTTCAGAAAGAGGTAGCTGACCGCATGCAATGTGGTCCTGGAACTAAAGATTATGGCGCACTTTCACTTGCTGTACAGTTCTACGCCAAGCCTAAGGTTGTGCTTAACGTACCTGCAAGCTGCTTTATGCCTCGTCCTAATGTTGATTCAGCGGTTATCCGTCTTGAACGCTTCAAGACACCACCTGTTGATGTTAAGAATGAACATCTTATGTTCAGGATAATAAGAGCATCATTTAACCAGCGCCGAAAGACTATGCTTAACAGTGTCGGCAATTCCGGCATCGGCATCACTAAAGAAGCTCTTACCAACGCACTGGAAACTATGGGACTTCCACTTACTATCCGCGGCGAAGCCCTTACACTTGAGCAGTTTGCACAATTAAGCAATCTGCTGTGCTAAATAACGTGATACCTATAAGTAGTCGCATTTTCACTGCTTTAGTAGGTGTTTTTGCAGCAAAATTCACGTAAATCAGGTTACTTCTAGACTAAAGACCTATACAACAACAAAAAACGGCTATTTAGTAGGTGTTTTCATGACTTTAACGATAAAAACCACGTTAAAAGACCTACTAAATAGCCGTTTTATTATAATTTATAGGTTTTCACCCAGTTTACACAAGAAAAGGGCTGTCCTGCCGGCAAAGTCCTCGAAACCTTACTCCCCAAAAAGCAGCCTTCTCGCATTCTGGTTAGTAACATCAATAACCTCCTGCGTATCAAGCCCTTTAATCTGCGCCAGCTTTTCTGCAACATATTTTATATTGCGGCTGTCGTTTCTTTTACCTCGGTTAGGCTCAGGTGCCATATATGGACTGTCTGTCTCCAGAACAATTCTATCCATCGGTATATACGCTGCTGCTTCCACAAGCTTCCTGGCATTCTTAAATGTAAGAACACCGCCGATTCCTATAGAAAAGCCCATGTTAAGAAAATCTCTTGCGGCTTCCATGCTGTATGAATAACAGTGAATTATTCCACCTGTTTCCTGTCCATGATTACTCTTTAATATGTCGATTGTATCCTGACATGCATCTCTTGAATGAATCATTACCGGCATGTGTGTACGGTACGCTACATTCATCTGTGCTGCAAACCATTCACGCTGCTGCTTCTTCTCAGCCGCCGCCATATCTGCATCATCTGACACATAGTAGTAATCAAGTCCGATTTCTCCAAGTGCAACAATCTTTCTGGTCTTAGATTCACCAAGCATGTTTTCCAGCCATTCAATGTCCGATTCTTTCAATCTGACAATATCCTCCGGGTGGAAACCAATCGCTGCGTATACCTTTTCATATTGTGCAGCAAGTGCAAGGGAAGCCTCACAGCCCTGACGGCTTGCACCTACATTAACAATGTAATCAAGCTCCCCTGTATCACTAAGCATGCTGCTTATAAGTTCATCTCTGTCCTCATCAAATCTTTCATCATCATAATGAGCATGAGTTTCAAATATCTTCATATCTATCAGCCAATCTCTGCGCCTTCAATAATATCCTTCTCAAGTGTAAGAACTGATAAGTTATCCTTATCATCCCATGCTGAGATAATCATTCCCTGTGACTCAATACCACAGATCTTTCTTGGCTTTAAATTAGTACATACAACTAACTTCTTACCAATAAGCTCTTCTGGCTTATAGTACTTCTGGATACCTGATACGATAGTTCTCTTCTCATCACCAATCTGAAGCTCGAACTTAAGAAGCTTTGTCTTCTTAACAGCTTCACATGTAAGAACCTTGGCAACTCTGAACTGAACCTTTTCAAAATCATCAAATGTAATCTCAGGCTTAACTTCAACCTGTGGATATTCTGTAACTCCATTAGCCTTCTTCTGTGCTTCCTGAATAGCTTCAACCTTTTCCTTAAGGTCCTTCTCAAAGTCAAGTCTTGCGAAAAGAATCTCTGGAGTCTCAGTAACCTTAAGTCCTGTTTCTCTTAAGCCAAATGTAGCAAGGTCATCAAAATCTCTTACTCCTGCCTCTGGATTAGCTGGGTAAAGCTGTGCAAGAATCTTATCTGTAGTCTCTGGCATGAAAGACTTAAGAAGATTAGCACCGATTGTAATACTCTCAACAAGGTTATAGAGCACTTCTGCTAATCTGTCCTGCTGTGCCTCATCCTTTGCAAGAGCCCAAGGCATTGTCTCGTCAATATATTTATTACATCTCTTAAAGAGCGTGAATACTTCTGTGATAGCATCTGCTACATGAAGTGTAGCCATCTTTGCCTGAACCTTATCTCTTGTTGCTGTTATAACAGCCTTAAGGTCACCGTCAATTGCAGCATCCTCTACGCCAGTCTTATTAACAACTCCACCAAAGTACTTGTTAGACATTGCAATTGTTCTGTTTACAAGGTTACCAAGTGTGTTGGCAAGGTCTGAGTTCATACGCTCAACCATAAGCTCCCATGAAATAACACCATCATTCTCAAATGGCATCTCGTGAAGAACAAAGTAACGTACAGCGTCAACGCCGAAGAGGTCTACAAGGTCATCTGCATAGATAACATTTCCCTTAGACTTACTCATCTTACCATCATTCTGTAATAACCAAGGATGTCCAAATACCTGCTTAGGAAGTGGCTCACCAAGTGCCATAAGGAATATTGGCCAGTAAATTGTATGGAATCTGATGATATCCTTACCGATAAGGTGAAGGTCTGCTGGCCAGAACTTCTTGTACTGCTCTGAAGAATTGCCATCAGCATCATATCCGATACCTGTAATATAGTTAGTAAGGGCATCAAGCCATACATAAACTACATGCTTGTCATCAAAGTCAACCGGGATACCCCATTTGAAAGATGTTCTTGATACACATAAATCCTGAAGTCCAGGAAGAAGGAAGTTGTTCATCATCTCATTCTTTCTTGAAACAGGCTGGATGAATTCCGGATGTGTATTGATATGCTCAATAAGCTTGTTGGCATATTTGCTCATCTTGAAGAAATAAGCTTCTTCCTTAGCCGGCTTAACTTCACGTCCACAATCAGGACACTTTCCATCAACAAGCTGGCTCTCTGTCCAGAAAGACTCACATGGAGTACAGTACATGCCTTCATATGAACCCTTATAAATGTCTCCCTGATCATAAAGTTTCTTAAAAATCTTCTGAACCTGCTTCTCATGGTAATCATCTGTTGTTCTGATGAACTTATCATATGAAGTATTCATAAGATCCCATATTCTCTTGATTTCTGTTGAAACATTATCAACAAATTCCTTAGGTGTAATTCCAGCTTCTTCAGCCTTAAGCTCAATCTTCTGACCATGCTCGTCAGTTCCTGTCTGGAAAAATACATCATAGCCTTCCTGTCTTCTGAATCTTGCAATACTGTCTGCAAGAACGACTTCATAAGTATTACCGATATGTGGCTTGCCTGATGTATAGGCAATAGCTGTTGTCATATAAAATGGACCTTTACTCTGTGGCATATCATTTCCTCCATAATCTATTATTCTAATTCATCGCTATAACGCAAATGTAGTGTGAATCATTTATCCGTAAACTTTATCATAGAAAAATTTACAATAAGTGTCAAGTCTGTATTAAGTATGATACAATATGTGAATAATAAATCAGTATTTCTTATAATATTAATTAAGACAGAAATGAGGATTAGTATGCATAATAAACAATTTTGCCTTTTACATCAATTTCTTAACAAGGCTGTGAGCCTGCTGATAGTTTTTATAATAGTAATTACCCTGTCTGGCTGCAGCCTGCCCTGGAATCAGAAGCAGATATCAGAAACTACTATATCTGCCACCGAGGATAACGCTGATTTCACGGAATATGTAAACAACCTGTTTGCTGACCTGTTAAGTGCCGACATGGTATCTTTGCATGCCTATGTCGAACACCCAAAGGATTTCGGAATTAACGATTATGAGATTACTCTTGGCCGCTACGACCTTGACAATCCCGATGACACCTCAGATTACACCGACATAATATCAACGCTTAAATCATTTGACAGAAGCACACTCTCCGCTAAACAGCAGATTACGCTTGATGAGCTTCTTATGTATATGGAAAATGAGTTGGAATACAGTGATTTGTACATGTTTAACACACAGCTTCAGACAACTACAGGTATTCATGTCCAGCTGCCACTTCTTTTTGCTGAATACACATTTGCAGAAAAGAAGGATATTGACGAATATATTGAGCTTCTATGTGATGTTGACGGATATTTTGAAAATATGGCTGCATTTGAGAAGCTTCGTGCTGACAACGGATATTTTATGGAAGATACCCTTGCCGATGAGGTAATTGAAAGCTGCAAATCATTCCTTGAAACTGCCGGTTTAGAAGATGGTGCAATGATATCAACCTTTAACGAAAAGCTTGCTTCTGTTGACGGACTTTCTTCACAGGATATTGCAGATTATAAAGCTAAAAATGTGTCCGCAGTCAATAAACATGTAATTCCAGGATATCAGTCCCTTGTAAATGCGCTTACTTCATTGAAAGGCTCTAACAGATATTCAGGCGGTTTATGCAATTATCCTGATGGTTCACGGTATTTTGAATATATACTCTCTTCAACACTTGGCTGGAGCAAATCTGTTGACGAATATGATAAGCTGGTTGATTCTTACCTCAAGAAATATATGCTTAAAATGCAGTCACTTGCGCTTAAAGACTCCTCTATTCTTGATAAATTTGACACATTTTCATTCAATATGACAGACCCGGTTGGTATTCTTACCGACCTTAAGAAAAGAATAACCGATGATTTTCCTGAGATTCCAGATGTGAATTATAATATCAAATATGTGTCAAAGGCGCTTGAGGACTACACCAGTCCGGCTATGTACTTTATTCCGCAGCTAGATAACCTTGATGTCAATTCAATATACATCAATTCTTCTGGCACTTCTGCGAGTGAATTATATCCTACACTTGCACACGAGGGTTATCCGGGACACATGTACCAGACGCAGTATTTTGCCGCAACCAATCCTGACTGGATAAGATACATTCTTGCACCAGGCGGATATGTTGAAGGCTGGGCATCATATGTTGAAGTTCTTTCTTATAATTATGCACAGACCGGCAACGATGCACTTAACAAAATGTATGCTGCTAATTATGCCACTGTCCTGTGCCTTTATGCAAAAGGGGATATTGGCGTTAATTACTATGGATGGAGTGAAGATGATGTTTACCGATTCATCAGCCAGTATGGTTTTGATGATAAATCAGTCGCCCACGAAATGTATTATGCATTTGTCTCTGACCCAGGCAACTATTGCAAATACGTTCTTGGAATGTTAGGATTTGAGCAGTTAAAGACTAAGGCTCAAAGCGAGCTTTCTGACAAATTCAATCTTAAAAATTTTCATCAGTATATACTCGATATGGGTCCTGTGCAGTTTGATATATTATTTAACAACCTTGATGCATGGATTAAAAAAGAAAAATAACATTAAAAATGGGATGTTACCTTAACACAATAGTCTGGTAATATCCCTTATTAATTGATTATTATATGCTTCCACCCGGATAATAGCCGCCTGAACCATAGCCACAGCACATAGGCATACATATATTTGAACACAAGCAGAGTGCAACCCACGGAGCACAGCCTGTACAATATGTTGTAGATGACGGTCCCTGATACTGTGTCCTTCTTCCTGCATACCAGCTTCCACCGCTTGCAATACGCTGATACAACAGCTGATACTGCATATTGTCAGGATCAGAATCCAACGCACGCTTGGCATCTTCCAACGCAGTTGCTTCTTCTCCTTTTCCAAGATGTGCTAATGCACTATAGTAGTACCATCTTCCATCCCGGTCAGTTATGTTGTTAAGCACATTAATAGCTTCATCATAACTAGAGTTATTAATATAATTAGCTGCTGCCCTCAGATGCACTGTTGTAGGATCATTGCCATTGAGATTATCACTGCCATATCCATTGCCACCATAGCTTCCTGTATATCCACCAAATCCAAATGGACCAAATCCCCAGAAGCTTCCGAAATCTCCATATCCGCCCTGTGACTGGTTCTGATAATCACCATCATAACCATAATGGTCTGAACGTCCTGTTCCATAACGCGTCTGGCTGTATGACTGACTACTGTATCCGCCCTCACGCTCACGCATTATCTGGTTATAAGCCTGCTGTACAAGCTTAAACATCTCTTCTGCCTGATCCTTATTAGGATTATTGATGTTAGCATCTGGATGATACTTTCGGCTCAGTGTTCTGTATGCTTTTTTCACTTCATCATCGGAAGCATCCCTTGATACTCCCAACACTTTATATGGATCTGTCATTATGTTCCTCCAACTGCTTACCGGCAGTGTCAATTCTTTTTCTTCTGGCGGCGTAGAACTTTGTCCATACACCTGAATATATGATATTTCTTAACAGTTCTGCATTAGCAAGAATCGGCAGTCTCTCAAAAGCCCTTGCACATCCTGCCATATATGCTTTAAGTATGTTTTCTGCAAATGTATCAAAATCCTCTACATCCTTATGATACTTAAATACATTATAATTGTTCTTTTTCTCATCTTTTTCCAAATCATCATATGCATCCAGCAGATATATGAATCTGCCAAGATTATTGCCAAGCACCCTTAACTCATCACTCCACTCATCATCTTTCATGGCAGCAACTTCCCCTAACAGTATGCCAAACTGCTCTGCCGGCTTGTCAATATTCGTTTCCTGTGCTTTTTCATATTCTGACAACTTAGAAAGGCTTTTCCTTATAATCTCTGCCTTATGCGGATATTTCTTCTCAAGCTTTTTAATATCTTTTTTCAATACTCCGGCATAAGTTCTTTTCAAGACCTTTTTCTCATCGTACCAGTCGTCCATACATTTGTAATATGTCAGAAGGACATTCATATCCGCAACATAATCTGAAACAACGTTACGCCTCACAGGATGCTTTCTTAATGGATGTGTGACGCAACGTTCCTCAGAGTATATAGTTTCCGGTTCATACAACCCTGTAAGAAGTATAACCAGAAATGTCATATCATAACTTAAGGAAATCTGCCCCTTCAATCCATGCGCTTCTGCCAGCGAATCGCACAGACCACAATAGTATGAGCGGTATTTATCAAATTCTCTGAATTTAAGTTCTGGCTGATCAACAACTATATACCCATACATACTAAACTCATACCTCCATTTTCGCTTATCATATAACATTGAAAATATTCAGTCAATCAGCCTTTCAAAGATTAATAAATTATTAATACTATTTTTAGATATTATTCTTGTCATCAAAATCAGTTCCCCACAAAAGGAAACTTGTATAATCATCTAGCGAATTGACTGGACGCATTACATCACTCTCGTCAAGATTGCTGGCAAATTCATTCTCACCGTCATCATAACCTTTATCGCCCTGCCCATTATCGTATCCGTTTCTGTACTCATCTTTTTCATGATTATAGTCAAATGCTGGAAACATTATGCCACCTCCTTTCGAAGGTAGTATGTTAAGTTTCACCTGGTTTTATCCGATATAATATTCAGCTGATAAATGTGTATTCAATCACACTTGATATATAAGGAGGAAACTTATGCGGATTACATCACAGATGCTGGCAGCTAACCAGCTTAAAGCAGGCATTGAGCCTTCATCAAAGACTTTGCTTGATTACATTCAGAATGATGACAATGACAGCCTTACAAGCCTGCTTTCCAAAAAAATTGATACTTCAACATCTTCACTTACTAAGAAATTACAGAAAGACGCTTACAAGAATATTAAAGATGATGCTGATTCTGTTACAGAGAATGCAGCTAAATTCACAGATGAGAAATCTACTCTTTTTGCTGATGCAGAAAGGACCGGTGATTATTCTGCAATATATGCGGATATCAAATCTGTAGTTGATTCTTATAATAAGCTCTACAACACCCTTGGTAAAACATCAAGTTCTATCAATACTATGTGTTCTAACCTTTTAAAGGAAGCAGTTAAAGAGAACTCTGAAACATTATCTGCAGTAGGAATTGCGCTTAAAGACGATGGTTCTCTTTCAATTGATGAAAATAAACTTAAAGCAGCTGATACAGATACTTTAAAGAAAGCATTTGGAACATCATCAGAATTTGCAAAGAGGCTTGGAATTATTGGCTCTAATGTATCATCACTTGCAAAGGCTAACATTAATTATGTTACTAACTCATATACATCATCAGGTGCCGCCTCTAACTCATCAGATGATTTATATTCACTTATGACAAGTAAGTTTAATTCTCGCGGTTAGAATTTCTGATAACGGATATGCATATATGATGTCCGATTTATTCAATATTGTATATTTTAAAAACCTCTCCATACCAGCATTTATAATGTCGGTATGGGGAGGTTTTAATATATAATAGTTATATATTTATTTTTTGTTAATTCTACCTGATATCTAACTCTGGTGGAACATCCAGCTCGTGTGGAACTGGCGCACCGTTCTTCTTTCTCTGTCGTACACACTCGGTCAGCAGGTACTCTATCTGTCCATTAACAGACCTGAAATCGTCCTCTGCCCACGCTGCAATGGCATCATAGAGTTTAGCTGATAACCGGAGAGGAACCTGTTTCTTACCTGAATCTGCCATTAGTAAAGACTTCCTGAATTAACTACTGGCTGGGCATCTTTGTTTCCACAAAGGACGACTAAAAGGTTGGATACCATAGCTGCTTTTCTCTCTTCATCAAGCTCTATAACCTGTTTTTCTGATAATCTCTCAAGCGCCATCTCTACCATTCCTACAGCACCATCAACTATCATCTTTCTTGCATCTACTATTGCTGATGCCTGCTGTCTCTGAAGCATTACTGCTGCTATCTCAGGTGCATACGCAAGATATGTAATTCGTGCTTCTATTATCTCAAGTCCGGCATCTGCTACTTTGCCCTGGATTTCTTTTCTTATTCTTTCTGCTACAACTTCACTTGAACCTCGAAGGCTTCCCTCATCTGCAATTCCATCTCCCGTTGTATCTACATTTTCTGCAACATCATATGGATACATGCGGACAATATTACGGAGTGCGCTGTCACACTGTAATGAAAGATATTCCTTATAATTATCTACATTAAACACTGCCTTAGCTGTATCTGTCACTTTCCACATAACCGCAATACCAATCTCAACAGGATTACCAAGGCAGTCATTAATCTTCTGTCTACTGTTGCTCAGTGTCATTATCTTAAGTGAAATCTTCTTATTAGCTGACTGTGAATTATTTCCTGCTGCAATTGCCATTCCTGCAACACCTGCCATGCTAGCCAGATCAAGCTTATTTCCATCTCCTGTCACATCACCGCTCTGATTAAGCTTAGTTGACGCTGCTGGGTTAACAGCCACACAAAAAGGATTCACAAAGTAAAATCCCGCTTCTTTAATAGTTCCAACATACTTGCCAAAAAGTGTAAGCACAAGTGCTTCCTGTGGTTTTAATACCTTAAGACCGATAAAGAATATCCAGCCTATTGCTGCGTATACACCGCCTGCAACGATAAGTACTATCCATCCGGCTTTAGTCTCTGCCTGTTCAACCATAATCGAACCGACAATAATTGCTGCTATAGCTGCTGCGTAAAGTAATATAAACAGTGTAACCATTGCAAGACCATTCTTGCTTTTCTTCAAAACCTTTTCTTCCATATAAAAATACCTCCTAGACACTCTGATTATTCATCTTGTTATCGATTATTCTTTTAAAGGTGTCTTTGTTGATATTTGTATGATATCATTTTGATATCATCTTGTCAAGATATTAACATTGTTTTATGATAACCATCCTGTTATCCTATAATTCTGGAAACTCTCAACCTATCAAACTTGTATTTATTATATCCTTATAGGCAGATAACCTCCCTTTCCAGGCATTCCACACACTTAATAACCAATATTCAACCTATCAATCAAACATTAACTAACTGCTTATAGGAATTTTTCATAAAATACGGAATTTTCTCACAGAATCTTCCTATAAGAAATGTAAAAATCCGACTACCTATAGGTATCATATTATAAATCACTATATTTTCAAATTCATAAAAAAGCTACCAATCAAAAAGGCAGTATTGCGCATACCTATATCTACACAGATATTTATATACATATATACTAAAAGGAATATTCACACCATCTGCAATGAAATAAACTCTCAACGCTTCCTGTGTAAATATTCCTTCTGCTACTGCAATTATTTACTGTATAAAAAAAATAAAAGCCTTACAACCTAGGATTCCCTAAATCATAAGACCTTCCAGTGCACCGCCAGGGGTTCGAACCCTGGACACCCTGATTAAGAGTCAGGTGCTCTACCAACTGAGCTAGCGGTGCATAACTTATTTTGTTCTGTGCTTTTGTGTTGTCTCAAGCACAAGTGATATTCTATAGCATGGTTTAATAAAATGCAAGCACTTTTTTGTATTTATTTAAGAACAATTTATCTTTTTTTATAATTTTCTTGTTTTTTCATCATTTTACCATGTTTTTTATATTGATATGTGCCTTTATACCCCTTATAATTCTATTATATTCCCAATTTTAAGAGAAAATATTTATATTTAATATACATTTATTAAGAAAAGAGAGTTGATATGAAGTTAAAAAAATTCGAACAACAGCCAAAACACGTTGACAATATTCCAATTGAGGCTATTAATCTTGATTCTGAACAGGAACAGCCGCCAAAACCTGACAAAGCTGTTGGCAAGAATGTATTCCAGCCTAACAGCAAATACTTTACAATTGTTATATATGGTCTGCTTTTTGTGCTAGGTGCAATTCTTATATATAAGTTCATTGGTAACTGGCCTGCAACCGTCAAGTCATTGGGCAATATATTCCATATACTGTCACCCTTTCTTATTGGTGGCATGATTGCGCTTGTTCTTTATCCGTTTATCAAGACCCTTTATAACAGGTTCTTCATGGGGGTATGCCATATCAAGTCCAAGAAAGCCGCCAAAATGCTTTCAATTCTTGTTGCTTACCTGATAGCAGTTGGCGCATTTGCAGTATTAATAGGCTTTGTTGTACCTCAGATATACAAAAGTATTACAGAGATTGCCAATCAGGCTCCTGTATGGTACGAGAATATCCGCAACTGGTTCACTGAGTTTGAAGATAAGCACGCCAATTCTTCTATTGATTACAATTTCATTAATCAGAAGATTGAAGATGCTCTTCCTAAACTTGTTGACTACATGACTGGTGCACTTACCAATATGGTTCCTTACATTCTTAATACATCCATGGCCATTCTTTCGGGTGTGTTAAACCTTGTTATTGCAATTATCGTGTCCATCTACATGATTTCTGATAATAAGAATATCTTTTATCATTTTAAGAGATTTTTATATGCCGTGCTTCCTAGGAAAACAGCAGACAATACACGCATCATCTGTAAGAATTGTGCAAGCATTTTTATTAATTATATTATCGGCAAATCATTTGACTCAATTATTGTCATGATTATCTGCTTTATTATCATGCTGATTCTCAAGCTACCATATGCTGTTCTTATAAGCGTGATTGTCGGCATAACGAACATGATTCCGTATTTCGGACCATACATCGGTGGCGTGATTGGCGGTGTGATTATTGTTATCGCAAGCCCTATCAAACTTATCATATTTGTAATCATGATTGTCTGCATCCAGCAGGTTGACGGTCTGCTTATTGGACCTCGTATCATCGGCAGTACTACAGGTCTTAAGCCTGTATGGGTTGTGTTCTCAATAACCGTAGGTGGGGCGCTGTTTGGCGTAATTGGAATGTTCCTTGGAGTTCCCGTATTTGCCGTATTAAGCTACCTGTTAAACATTACAGTGCAGCATTTTCTGGACAAAAGAAAAGTCACCGTGCAGCCTTATGACTCGCCCGATGACCTCTAGATTATTTTTTGGTATTAAGAATTCTCACGACATCGTCGAGGGAATTCTTAAATCTTACCACTCTGTAATTCGCACCTTTATGCACATACATCACTTCTGATACTTTCCTTGCAAATGCTTTATTCTTCACAACAATTCTCCAAAAGCCTTTATATAGTATATGCATTTATTATTAATGATTTCTTACTGCGATAAGTTTACAGATAGGATTGCCCATCTGTGAAAATCTTGTCTCATACTCTGTCATTACATTACCCTCGTTAAGTACAGAGTCATTATGTAAGTCAAATGTGACAACAGGAAGCTCCCAGTCTGCCTCTTTAATCTCTTCTAATGAAAAATCGAATAAATCTTTATTGTCTGTTTTGAATTCCACCTGTCCGTCCGGCTTTAATATAATGTCATATCTTGCCATGAACTGTCTTGAGGTAAGTCTTCTCTTCGCATGTCTGTCTTTTGGCCATGGATCTGAAAAATTAAGGTATATTCTGTCTACCTCTCCCTCTCCAAACACCTCACATATTGCCTCTGCATCCATTCTGATGAATCTTAAATTAGGAAGCTGAAGCTCATCCTGTTTCTCTACAGCTCTTAAAAGTACGCTTGAATACTTCTCTATACCCACATAATTAATATCAGGATTATTTGCTGCCAATGTTGTTATAAATGTGCCTTTACCCATACCAATCTCTATACGGATTGGATTATCGTTACCGAAAACCTGTGACCATGTGCCTTTCATCCCCTCTGGCTCTGTAAACACATATTCATTCTCTATCATTACTTCCCTTGCTCCGGGTACATTTCTAAGTCTCATACATTACTCCTATCTTATATATTAGCTCAGATTTCGGCTATGTCCGTGTGCGGTATACGCTTGAATATGACAAGCTGTGCAGGAGTTAATGCCACCATCTGCATAAGTTCAGTGCGTGAAAGCACGTCCAAACGAAGTGCGCTTGATTTCACGCACTGTAATAGACTTTGCAGATGGCGGCATTTACTCATGCTAAGCGAAGTCATCCTGAAAGCACATGCCGCACACAGACATAGCCGAAATCTGAGTTTCCTATATATTATTTACCATAAATATCACTTTTTGCCAAGCGGGGTTTACTTATGTACAATCCTGGGCTACAATGTATTTGTATATTTTATTAATCGGAGGAATTATCTCTATAATGAAAAAGCAATTTTTAAAAGGATTACTTATAAAGATAGCCAGCGCGGCATCTGCCACTGTTTTGGTGTTCTCAGCTTTTGCAGCAGATACACAGGCCGCAGCATACAGCAAAGTCTACAGCGAGACAGACACAACCAGCACAGAGGCTGTATGGCCGGACGCACCTGATGTTAACTCAAGCAGCTGCATTCTTATTGATGCTGATACAGGTTCCATTCTTTTCGAGAGGAACTCTCATGAAAAATGTTATCCAGCCAGCACAACTAAGATTTTAACAGGACTCCTTACTATTGAGAACTGCAATATGGACGATGTTGTAACATTTTCACAGTCAGCTGCTAACTCAATTAATGTATATGAGGATGCCAACTTAAGTTCAAAAGCAGGCGAGCAATTTACTGTCAACCAGCTTCTTCACGGACTTCTGCTGTATTCTGCCAACGAGATGGCTTATGCCCTCGGTGAACATGTGGCTGGCTCAATAGATGCATTTGTCGATATGATGAATGCCAAGGCAAAAGAACTTGGTGCTTTGAATACACATTTTGCCAATGCAAGCGGATTATATAATACCAACCACTACACAACGGCATATGATATGGCAATGATTGCAAGAGGGTGCTATAACAATGCTTCTTTTGTCAGCATTGATTCAACTGCCGATGCATATGTAATTCCTGCAACTAACATGTCTGCACAGCGTACAATAAGACACCGACACAAGATGTTAAAGGGTCGTGCCTACTATTATGAATACTGCAAGGGTGGCAAAACAGGATATACTGATGAATCACAGAATACACTTGTTACATTTGCAGAAAAAGACGGTATGCGTCTTATATGCGTTGTATTTAAGGAAGCCACAGATGAGATAAGATATGTTGATACAAGAACCCTTTTTGACTGGGGATTTGCCAATTTCCAGAAATCAACAACAACCGGAAGCCAGCTCGGAGCAATGTTCTCTAATGACAACTATTACAACTCGGCTGTTTTCTCAACTCTTTCACTAAACTTTGGACTAAATGCTTCATTTATCACAATACCTAATAAAAGTTCATTGTCAAATGTATCAATGACGGTTGATGATAATTATGACATGACCAATGAGAATGGTGTTATGACAACACATCTTAAGTTCTTATACAATGATAATACTGTCGGCACAACTACACTTAATATATCTGCTGCCGGAACAGATACCGGAAGCCTGCTGCCATACATTAATAATGATGTTTCATCATCTTATAAACCGAAAACATGTATCAGAATTAATATATGGATACTTGTTGGAATTGGTGCCGTTATTCTTTTTATCATCTACATTATTGAAGAACGGGCAAGAAGAAAAAGACAGAGAAGACACTATAACAGAAGAAGACGCAGATTATAGAAAACAGAGGATTCGGAGCTAAACCCTGAATCCTCTGTTTTCTATATTATCAGTTTGTGTTTCATTACTAATTCCACCTTTTGAATATGTAAGGCCTGAATATACAGCCTGTGTATTCTTCATAAGCGGCTCAGAATCATCCTGTTTACTAACCTCATAAAAGGATGCCCTGAGTTTCTTTAAAAGCCCTGTAATTCTGTTAATCTCATTATTATCAAGACTTACAGATGCTGATATAAGTGACCTCTTCATATGATTATATATTACAAAAAGATTAGCTGATATCTCATACTGCATATCAAGTCCGCATATAAGCTGGTCTATAACCTTCTGCGCCATATATATATTATTATGTGCCTGCTCAGCACTATCACTCTCACATGCATCATTAAGATATTCTATAGCCATATCATACAGAATCACAACAAGCTGTGATGCTGTAGCCTGTGTAATTCTATACTGAAATGTCTTAATTGTTTCTTTAGTCATAGCATCCCTTTCCTATATAACCATTGAATCTTAAACTACTGTAATAACTGTAATACCTGTGAAGGTCTTTCATTAGCCTGTGCAAGTATTGACGTAGCTGCCTGTGTAAGAACTGTTTCAGAAGTATAAGTAGTCATCTCTTCTGACATATCAGTATCTATCATTGTTGATAATGACTTGGTAAGGTTCTCACTTGAAACCTCAAGGTTATTAGTTGTATGATCAAATCTGTTCTCGTATGCACCGATTCTTGAACGTATTTTATTAGTCTTATTAATAGCTTCATCTACAGTAGATATCGCCCTTGATGCTGTATACTGAGTCATGACATTCATATGCTCCGTGCCAAGTGAATACGTTGTTATTGCCGGAATATCAATAACAATAACCTGATCCTGATTAGCACCTACATGTATGCTCATAGTTCCAACGTCTGTGACTTCCTGACTTATAGTTCTCGCTGTACCTGCACCTGCAGCTGACTGTCCATCATTGTTACTATCGTCAAATACAGTACCTGCCGCATTACCCGGAACATCCATTGAAAACTCTTTGTTATTAACATCTGTTACTGTAATTACAGTTCCCTTTGTTGAAAGAATTGCCGAATCAGCAAACCCAATTCGCTTCCCATCATCTCCTGTAGCAATCTCTGCCTTAACATCGCTTCCTTCTACATATATACCATCTTGTGTTGCTGCCTGTGGCATTCCCAAAATATCTGCAAGCTCTGCATTATCACATGTTATATTCATCTTCTGGTCACTTCCATACTGGTTAGTCATAATAACAAGTGTTGAACCAGCATAATCGGCTGTTGGCACATAACCTGCATAATCAGTACCATTAGCTGCTGTATCATTATTAAGGTCTTTAACTGTAAATGCAGAACCACCTGTGATGTTAACTCCGTCAATAATCTTTCCCATCACCTTATCAAGTGTATCACCTTCGGAAATGCTTATCTTGTAACCGTTTATGCTTATTGTTCCTTCCTGTTCTTTTGTTATAGAAGCTGTTGATGACATAGTAATACTTCCTGCTCCTACCGCTATAGCCTGTCTTGCGTCCTCAGTAACAGTTATTCCATATACACCTGCTGTATAGCTGTCAGATACAGAAAGCTGATTAACTCCCTGAAGGTCTGAATATACTCTTCTTGAAAGATTACCGTTAATAAGAGACTGTGTATTGAATTCTGTCTGATCAGATATTCTGTCAATCTCATTATTAATCTGTTCTATCTCTTTCTGTATAGCTTCTCTTTCATCATCTGAATTAACATCATTAGCAGCCTGAACGCTAAGCTCCTTTAATCTTGTGAGCATACTCTGGATTTCGGTAATTGCGCCTTCTGCTGTATTCAAAACAGAAACTCCATCTGCTGTATTATTCTGGGCCTGACTAAGACCTCTTATCTGTGCTCTCATCTTTTCAGAAATAGCACAGCCGGCAGCATCGTCCTTAGATCCATTTATCTTGTATCCTGATGATAATCTTTCAATTGATGTTGACAGATTATTCTGTGATTTCTGTAATGCATTGTTGGCAACAATCGCTGCCACATTAGTTCCTATTCTCATATCTTAACCTTTCTGTCTGTCCAATTTACCTGTTCATGCTCTATATATCGGACTTTCTGTGCAAATCTTTAGCCTGCAAGCAGTTTTACAATCTGTGCTGCAATTTCATACAGCTTATCTGTTGCCACACTGTCAGCCGCTGCTTCATAAGTCACATATGGCACGTCTGACGATTTTGTAATGTTGACGGTCACATTTGTAAATCCAAATCCTTCTTTTAAATTTTCTTCCATATCCTCAAGAAGCTGGCTTCCTTCATCTGAAACTGCTGTGTCACTGACAATGTACATACCAAGACTTTCTCTGTCAGCCTTAGCCTCAACAGAAACTTTTCCTAATACGCTGCTTAGCATGTTTACAGATATACGACCTTTATTGTCGTCATCCTGAACCAATGTAAGTTTCAGCATACCTGTACTTCCTGAGTCTGTTATATACGGTATTCTGTAATCATGCCTTAATGCCAGATTCTTAATATATCCGATTGTTCTGTCCTTAAGTCTTAAATCCAGAAATCCCTCGTAATTGACATCTATCTGTGTATCAAGGTCTCCTGCTTTGGAAAGAACCTCCTGAAGTTCTTCCTCTGTCTCATCTTTCATTTCTTCATACATAAGTGACAGTTTTTCTTTATGTCCGATTTTTTCAATCGAATCCCTTGCATAATCACGTGTTGTCTTAACACCTCTGATATCCGGGAACTGTCCGGATTCTAAAAATGCTTTAACAGCCTGTATGTTACCACTGTTTATTTCTGTATCTGCATTTCTTATCTGCCTCAATATATCAGCTCCTGCCTGCACTGCTGCCTGCTGTTCCTTAAGATATTCCTCATAATATTGTTCCTCGGCTGCCGCATCATAGTTATCCTCTAACTGTTCAATAAACATTTCAACGGACTGTTCTCCGATTCCGGATGAGTTATCCACATTCTTTAATGTATTCGGGGTAACTAATCCACCATTTGCCATGAATAATGCACTGTAATAGTTAGCAATTCCGCTTACCTCTGCCATTCCTGTATTCTCATCAATAACAGCGTCCATGTCATAATGCTTTCTTGAATTATATGCAGTCATAAGATTATTCATAGTGACCTCAGCTCCCTGCTTAATCAGCGCACCTGCTGCCACTCCGGCATCTCTGGTGAATATATTCATCATCTGGTATATTCCTATAAACTGCTTTCTCTGCTCTTTAGTAATACCATTGGTACGGTCAAGCTTATAAAGAAACTTTGAAAACTTCTCCTCATTATCCTTAGATGCCTTATCATTAGCCTCTGTAAGATATTCGTTGACTTCCTCAATTGAAGCATTCATTGGATTTACTCCGTCTTTTATCATATTAAGAACTGTCTCTGGTTTCATATTCTTAATAAGATTATTAATCATTGCATTAACAGATTTGACTATCTCTACATTTTCCTTTGTCATATCCATGTTATTAGCAGCCAGTACCTTTATTGCTTCCTTGTCCTCATCAGTTCCCTCAAGTCCAAGCTCCCTAATAATATCATCCGCACTTCCCTGTACTGCCTTCTTTAATGAATCACCCAAATCGCCTCTTATCTGAGTTCCGACTGCCTCATAAGTTTCATTCATCTTGTCAAACATACTGGCAAATACACGCGCAGGATTTCTTACTATCTCATTCAATGTCTTTCTTGCTTCAAGAACATCTGTATATGCAATCTGCGCTTCTTCATACATTTCATCCGCCTGTTCATATTCCATAAGCATTGAATTAAGCTCATCTATCGGAGTTGTAAGAATAGAAATGTTATTCTTAACTAGATATATAGACGCATTTGCACTCATAAGAACCCTTGCTGTTACAAGCGTGTCATACGCCTTATCTGCTGCCTGCTGTACATCAGATGCCTGATTCCTAACTTCACTATTTCCTGTGCTTACTGTTGCTGCACTGTATTCAATTCTGAAGCTTCTTGCATCCATCTCCAGCTTAAGGCTTGCTATTGTAAATGTTTCCCCTTTTGATACCACATTTGCAGCATCTGAATACTCTGCCCTGTTAATAGTATCAAGAGCTGTCCTTATATCATCAATTGGCGAACCTGTAACGAGCGTATTCTCTGCCTTCTCTCCAAGCTTCATGTTATCAAGTATCTTATTAAGCATTTCATCAGGGTCAGCCTGAATCTTTTCAATATCTATCGCATCAAGCTGTGCCTTATATTCAAGATTTTCTTTAGTAACAGGAATCTGTGCATCAATAAATGCTCTTGCATCCGCAAGTGTATTATCATTAACCTCAAGTCCTGACGAAGCAATTATCTTCTCAATTCCCGGCCTTAAAGCCTCAAAATCAGCGTCAGATATTGCATTTACACACCTTCCTATTGTAACGCCATCTGCACTGATACTTGATGAAGTTGCCGCCTGTGCCTGATATATTCCAGCAATTGAAGGCTCAATACCATTAGCAACCATGTAATTCTTTGTGTTCTCTGATAATGGCTTTAACTCTTTACTCTTTTCAAGTGTGCCTTTAACCTCAGCAACACTTTCATCATTGACAGCTATATCTGCTCCCTGCATACGGCTCTCGACACTTGCCGCTGTTGCTGCACTTCCAGTCACACTCTCAATCTTATCCTTAGAAACTGCTGTGCCATAATTAACATAATCATCAGAGTGCATCGCAAGTTCAATCTTAATTTTCTCAATAATATTAACCATATCATCTGGTGTAGCATCTGTAAGATTAAAGCCGTCCTCATCTAATTTTACCGCATCAGCACCTGATAACTTCATCATCAATGCCTTAAGGCTTATCTTTGCACTGGAAGCACTCGCCATAATCTGGCTCTTTACATCATCTGCCTCCTTAAGAAGTCCCTCATATGTATTGTCAGTTGCAGCTGTCACACTGCCAGAGATTACCACTCCTGCAAATGAGCCTGCCACACCTTCACTTTTAACTGCCTTATTTTCTTTATAATTAATAGATGTTCCCTGTGCCGCAACATCTTTATTAAAATTCGCGCCTGAAACTGTATATGTCATATTCTGCTGCCTTTCTTATTTACTATCTGAAACAATCACTCATTGTCATATAATAAATATTTCGGCAGATATGGTGGGATAATTGAGAGATATATTATAGCAAATAAAAAGGAAGCTAATTCAGAATTAATAAAAATCCAAACCAGCTCCCTTTCTCTATATTATTCTCCTATATCTTCGTAGCATGAACCTTAGAAACATCACCGTTAAACTCATACACAGCTATTCCATACTTATGTAAGTCAATAAGCAATGACTGCGGATATCCATCACAATCTCCCTTAACGGCTGTAAGAGTCTTCTTCTGGTCAGCTTCATTATCTCCAAGAACCAGCTTATACTTAGTCTTGAACGGAACTCCTATTCTGAAGCTGTCTCTTTCAACTGGTGTAAAATTAAGTACAAAGAGAAGATTCTTCTTTCCATCCGGACTGATTCTCATAAACGATAAAACGCTATTATCTTTATCATTGGCATTAATCCATCTGAATCCTTCACTGCTGTAATCAGTAGCATACAGACATGGATAATTCTTATTAAGCTTCAGACACTTCTTCGTAAAATCCTTAAGTTCTGTATGACTTTCATCCTCTAACAGATACCAGTCAAGAGCACGCTTCTCACTCCACTCATTCCACTGACCAAATTCCTGTCCCATGAATAAAAGCTTCTTGCCAGGATGTCCACACATATATGCATATGCCAGCTTAAGATTCTTGAACTTATCCTCCCTGTCACCAGGCATTTTACCAAGCATAGAACACTTAAGATGTACAACCTCATCATGTGAAAGCACAAGAATGAAATTCTCGCTGTAAGCATACATCAATGAAAACGTCATCTTGCTATGATTAAACTTTCTGAAATATGGATCAAGCTTCATATATTCAAGGAAATCATGCATCCAGCCCATATTCCACTTAAATGTAAAGCCAAGACATTCCCCATTGTCAGGATCACCACTTACCATAGGCCATGCTGTTGACTCCTCAGCTATAGTTATTGCCTGTGGGAATCTCTTCTTTAACATGCTGTTAAAATGCTTTAAAAAGCTGATTGCTTCGAGATTACCGTTGTCACCATATTTGTTAGGAACCCAGTTTCCTTCTGTCCTTCCGTAATCCAGATACAGCATTGAAGCAACAGCATCAACTCTTAAACCATCAATATGGAACTTGTCCACCCAGAACATTCCATTAGCAATAAGGAAGTTAGACACTTCATTCTTGGAATAATCAAATACCTTCGTTCCCCAGTCAGGATGCTCTCCCTTTCTAGGGTCTGCATACTCATATACACAGCTTCCATCGAAATTAGCAAGTCCATGTGCATCCTTTGGAAAATGTGCCGGTACCCAGTCAAGAATTACACCAATTCCTTTTTCATGCATATAATCTACAAAATACATGAAATCCTTAGGTGTTCCGTATCTTGCTGTAGGTGCATAATAACCAGTTACCTGATATCCCCATGATCCATCATATGGATACTCTGCAATTCCCATAAGTTCAATATGTGTGTATCCCATATCTGTTACATATTTTGCAAGCTCAGGTGCCAATTCTCTATATGTATAAAATCCGTCCTCTGTTCCATCATCTTTCTTCTTCCATGAGCCAAGATGACATTCATATATAGAAAGAGGTGCTTTAAGATGATTCTCTGTCTTCTTCTTCTCAACCCATTCAGAATCTTTCCATTCATAACCTGAAAGATCGGCAACTATTGATGCTGTCTCTGGTCTTAACTGTGCCTGATTAGCATATGGATCTGCCTTGTAAAGAGCCTCTCCACTCTGGGAAATAATAAGGAACTTATACATATCCCCTGCTTTAGCTCCTGGTATGAACAAATCATATATTCCACCATCTGAAATCTTCTTCATATCATAACCATATGCATTCCAGTTATTAAACTCACCTATAACATAGACTTCCCTTGCAGCAGGTGCCCACACAGCAAAATACACACCTTCTTTTCCGTCTTTTACTCCAACATGCGCACCCATTTTGTTATATATCTCATAATGAGTTCCCTGTCCAAAAAGATATGCATCCACTTCTGTGATTGCCAGCTGCTCGTATTTTTGCATATTCTTCATAAAATCCTCCATTATATTATTATCCTACACGATACTCATGGGTCCCCTCAGATTATCCCATTAATTAATAGTATATTACCACATTAGCAAATTAATTACTACATTTCATTAGCAAAAAAAATGTTCATTTCACATATATTATGTTATACTGTAAATCGCATTGAAATAAATGCTTTATATAAGTTAGAAAGATGAAAAGGAGTATTAAATTCTTATGATATACTATATTATTAACGAAAGTTTCACCAACATCATAGCATTTGTAAGCATTTTATTTGCCTTCGCATTTACAATAGCTGCAATTGCTCTTGGCAAGAATCTTCTTCCAAGAGATGCCGGAAGAGCTTATGCCATTAACGGAAGTAAATCAGTTGGAAAGCCAAGAGGCGCCGGCATGATTTTCATTCTTACATTCACAGTCACATGTGCATTATTCGTAAACTTAAGTGCCGAGCTTATCATTTATCTTATACTTGTGCTTGCCGCAATGCTCAGCGGATACCTTGATGACAGTGCTTCATCACCATGGGGTAATTTAAAGAAAGGTCTTATTGACCTTGCAATATCGGTTATGGCGGCAGTTACTTACCTGCATTACAACCCTAACACATTTGACCTTGCATTCTTTGGAAAGACAGTAACTCTTAATCCAATCATCTATGCAATACTTATTATTATACTTATATGGGTAAGTATCAATGTTACTAACTGTTCAGATGGTGTTGACGGCTTATGCGGTACACTTTCAGTTGTAACACTTGCTTCAGTGTATGTACTTTTTAAGTCATTTAATATTGAATCAGCTTACAGACACACCGTTCTTATTATGATTGTGTGTATCCTCGGCTACCTGTGGTTCAACGCATCACCAAGCAAGCTTCTTATGGGTGACGCCGGTTCGAGAGCAATAGGAATATTTATAGCATTTACATTCCTCAAGCTCCATGCACCGCTGCTTTATATTCCAATGGCACTTATAATTATTCTCGATGGCGGACTTGGTCTTATCAAGGTTTCATTCATGAGATTTCTTCACATCAACCTAATGAAGAACCTTCGTACACCAATCCACGACCATATGAGAAAGAATAAAGACTGGTCAGATACACAGGTTGTTTTCAGATTCACAATTATCCAGGTAATTCTTGGTCTTGCAGTAATATATGGATTAATGTTCTGATATTAAATATATTAAAATGGCATGTCAGTTGAATTTCTGACATGCCATTATTTCTGTTCTGAGAGTTTCTCTGCCTGACGCCGCCTGCGTCTGTGTTCTCTCTCTTTTATCTGCTTTTCATATATCTTAAGTGCACCCTTTTCATCAGTGTGCTTCATAATTCTGACTGCATAATATCTGCCTTCTTCGGTCTGTTTAACTCTGAAACGCCCCTTTATAAGTCCATGTTCATCACATGTAAACAAGCCATAATAGCATTTCGAATTAGTGGCAAACCACTTAACTGTTCTTGTCATAGTCCTGCCACATAAAAAACATTTGCAGGAACGTACATTTCTGTCGCTTGCAGCCTTGTCCCTTGTAGCAAATCCCTTTGAAATATACTTCTCATAAGTTCCAAAGTTAAGATATACCTCGTCCTTTCTTGACTCTGGAATTGTAAATGTGTCTATACTACAGAACTTCTTAACTCTGTCGAAATCCAGCTTCTTCATTATCTTGGCTGTGTACCTTGCATCACTCATTGCTGAATGATAATGCTCATCACCCTTGATTCCCTGCTCATCGATTGCAGACTTAAGATTCATGCGTGTCTTGCCATCTGAAAAATTAATACTGTAAAGTTTCTGAAGATCAAGATACAGAAGCGGCTTTGGGAAATTCTCCGGAACATCATAGAACTTCATATTCCTTCTTAATTCAGTAATATCCATGCTTCCCCATGTAACAAATGTATAATCCTCACCGCACCATTCAAGAAATTCAGTTACACCCGATACGAAATCAGTTCCGTTAGCAAGGTCATTTTCTGTTATCCCTAGTATCTTCTTGACTGTATTCTGCAGCTTTGTATACACTTGTGGCTTAATGGTACACTGCCACTCATCTACAATATCAAGCTTCTCATTAACCTTCGCCGCGCCTATCTGTATAATCTCAAAAGGAAAATGATCCTCAGAAAATTGTTTTCCCTTGGCACTCTGATTCCACTCAAGATCCATAACAATATAATTCATAAGCATGTTCCCCCTTGCTAACGCTCATTATATCGTGTATGCGGGCGTATGTCGATAATAATTTATAAGATATTAATTTTTGAGTTATTAATCACATTTTCATTTCTTTTTTTCGCTGATACATCTCCTCATCTGCACGCTCTCGTACTCTTTCCAGTTCCATATCATCAACTGTAAAAACAGCATAACCACAGGCAATTCCCACTTCTGTTGGAATAATTCTCTTATTGTTCAAAACATCTACATCATGATAAAGCTTTCTTATTACACGCTCTATGTCTACACTCTTTCCCTTTGGTATTATACAACAAAACTCATCGCCACCAATGCGGTAACACTTACCATAACGCTCAAATATATTTTCTATTATCCGTGCTGCATTAATAATATAAGCATCTCCCACTCTATGTCCGTAGTTATCATTACAACTTTTAAGATTATTTAAATCAAATGTTACAACCATACAACCATCAAAGCATTTTTCATTATTAATATAATAATCATATGCATTTCTATTATACATGCCTGTCATGGAATCATTTAAAGCAAACTGCTCTAGCTCCCCTATCCTTCTCCCCTTTTTTAGTCTCGCAACGGTCTGTCTTGAAGCATCTAATCCAAGTACAAGAATAAATAAAAGAAATGCTATTCTTCCAAATACTCCTGAATTATTACCACTCTTATAATATCCTGCCATATCTATGATTGTCGACAAAAATACTAAAATCAACGTTAATATACAGTATTTATACCTGGTGTCCAACTGTCTTCTAATAATCTTAATTGTAATTACAACAAATAAATATATCAGCATTAATATGATTACAATATGAGTCATCCACAATGTCTGTCTAAAATAATATATTCCTGTAGCATTAAGTATGTGTTCTAAAAGAATAATTATTACATTAAAATAACAGATTAATTTCCAAAACAGATTATCATTTATTTCCAAAAAACTTTTTACAAACATAATAAATGCCATTGGCATAATCATAAGTGTAACAAAAGCAATGTATGACCCGGCTTGTCTGTTTGCAAATATAAGTGCAGATACATCTGTTTCATTTGCTGACCATAATCCAAGAAGAATCGAAAATATTCCCAGATATAACAATGTTCCGTCTATCTGACTCCCCTTATGTACAATCGTCCAATATATAGTAATATATAATCCTACCAATAAAATAACTACGCTTATAATAAATGCTGGCATAGCTTTTCGAAGCAATTTCATATATATATCATTGCCACCACCGATATAGAATTCCTGTTTCTGGCCTTCAACCTCCTTATAACAAGGTGAAATCTCTATTTGAAGTCTGTCCACATCAGATGGAAGCTTTACAAAATTCCATGTCCATCCCGGGGTATTTCCCCATATACTTCGTTTATTACTAAGTCTGTAAATTTCTTCTCCTTGTGCATATACATTTATTCTCTGATGTGAAGAATAAAATACTATTGAACCTATATCCTGTCCATATGATTGTAAATTAAAATCATATTGTGTTTTTCCATCCTCTGTTATACTTACTGATTCTGGAATGCAAGTTGTCAAAGCTTTTTCAGAAACTGCATCACTAAATGTGAAAACACTACATAAAAACATCATAATAATCGCAGCTATTACTGTGCCAATTAATATCCCCTGTTCCCTTTTCATGTTATACCCCTTACTCTATATCTCCATCTTTTTAATTTTATCATGTACAATGATTTTTTTCCATATATTGATTTCTTTAAGCAATAATTCTTTATAATACACTGTAATCACACACTAAAATATGTAATATAAAAAAGCAGCAACGATTCTCATCGCTACTGCTTGTCACTTCTTAATATAAATGTTCCCACCCAGAGTCGAACTGGGGATTGAGACTTAGGAGGTCCCCGTTATATCCACTTAACTATGAGAACAACTTGGCTAAACACCAAGAGAAATTTTATCACAAAACATCAGCAAGGTCAATGATACCCTGAGATTAAAAAGAAGCTGCCACCTGGCGATTACAATCGCCTGAGTGGCAGCTTCCATAAACACATTTATCGGATTAGTTTAATTATTGCAACTTGAACTTATCAATAGCTTCCTTAAGAGCCTCTGCGATATTATCAAGTTCAACTGTAAATTCATTAAGGTCGTGCATTGTCTGCTCAACATCAACGGCTGATGCTGTAACCTCTTCAGAGGCTGCGGCAGTCTCAGTTGCTACTGCTGCAACATCTTCCATCTTACTTACAACATTATTTCTGTTAGTATCCATAGCCTCATTGAGCTGTGTAATATTATCAAGACCTTCCTTAAGTCCGTTAACTGAATCAGAAATTGTATTAAACAGTTCCTTAGCATCCTTAATAGATACATTCTGTTCCTCTATAATACCAACTGACTCATCCATTGTCTGCTCAACCTGCTGTGACTTAATAGTAATCTCATTAACAATCTGCTTAATCTCATCTGTTGACTGCTGTGACTGTTCAGCAAGCTTTCTTATCTCATCAGCAACTACTGCGAATCCCTTACCGCTCTCTCCTGCTCTTGCTGCCTCGATAGAAGCATTAAGTGATAACAGGTTAGTTTGCTCTGTAATTTCTGTAATGGCATCTGATATGAAATTAATCTTCTCTATACTGCTTACCATCTCAGATACAACTGCTTTAGAAATCTTAGAGTTATCAATTGAACGCTGTCCCTTAGTAATAAGTTCATCAACAATTGTAAGTCCCTTATTACTTAACTTCTGTGTTTCAACAGACATATCACTGATATCAGTTACATAAGCCTTAGTTTCCTTTAATCTGTCTGCAAGATTTTCTACTTCCTGTGTTGCTGTCTGTGTACTGTCTGCCTGACCTGATGCACCAACTGCAACACTCTGTATAGCCTCTGAAACCTGACCTACTGTCTCTGTAGTAGACTTAGATACTCCTGCAATCTTAGCAGATGCATCTACTATAACTCCACTCTTTTCCTCAACACCCTTAATAAGAACTGCCATGTTCTCAACCATGTTGTTAAAGTTATTCTCAAGGTCTCCAAACTCATTCTTCTTCTTTACATCAATTCTATCTGTTAAATCACCACCCGCAACATCCTTCATATGTCCAGAAACCTTCTTAATCTCCTTAGTCATAGAAGCTGTAACTGCAAGTGCAATACCAATTCCAATAACAAATGCTATAATACTGAATATAACAGTATTGCTAATCATCTTATTAGTTGTAGCAGATGTTTCTTTAGAACTGATAAAACCAACAAGTGTCCATCCTGTAACAGCATCCTTAGATGTTACTACATGTACCTTTTCACCATTAATGTTTTCATCAAATGAAAATGCTTTATCATAATCAGCATCTGTAAGACCTTTAACTGTACTCCAGCAATTCAGTCCTGATACTGAATCTGTTACATACTTGTTATTATCATTATTAACAAGTATATTACCATCTTCATCTGCAAGGACAACAAATCCTGTATTAAGAAGTCCGATACCCTGTACAAAATCTGTAATCTCAGAAAAATCAATATGCATACCCACAGTACCATAATTCGTTCCGTCTGAATGCTTAATTTCCTGTGAAACAGTAATTATTGTCTTATCAAAATCCTTGCTATAATATGGCTTTGAAAAATAAGCATAAATGCTGTTTCTTGCCTTAAGACCTTTACAATCTGTGTACCATACTTCCTTAGTTCTGTCTACACCATTCTCAAGACCACCCTTACTAAGTGTCTTACCAGTCTCTGGGTTATATTCTCCCCAACCTGTAATCTCAAGATTAGTATTAGTAGCAAAGAACGCTCTTTCTGCACCATTAGTAACCTTAACTGATGCAATAAGAGAATCTCTTACTGCCTTAACATTATCACTTAATGTTCCCTGATCCTCAAGATGCTTTACTTCATTCTTTCTTGTAAGCAGGTCTACCGGCTGCGACAGAGTCTTAAGATATGTAGTAAACTGATTCTGTGCTTCATTCAAAGTCTGCTCACTTGTTACCTTCATGTTATTTTCCATTGAAGACGAAGTTGTTGTAATTGAACTTACCATAAGCATTACAATAGGAATTGTAATGGCAACAACGAAAAATAAAACAAGCTGAAAGCCTAATTTTCTGAAAAACTTCATAGCTTTCCCTCCTCGTTGATAATTAATAATATTTAGTTGACATTTCCGATTTCTTATATGCCTTGTATTATAATACCACATTTGTAATAATATGTAAATTTCTATATTAAATACAATTTATTATGAAAGCATATATTTAACAACAATATCAGTCAGTAAATCTTACATTTCCCTGAAGCCATATCTGTCCTTTGAATCTGCGGCCTATGGCTGGTTCTCCAAGCAGATGTTCCTTATTAACTGCTGTAGTTATAATAAGACTGTTACATTCAAGAACCATAATATATATCTTCTCACCAGTGTATATATTCTCCTCTTCACGCAGTTCAAGAATCTCTCCTATGACGGAATACTGGTCACATTCTACACCGCATGGCATAAATGTTGAGTCTACTATAGTAAATATATCTTCCTTCATGACACGGTTAGAAAGTTCATTGTATGTATCAATATCTTCAATTGTAAGGCTCTCAATTGCATCCTCATCTCCATTCTTTGCAGCCTGAATAAGATTCTTTCTTGCAATTTCATCCTGTCTGCTTTTCTTAGAATTTCTTTCCTTTCTCACCGGAAGCATAATAATTCCACCTAGCGACAGTCCTGTAAGTGCCACCTTTTTGTTTCTGATTGGTACTTTACCAATTTCGTTCTTTCTGTCAGGATTAAAATCATCTGCATTAAAATCCTTACCACTGTACAGATAATCAAGATAATCCATTACATTCTGAAGATAAAATATAAGCGTTACTCCTGTCTTTAATTCATCACATATAACTGCATAGGATTCCTTGTCAAGATGTCTCTCAATAGTCATCTCCTCATTGTCACTTAAAGCCTTCCCCACAACAAACGGAAAATAATACTCATATTTAAAAACATTCTTTTCATATCTTCCATACACATACAATCCGGTTGAGTTGCTAAGGCGCAAGATAATAACGCCACGATCTAATTTCTCGTGGCGTATCACAAATCCTTCTTTTATGCTTTCTCTAATTCCTGTTTTTATAAATTTTGCCTCAGCCTCTGATGTCATATTATCAAATCCAAGGGTTCTTATATATAAATTCATAGCTGCTCCAATGCTCTATTCTGTATCTACTATAAACATAGTAAGCTGCTTTAATAAGTTATACTCTACATTTTCAGTATAAGGTGTTCCATCTGCATGCTCTGTCATTCTTATAACAGGTCTGTCAGCAGCTTCCTTATTCTGTCTTATAACTACAGCTTTTTCGCCATCACTTGTGTAAACTGTACAGCCGACAGGGTATGCAGCAACTGAGTCTAAGAATTTTGAAGCAATTGTAGGGTCATATTTTACTCCCGAATGCACTTTGATGTATTCAATAGCTTCATATATCTTCATCTTCTCACTGCCTATGCCACTTATCATACTGTCAAAATCATCACAGATAGAAACAAGCTTAACTTCTGGTTTAAGCCTGTCACCCTTATGCTGGAAAGGATATCCTGAGCCATCAATTCTTTCATGGTGAAAGAGAATAATCTCCTTTGCCACGTCAGGAAGCCATTCCTCGTCCTGCAGTGAGCTGTATCCAAATATAGTATGCTTCTTATATTCAACAGCATCTTTATTAGTCATCTTATTCTCACTAACATTAACATAAGGAACATTAATATATCTGAGTCCTATATCATGAAGTATTGCTCCCATCGCAATATTATGTATCTGTTTATTACTCATTTTAAGCCTTAATGCCATAATTGTTGACAAAGTACATACATTAATACAGTGTGTATACATGTCAGTACTTACATTCCTGATTTCAGTAATATTATTCACAACCTCCGGCTCTGCAATAACTGTATCAAGTATTCTCTGTGCCTCATTAACAATTATCTTAAGTTCTTCATTATGTTTATAAATGTGTTTTTCTAATATTTTTTTTACTATCTGCCTTGAATTATTGGCAGTTTCTTCAAGTCTGTATGGATATTCTTCCTCTTCCCGTGCCGTATCACTATCAGAAGTATTCTCCCTGACAATTCCCTCTTTTTCGTCTTTTATGTATACAGTTCTTACTCCAAGATTAATTGCTCTTTCAATAAGTTCATCTGTCAGAGCAACATCCGCATGAATAAGAACAGTCCCCGAATGCGACAATATAGGAAAAGCTAATATATCGTTTTCTTTAAGATTATCAACACTAACCTGTTTCATAAGCCGCTCCATCCTTAACAAAAGATTTATTAGTCCCCCAGTTACTAGGTAAAAGATAGCATATTTTAATTAATATTACAATGAATATTGACTTATAATTATATTAGTGTTATATTGACATTGTTAAATTATTATCAATCAATATTGCACGAATCAAGTTATGGAGGAAATGTTATGTCAAAGAATTTAACTGAGAATTACCCAATTGTTGACACAGTCGAAGCTCTTGAAGAAAGGCTTGCCGGTGTACGGGAGGCTCAACGCATCTTCGCAGCTTATACTCAGGAACAGGTAGATAAGATATTTACTGCTGCTGCACTTGCTGCCAATAAAGCAAGAATTCCTCTTGCCAAGCTTGCAGTTGAAGAAACTGGTATGGGAATTGTAGAAGATAAGGTTATCAAGAATCATTATGCCTCTGAATACATTTATAATGCTTACAGAGATACTAAGACTTGTGGTGTTATTGAAGAGGATAAGGCATATGGAATTAAAAAGGTTGCTGAACCTATTGGAGTTGTTGCAGCCGTAATCCCAACAACTAATCCAACTTCAACAGCTATTTTCAAAACTCTTATTTCACTTAAGACTAGAAATGGTATTATCATAAGCCCACATCCACGAGCTAAGAAATCGACAATTGCAGCAGCTAAGGTTGTTCTTGAAGCTGCTGTTGCAGCAGGTGCCCCTGAGGGAATCATTGGCTGGATAGATGTTCCTTCCCTTGAGCTTACAGATACACTTATGAAGGAAGCAGATATTATCTTAGCTACCGGCGGACCTGGAATGGTTAAAGCTGCTTACTCTTCTGGAAAGCCTGCACTTGGTGTAGGTGCTGGTAATACTCCTGCTATCATTGATGAATCAGCAGATGTAATACTTGCTGTTAACTCAATTATTCATTCTAAGACATTTGACAATGGTATGATATGTGCTTCTGAACAGTCTGTAATTGTTGACAAGAAGGTTTACAAGGCTGTTAAAGAAGAATTTGCATACAGAGGCTGCTACTTCCTTAATAAGAGCGAGACAGAAAAGGTAAGAAAGACTATTATTATCAACGGTGCCCTTAATGCGAAGATTGTTGGTCAAAAAGCCCATACTATTGCTGCTTTAGCAGGCGTTACTGTTCCTGAAGAAACTAAAATTCTTATCGGTGAAGTAACATCTGTAGACCTCTCAGAAGAATTTGCTCATGAAAAGTTATCACCTGTCCTTGCAATGTACAAGGCAGAAGATTTTGAAGATGCTCTTTCAAAAGCTGAACACCTGATTGCAGATGGTGGATTTGGTCATACATCATCTCTTTATATTAATGTTGAAACACAGGCAGACAAGATTGCTGAATTCTCTGAAAGAATGAAGACATGCCGCTGCCTTATCAATACACCTTCATCTCACGGTGGAATCGGTGACCTCTACAACTTTAAGATGGCTCCTTCTCTTACACTTGGATGCGGCTCTTGGGGCGGAAACTCAGTATCTGAGAACGTTGGAGTAAAACATCTGCTTAATGTAAAGACTGTCGCTGAGAGGAGAGAGAATATGCTTTGGTTTAGAGCACCTGAGAAGGTTTACTTTAAGAAGGGCTGCTTACCTGTTGCCCTTGATGAACTTGGAACTGTAATGGGTAAGAAGAAAGCATTTATCGTTACTGACCAGTTCCTTTATAAGAATGGTTATACCAAATGTGTCACAGATAAGTTAGATTCTTTAGGAATCATGCATACTACTTTCTATAATGTAGCACCAGATCCAACACTTGCATGTGCTAAAGAAGGTACAGCTGCTATGAGACTTTTCGAACCTGATGTAATCATCGCAATTGGTGGTGGTTCTGCAATGGATGCTGCCAAGATTATGTGGGTTATGTACGAACATCCTGAGGCAGACTTCCTTGATATGGCTATGCGTTTCATGGATATCAGAAAGAGAATATACACATTCCCTAAGATGGGTGAGAAAGCTTACTTTGTCGCTATCTCAACATCTTCTGGAACAGGTTCAGAGGTAACTCCTTTTGCAGTTATTACCGATGAAACAACCGGTCAGAAATATCCACTTGCTGACTATGAATTACTTCCTAAGATGGCTATTATCGATGCTGACATGCATATGAATCAGCCTAAGGGACTTACAGCAGCTTCTGGTATTGATGCACTTACACATGCACTTGAAGCATACGCTTCCATTATGGCAACAGAATATACAGATGGTCTTGCATTACAGGCTATGAAGAATATATTTGAATATCTTCCAGCAGCTTATGAATTAGGTGCACATGATGCAGTTGCAAGAGAAAAGATGGCAACAGCTTCTACTATGGCTGGTATGGCTTTTGCTAATGCTTTCCTTGGAGTGTGCCACTCACTTGCACATAAACTGGGTGCATATCACCACCTTCCACACGGAATTGCTAATGCCCTTCTTATCACTGATGTAATGAGATTCAATGCTGCAGAGGTTCCAACCAAGATGGGAACATTCTCACAGTATAAGTATCCACATTGCAAAGCACGTTATGTTGAGTGTGCTGACTTCCTTGGAATTCAGGGTAAAGATGATGATGAGAAATTTGAAAACCTCATCAAGGCTATTGAAGAATTAAAGGCAAAGGTAGGAATTAAGAAAACTATTGCAGATTATGGTGTTAAAGAGGAAGACTTCCTTGCAACTCTTGATGAGATGACAGAAGCTGCATTTGATGACCAGTGTACTGGTGCTAACCCAAGATATCCTCTTATGAGTGAAATGAAAGCCATGTACTTAAAGGCTTACTATGGTAAATAATCATCATTATTATTTTAAGAAAGGAAGACATGTCATATGAAAAAATATTTAGCAAAATCTAAGTTAAAATCAGTATATGTAGAGAATGGCAAAGCTACTAAGGTCTTTGCCAAGACCTACAACAAATCAGATGTTTTATATGAAGCTCTTAATACTTCTAGAGTTGAAGACGCAGGCGTTAATATTCCAAAGCTTTTAGAGGTTGCTGTTACTGACGGTAAATGGTCTATCACAAGTGAATATGTTGAAGGTCCTACTCTTACACAATTAATTGAAAAATACCCTGACAAGGCTGATGATTATATTAAGAAAATGGTTGAATACCAGATATCTTTCCAGAAGAAGTCTAACCCACTTCTTCTGGTATTAAAGGATAAAATGAACCGCCAGATTAACTCTATTGAAGAACTTGATAACAGCGTTAAGTATGAACTTCTTACAAGGCTTAATTCCATGAAGAATCATACTAAGCTTTGTCACGGAGATTATTGTCCTGATAATATTATTGTTACTGCTGATGCCAAGGGAAATATCAAAGAAATCACAGCAGTTGACTGGGTACATGCTACACAGGGTAATGCATCTGCCGATATTGCGAATACATTTTTACTTCTCAAATTACAGTTTGGTGACAAGAGTGATATTCCTGAAAAGTACATAAGTGCTTTCTGTGAATTAACTAACACAAAACGTTCATATGTTAATGAATGGCTTCCATTAGTTGCAGCAGCAAGACTTACTAAGAATAAAGAAGAAGAAAAAGAACTTCTTAATCAGTGGATAAATGTTGTAGATTTCCAGTAAAAGTTTTCCACATACCAATATAAACAAGGTTTTCCACATTAAAATACTGGTTTTTAACAGCATTTTAATGGATTTCCCACAGAATCAACACACTTATCCACAAAATTTGTGGATAACATAAAACAAATGTGGATAAAACATATTCATTTGATATGTTTTATCCACATTTTTAATAATATCTATTTAGTATTCATATTACTTAACTGGTACTAATTCTGTCTTACCACCCATGTACATACGAAGAGCTTCTGGAATAAGAACTCTTCCATCTGCCTGAAGGTTATTCTCAAGGAAAGCAATAAGCATTCTTGGAGGTGCAACACATGTGTTGTTAAGCGTATGTGCAAAGTACTTGTTCTTGTCCTTACCCTGAACTCTTATCTTAAGTCTTCTTGCCTGAGCATCTCCTAAGTTAGAACATGAACCAACCTCGAAGTACTTCTTCTGTCTTGGTGACCATGCTTCAACATCAATAGACTTAACCTTAAGGTCAGCTAAATCTCCTGAACAGCACTCAAGTGTTCTTACTGGAATATCCATTGTTCTGAAGAAATCTACTGTATTCTGCCATAATTTATCAAACCACATCTTGCTATCTTCTGGTTTACATACAACAATCATTTCCTGTTTCTCGAACTGGTGGATTCTATATACACCTCTTTCCTCGATACCATGTGCACCCTTCTCTTTTCTGAAACATGGAGAATAGCTTGTAAGAGTCTTAGGAAGCTCTTCCTCAGGTGTAATTGTGTCAATAAACTTACCAATCATTGAATGTTCGCTTGTTCCAATAAGGTAAAGATCTTCACCTTCTATCTTATACATCATGGCATCCATTTCATCAAAGCTCATAACACCGGTAACTACATTACTTCTTATCATATAAGGAGGAATACAGTATGTGAACCCTCTGTCAATCATGAAATCTCTTGCATATGAGATAATTGCTGAATGAAGTCTTGCAATATCTCCCATAAGGTAATAAAAACCATTACCAGCAACCTTACCAGCTGCATCCATATCGATTCCGTTGAATCTTTCCATAATATCTGTATGATATGGTACTTCAAAATCAGGAACTACAGGCTCACCAAACTTCTCAATTTCAACATTCTCGCTGTCATCTTTTCCGATTGGTACACTAGGATCTATGATGTTAGGAATAGTCATCATAATCTTATTAACCTTTTCATTAAGTTCCTTTTCAGAAGCCTCTAATTCAGCAAGCTTTGCTGCATCTGCACTTACCTGTGCCTTAACTGCCTCTGCCTCTTCCTTCTTTCCCTGTGCCATAAGAGCACCTATCTGCTTAGAAAGCTTGTTCCTGTTTGCTCTTAATTCATCAGCTTCTGTCTGTGTTGCACGAGCTTTAGCATCAAGCTCAATTACTTCATCTACAAGTGGAAGCTTTCTGTCCTGAAATTTATTCTTAATATTCTGTTTTACAATATCCGGGTTTTCTCTGACAAATTTTAAATCTAACATTACTCCTCATTTCCGTGTCCTATCATTGACACTATTTTATCAAATTTACCAAATGCTATTATGCACCTTTTTCTGTATATTTTCAATTACATTTTGTCTTTCTGCATTAAATCGTTAATTTCTTTACTTAATTCTTCGTCTCCCATACGTCCGGCCAGTGCCTGCTTAACAGCTTTCTCCTCTTCTTTACCAAGTTCAATATAAGACTTTCCATTAACTATTTCCTTAATATAAGCAAAACAGCCATCATTGCTGTGCATTACATTTACAACGTATCCATTGTCTTTCTTATCAAGCATACATAGTGCAAAGCTTAACTTTCCACCCATTTCATGGAATGCATCATACTTATTAACACCAACCTTCTGGAATGTAAGCTGCATCTTTTCATATATGTCCTTAATAGCTTCTGTATTATCTTCACTTGTCTTCTGAAGATTGATAATGTCATCGGTATATTTTCTGACCATTTTCTCCATGCTCTTTCCATCAGAGCCTTCCATCATCATCTCATACTTTTTCGTCATAGCACAAGCCTTGCATATTGCAACAATTGCAAGAACTATTGCTGCAATTGTTATTACAAGCAGACCTATAACTACATAAAGTGTGTCCACTTTAAATAATCCAAATACATCTAACATAATTTTTCCTTTCTGTATATTAGCTTATTAATATATTATTAAATTAGTTATATAGTATACATTATATATAAACTTAATTATTCATTAATTTTCTTTAACATATCATATATTCTTTCAAGCTCTGCCTGTGAATAATACTGAATTTCAATTTTACCCTTGTTATTATTCTTATTTTTGATAACTACTTGTGTACCCATGATTTTCTTCAATTTTTCTTCAAAATCTCTATATACAAAATCATTTTCTGGCTTTGTCTTTTCCACAGATTTATCTAACTTATCAATATTTTTAACAAGTTTTTCAACATCTCGCACATTGAGTTTTTCGTCAAATATCTTCTGTGCAACCATGTATTGTTTTTCTTTATCTTCAATACTAATAATTGCTCTTGCATGACCACTACTTAATTTTCCTTCGATTACCATTTCCTGAACTCTTTCATCAAGCTTTAATAATCTCAACGAATTTGTAATTGCGGTTCTTGATTTTGCCACCTTTTCTGCAACTTCATCCTGTTTTAATCTATAATCTTTAATAAGCTGCTGATATGCAAGTGCTTCTTCTATTGGATTAAGATCTTCTCTCTGTATATTCTCAATAAGAGCTATCTCCATAACCTCCTGTGATGAATAGTCCTTAATAATAACCGGTACTTCTTTAACACCCGCAAGTCTTGCAGCTCTGAATCTTCTTTCACCAGCTATAATCTGATAATTTTTATCCATCTTTTTAACAAGAAGTGGCTGTAACACTCCATACTGTTTTATTGATTCTGAAAGTTCTATAAGTGCATCCTCATCAAATGCTTTTCTTGGCTGATTCTTGTTAGGCTCAATCTGAGAAATCTTTAATTTAGTTTCTGCCGGAACCGGAACTTCTTTAACAACCTCTTTTACCACTTCCTTAACAACTACTTTCTGATCATTAGTATCTTCTTCCTGAAACAGATTACCAATGCCTTTTCCCAATCCTCTTGATTTACTTGTTTTAGTGTTCTTTGTTGGCATACTATCACAATCCTCCATTATATTTATTCTTCTCTTCCCATTACTTCTTCCGCTAATAACCTGTAACTTTCTGCACCGGTAGACTTTGGATCATATAGATTTATTGGTAGTCCGTGACTTGGTGCTTCTGCCAGACGAATATTTCTTGGTATAATTGTTTTGTAAATATTTTGTTTAAGATTATCCTTAACATTTTCGACTACTTGTAATGACAGATTTGTTCTTGAATCATACATTGTAAATACCACACCTTCAAGTTCAAGTTGTGGATTTAGTTTTTTCTTTACAAGATTAATCGTATGTATAAGCTGTGTTAATCCCTCTAATGCATAATATTCACATTGAATTGGAACCAGAACAGTATCAGCTGCCGTCATTGCATTAACAGTAAGCATACTTAATGAAGGAGGACAATCAAGTATAATATAATCATATCTGTCTCTTACTTCTAATATACTTTCTTTTAAAATATACTCTCTATTATCTACGTCAATTAAATCAATCTCTGCACCTGCAAGATTCACATTAGATGGAAGTATATCAAGATTATCAATTATATTTTCTACTATTGCATCTTTAATATTACATTCTCCCAATAATACCTCATAAACTGTTTTTTCAATGTCTGTCTTAGATAATCCAAAACCACTTGTCGTATTTCCCTGCGGATCAATATCTATTATAAGAATCTTCTGTCCAGCTTCTGCAAGACATGCTGCCAAATTTATAGCTGTTGTTGTTTTACCAACTCCACCTTTCTGATTTGCTATTGCAATTATTCTTCCCACATTACCCTCTTATTCCATATGTTCTATGTTTCACGTGAAACATAATCTCATATCATTTTATTTAATAAATAACTTTTTTATCATTTTTATTATAGCACACATTGTTACAATATGTTATAACAAATTGTATTTTTTATGTTTCACGTGAAACATAAAAAAATGATATATATATTTCTATTTTGAAATATATATATCATCTCATATTTTTGTTCAATCATAATAAGTAATATTAATTGTTAAACTATTTTATACTAATTATATTATTTTTTATTGCAAACACTGCAGCCTGTGTTCTATCAGAAACACCTATTTTCTTAAATATGTTAGATACATGATTTTTTACTGTTCTTTCACTTATATTAAGTGTCAATGCGATTTCTTTATTAAATGCACCAGATGCAATCATTTTCAACACTTCCATCTCTCGTCTTGTAAGATCTGATACTTTTTCTTTTAATACATCTCTTTCTGCAAGACTAGAATTAAGTAATGGCATAAGAGAAGGTTCAATATATGTTTCACCAGAATAAACAGAAAATATAGCTTTCTTTAATGTATCAAAATCAGAATCTTTTAATATAAATCCGTCACATCCAATTTCTAATGCTTTAACCAGATATTCAATTTCATTATGTATTGTAAGTACAATAACCTTGCATAACATTTTTTGTTGTTTCATTATATTAAGAACCTGAATTCCATCCATATTAGGCATATTAATATCCAATAAAACAATATCAGGTTTTGTCTTATTAGTAAGATTGAGACATTCATACCCATCTCCTGCTTCTGCCACAACATTTATCTCTGAATCAGTTTCTAAAAGTTGTTTTAAACCTTCTCTTACCATTCTATGGTCATCAGCTAATAATATATTAACCGCCATAATTACACCCCTCTCTTACCAAACTGGTATTTCTATAAAAAAATCAGAACCATTATCATATATATATTTAATATTTCCATTTAATAATGCAACTCGTTCTTTTAACATTGTTAATCCAAATCCAGAATTTTTATTTCTATCATAAACAGTATTATAATAATCAAATCCTTTTCCATTATCCTTAAATTCAATAATAACATTGTTATCTTTAAGAGTAACGTTAATTATAATTTCTGTCCCGTTAGAATATTTAATTGCATTACTATTTAATTCATTTATAATTCGAAGTATTGATATAATAAGATTTGAATCGATACTTAATTCATCATCAAAATTAATTGATGAATAATATGTAATTACATTACTTTCTCTATTAAATTTATCAATCATATTCATAATAGCATTCTTAAATCCAAGATCATCAACACTCATTGGTCTTAATTCATATATTATATTTCTCAATTCATTAATTGATTCTTTTATCAATACAACTGAATTGTTAATTTCGAGTTTTGATCTTGTAATATCAGTATTAATAATTTGAGATATAAATTCCTGTTTATGTATTAACGCTGTAAGATTCTGCACAACACTGTCATGAATATCTCTTGATATACGTTTTCGGTCAAGTTCAATAAAATCAATTAGTTTGACATTATCATGTATAGAATCACTCATTGTTTCACGTGAAACATTGGAATCATCATCTCTTAAAATATTAATAAGTTCTTCAATTTTAGTTTCAACATCTTTTTTCTGATTATTCAAAAAATTAATTTTATTATTCAATTCATATTTTGAATCCTGTAATGTTTGTAACCTAATATTATCAGTTTGTTTTAATGAAATCAATGAATGAAATATATCTTCTGACCAGTCTTTTTCTTTATTTAACTTAATAAGATTCTTATCAACAGTTTTTAGCTCAATCTCTGTTGAATGAATTTCATTAGTAATATCATATAATTTTTTCTTATAACAATTTAATTCATTTTCAACATACTGTTTACATAAATTTGACATTATATTACTAACTCCATTCTCAGTTTGTATATTATTAATCAACATTAAATATTATATAAATACTTTATTTATTACCCTTAAAATAATAATTCATAATAAGATATTTCAGAAACTTTTAAGATGATAATACTCTATTAATTACAATAAATAAAGTACTTTTTTACGATAAAGTACTAATTTATATAAAAACATCTTAAAAAGTTCTAATAATTTGTATTTCAGATGATACATTAACATAAATTAATGATTGCCACACACAAAATAATGGAATATAATAATTTTATCTAAAAGTGCGTTAGAACATTTTCTTTCGGAAATTTCAGGAGGCATCTATTATGAATAAATGGCAAAAAATAGGACTGGCAGTAGGTATGGGAACTGCTGTTATTACTACTACACACCTGATTAACAGCATAATATTCAAATTATCTACCGCTAATAATTATACAGGTAAAAGAATAAGAAGCAATTATCAGTGGAAGTTCGGCAATATTGCATATATAACTGCCGGCTCAGGTTCTCCACTTTTACTTATACACGATCTTAATTCTTACAGTTCAAGCTACGAATGGGAACAGACTATAAACAGTTTTGCTAAGAATCACAAGGTTTACGCTATTGATTTATTGGGATGTGGTCATTCTGATAAACCTAATCTTACTTATACAACATTTATGTATACACAGCTTATCAATGATTTCGTGCTCAATGTTATTCGTTCCAAAACTGATGTTGTTGCTACAGCAGGCTCAACACCAATTGTGATAATGGCTGCATTTAATAATCATGCACTGTTTAATAAGATTATTCTTGTTTCTCCTTTATCAGTTGAAGATGCTCTTAAAGGGCCTGATAACTTAAGTGGAATAAGAAGACACATTTTAAATGTGCCTGTTATTGGAACTTCTGTATACAACATTCTGTTTAACAGACCATCTCTTAGAAAGCTACTTTCAAAAAATTTTATAGATGGAAGAATTCCGGCTGATTATATCAATGCATGCCATGAGAATGCACATCTTGGTGATGCTTCAGCCAAATATCTGTTTATCAGCACTGAATGTAACTTTACTACTGTTACTATCTCAAAAGCACTTTCTGATCTTGATAACTGTATATACATGATTAACGGTATGCACAATAATAATGACGTTATTGATGAATATATCCATATCAATCCAGCAATTGAAAATGTTATGATTCAGGATGCCAAGAAGCTTCCACAGGTTGAACAGCCGGCTGAATTCGTAAGACAGGCTGAGATTTTTCTTAATTAGTTATCCATCATGAGGTATTTTTATGATATCCTGATAATCAACAGTTAACCAAAAATAAACCCATATTATCCACAATATGATGATTTACTAATCATTTTATGTGAATAATATGGGTTTTCTTTATACTATATTGTGTATACATACTGCTTACGCAACTGGTTCTTTAGAAGGAAGTCCCGCTTTTCTTGGAAACTTTCCAGATGTAGGCTTAATCTTCTTGATATATACTAAAGAACGGTCAATATCAGTACCAGGAAGCTGGAATTTCTTCACTTCTTCTATCGTTCCGCCAAGAACACTGACTGCTTTCTTAGCATTTACTAATTCTTCATCAATATCTCCTGACTTATATGCCACAAAATATCCACCAACCTTTACGAATGGAATGTTATATTCCACAAGAGTTGCTAAGTTAGCAACAGCACGAGAAACACTTACATCAAAATGTTCTCTTAAGTCATTATTTCTTCCACCATCCTCTGCTCTTGAATGAACTGTTTCTATTCCTGTAAGTCCAAGTTCTTCTATTACCTGATTAAGAAACTTTACTCTTTTATTAAGTGAATCAAGCAGAACTACATTAATCTGTGGATATGCTATTTTTAACGGAAGCCCCGGAAAACCAGCACCTGTTCCAACATCAATAAGAGAAATCTCTTTCTTTTTATGTCCGATTTTTTCAATATCTAACACGAGACTGTCAACATAATGCTTTAAAAGAACTTCTTCGTAATCTGTAATTCCAGTAAGATTCATAAAGCTATTCCATTCAACCAGCAGCTTATAATACATATCAAACTGCTCGTACTGTCTGTCTGTAAGCTCAACACCTATAGAATTCAGATTATTCTTAAATGTTTCATTTATCATACATTTCTCCTTATCAATGATTAATGCTTTCTTCTAAGAGACTCCAGGTAAACAAGAAGCACTGATATATCAGCAGGCGAAACACCTGATATTCTTGAAGCCTGTCCAATTGAACGAGGTCTGAATTTATCAAGCTTCTGCATAGCCTCTTTTCTTAATCCGCTTATTTCTAAGTAATCAAGGCTGTCTGGTATAAGCTTATTTTCAAGCTTTTTAAAATGTTCAACCTGTCTTAACTGTCTGTCTATATATCCCTCGTATTTCAGATTAATATTAACCTGCTCACATACATCATAAGGCAACTCTGGTCTGTGCTTATCAATTGGAGCAAGAACATCATATGAAAGCTCCGGTCTTCTTATAAGTTCTGCAAGTGTAGCACCTGTTGTAAGCTCTGTACTTCCGTTATCTGTAAGTACCTTCTGTACTTCACTTCCAGTTCCTATATTAACTGACTTAACACGCTCAATTTCTTCATCAATAAGCTGAATCTTGCGGGTAAGGCGGTTCATTCTTTCTTCGCTTATAAGTCCGACTCTGTAACCATATTTAGTAAGTCTTATATCTGCATTATCCTGTCTTAATATAAGTCTGTACTCTGCACGGCTTGTCATCATTCTGTAAGGCTCTGCTGTTTCCTTAGTTACAAGGTCATCTATAAGAACTCCTATATAACTTTCTGAACGGTCAAGTATAAGTGGTTCTTCCTTCTTAACGAAAAGTGCCGCATTGATACCCGCGACAATTCCCTGTGCAGCAGCTTCCTCATATCCTGAGCTTCCATTAAACTGTCCACCAGCAAATAATCCTTCAATCTTCTTGAATTCAAGAGAAGACTTTAACTGAACAGCGTTAATGCAGTCATACTCAATAGCATAAGCATTTCTTACGATTCGGACATTCTCAAGACCAGGAACTGTTCTATACATTGCATACTGCACATCCTCAGGCATTGAACTGCTCATTCCACCAAGATACATTTCATTAGTATACAAGCCCTCTGGCTCAATGAATACCTGATGTCTGTCTTTGTCTGCAAATCTTACAACCTTATCCTCAATTGATGGACAGTATCTTGGGCCTGTTCCGTGGATATCTCCTGAATAAAGAGGTGAACGATCAAGATTATCCATAATAATCTTGTGTGTCTCTTCATTAGTATATGTAAGCCAGCAGCTTACCTGATCTTTCTGTATGCTCTCAGGGTCTGTTTCAAATGAAAATGGCACAACTCTCTTATCACCGAACTGCTCTGTCATCTTAGAAAAATCCACTGACCTTTTATCAACTCTGGCAGGTGTACCTGTCTTGAATCTTCTCACTTCAATTCCATTATCAATAAGTGACTGTGTAAGATGATTGGCAGCCTGTAATCCGTTAGGACCTGTATGATAACTTACATCACCATATATACATCTTGCCTTAAGATATACTCCTGTACATAAAACAACTGCCTTAGCTATGTATTCTGCACCCGAAACAGTCTTTACACCACCAATTTTTCCATCATTAACAATAATCTCTGAAACCTCTGCCTGTCTTATATGCAGATGCTCAGTATTCTCAAGCACATTTCTCATTCTTCTGCTGTAATCGGACTTGTCAGCCTGTGCACGGAGTGAATGAACCGCAGGGCCTTTTGATGCATTTAACATCTTTGACTGTATAAATGTAGCATCTATATTCTTTCCCATCTCGCCACCAAGAGCATCTATTTCTCTTACAAGATGTCCCTTAGAACTTCCTCCTATATTAGGATTACAAGGCATCATTGCTATACTTTCAACGCTTACTGTAAATATAATTGTTTCAAGTCCCATTCTTGAAGCAGCAAGGGCAGCCTCACAACCTGCGTGACCAGCACCTACTACAACTACATCATATTCTTCTCTAATATTAGGCATATTACTTCTCCTTATCAACCTGCATTACTTACCCATACAGAACTTTGAAAAAATTCTGTTGGCAAGATCATCTTCAATCTCCTCTCCTATTATAAGACCAAGATTCTCATATGCAGCCATTAAATCAATAGTAAGGAAATCTTCACTTACCATGTTATCAATTCCATCAAGTACAAGCTTTAAGCTGTTCTCAGCCTTCTTTAAAAGTTCTTTATGTCTTGTACTTGTAATATATACATCTTCATTGAACTTAACTTCACCATTAAAGAACATATTCTTAACAGTTTCCTCAAGTTCTTCAATTCCTGTCTCCTGCTTTGCAGATATAGTAACTGTCTCACAATTCATTATTTTCTTAATATCTTCTGCTGTTGTAACCTGTGCAAGATCAGCTTTATTAAGTATTACAAGAACCTTCTTATCCTTGATAAGTTCCATAATCTCATAATCATTATCATCAAGTACTCTTGAAGAATCAACTACATATATTACAAGATCAGCGATTTCTGCAAGCTTCTTAGCCTTATTAACACCAATGCTTTCAACAACATCATCAGTTTTTCTGATTCCTGCAGTATCAATAAGATTAAGAGTAATTCCAGACAGATTAATCATTTCTTCAAGAGTATCTCTCGTAGTTCCTTCTATATCAGTAACAATTGCTCTCTCTTCTCTTGCAAGTACATTAAGCAGGCTTGACTTTCCTGCATTAGTTTTCCCCAAAATGACTGTACGCACGCCATCATGCATGATTCTGCCATTATCGCATGTTTTTAACAAGTTATCCACATTATTAAGACAGTTTTCCACATCATTTTTAAGGTTATCTACATTAGCATCTATATCAAAATGTTCTGGATCATCAAGAGCAGCCTCAATAAATGCAACATTATTCAATATTATCTCTCTTATATTCTTAATCTTTTCAGATAACTTACCATCTAACTGATTAACAGATGACTTCAGAGCATAATCATTCTTTGCATTAATAATATCAATAACAGCCTCCGCCTGTGACAGGTCAATTCTTCCATTAAGAAATGCTCTCTTTGTAAATTCACCAGGCTCTGCAAGCCTTGCACCAGCGTTAAGTACCGCCTCTAACACCTTCTTAGTAACAAGAATACCGCCATGACAGTCAATCTCAACAATATTCTCTCTTGTATAAGTGTTAGGAGCTTTCATTACAATTACAAGTGCTTCATCAATTTCATTACCGTTATCACATATATTTCCAAAATGTACCGTATGACTCTGTACATTTGCAAGCTTAATATTCTTTTTTGACTTAAAAACTTTATCTCCAATAATAATTGCATCAGGACCGCTTATTCTTACAATACTAATTCCACCGCTTGACACTGTACTTGTAGATATAGCTGCTATTGTATCCTCCATTTCCATCCTCCATATAAAAAATGCTGTGATAATAATACCACAGCATTTAATAAAATCATATATCTAATTATCTGTTATATCTGTTATTATTCTCTCTTTCAAGATAAACAACAACATGTCTGAAAGGTTCTTCACCCTCACTTCTTGTAGAAACAAACTTATCTGCCTGAAGTGCTGAATGGATAATTCTTCTTTCATATGGGTTCATAGGCTCAAGTGAAACAGGTCTTCTGCTTCTCTTAACCTTGTATGCAATGTTCTTAGCAAGAGACTCAAGAGTTTCTTTTCTTCTCTTTCTATAGTTCTCTGTATCTAATTTAACTCTTACATACTTCTCACTGTTCTTGTTAATTACAAGACTTGTAAGATACTGGATAGAATCAAGTGTCTGTCCTCTCTTACCGATAAGAACACCCATGTTATCTCCAGAAAGATCTACATTAACGCTATTTTCTTCATCGTCAAATGTAATATCAGCCTTAACTTCCATGCTCATAGCACCAAACATATTATTAAGGAATGTCTGTATATCCTTCTTAATAACTTCCTTCTGTTCTGCTGTAAATGGCTCTTCCTTAGGCTGTGGCTGTGCTTCAACCTTAGGTGCTTCCTTAACTTCTGCATTCTTGTGATTATCAGCAGGCTTGTGTTCCTTTTTGAACTCTTTCTTAGGTTCAGACTTAAATTCCTTCTTAGGTTCTGCTTTCTTGAAATCATCTGCCTTCTTTTCGAATTTTTTTTCTGCATGAACAGGTGCTTCTGACTTTTTAGGAGTCTCAACAGAATTAACTTCTGGTTCTTCCTGTTTTTCTCTTGCTTTAATCTTAGCAGGCTTAGAATTAAATATTCCTAAAAATCCTGAATTACCTTTGTCTATAACTTCATAATCAAGCTTATCACTTGGAATACCAAGCTTAGTGCAGGCATTAGTTATAGCTTCTTCAACAGATTTTCCTGTAACTTCAATATATTCCATTACTTAACCCTCTCTATTTTCTTTTATCGTTGACCTCATTGTATCTTGATACCATACCAACCTTATCAGCAAGACTTCCTGGTTTAGCTGCCTTACCACTTGCTGCTGCGGCTTCCTTTAATTCCTGTATCTTCTTATCGTTAGCTTCTTTTCTTTCCTGAAGCTTCTTTGCTCTGTCAGCACTTGAAGAAGCAGAAGAATTCTTATTATTATTCACATTCTTAGTACTTACAGAAGCACCCTTAACGATAGTTTCTGCTGGAAGTCCCTTCTTGGCTCTCTTCTTGTTACGCTTTTCAACATTCTTTTCTACAATCTTATCTGTTCCAATCTTATCATAATATCTGTTAATGAAGATTGTCTGAATTGTCTGTATAACAGCTGTTGCAATCCAGTAAACACCAAGACCTGAAGGAAGACTTATTGCAAGAAATGCTGACATAAGTGGCATGAAATAAGTCATCATCTTCATAGATGCTGCTGCTGGATTATCACTGTCAGGCTGCTCCATGCCAGCCTGTGAAACCTTAACAGATATAAACTGTGTAACGCCTGCAAGAATTGGAATTAATATAGCTATATGAAGACCAAAACCTGGATTCTGAGACATGTTAACGCCTAAGAAAGTATTCATATGGTTAATCTTATCAAGATTCTGTGTAATCATATCAGAAAATGCTGGAAATGCTTCTTTTAACTTTGTCCACTGGTCTGCAGTGAATGAATTAAGTGTTGTTACAGCTGTGCTTGTATTGCTCCAGTCAACAGTCTTTCCGTATATCTCATTAAGAGTATCAGCATATCCTGAAACAGATGAGATACCATCAGCACCATTAAGTCCAAGTATATTAAGGAAAAGTACCTTAATCTGTGAAATATAAAGTGGTATCTGCTGGAATACTCTGTAAAGTGCAAAAAGAATAGGCATCTGGATAAGAAGCTGCACACAGCTTCCCCACTGTGAAACACCATATTTTTCATAAACAGCCTTAGTTTCTGCCTGCATCTTCTGCATAGCTACTGTATCACTGTTCTTTCCCTTATACTTCTCCTGAATAGCCTTTATCTCCGGGTTCATAACTGACTGTAACTTAGTCATCTTCTGCTGCTTAATCTGTAATGGTAGCATTAACATTTTAACAAGCAGAGTAAAAATAATGATTGCTATTGCAATATTACCAATTCCTATTGCATTAAGACCCATGAAAAGGATGTCTAAAATGTAACCAAGTAACTGTGCAATTGGCTTAATAATACTCAAATTGTCACCTCCGCATAATATAGCACTATCCAAATATTCAGTTGTTTATTGCTTTTTTCTTTTCCCATATCTGCCTACTGGCACAGGATCAAAGCCATAAGCGTTCTTATTAAATGGATTGCACCTTAATATTCTTTTAAGTGCCAACCACCCACCTAAGAAAACTCCATACATTTCAATAGCTTCAATTGCGTATTGCGAACATGTTGGAATAAAGCTGCAGTATTTTCCTCCTTTATAAGGAGATATTGCGAGCTGGTATAATCTTATCATCTTAAGAACTATGAACTTGCCCGCATTCTTTAACTTAATCTTTATATCCTTCATATTAACCGCCTATTTAATTCTGCTTATAAAGCTTATGAAGTTTCAATAAATGAATCATTGATTCCTTAGTTTCAAAAAAACCCTTATCTTTCAAACTGGCTCTGGCTACGACAACATAATCATATCCATCGGGTATACAGTCTGTACTAAGGCGGAATGCCTCTCTTATCAGTCTTGCCAGTCTGTGTCGGACAATACTATTCCCGACCTTCTTACTCACAGATACACCTAATCGTTTAGTATCCGTTCCATTCTCAGAAATATACATTATAAGATTCTTGTTAGCAAAAGACTTCTTATTATTGTACACCTTTTTAAATTCCTGATTACTTCTTAATGTTTCAAAATCCTTATATTTCATACCATTCACCATTCTTATTAATTAAAATGTTGCTTAAATTTAATATTAATATAATCTGAAAAAAGCAGATGAGAAACTCCCATCTGCCAACAAAATCAAGAAAATATTAATTAAGCTGAAAGTTTCTTTCTACCCTTAGCTCTTCTTGCTGATAAAACTTTTCTTCCACCTGCAGTACTCATTCTTGATCTGAATCCATGAACCTTAGATCTCTGTCTGTTCTTTGGCTGAAATGTCATCTTCATAGTCTATGCACCTCCTTCATTACCATTGTAGTTTATTATGGTAAGAATATTTTCATATAAAAAATTTCAAAACACAGAACTGATTATATTGTGTAAACATTATAAAGTCAAGAAAAACTTGATAATTACTGTATTTATTTTTATATATACTAATTCTATAAAAAACGCTTTCAACAGGTTTTTCACAATCCAGTAATCCGCATAAATAGGACATTTTTAATATTTTTTAAAAAGAATATAAAAGAGTTTTCCACAAAATGTTGATAACTTGTGGAAAACTCTTTATAATTACGTTAGTTATTAACGATATTTTTGAAAAAGTGCCTATTTTCGACCTTTTTCGCGTTTATAATATTTTCCACATTCATGTTAATACATTTTTATCCATAAAATTATCCACAGGGCTTAATCTGCCCAAATATTGAAATAATTTTCTAAATGATATATTATATAAAGGAATGTATTTTTATGATTGGACAGGCTAATTAACAAGCCAGAAAGGCCTAGAATTTATGGATGAATTACAGACATTGATTGATAAATGGGATTTAATTCTCTCTACTTTTAAAGAAGAACACGAAATTATTGATGTTTCTTTTAAAACATGGATTAAACCCCTTAAAATATATAAACTTGACGGCAATGTTCTTACTCTTACTTTCTCATCTTTAGAAGATGACGCTTCTACTGATGAAAGGAGCATTGTATATATTGAAAAACGTTACCTCAAGTTTCTTGAAGTTACCGTATGTGAAGTAATGAACAAAGAATATCAGGTAATTATTATGTCATCTGCTGAGAAAAAGGAAGATGAATTAAAGAAAAAGACATCTTCAGTTTCTACTGATAATAGTCTTGCTTCACAGAATCTGAATCCTAATTACACATTTGACACATTTGTAATAGGTACTAATAATAATCTGGCTCACGCAGCATCACTCGCTGTTGCCGAAACACCTGGACAGATATATAACCCTCTGTTCATATACGGAGGTGCCGGACTTGGTAAAACTCATCTTATGCAGGCTATTGCACATTTTATTATTGCAAGTGACCCATCTAAGAAGGTTTTATACGTAACTTCTGAGACATTTACTAATGAACTTATCGAATCGGTTAAGACTAACAAGAACACTGAATTCAGAAATAAATACCGTAATATTGACGTTCTTCTTATTGATGATATTCAATTTATAATAGGAAAGGTTTCTACTCAGGAAGAATTTTTCAATACCTTTAATGACCTTTATCTTTTAGGAAAACAGATTGTTATATCTTCTGATAGACCACCTAAGGAAATGGAAACTCTTCCTGACAGATTAAGAACACGTTTTGAAAGCGGACTTCCGGTAGATATCCAGATTCCTACATATGAAACTAAGATGGCTATTATTAATAAGAAGTCTGAGGCTTTAGGAATTGATTTTCCTTATGAAGTTAAAGATTATGTTGCAACTAATATTACTTCAAGTATCAGGGAGCTTGAGGGAGCGCTTACCAAGCTTTCAGCTTATTCTAAGCTTTCCCACACACCTCTTACTGCAGAGTTTGCTGAGAATACACTTAAGGATCTTATATCTCCTTACTCTAAGAAAGAGATTACACCAGAACTTATAATTGATGTAGTTGCTGAACATTTCCACATTAAGCCTGAAGATATAATATCTCATAAGAGAAGTGCTGATATAGCTTTTCCTAGACATATTGCAATGTATCTGTGCAGGCAGATGACACAGACTCCTCTTGAAGCTATAGGTAAAGCTTTAGGTGGCAGAGATCATTCTACTATATTATATGGTTCAGAAAAGATTGCTAAAGAAACAGCTAATAATGAAACTACCAAGAGCACTATTGATATATTAATAAAGAAGCTTAATCCATCTTAAAAAGTTTTCCACAATGGTTTTAGGATAATTTGTTAATTAGATGTTATTTTTATGTTGAATGTTCTTTATAACTTTTTTTTAGATTTATGTTCATTTTTTTAAACTTTAATTTTTCACATACATTGAACATTAAATTTTGTGTTTTCTAACATGGTTATTATTTTCATATATCCAGTGTTTTTAAGGCTTTACATACTTTTTAACAATTTAACAACCCCTAAGACTACGGCTACGGCATTTATATATTTATATATAGCTCTTCTCCACTACAATTTTATCGAAAGGAAGTTATCAACATGAAATTAGTTTTTACTAAATCTAACTTAAACAAAGCTGTAGGTATCGTAATGAAAGCTGTACCTACAAGAACTACTATGAATATTCTTGAATGTATTCTTATTGATGCTACTACTAATGAAATCAAGTTCACAGGTAACGATATGGAACTTGGCATTGAAACTATAGTAGAAGGTGAAATTATAGAAAAAGGCAAGATTGCCATAGATGCTAAGCTTTTTTCTGAAATTGTAAGAAAGCTGCCTGATAATGATATTACTTTAACTACTGATTCAAATAATAATGCACTTATTACATGTGAAAAAAGTAAGTTTAATATAGCAGGAAAATCCGGAGATGATTTTTCTTACCTTCCGGCTATTATTAAAGATAAGATGATTACACTTTCCCAGTTCCAGTTAAAGGAAGTTATTAATCAGACAATATTCTCTATTGCTATTAATGATAATAATAAAATGATGACAGGTGAACTTTTTGAAGTAAATGAAGGTACACTTAAAGTTGTAGGTCTTGATGGTCACCGAATTGCTATCCGTAATATTAAGCTTGAAGGCAGATCTGATGACGTAAGAGTAGTTATTCCAGGTAAGACTCTTCAGGAAATAAGCAAGATTCTTAATGCTGATGCTGAAAGTTTTGTTAATATTTACTTTACTAACAATCATGTATTATTTGAATTTGACCAGACTCATGTTGTTTCTAGACTTATAGAGGGTGATTATTTTAAGATTAGTCAGATGCTTTCTAACGATTATGAAACTAAAGTATCTATTAATAAAAAAGAATTTCTTGATTCTATTGACAGAGCTAATCTTCTTATAAGAGAAGGAGATAAGAAGCCAATTATTATTAATATATTAAATGGTTTATTACAGGTAAATGTTAACTCTGCAATTGGAGCTCTTAACGAAGATATTGATATTGATAAAGAAGGTAAGGATATTATGATTGGTTTTAATCCTAAGTTCCTTATGGATGCATTAAGGGTTATTGATGATGAAAATGTGACTATGTATTTAGTTAATCATAAATCACCTTGCTTTATCAGAGACAAGGAAGAGAAATATATTTATCTTATACTTCCTGTTAACTTCACAGCTTAACAAGAGAAAGGAAAGTTATGGAAGAAATAATTTTAAGAGATGATTTCATCAAACTTGGACAGGCAATTAAAGCTGCCGGATTAGTTGAATCTGGTGTTGAAGCCAAGATTGTTATTCAGGATGGTGAAGTTAAGGTTAATGGCGTTGTTGAAACACAGCGTGGAAAAAAACTTTTTGGCGGAGAAGTTGTAGAATACAACGGTTCCAGTATTCTTATTAAAAAATAGGTGTTAATGTGATAGTCGAATCTGTTGAGTTAAAGGATTACAGAAATTATGAATTTCTGGATATGAATTTCAATGAGCATGTAAACATAATATATGGTGACAATGCCCAGGGAAAGACTAACATATTAGAATCAATATATATGTGTTCAACTTCTAAGTCACATCGTGGCAGTAAAGACAGAGAAATAGTCAGATTTGGAGAAGATGAATCGCATATTAAACTAAATGTCTTAAAGCATGGTATGAAATACCGCATAGACATGCACCTTAAGAAGAATAAAACCAAGGGTATAGCAGTTAATGGTATTCCTATAAAAAAAGCTGTTGAACTTTTTGGAATTATTAATATTGTTTTCTTTTCTCCGGAAGATCTTAATATTATAAAAAATGGTCCTTCAGAGAGAAGAAGATTTATGGATATGGAACTTAGCCAGCTTGACAAGATATATCTTAGTAACCTTGTTAATTACAACAAAGTACTTAATCAGAGAAACAAGCTTCTCAAAGATATAGCATTTTCACCATCAGAACAGCTGATGCAGACTCTTGATATATGGGACATGCAGCTTGTTAAGTATGGAAGCCTTATTATTAAAGGCAGAAAAAGTTTCATAGAAAAGATTAACACAATAATCAGTGATATTCATTCCAGACTTACTGGTGGTATTGAGAATATTAAAGTATGTTATGTTCCTGATGTTGATGTGAATGATTTCGAAGAAGAAGTAAGAAATTCAAGACAAAAGGATATTAAATACAAGGTTACAGGTAAAGGACCTCATAAGGACGATCTTATATTTTTAATCAATGACAATGATGTGAGAAAATATGGTTCACAGGGACAACAAAGAACAGCTGCACTTTCACTTAAATTATCTGAGATAGAACTTGTGAAACTTGTAATTAAAGATACTCCGGTACTTCTTCTTGATGATGTTTTGTCTGAGTTAGACAGTAACAGACAGAATTTTCTGATAAACAGCATTGGAGATATACAAACGATTGTTACATGCACCGGACTTGAAGAATTTATTAATAACAGAATGAATATCAACAAAATATTTAAAGTAACAGATGGTCATGTAGTTAATGAGAATTAATTACATTTTGCTTTGTAAAACAAGGAGGAATTAAAGTGGCAGATCAGAATGCAGAGAAGAATTATGGTGGAGACCAGATTCAGGTACTCGAAGGTCTTGAAGCTGTAAGAAAAAGACCTGGTATGTATATTGGAAGTACATCAGGAAGAGGACTTCATCATCTTGTGTATGAGATAGTTGATAATGCAATTGACGAAGCTTTAGCAGGTTTTTGTACACATATTGAGGTTATGATTAATAAAGATAACTCTATCACTGTAATTGATAATGGTAGAGGTGTACCTGTTGATATTAATCATAAGACAGGAAGACCTGCCATTGAAGTTGTATATACCGTTCTTCATGCCGGAGGTAAATTCGGTGGTGGAGGATATAAGGTGTCAGGAGGACTTCACGGTGTTGGTGCATCTGTAGTTAATGCTTTGTCTGAATGGCTTGAAGTTCAGGTAAAGAGAAATGGACACATTTATCAGCAGAGATACGAAAGAGGAAAGATATGTTATGACCTTAAGATAGTAGGTGACTGCGATATTGAGGATACAGGAACTCAGGTTACTTTTCTTCCTGATTCAGAGATTTTTCAGGAAACAACTGTATTTGAATTTGATATTCTTATGCACAGATTAAGAGAAATGGCATTTCTTACTAAGGGAATCAAGATTACTCTTACAGATTTAAGAGAAGGTCTTGAGCAGCAGAAAGTATTCCATTATGAAGGTGGTATCAAGGAATTTGTTCAGTATCTTAATAAGAGTAAAGAACCTTTATACAGCCAGATTATTTATTGTGAAGGTGTGAAAGACAATGTTCAGGTTGAAGTAGCATTCCAGCATAATGATGGATACAATGAGGTTGTCGATTCATTTGTTAATAATATTAAGACACCTGAAGGTGGTACACATCTGACTGGTTTCAGAAATTCACTGACTAAGACTTTTAATGATTATGCAAGAAAGAATAAGATTCTTAAGGATAGTGATCAGGGACTTTCAGGTGATGATATAAGAGAAGGTCTCACAGCAATCGTATCTGTTAAGATTGAAGATCCGCAGTTTGAAGGACAGACTAAGCAGAAGCTTGGTAATACAGTTGCAAGGGGAGCAGTTGACAGTATAGTAAGTGAACAGCTTACTTACTTCCTTGAGCAGAATCCTGCAGTTGCAAAATCTATATGTGAAAAATCGTTGCTTGCACAGCGAGCGAGAGAAGCTGCAAGAAAAGCAAGAGACTTAACAAGAAGAAAGACTGCACTTGAAAGCACTTCACTTCCTGGCAAGTTAGCTGATTGTTCAGATAAAGATCCTAAGAATTGTGAGATATATATCGTTGAGGGAGATTCAGCCGGTGGTTCTGCAAAGACTGCAAGAAGCCGTGCTACACAGGCAATCCTTCCACTTCGTGGTAAGATTCTTAACGTTGAGAAAGCAAGACTTGACAGAATACTTGGAAATGCAGAGATTAAAGCGATGATTACTGCATTTGGTACAGGTATTCATGAAGATTTTGATATAAGCAAGCTTCGTTATCACAAGATTATTATTATGACAGATGCCGATGTAGATGGTGCACATATTGCAACACTTCTTCTCACATTCCTGTACAGATTCATGCCTGATCTGATAAGAGAAGGACATGTATATCTTGCACAGCCACCACTTTATAAAGTTGAGAAGAATAAAAAAGTGTGGTATGCCTATAATGATGATGAGCTTAATGCAATCATGACTGAGATTGGAAGAGACCAGAATAATAAAGTCCAGCGTTATAAGGGACTTGGTGAGATGGACGCAGAGCAGTTATGGGAAACAACAATGGACCCACACAAGAGAGTATTATTAAGAGTTAATATGAATGAAGATGATGATTCAGAACTTGATGTAACATTCTCAACACTTATGGGTGACAAGGTAGAGCCAAGAAGAGATTTCATAGAAGCAAATGCTAAGTTTGTAAAGAATTTGGATATCTAACGAGCAGCGCATAAGACAATATCGGAATATTATGTGCGTGCTTGCACGCTAAATAATATTGTGATGTTGTCTTGTATGGTGCGACTAGCACCATGAGTAAAATCATCAGATTTCACGAATGCGCGTGATTAGGATTTACGCATGGCGTATTCCAGATTTACATATTGCGTTAATTAATAACTTCACGGAAAGGAATTATAATAATGGATGAACATATCTTTGATAAAGTTCAAGAAGTCGATATGCAGAAAACCATGGAAAACTATTATATAGATTATGCCATGAGTGTTATCGCTTCCAGAGCACTTCCGGATGTAAGAGATGGTCTTAAGCCGGTACAGAGAAGAATTCTATATTCAATGATAGAACTTAACAACGGTCCTGATAAGCCACATAGAAAATGTGCCCGTATCGTTGGTGATACAATGGGTAAATATCACCCACATGGTGATTCATCAATTTATGAGGCATTAGTAAAGCTGGCTCAGGATTTCAATACAAGATATCCACTTGTTGACGGACATGGTAACTTTGGTTCAGTCGATGGTGATGGAGCCGCAGCCATGCGATATACAGAGGCGAGACTCAGCAAGATATCTATGGAGATGACAAGAGATCTTAACAAAGATACTGTAGATTTCATACCTAACTTTGATGAAACAGAAAAAGAACCTACAGTACTTCCATCAAGATATCCTAACCTGTTATGTAATGGTACATCAGGTATTGCCGTAGGTATGGCTACTAATATTCCACCTCATAACTTAAGAGAAGTTATAGGTGCTGTTGTAAAGATGATTGACAATAAGGTGGAAGAAGACAGAGACACAACAATTGAGGAAATTCTTGATATAGTTAAAGGTCCTGATTTCCCTACAGGTGGAACAATCATCGGCAAGTTGGGAATTGAAGAGGCTTACCGTACAGGAAGAGCCAAGATAAAGGTAAGAGCTGTAACTAATATTGAGCCAATGAATAATGGCAAGAACAGAATTGTAGTTACAGAACTTCCATACATGGTTAATAAAGCAAAGCTTATCGAGAAAATAGCAGAGCTTGTAAGAGATAAGAAGATTGATGGAATCACAGATTTAAGAGATGAATCTGACAGAGAGGGTATGAGAATTGCCATTGAGTTAAGAAGAGATGTCAATCCTAACATAATACTTAACCAGTTATACAAACACACACAGTTACAGGATACATTTGGTGTAATAATGCTTGCATTAGTAGATAACCAGCCAAAGGTGCTTAACCTGTATGACATGTTAAAGTATTACCTTCTTCATCAGGAAGAAGTTGTTACCAGAAGAACAAAGTTTGATCTTAATAAGGCAGAAGAAAGAGCCCACATTTTAGAGGGCTTAATGATTGCTTTAGATAATATCGACAGAGTTATATCAATAATCAGAGGTTCTGCAAATGTACAGATTGCCAAGGAAAGCTTAATTGCTGAATTTGCACTTTCAGAAGCACAGGCACAGGCTATCGTAGATATGCGTCTGAGAGCTCTGACCGGTCTGGAAAGAAGCAAGCTTGAAGCTGAGTTGAAGGAACTTCATGAAAAGATTAAAGAATACAAGGCAATTCTTGCAGATAAGAAGTTGCTTCTTGGAGTTATCAAGACTGAAATTTCAGAGATAGCAGACAAGTATGGTGATGACAGAAGAACTTCTATCGGATATGATGAATACGATATTTCAATGGAAGACCTTATTCCAGATGAACCATGTGTTATTGCAAGAACTAACTTGGGTTATGTAAAGAGAATGACACCTGATAACTTTAAGAGCCAGCATCGTGGTGGTAAGGGAATAAAGGGAATGCAGACAATTGATGATGATTATATCAAAGATTTATTCATGACAACATCACATCATGTACTTACATTTTTTACTAACACAGGACGAGCTTATAAGTTAAAGGCTTATGAAATTCCTGAAGCATCAAGAACTTCAAGAGGAACTGCAATAATTAATCTTTTACAGTTAGCACCGGGTGAGACAATCACAGCAGTAGTTCCTGTTAAAATTGATACACTTCAGGATACAGATTACCTGTTTATGGCAACTAAGAAGGGTATAGTTAAAAAGACACCTGTTAAAGATTTTGCCAATATAAGAAAGACAGGAATCCAGGCAATTAACTTAAGAGAAGATGATGAACTTATAGAAGTTAAACTTACAGATGATCAGGCAGAGATTCTTATGGTAACAATGCTTGGACAGTGTATAAGATTTAAGGAAACAGATGTAAGACCTACGGGACGTTCAGCAATGGGTGTTATAGGTATGAGTCTTATGGATGAGGATGAAGTTGTTGGTGTTCAGGTAAGTACCCAGGGAGATACTATGCTTATAGTTTCAGAGAATGGTATGGGTAAGCGAACAGACATTGACGAATATACAGTTCAGCATCGTGGTGGTAAAGGTGTCAAATGTTACAAGATAACAGAAAAGACAGGTAATGTCGTAGGAGCTAAGGCTGTAGATGATTCAAGAGAAGTAATGCTTATTACAACAGAAGGAATTATAATCAGACTTCAGTGTTCAGATATATCTAATCTTGGAAGAATAACATCAGGTGTTAAACTTATTAACCTTGATGAAGGAATTAAAGTAGCAACAATTGCCAAAGTAAGGAAGCAGCCTGCTGATGAAGATGGTAAGGATGCAGAGGGCTTTGAAGAAGACACAGATAAAACAGTAGAATCTGAAGATTAATCTTAAGGAAACTGCCACATTTATATATGTGACGGTTTCCTTTTTAGCAGGAGATAACATGGCTTTAATTAATATTAATTATGAATCAAAAACACTTGGTATGCCCGTTATGATTAATGCAATTATTCCTCAGGGAAGAGGCAGTTATAAGACTTTATATCTTCTTCATGGAATGGGAGGAGATTATACAACATGGATTACGAAATCCAGAGTGGCAGATTATGTAGATAATACTGATATAGCGGTCATAATGATTTCAGGTGATAACAAATGTTATGTTGATAATGTACATGGAAGAAAATATTTTACATTTTTAACAGAAGAACTTATAGAAACCTGTACTAACTGGTTTGGATTATCATGTGACAGAAAAGACCGTTACATAGCAGGAATGTCAATGGGTGGATATGGAGCAGTACATGCTGCACTTATTAAGCCTGATGTATATGGCAAGGTGTTCTCATATTCAGGACTGCTTGATATAGAGAAAAGATTTGACAACCCACAGGGAATAAACACATATCAGATATTTGGAGACAGGGGAAAATTATCAGATAACCGATTTGATATAATGAACTGTTTAAAAGAGGATAATTTCAAGACAAATGTGGAAAATTATCCGGAATTTTACATTAGATGTGGATTATATGATCAGATACTTACAATGAGCAGACAATGGAATAAATATGCATCAGATGCAGGACTTAAAGTGAATTATTATGAAACTGCTGGTAATCATGATTTTATTTTCTGGGATAAATGCATACATGAGACAGTTAATATAATAAAAGAGCAGTCGTACAGGATGGAGGATATATATGGCAACAGTAATGAATATTAATCATTTTTCTATATATCTTAAGCGTAATATGGAATGCACAGTTATTCTCCCATCAGATATGAAAAATGATGAGAAGCTTCCTGTATTATGGTTATATCATGGAAGCAGTGGTGATAATACTGTATGGCTGTATCATTCACCAATAACAGAATATGTTGATGAGGGCAGGTTTGCAGCAGTACTTCCAAATGTGCAGAATTCATGCTATGTTAATATGAATATTGGAGATAAGTATGAGTCATATGTTGGAAAAGAATTATTCAATATAATTATGAATATGTTTCCATGTCTTTCTGATAAAAGAGAGAATAATTACGTATCAGGATTTTCTAATGGTGGATACGGCTGTCTTCATATTGCACTCAGATATCCTGAAAAATATGGAACTGTAGGAGCATTTTCAGCAGGTGACAAAGCTGATTCAGAATTTCTTAATGATGGAAGTGAAAAGTCAATAAGAAGAATAGAGCTTTATGGTGATGGAGACCTGCATAAAACAGAATACGGAATCACATATCAGGCAGACAGATTAATAGAGCAGAAAAGTGTAAAACCTGAAATATACCATGCCTGCGGAGAACTTGATCCATGGATAGACATGAATCATATATTGAGAGATTATTTCATGAGCCATATTGAATACAATTATGTATACGATGAAATTGAAAAAATCGGACATGAATGGAAATTCTGGCGTGAAGAATTAAAAAGGTTTTTAGTATTTACTGGATTAATTAATAATTAAAATACAAGAAGGGAATTGGGAATGAGAGAGGTTAATGTATCAATAATAACAGACAACATTAAAGAAATGTGCATAGAGGCAAATCATTTTCTCACAGATGATATGAAGAATGTTTTTGAAAATGCAGTAAAAAACGAAGAGTCTGCACTTGGAAAGCAGGTTCTTGGGCAGCTTGAAGAAAACCTAAAAGTTGCGGGAGAGGACATGATACCTATATGTCAGGATACAGGAATGGCAGTAGTATTCATTAATGTTGGTCAGGATGTCCATCTTACAGGCGGAGATATCACAGATGCAATTAATGAGGGTGTAAGAAGAGGATATGTTGATGGATATTTAAGAAAGTCGGTTGTAAAAGATCCTATCTACAGAGAGAATACCAAAGATAACACTCCGGCAGTAATACATTTTAACATAGTTCCAGGAGACAAGGTCGACATAACAGTTGCACCTAAGGGATTCGGAAGCGAGAACATGAGCAGAGTATTCATGTTAAAGCCGGCAGATGGAATAGAAGGTGTAAAGGAAGCAATACTTACAGCAGTAAAGGATGCAGGTCCTAACGCCTGTCCTCCGATGGTAGTCGGTGTAGGAATCGGAGGAACATTTGAAAAATGTGCTTATCTTGCAAAGAAGGCATTAACAAGAGATTTGAATGAAGAATCACCAGTTGAATATGTCCGTGACTTAGAGAAAGAAATGCTTGAGAAAATCAATAAGTTAGGAATAGGCCCTGGTGGACTTGGAGGAACACAGACAGCACTTGCAATCAATATAGAGACATATCCTACACATATTGCAGGGCTTCCGGTAGCAGTAAACATTTGCTGTCATGTAAACAGACATTCACACAGGGTAATATAATCAGGGAGGCTAATCATGGATAAATATATTAATGCACCAATAAGTGATGAGGATGCAAAGAGTCTTCACTCAGGAGATTATGTATACATAACAGGAACAATATATACAGCAAGAGATGCAGCACATAAGAGAATGGCAGAGGCTCTGTCAGCAGGACAGCCACTTCCAATAGACATGAAGAATAATATAATATATTACATGGGACCATCTCCGGCAAGAGAAGGAAGACCAATAGGTTCAGCAGGTCCGACAACAGCAAGCCGTATGGATAAATATGCACCAGACCTTCTTGATTTAGGACTAAAGGGAATGATAGGAAAGGGAAAGCGTTCACAGGCAGTAATTGATGGAATCGTAAGAAATGGTGCAGTGTACTTTGCAGCAGTAGGAGGAGCAGGAGCAATTCTTAGTAAATGTATTAAGAAATCCACAGTAATAGCTTATGATGACTTAGGAACAGAGGCTATAAGAGAACTTGAAGTGGAAAATCTTCCTGTAATTGTAGTAATTGACAGTGAGGGAAACAACCTGTATGAAACAGCTATAAAAGAATATTGCAGAGTATAAATATGGAATAAATGGTAAATACTCCTAATATTAATTTATATTAAGGGCTGTTATTACGGCCTTAAGATTAAATGGGAGGAAAAGTCATGAAAAAGAAAATGACACTCAGGATAATTGTAGGAATGCTTACAATTATCCTGATAGTGACAGGCATACTACCGTTTATGACAAATAAGACGCTCGCCGCAGAAAATGTACTTTCAGATAATATAATACTTGTAACGGAGAATGAAGTATCAGATACAGCAAAAGACGGTTATAGTAAAGTCACATTTAAAATAGGCGACCAGACCAAAGATGTATATATAAAAAATGGCAATACTGTAAAGCTGAAATCCAGCAATAAGAACTATGGTGTAATTGCAGGTGGAATTGAAAATGGAGAAGCAATTACAGAAAATACCGTAATATATGCCAAATCGTATTCTTATCAGGGAACATTATATCTTGAAAAATCTATACAAAGTGAAACACCAGACGAAAATGGTTACTATACACTTCAGTTTTCTGCAAAATCGCAGAATCTTCCATCAATAAAAAGTGAAAATCAGAATGTGATACTTGTATTAGACAGGTCATTCAGTATGGCATGCTCAGTTGACGAAGATGTTGACTCAGACGCAATGGCACCGACTTATGAAAAGACAAGATGGAGTGTTACAATAAATGCAGTTGAAAAATTCTTAGATGAATTTCTGTCAGAAGGCACATCTAATAAAGTATCGGTTATTTCATATTGTGGTTCAGCAAGAACAGAGATAACCAGAACATCAAGCAAAAATGATATTATGAGTAAACTAAATTTAATATACGATGAAGAAATGTATAATAATGATTATAAAAGTTATTATAAGAGAAATGATGTTACAAAGATAGGCAGGGGACTTGGTTCAGCAACTAATATCCAGCAGGGATTAAAGCAGGTATCAGAAATTGCTGGTGATACAACAGGTGCATCAGTAATACTTTTTACTGATGGTGGAGCTAACAGATACGATAATGGGGAAATAGGTGGATATTATTATATAAAAAATAATAATGAAATTAATAGATATAATAAACCACGGGATGAAGTAAACGGTTCATATTATGCAGGAAAGGCCGGTGAAGAGTTAAAAGCTGCCGGTGCTGATATATACACGATAGTTCTTATGAGTAAGGAATCAGATATAACTGATCTCGTAAAAGTATCATTAGGAAATAAATCATTAAACTATGAAAAATCATGGGAAAAAACTTATTTTACATTTTCAGATGGAGGATATGCTAAAGAATTCTATACAGCAGCAAATGCAGAGCAGTTAAATAACAGATTTAAACAGATAATGACAGAAATGACCAGTCTGCAATTTGAAACATCATCAGTAACAGACACACTGGATAAACATTTTGTGCTTGTTGCAGGTCAGGAAAATGTTACAGATAACAAAGATGGAACATTTACAGTGAAATACCCTGAAAAAATTTCTGCAACAGATCAGACAGTTACAGTTAAAATAAAGGCAAAAGACGGAGATACAGGATATTCATATACTAACGATGGCTGTCAGTTTGATGGAACAATAGACGGACTTACCTATACGCAGCAGTTTGAAGAGACTCCGGCAGCAGTAATATTGCCTAATGCCGTCGATGATGAATACACAGTTAATCAGAACGAAGTTCTTGACGCCAGTACAGTTCTTGTCAATGATAATAATAAGATAGTCAATAATCCTAAGAGAAACCTTCAATTGAAGACAGAAATAAAAAAAGATGTGAATAATGGAAAAATTAAATTTAATGAAGATGGAACATTTCAGTATATTCCAGACAAGGGCTTTAGTGGAAAAGACACATTTGAATATAATGTAGTTCTTGTTATAGATGGTAAAGAATATATCAAATCAGCAAAAGTTACTATTAATGTGATTCCTAAGCAGCCAGAGACACCATCAGAAACAGCAAGTGAGAAGGAGACACCAACACCAACGGAAACAGTGAGTGAAAAGGAGACACCAACACCAACAGAGACAGTAAGTGAAAAGGAGACACCAACACCAACGGAAACAGTGAGTGAGAAAGAAATACCAAGTGAGTCAGGAACACCTACACAGACAGAAACTCCGGCAGTTTCTCAGAATGATGAGATTACATCTCAAAACATCAGGACTCCGGAAGTAGCTGCTAATGAAGAGGAGGTTATAGCAAAGACCTCTGTAAAAACAGGAGACAGAAGCAATATGATGTATTTTATAATGCTTATGTTATCAGTTGGTACAGCCATGACAACAACAGTAGTTGTATACAAGAAGAAAAAAGAAGAATAATAATATTAAATAAAAAGCCCCTTGACAATATCAGGGGGCTTTGTTAGAATAATAAATGCGTTTGACGCAGAATTTCATATTATGAGTTAAACATATATGGTTTAGGGCTCGCATTCATGGAATCTGGAGTAGTACTCAAGAGGCTGAAGAGGCGCCCCTGCTAAGGGTGTAGGTCGGGCAACCGGCGCGAGGGTTCAAATCCCTCCTGCTCCGTTGACAGAAAGAAAAAGACAGTCAGAATCTTCTGGCTGTCTTTTTCTTTTATATGATATAATGAGCGTTAGAGAGGGGGAACATGCCTGCATACTCATCCCGAGCGGCGAATGACTATCATGAACAAAGTTCATGATATAATGAGCATTAGCGAAGACAAGTTATTCACAATATTTGTAAAGTTATAAAGGAAATGTGGAATATGACAGAGAGACAGAAAATGATTAGTGGACAATTATACAAGTCAGGAGTAAAGGAACTTGTTAATGACAGAATGTTATGTAAAGAACAGTGCTATGACTTTAATGCATTAAGACCATTACAGACAGAACAACAGTCTGCTATGATTAAGAAAATATTCGGTAAGGTGGGAGCTAATTGTTTTATAACAGCTCCATTCTGGTGCGATTACGGATATAATATAGAAGCAGGTGACAATTTCTACGCAAATCACAATCTTGTAATACTTGACTGTGCCAAAGTAACATTTGGTAATAATGTGTTCATAGCACCAGATTGTGGTTTCTATACAGCAGGACACCCTGTTGACGCTGCAAGCCGTAATGAAGGATGGGAATATGCTTATCCTATTAATGTAGGTAATGATGTATGGATAGGTGGTGGGGTAAAAGTAATGCCTGGAGTAACTATAGGTAATAATGTTGTAATAGGTGGCGGAAGCGTAGTTGTAAAAGATATACCAGACAACAGTATTGCAGTAGGTAATCCATGTAAGGTAATAAAAAAGATAGAATCAGGCAAAGCAAGGGAATATAATATAGAAGAAAAGCATATATAACTTGTATATAAATGTAGTGGAAACCCCTATATATAGTGTGTTTAAAATAAATTACAACTTTTTTAAAAAAAATTGAAAAAAGTTGTTGACAATGTGTACACCTGATGATATTATATACAAGTCGCCGCGGTAAGCGGTAACAAATAAGACTTAAAACACCAGATAAATACTGGGTTTGAGTGATACAGATCTTTGATAACTGAATAGAAAGACAACCTTGAAATTCTTTGAGAATTTTAAAATGATTCATTAATGAATCTTGCGAGTATCGAAAGATACACGAACCTAAACAGTAAGTTTTGGTAAAACTATTTAAGCTAGTTAGTTTATAACTGACGAGGCAAACTTTTTATGAGAGTTTGATCCTGGCTCAGGAT
>NZ_WKRD01000003.1 GCF_009680455.1 Lachnospira eligens
ATGTATTTTCCCTTATTTTTGCCCTTATGAGATAATCGTAAGGGAAATAAGGGAAAGTTTTATTTAGTCATTGCCTGCCACTTTATCAAGTAACCTTGCAGATTCCTGCTTGGCTTTTCTTGTAGAGTGTGCATAGACATTCATGGTGGTACTGACATCTGAGTGCCCTAACAGTTCCTGCACATCCTTTGGTGCTGCTCCATTTGCCAGAAGGTTGCTTGTGTAGGTGTGTCGCAACTGGTGAAAATGAAATCCTTCAAATCCATCCAGTTTCTGAGCAATCTTCCTGCAAACAATTCCTAACGTGCTTGGCAGTTCCAAACTTCCATCCGGTCTTAAGCAGACAAAGGATATTTCCTTATAATCTTCTGGAACATTCTCTGTTCCGTCCAGATGATAGAACTCATAGTAAACTCTGTTTTTGTCTTTTACTTCTCTGTAGTAGTTTTTGTGGTAAAGTTCTCCGTACTGCATTCGGTTTTTAAGTTGTTCCTTTCGGGCATTGCGAAGAATCTCTGCCAGTGTATCTCCAAAATCAACAATCCTTACCTTTTTTCGTTTGGTTGGTCCGATGATATTCTTGTGCCTTGAACCATCATATCGGATACTGCGTCTGATTGTAAGGCACTGTTCTTCAAGATTCACATCCTGCCATGCCAGACCACAGGCTTCACCGATACGAAGTCCTGCATAATAAGCTATCTGGATTGGAAGTATTGCCGGTGGATTGTAATTCTGTAGAAATTCAATCAGTCTTTCATAATCCTCTCGTGGAATTGGCTGTATATCGCCATCCATGTCATCATCGGAAAACAGGTCAACCTCATCCGTCTGGTATTTCAGTTTAATATACTGCATGGGATTGAAAGTGATATATTGCTTTGGTGATACTGCAAATCGGAATGACTGCTGTAATACTGCCGAGAAAGAACGAATGTAATCTTTGCTATAACCTTTTCTTTCTGAACCATCTGGATAAGTGCCACCAAAGGAAAGCAGATCGAAGAAGGCTTGTAAATGCTCAGATGTTACATTTTTCAACTTTCTCTCTGAAATTGGATGCTTCTTGATGTTGGTAATGGCACCGAGGTAATTCTGGACTGTCCCATTACTGAGCGTACCGGTCTTTAATTCTTCCTCTGCCCATATATCAAGTAATTCTCCAATTGTAATATTTTCCGACTTTGCAATGAATTTCTTGCTTTCGTAATCGTCCATTGCCTGACGGAGCAGTTTTTCCGTTTCACTTTTACTTTCTGTTCCAGCGTATTCTTTCTGAACCAGATTGCCGCTTGCATCTTCTACATAGAAGCGGTAGTACCATTTCTTTCCTTTTTTTCTTACAGATCCTTTTGCCATAATCGTGTGTCTCCTTTCGATATCAGACAATCGGAACTGATGAAATGCTTCTTGCGTGTAAGTATATCATAACTCCGGTTGTCGTTCTATACCGAATCGGAATCCTCATACAAAACTTCTGATAAAAGATTTTCAAGCCTTTGTTCTGCCATTTCCGGTTTCTTGGAATAAAGCCTTACGATATCTGCCATGTCGTTAAAGGCATTAACAGTGTGGGTGATCTCCCGGAGAAACATAATCTCGTTATATTCATCATTCGATTCAAACCCCATTACTTTTGCAATATCAGCTTCATTCGTGTTGCCCTTGTAATTCTTGCAGGCAAACTGGAATGATTCCAGAAACAGGTTATATTGCTTTAACATCAACAGCAGTAAATCTTTGGAAAAAGCATCTTCCTTTTTACTAAGGTCGAGAGGTAACTGTTTGAGAATATCGCCCATTGCATCACGAATCTGTAATTCTTTCTTATCCGTAATATCGGTTTCGTATTCATCGGTTTCCCCCTTGAGCCATTCAATAGATACATGAAGTGCTTCCGAAAGACCTTCCAGCACCATCTTTTTGGTATTGTCAATCGAACCATTCTCATAACGCAGGATTGTGGAAGCTGTAACTCCCATCTTCTCTGCAACATAAGGCTGTGTCAGATTTAATTCCAGACGACGCTGTTTTGCCCTGCTACCTATCAGCTTGCGTAGTTCTTTATCTTTCATGCTGATTGCCTCCTTTTTCGGTATGTATGAATTATAGCATGTACCTTACATAATTGCAATATGCAATCTAATAATTAATTTTAAAATTTCATAACGCTTGACAACGCAATATAAAACCGCTATACTAACAGCACAACAAAAATTGCATAATGCAATTTATAAGGAGGTGACAAGATGACGGAAAGAAAGATTGCATTATCCATCGAGGAAGCAGCCGACTATACAGGAATTGGCAGAAACACTTTGAGAAAGCTGGTTGAATGGAAGAAGCTTCCGGTATTAAAGGTCGGAAGAAAAGTCCTTATTAAAACTGACATTCTGGAAAAGTTCATGGAAGCCAACGAGGGGCGTGATCTGAGGGATAAAGGAAATGTAAAAGCTGTCACAAGAAATGTGGCAACTTAAAAAGGCGGCTTCCTACGAAACCGCCAAAGGTTCTATCAGACCGAAGCCATGATATACCTACACGCAAGAGGATTATACCATGTGCTTCTCCTGATATGCAACCGGGAACTGTTGTTTATCGGAAAAAGAAAGGATGAAGACGATATGGCGAAATCAACAAAGACTTATGAAGAAAGAATACGTGCATTAGAGAAAAAGGAACAGGAAAGCATTGAAGCTACAAAAAAGCTCATAGCACAGCGGAAGGAACTGGAAAAGAGAAAGAAAGCGGAAGAAAGTAAAAAACGAACCCACAGGCTTTGTCAGATTGGAGGAGCGGTGGAATCAGTTCTTGGCTGTCCGATTGAGGAGGAAGATTTACCAAAGTTGATAGGCTTCTTAAAAAGGCAGGAAACAAACGGAAAGTTTTTCTCAAAGGCGATGCAGAAAGAGCCACTTACAGATATGGAGGAAGTGTAATGGCGGAGGGAGTGGTTTTTCCATTCCCTTCATTGCCTTTGAATGAAGGGCGCACTTATGGACAACCAGAGGTCGTCCTTATAAGTTTGCCACAAGTGGCAACCGGTCTGCGCTTACGCTTGCCGGGCTCGTTCCGTCGGCGGGGCTTTCAGCCAGACCTGCTCATGCCGCAGGGGGCACTCTTGCGCAGAGGGCGTTCCGACAGCTTCACTTCTGCCAAACCAGAAGAAGATGCTGTCGGGAATCAATGCCGGATACGGCAGAAAGGGGGAATCGTATCATGGCGATATTTCACTTTACAGTAAAGATTGTCGGGCGCAGTAAAGGAAAATCTGTCATATCCGCATCGGCATATCTTAATGGAGATGTGATGAAGAATGAGGAAACAGGCAGAATCAGTTACTATACTTCCAAAAAGGAAGTCGTCTACACCAGTCTGATGATGTGCGAAAATGCACCTCCTGAATGGCTGCATGTACCGGAAGAAAATATAAAAAGGTTTCAACAGTCTATCCGTTATAAAAGAGCGGATGATAAAGATGCCGCACTGGAAAAGTTTAAAATCACATTTCAGAAACAGCGTCTATGGAATGAGGTATTGAAGATAGAAAAAAATGCAGATGCACAGCTTGGACGCTCATTTGAATTTTCCCTGCCGAAAGAATGGAGCAGACAGGAACAGATTGATTATACAACCGAATATATTCAAAAGACTTTCGTGGATAAGGGAATGTGTGTCGACTGGAGCATACACGATAAGGGCGATGGAAACCCACATGTGCATTTACTTGTAACCATGCGACCATTCAATCTGGATCATTCATGGGGCAGCAAAGAAGTCAAGGACTGGGATTTTGTCAGAGATACTGACGGAAATATCGTGGTTGATGAATCCCACCCGGACTGGTGGCAGGATAAGAAAAATCCTGATCGGCATGGAATCCGCATTCCGGTACTTGATGAAAACGGAGTACAGAAAGTCGGGGCAAGAAACCGAAAACAATGGAAACGGGTTCTGACCGATGCTACCGGCTGGAATAATCCAAAGAATTGTGAGTTATGGCGAAGCGAATGGGCTGGGATGTGTAACCGGCATTTATCCATAGACAATCAGATTGACCACCGCTCTTATGAAAGACAGGGCAAATTAAAAATCCCTACGATTCATGAGGGTGCGGATGCAAGAAAGATTGAGGAAAAATATCTCACCGGACAGATATGGAATGGTTCATGGAAGGTAGAGGAAAACCAGATGATTAAAAAACAAAATGCACTACTGCAAAAGGTAATCACAACCTTTGGTAAGGTATCCGGTGCATTGTCAATATGGAAGGAGTGGTTGAATGACATTAGAAGAAAGCAAAGAAGTAATTCCCATGATGGAAGCAATGATTGCACAGATAGAGGAACAGCAGAATATCATGGCAGAGATGCTTCAGGAGATACAGGAAAAGGACGAGAAGCTGATGTGCTTTCAGGAGCAGGAAGAACGATTGCAGCAATTAGAGAAAGAATTGTCAGAGCTGCTACAAATCTTACCGGATACAGAAGAACTGTTGATGCTTCTGGAAGAAAAGACAGACCAGATACAGAAACTCACAGACGAAAATCAGCAATGGCAGGAATTGGCACAGAAATTGAACAGCGAGAACCGGCTATTGCAGAAACAGAACAGCGAATTACTGAACTTGAACAGCAATTAGAGAAAGGAAGGTTGATTGATGAACGAATTAAGAAACTCAAAGAACGACGATCAACTGGAAGAACTGCTAATGCTGACGGAGCAGATGCAGGAAGAACTCGACCAGAAAGACCGGACTATCAGGAAACTGAAAGTGCAGCTCGACGAATCGCTGACCTTGAACGAGAGGTTAAACAGCGAGAACAGAGCAGGGAACATTCAAGCCTTAAAGAACGACTTGAGGAAAACAAAAGAATTATTGCAGAGCGAGAAAGAGAAAACGCTCACCGCAAAGGACATGATAGAGGAATGTCGCGATAAGCTAAGACAGGCAGAACAGGAACGGGATTATGCACTCTCCCATCAGAAAAAAGTAGAGATACCGGTTGAAAAGTCGGTGCTCTATCAAAAGTGCAGGAATTGTAACCAGACAGCTTATCTGAAAGCGAAGGAAAGGTATGATACGCAGAGAGAAAAAATGGCAGGCAGATATAAAGCAAAAACAGCTATGTATGAAGCATTGATGTTTCTGCTGATATGGTATTCCGCATCAACTACTCTTTTTCAGATGATACAGTCAAAGGTATTTATTTCTGATTGCAGAATATTCTTTGGTGCAATCGGAACTTTCACACAGACTATTGCTGGCTGGATTGCACTGATAGGAGAGAATGTGGCACAGATTAGTAATGGAATATCCAATCCTGTCATTGCCGGAATTATATACTGGCTGATAAGAATATTGATTTGCGGTGGATGTCTGGTGGGTGCGGGAATACTTGTAGCGTTTATAGGGATAAAGATTGCAGGGCTATATAAGAAATACTGTTGGGATATGATTACCATACTGGTAACACTTATAAGCCTGGAAATAGCAATCTACTTTGGAGATTGGATAAAGACAGTCTTGCCGATCAATATGCTATTTCTCTTATTATTGGTGCAACTGGTATATGTTGGAATTAGGTGGTATGTAAAAGGATGGCAAGAAGCCAGAGGATATTATTAAAAAACTATTAGAAACTATTCATATTTACTTTCGTGCTAGGACAGATTATTCTAAAAATTCAGTGATGAGCATGCACATGAAATCTTACTTCGTTTAGGTACGAAAAAGGGCAATGGAAACTTTGTGTTCAGATGAGCTCTCACTATCTTGGTAACAACCGCAAGCAGCAGTGGAATATTGACGATGCATTCCGTATATATTCCACACATGGCTAAGCCCGACTAGAATGTGGGTGAAAAATTTCACGAGTGCCAGAGTTTCCTCTGGCACTCATTTTATTTTCGCTGTGCGTTTTTTCTGTACTCCAGTGGCAACAATCCCGTGCTTTTTCGGAATAATTCTGCAAATCGGCTTGAAGTGGAATAGCCTACTGTTTGGGCAACTTGCCCGACTGTCAGCTCTGTATATGCCAGCAGATATTCTGCTTGGCTCATGCGCCGCTGTTGAACATATTCCGTGATGGTGCAGTCGTAGTATTTCTTAAAACAGCTTTTGAGCTTTGTTGTTCCCATGCAGGCAATCTGTGTTAGCCGTTCCAGAGGAATATCAAAAGCATAGTGATCGCTAAGATAAGCGGCAACTATTTGGAGATTTTCAATATCCTGTTGAGAGAGCTTATGGGCTGGTTTATCAGGATGTTTCTTCTGATATTCCACCACCATTGAAACAGCTTCTGCGACTTTACCCTCATAAAAAAGTTTTGCGGCAATCCCTTCCCCGCGATAGTCTTTGATTTCTGTGAGTAACCGTGACATTTCTGGAAAGTCGGAAGTTTGGTCGATCTTCCGAAATGCATCCACAGGATTGATCTGTGCCTCTGGGTACAGTTTTTTCAGGTAGTCCTCATAATATGCCGGTGCAATCTCAATCCCAACCGAACGGATTGGAATATTTTTATGTATCAAAGCCTTGTATGGAGCGTAGCCTCCAATAAATGTTTTGATACAACCGGCAGACAGCCTACGGTATGGAGATAATTCCTCCCCGGAAATAGAGTCATACCGAGTGATACTCAGACATTCCGGCAGGGAACATTCCAACATGAAATCTTCGTGGAAGGAAAAGTTGTGGATTTTAATATCATATAGGTCTTTCTGTCCATAAGTCCAGTAGGAGCCTTCTCCAACTTCGGGAGAAAGTTTCCAGCAGTCACCTAATGCCCCATATTGCTGGTTGTCTGGGTCATGGATAAAACCGTGTTTAATCAGCAACGGTGTATAAAACTGGTCAATAATTTCAGACATGAAAACAGACCGCCTCCTTTTTGCAACGATTAGACGAACTTTTGAAAGGAACAGACGAACATCGCCGGGACCTATTGAATGTTGTTCGATAAATGCGTATTGTATTAGACAGTGGTTAGAACTATCTAACCGAAGAATATCACAAACCACTTGTCGAGTCAAGACAATGAAAGGTAGGAGGTCAAAATGAGTAATCAAGTAAATTCTATGAACAAAGGTCTGACAGTGAAAGACCTTGTAACAACAGGTATTTTTACTGCACTGTTATTTGTTTTTGTATTGGTGGGCGGTGTCTTTTTTGCAACGAATCCTGTACTTACTTTTTTCATGCCAGCAGGAGGTGGGCTGCTTGCTGGCCCCATTTATCTTTTGCTGATTGCAAAAGTACATAAGCGTTGGAGCCTTTCTATAATGGGCGTTATCATGGGTATTATTTGGTTCGTGACCGGTATGCACTGGGCTTTTGCATTGGGCTATCTGATCATGGCGATTGTCGCGGACTTTGTTGCTGGTGCAGGGCAGTACAAAAGCAAAAAACTCAACAGCCTGTCTTATATCCTGTTCTCCCTCGGCGGCACTGGTTCGTATATCGTGTTCTTTGTTGACCCCAACGGCTGGGCACAGACTATGCTGGGAAACGGAACCGAACAGAGCTACATCGACACCATGCAGGCAACTGCAAATACCGGCATCCTGATTGCCATGTTCGCTGCTGTTATCATTACATCTGCAATCAGCGCTTTTGTAGGCTGCAAAATGCTGAAAAAGCAGTTTGAAAAAGCAGGTATTACAGAATGAGCGGTAAACGCCACAAGAAAGGGCTTTGGCTCGACCCACGGGCCAAGCTCTTTCTTATTCTTATATGTGTTTTATCGTCCATGTTCGCTCCTTCACTTGCATATCAATTTGTCCTTGTTATGCTGATTGCGATATTGGGTGCTTTCTTTGGAAAGTGGAAATATGTCATTAAGGCTGTATGCTTTTATGCGGTCATCTGTGTCCTGACAGTTTGGATCATGGCAGAAATGACAGGCACGCTGCGGACAATGTTTATTGCCTTTTTAGGATTGTTTCATAAGGTCTATGCGTGCGGAACCTTGGCTGGGATTGTTCTGACTACTACAAAAGTCAATGAGTTCCTGTCTGCTATGAACCGTGTCCACGCACCCAAAAAGTTAGTAATTCCTATGGCAGTTATGCTGCGGTACATTCCAACTATTCAAGAGGACTGGCGATATATCAAGGACGCTATGCGGATGAGAGATGTTTCACCTTCTCTGGCGGGCTTTTTAGCACATCCGGGCATGACGGTTGAGTGTATTTATGTGCCTTTGTTGATGGCAGCTTCAAAAGCAGCGGATGATCTTTCTGTTGCTTCTGTCACTCGTGGAATTGAAAATCCCAATCCACGCACCTGTCTTGTCCAGATAAAATGCGGAGTTGCCGATTGGGGTGTTATGGCCGTTGCCGTAGCTTATCTGATTTTTGAATTATGTGTGCGGGGAGGTGTGATTGGTTGATTGAGTTTGAAAATGTATCGTTTTCCTATACGGGGCAGGAACATGGCGGGCTGCATGACATCAATTTGAAAATTTCGGACGGAGAATGTGTCCTGTTCTGTGGCCGCAGTGGGTGCGGAAAGACAACGATCACACGGCTGGTGAACGGCTTAATTCCTCAATTTTATCAAGGGGAACTTCATGGCCGTGTGCTGGTAGATGGTCAGGAAATCAGCAATATCCCTATGTATCAGATTGCCGCTAAGGTCGGCTCCGTTTTCCAAAATCCACGGACACAGTTTTTCAATGTGGACACAGACAGCGAGATCGCCTTTGGCATTGAGAACGAGGCTCGTCCTCCACAAGAGCTGATAGAGCGAGTGGAACAGACAGCCGACGATCTGCGTATTCAAAAGTTGCGGAACCGGAATATTTTTGAGTTGTCCGGCGGTGAAAAGCAGAAAATCGCCTTCGCTTCTGTTTATGCTATGAACCCACAGATTTATTTGCTGGATGAACCGTCCTCCAATTTGGATATGACTTCCATTCAGGAGTTGAGAGAGCATTTGCGGCTGATAAAAAAGCAGGGCAAAACGGTTTTGATAGCAGAACACCGGCTGTACTACCTGATGGAACTGGCCGACCGAATTGTTTATCTGGAAAAAGGAGAAATCAAAGGGATTTATACCCCGGAAGAATTTCGACAGCTGTCGGAACAGGAGCGTGAACGCATGGGCCTGCGGGCAGTTGATCTTCGGGCGGTGTTCCCACCTAAACCCCACTCGATTGCCCCTATCCCGGTATTAGAGCTACGGAATGTGACGCTCCGTTACAAGAAGCGAACCATTTTGCATGATATTGGCTTATCCGCAGGAAAGGGCGAAGTGATTGGCGTGGTCGGCCACAATGGAGCCGGAAAGACTACATTTTCTCGCGCTCTCTGTGGGCTTCACAAAGACTGCGATGGACAATTTTTGTGGGAAAGCAAGCCGATTGAGCGTAAGGAAAGGCTGCAACGCTCTTATATGGTCATGCAGGATGTGAACTATGAGCTTTTCGCTGACAGCGTAGAAGCAGAATGTTCCTTTGGCATCCGAAATCCAGACCAAACGCTGGTAAATGCAACTTTGGAAGAACTGGGACTTTCCCCATATCGAGAACAACATCCAAACACGCTTTCCGGCGGTCAAAAGCAGCGAGTAGCTGTAGCTGTCAGCATGATTTGTGGGAAAGACTTGCTTGTATTTGATGAACCGACCAGCGGCCTTGACTTTGACAGTATGACGCAGGTTGCAGGATTGATCCGGCGATTATCCAATATGGGAAAAGTCATTTTCATTGTCACCCACGATTTTGAATTTGTCTGCCGTACCTGCTCCCGTGTCCTGCATTTTGACGAGGGCGAAATGCCCGATGATGTACCAGTTACAATGGATGCCCTCCCGAAATTGAGAGAGCTGTTCTCTGTTTCAGATGGAAAGGAGAGGTGATCTATGAAACAGAAAAAAGAAAACAGAGTAGCTTTGCTGCTCCATTGGGCCGGTGAGCAAAAAATCTGGCTGTTCCTGGCAATTTTTCTATCGGCGGTCAGCGGTCTTTGCATTATCGTCCCTTACATTGGAATTTACCGGCTGATGGACGCCACCTTCAATCATACCTGCACGCAGGAACTTGTTGTACATACCGTGGTAATGATTGCAGTGGCGGTAACTTTGCGGTTTGCCCTGTTTGGCTGTTCCGGCGTAGCAGCCCACAAAGGGGCCTATGGCGCTCTTTTCAAAGTGCGCTGCATGGTTGCAGAACACATGGCCAGAGCGCCTTTAGGGGCCTTGAATGAACGGCGCACCGGGGACATAAAAACGGTTCTGAATGAAGATATTGAAAAGTTGGAGCTGTTTCTGGCCCATAACCTTCCTGACCTTGTGTGCTATCTGGTGGGGCCGGTAGTCATCTTTATTTATCTGATGACCGTCAATATTCCTCTGGCATTGATTTCCCTGGTTCCGCTGATCCTTGCTGTTGTTGTAATGGGGATGATGTTCCGCAATACGGATGACCTGATGGAACGGGCCAATCACTCCATTACCACACTGAACTCGGTTATGATTGAGTACATCAGCGGCATGAAATTGATTAAAGCCTATAACATGGGGAGCAAATCGTTTCAAAAGTTTTCAGACGCTATCCAGGAAGAAAACGCCATGTGGAATGAAACTTCCCGGCGCATGGGGCCACCTTATGCGGCCTTTGTTGTTATCATCGAATGTGGGATGTTGATGATGGTTCCAATCGGCGGAATGTTTTTCCTGAAAGGCTCACTGGCTGCCAGCGCATTTTTGCTGTTCGTCTATGTAGGTTCCATGTATCTGACGGAAATACGCCCCCTACAGGAACTGGGGACTAATTTTGCCAATGTGCTGAACGCTGTTACTAAGACCAAAGAGATATTGGATATTCCAATTTATGAGGGTGGAGCGGACTTTCCCCAAAATCACGATATTGAACTTCGGAATGTTCGGTTTTCCTATGATGGCAAGACCGATGTACTGCAAGGCGTTAATCTCAAAATTAAAGATGGTGAACGCATGGCCCTTGTGGGACAGTCTGGTGCCGGTAAAAGTACCGTGATTGAGCTGATCTCTCGGTTCTATGATGTGCAGGAGGGCGAAGTGCTGATTGGCGGGAAAAATGTAAAGGAACTTAATTATGATACTATCCTAAAAAATGTCGCCATTGTGTTCCAAAAGACCTTCCTGACCCGTGACAGCGTTTTAGAAAATATCCGCATGGGCAGTAACGCCACTCTGGAAAAAGTACGGACCGCCGCAAAAGAGGCGCAGATTGATGATTTCATCATGTCTTTGCCGGATGGATATGACACGAAGGTGGGCAGCTTCGGCTCTCGCTTCTCCGGCGGTGAAAAACAGCGGATTGCCATTGCCCGCGCTATCCTGAAGAATGCCCCCATTTTGATCTTAGACGAGGCCACAAGCGCCTCTGACCCGGAAAATCAGATGGAGATTGACAAAGCCATTCAAAATCTCTGTAAGGGAAAGACTGTCATTGTGGTAGCCCATCGTTTGAGCGCGTTGAAGATGTGCGAGCGTGTAGCAGTGGTTGAAAATCACACAATTACCTGTGTCGGAACCCATGAGGAAGTCCGAAAGAACAATGCTTACTATCGGAAGGCGTGGGAGGACTACGAAACAGCCCGGAATATTACTTATCAGTTGGAGGGAGGCGAGCAGCATGAGTGAGCATGATGTATTGAAAAAGAACCGCAATTTTTATATTGGCGTTGGCGGGACTGTTCTGGAAGGGCTTCTCTCCGGCAGCCTGTTTATGCTGCTTTACTCTGTCATGCAGTTTTTGTGGTCGGGACAATTTGACATGAACCGTGTCCTGGTTCTGACCTGTGTGATCGCGGTGGTTTTTCTTCTTCGTATCTTGATTTACAGCTATGGCTATACCAAAGCGCAGATCGGCGGTGCAGAGGTCAGCAAGAATACCCGCCTCTTTATGGGCGACCATTTGAAGCGTATCCCGCTTTCCCGGTTTACCCAGGGACAGACCGGCGATTATATCAATACCATCACAAGCGATGTAAACAACTATGAAAAAATCCTGACCCATAAAATCGGTGATATGGCAAAGAGTTTTGCACTTTCGCTCATGCTGATTATTTTTGTGATGACCATTTATGTGCCTGCCGGAATTATTCTGCTGATTGCCGACTTGCTTTTGATCCCTGGACTGTGGCTTTCCTTCCGTATGGTTCGGAAGTATGGTAAAGAAAAGAATGATATTTGTGCAGAGAATGTCAGCAGCATTGTGGAGTATGTGTCTGGTATTCAAACTTTCCGGGCCTATGGCGTAGGTGGTTTGAAGAATAAAACCGTTATCAACGCTATGCGGGAGTTCTGTCGGATCAGCTTTGTGTACGAATCAAAAGTGCTTCCTATTGGTGCGGTCTTTGGTATTTTGAGTTGGCTGTCCTGCCCGCTGGTTATCTTGCTGGCCTATGCACCCTGGGTCGCAGGGACACTGAACACGGTGGACTACCTTTTGATTTGTATGCTGCCCCTGTTCTGTGCAAAGCTGGCAAACTCTATTTTTGTAGACCTGACAAGTTATAAAAACCTGATGATCTCCAAAAACAAAATCCTGGGTGTAATGAACGAGCCGGAGGAAACTGGCAGTATGGAGCCGCTTCAGATAGCTACCCATGAGATTACCTTCGATAGTGTGGACTTTTCCTATGTGCCCGGAGAGCCGGTGCTGAAACACGCCACCTTTACAGTGCCAGACCAGAAGCTCACGGCCATTGTCGGGGACTCCGGTTCCGGCAAATCTACCATTCTGAATTTGATTGCAAAATATTACGAGGCAACAGGCGGAACAATTTCCATTGGTGGTAAACCTATAAACCATATAGCTGCCGAGCGTGTACTGGAACAAATCTCTATGGTAGATCAGGATGTATTTCTCTTTGATGATACCATTCGTGAGAATATCCGGCACGCCCGCCCCGAGGCCACGGATGAGGAAATCGAAGCCGCCTGCCGGGAGGCCAACTGTGACGGCTTCATCCGCAAGATGGAAAAGGGATACGATACGCCGACTGGCGAGAATGGAAATCTTCTCTCTGGCGGTGAGCGTCAGCGAATTTCAATAGCCCGCGCTATCCTGAAAAATAGCCCCATCCTACTTTTGGATGAAGCAACAGCATCTCTTGATATTGAAAATGAGCTTGCCGTAAAGCGGGCCATCGCCAATCTGCTGAAAGAAAAAAAGACAGTGGTAATGATTGCTCATACCCTTTCCATTGTCAAAAATGCAGATCAAATCCTTGTGGTATCTGGCGGAAAGATTGCTGAAGCCGGTACTCACGATGAATTGCTGGCTAAAGGCGGAAAATATGCTGCTATGTGGAACGCAGAGCAAAAAATATCGGCTTGATAGAAGCTAAAGAAGAATAATTGCATAGCGCATGAACCTGCCCCGACTACGGGGAAAGAAAAAAACGCTGGCTGGGGCAGGTGATTTTGCGCGCCTATTTTAAGTTATTATCCTAACGGCGGTTTTGAGAAATCAGAGCCGCCGTTTCTTGCGTATACCTAAAAGGAATCTTCCGCATCTATCCACATTTGCATCGTTCCATCAAGATACAATCTTGCATACTCAAGTGGTTCATCAATGGCAAGTGCGTTTAATGCACAGTCAGATCCGGGAGTAGTTGTTAAATTCTTCTCCGCTTCCCAGCAGTCAATGCGGAGCATATAGCCAGCAGAAGTATAAACATCAATGCTGTTGCGTTGTGGATTGTATTCTGCAAATATCGTTCTCATCGTATCAAATCTCCTTATCGTTCAATCAATCATTTGTTGCAAAAATCAGAAGCATTTCAATCAGTTCACCATGTCACTTTTATTTTGTGTTATACTGTTTTATAAGATTTTCTTTCCCTTGTTTTTTCCCTTATCAGAGTTCGTAAAAACTCATGGGACAATATAATACAAGGGAAACAATAAGGGAAAGCTCACCTGCGACAAACTTAGTGTTTTCAAGGGCTTGAGAGATATTTGATAATAAAATATAACAGTTATTAAATCCCTTTGAATATATGAAATCTCAATTCAAGTTTGAAGAATTGAAAAAAACGGAATTTACCTATTAAGACATATAAACTCTTGACAATAAAGCTCCTATATAGTATGTTTTTGATAAACTACTATATAGGAGCTTTTGTATGGAAATGAATGGAGGATTTCTTGTTACCAAAATAAAACAGCTTGGAGACCGGATTTTCGAGAAGATTCTCAGTGAAAAGAATATTGATGCGTTTAATGGAGCCCAAGGGCGTATTCTTTATGTGCTGTGGCAGAAGGATGGTATTTCAATCAGGTCACTCTCGACTAAATGCGGATTAGCGATAACATCTCTTACTACGATGCTGGAAAGAATGGAAAATCAAGGGCTGATAAGCCGTGTTCAGTCTGAAACGGACAAAAGGAAAACGCTCCTGTTTCTGACTGAGAAAGCACATGCCTTAAAGGGCGAGTACGATTCTGTATCTGATGAGATGGGCAGTATTTACTACAAAGGTTTTTCAGAGGAAGAAATTACCCAGTTTGAGGAATGCCTCGACCGCATCAGAAAGAATCTTGAGGAGTGGCAGAAGTCATGAGTATTTGTATCAAAGATCAGATACAGAACATGAATATCGTCATTGGCTGCACAGTGGGGTGTACATATTGCTATGCCCGCAACAACGTGAAACGCTGGCATATGATTGATGATTTCGCTGACCCTGAATTCTTTCCGGGTAAGCTCAAGATGATGGAAAAGAAACGTCCGCAGAACTTTCTTCTTACCGGCATGAGCGATCTCTCTGGATGGAAGCCGGAATGGAGAGACGAGGTATTTGCAAAGATCCGTGAAAATCCACAGCATCAGTTCCTGTTCCTTACCAAGCGACCTGATTTGCTGGATTTTGATACCGATCTGGAAAACGCATGGTTTGGCGTTACGGTGACGAGGAAAGCAGAACTGTGGCGTATCGACGCCCTTCGGAAAAACGTTAGAGCAAAACATTACCATGTTACCTTTGAGCCGTTATTTGATGATCCCGGCACAGTTGACCTTTCTGGAATCAATTGGATCGTTGTCGGCACCATGACCGGAGCGCAGAGCAGGAAGATTCATACGGAGCCGGAATGGGCATGGTCTCTGACGGACCAGGCACATAAGCTTGGCATTCCGGTGTTTATGAAGGAAGACCTTGTCCCTATCATAGGGGATGAAAATATGATTCAGGAAATGCCGGAAGAATTTAATAAAGTGTTAGAGGTACAGAAATCATGGAAGAAGTAATAAATGGAATCCTCATTCGTGAGGTGGAAACAAAGAATATCATGACTAAGTCTAGTCTGCCGGTAGGCGGTTACTCGGTCAATCCCTATGTGGGCTGTACACATGCCTGCAAGTATTGCTATGCTTCTTTTATGAAGCGCTTTACCGGTCACAAGGAGGAATGGGGCACTTTCCTTGATGTGAAGCATTGGCCGGAAATTAAAAATCCGAAGAAATATGCCGGACAGCGGGTGGTCATCGGTTCTGTGACAGATGGCTACAATCCACAGGAGGAGCAATTCGGGAATACCAGAAAATTTCTGGAGCAGCTGATCGGCAGTGACGCAGATATTCTGATCTGCACAAAGTCGGATCTTGTGGTACGGGATATTGATCTGTTGAAGAAGCTTGGACGTGTAACCGTTTCATGGTCGATCAACACACTAGATGAAAATTTCAAGAACGATATGGATTCTGCTTCGAGCATTGAGCACCGTATCGCTGCTATGAAGCAGGTATATGAGGCAGGTATCCGTACAGTCTGTTTCGTATCCCCGGTATTCCCCGGAATCACGGATTTTGAAGCAATCTTTGAGCGGGTAAAGGACCAGTGCGATCTGTTCTGGCTCGAAAATCTCAATCTTCGAGGCGGTTTCAAAAAGACAATTATGGATTATATCGCCGGAAAATATCCTGATCTTGTACCACTTTACGACGAGATCTATAACAAGCATAACCGCAGCTACTTTGAAGCACTTGAAGTAAAAGCTGAGAAAATGGCTAAGAAGTATGATTGTGCCTTTGTGGATAATGAAATGCCTTATGGCAGAGTCCCGCAGGGACATCCGGTGATCGTAGATTATTTCTATCATGAGGAAATCCGTGGGACAGAGAATACCGGAAAAAGAAATCGCTAACTTCGGATTTGACGAATAATGGAGTAGTACTTATGAAAAAATTCTTTTTTCCAGTATACACTATATTGGTATTTTCAATCGTTATTTGGTTTGCTTTATATGGAGAACATCGTGATCCGAGGTTTTATGTCTCTATTTTGATACTTGCAATCATTGGGAAATTTATTGCTTCACACATAGATAAAGAAAAATAGTAATAAATGTAGAATTGCCAGAGAGTTTGGCATAGGTGATTAATAATAATGAGGCGGCATATGTATCTTATATCAGCATATTTTGATGAACATGTAACAAAGGGATTGCAGAGGTTAATTGATAATATTGCAAAAGAAACAGGTAATACTTATATGATTGAGAATAATGTTCCTCCGCATCTGACAATTTCAAGCTTCGAAACAAGAAAACCTGATAATCTTAAGGAAGAATTCATGAAGCTTAATAAAATAGGTGCAGGAGAGATAAATATATTTTCAATCGGGCAGTTTCTGCCGTATGTTATGTATGCTACACCTGTTCTGGACGAATATTTAATGCATCTTTCCAATGAGGTGTATGATATATTTTCTGCAAGAGAAGATGTAACAATTAATCGTTGTTACAAACCATATAACTGGTTTCCACACATAACATTGGGAAAGAAACTTGAAAAAGAACAGATGATAATGGCAATGAGAGTATTACAGACACATTTTGTTCCAATAAAAGGGAAAATAGTAAGGGTTGGATTGTCACAGACTAATCCACATAAGGATATTATACAATTTAATATATGATAGTGTAACCGGGGGAGGGAGAATGGATTTTAGTTGATACTGAAGATGAGATGGTGGCTATTTTTTTACAACAGAGGATATATTTTATGCAACAACAGAAATTATTAAGCCTTATAAGACAGGCAATAGAAGATTACAACATGATAGAGGAAGGCGATAAGATTGCCGTTGGAGTATCAGGTGGCAAGGATTCGCTTGCATTGCTGCATGCAATGAAGATACTTAACAGGTTTTATCCGAAGAAGTTTGAACTGTATGCAATTAACTGTAATGTTGGATTTGAGGGAATGGATTTTACAGGAGTGAGGAAGTTCTGTGAGAGTATAAATGTGCCATATGAACAGGTTGATACAGAGATTGCGAAGATTGTCTTTGAGGATAATAAAGATGAAAGACCATGTTCACTGTGTGCGAAGCTTAGAAAAGGCGCAATGTATAAGAGGCTTGGAGAGCTTGGAATCAATAAGATTGCATATGCACATAATAAGGACGATTTTATAGAAACAGCATTAATGTCTCTTATATATGAAGGGCGGTTTTACGCATTTCCACCAGTTACATATCTGCCAGAGGCAGGGGTTACGGTTATACGGCCAATGATGTATGTGCCGGAAAAGGGTGTGGCTAATTTTGTGATTAATCAGGGAATCAAGGTTGTTAAGAACACCTGTCCGGTTGATGGTTCAACTAAGAGGGAATATGCCAAGCAGCTTATGGAGCAGATTAATAGAGAAAATCCGGGAACTAAGGACAGAATTATGCATGCAGTTGTGAACGGAAGATTTGAGGACTGGCCAGAAGTGCATAGAAATTGAAAATAACTGTTGATACAACACCAATGAGATAATAGAATAATATTAAATCTATTTATAAGGAGATACGAACATGAGAAGATTTCATCTCTGGGTAATGGCAGGTGTTGATACAAGACAGCTTACACCTTGTGATGACCCTGACCACGCATGGGTAAAGGCTGTAGAGAAGATGGTGTAATGTATTTTGAACAAGGCATATGTGGAATCAGATATGAATTAAAAGGCTTAATTAAAAGCTGAACATTAAAGGCTGAATATTAAGAAAAATATTGAAACTTTTTATCGATAATGATATATTTAGTGTATAAAATTTTAACAGATTCGAGGTAAAATAATAATGATTTACGCATCACTTAATGCAAAAAAAGGTAACTACCAGTACCCAGCAGCTATTAATACTGCACTTGAATTTCTTGCAAAGCCAGAGACAGCTGAGCTTCCAGTAGGAAGATATGAACTTGATGGAGATAACATTTTTGTTCTTATTCAGGATCAGACAACAGCTCCAGTTGAGAATAAGCGTGCAGAAAGTCACAGAAATTATATTGATATCCAGTATCTTTTCACAGGAAAAGAAGTTCAGGGATATGCACCACTTCTTCCAGGAGTTACAGGTGAAGAGCCAGCTGGTAAAGACAATATCTTTTATGAGACAGTAGAGAATGAGCAGTTCGTTACATTACATCCTGGTGAATTTACAGTATACTTTACTAATGATATCCACCGCCCTAATTGTACAATGGATGAGCCTGTTAATATCCATAAGGCAGTTGTTAAGATTAAGGAAAGTCTTATTAAGTAATTGGAATAGTTGACTTGTTGATACAATATAATATTTAAAACAGAAGCACCATAAGAAGCGAATGCAATGTATTCTTATGGTGTTTTTTGTATTAATAAAGGACAGAATAAATGGAAAAATGTTGCTATTAGTTATATATGTTTGTATAATACAGTTAAAAGTTTGTTATTAATTTAACATGTGATGGGGGTTATTTAATATGTTAGCAGAGCAGGTATTGGCATTAATTATTTTCATTTCTATGTTTGTATTGATAGTTCTTGATAAGATAGAGAGGCATTATGTGACGCTTGGATGTGGGGCATTGACGCTGATTGGGGTATTTGGAATTATCATGAGGTCGCCGGAGGCGGTTATTAGTACTCTTAATTTAAGAAGCATTTTTACATCAGGTTTCTGGTATCAGTCCGGAGCTGCTGAAGAGGCAGTAACAGGGATTAACTGGTCGACCATTATATTTATTGCGGGTATGATGATTATGGTTGAGGTTATGGCTGCCGCCGGATTTTTCAGATGGCTGTGTATGCTTCTGGCTAAGGCTGTACACTATCGTACAAGAGCATTGTTTATTACATTTATGATAATGTCTTTTGGACTGGCTATGTTTATAGACAGTATAACGGTTATATTGTTTCTTGCAGCTGTATCTATTGAGCTTGCCAAGCTGCTAAAGTTTAACCCGGTGCCAATGATTTTATCAGAGATATTCTGTGCTAATCTGGGCGGCTCGGCAACAATGTGCGGAGATCCGCCTAATATAATTATTGGTACATCACTTAATTTTTCATTTTCAACATTTATTACCCATACAGGACTGATTGCAGTAATCAGTCTGGTATTTATTGTGGTTTATTTTCTTATAGCATATAGAAAAGAACTGGAATCGTCACCGGATATTGATAAACTGGCTGAATCTATGCCAAGTCCGGCAGAGACTATTACGAACAGAAGGGATTTTGCATTAAGCTGCGTTATATTCATGTGTGCGGTTGTATTGCTTGTAACGCATGCACTGACAGGACTTACGGTTGCATTTATAGGACTTGTTATAGCAATATTTTCACTTATTGTATCAGGCAGGAAGGCTTTACATATGTTGAAGTCTATTGATTATAAAACACTTTTGTTCTTTTTAGGACTGTTTATCGTTGTAGGTGGGCTTGAACAGACGGGAATATTAGAGATTATTGCTGCATTTATAGGCCGTGTGAGCAAAGGTAATCTTAAACTTATGGTTGCAATTATTATTATTATTTCAGCATTTGCAAGTGCACTTATTGATAATATTCCTTTTGCAGCAACTATGGTACCGGTTATTAAGAGTCTGGCTGCGACACAAGGGGTTGACCTTTCTGTTCTTGCGTGGGCACTTTCTATGGGAACTGATGTAGGTGGAAGTGCAACACCTATAGGTGCATCTGCTAATGTTGTCGGAACATCAGTTGCAGCTAAGAATGGTTATATGATTGGTTGGGGTAAGTATTGTCGCACAGCTGTTCCGGCAACTATAATAGTTGTGCTTATATCTATGGTGTGCATATTTGTAAGGTATTGTTAATTCTTCGTGCACAAAATGTGTACAGAAATGGGGGTTTTATGGGAGAACAGTTGATTATTTCTATAAGTCGTGAATTCGGAAGCGGAGGACATGAGATAGCAAGGAAGCTGGCAGACAGATTAGGACTTGCATTTTATGACAGATGCATGTTGGACGAGATTGCAGAACAGATGAATGCTGATGTGTCAGATTTTCACAAATATGATGAAAAGCCGGGAAACCGTCTCCTGTCGAGGCGTGTAGGTAATCACACCAATTCTTATGAAGAGATTATTGCCCAGTTTCAGTTTGATTATATCCGTAAGAAAGCTGAGAGCGGAGAATCATTTGTAGTAGTCGGCAGATGTTCAGAGAATGTACTTAAGGATTATGACTGCCTTATATCCGTATTTGTAACAGGTGATAAGGAGCATAAGATACAGAGAGTTATGGAGCATTTTGACTTATCCGAATCAGAGGCATATACTAAAATGCGTAGACACGACAGAACAAGAAAACAGTATCATAACAGATACTCAGAAGGTAAATGGGGAGATGCAACATATTATGATATGTGTATCAACAGCAGTCCTCTGGGAATAGAGAAAACTGTTAATGTTCTGGAGAATTATGTGAAAGAAAGAACAGGTAATCAGGAGCTTTAATTATGAAATACACAATAGACACACATACTCATACACTTGTAAGCGGTCATGCATATAACACAATTGATGAGATGGCAGCTTACGCAGCAGGTATAGGAGTTACGCACCTTGCGATAACTGACCATGCACCCAAGATGCCGGGAAGCGCAGGTATATTATATTTTTCTAATATGAAGATAATTCCAAGAGAAAAATGTGGTGTCAGGATATATATGGGTTGTGAAGCTAATATTATGGACTATGATGGAAATATTGATCTTAAAGAATATGGACTTAAGGGCTGTGATGTTGTAATAGCAAGCCTTCATATTCCATGTATCAAGCCCGGAAGTATAGAGCAGAATACGAATGCATTAATTAAAGCAATGGATAATCCATATGTTAATATTATAGGACACCCTGATGATTCAAGGTATCCTGTCGATTATGAAAAGCTTGTAAAGGCCGCTAAGGAAAAGCATGTGCTTCTTGAACTTAATAATACATCATTGAATCCGGATGGCCCAAGACAGGGAGCTTTTGAGAATGATGTTAAGATGCTTAACATATGTAAGGAATTAGGAGTCTGCATATCTATAGGAAGTGATGCACATATAAAAGAGGGAGTATGTGAATTTGACAGAGCCTATAAGGTTATAGAAGATACACAGTTTCCAGAAGAACTTATTGTTAATAGTGATTACAGTTTATATGAATCATATATTGGAAAGAAGAATTAAAATCAATTTCATTTCTATTATGAATTATTAGAATCTTATAAGTTCAACAAGAAATACTGCTACACATGACGCTATAGCAACAGTTGTAAGACCTTTGCCTTTCAAAGCAAATATTACGGCTGTCAAAAGTCCTGCAGCTGCACCAACCCACCAGCTGGTTGCATAGAATATTGCAGGAATTGTCATTGCTGTAAGAACTGCATAAGGTATGTAATAAAGAAAAGAACGGACAAAGCGGTTGTTAATCTTTTCCTTAATTGCAGTGAAAGGTATAACTCTTATAAGGTAGGTTGTGCCTGCAAGTATAAGCAGATATATAAAGAAAATACTGTTTTTCATAAGTTCCTCCAATAAGATTAATTATTGCTGTTATCAGCTTCATCAGATACCGGAAAGAATATTGAACCGATAATGGCAGCTGTGATAGCAACAATTGTTATTGTTATACCGCTGGAAATTTTAGAAAGAAGCGGTATGTAGTAGAATAAGCAGCTAAGTATAATTGCAATGATTACGACAATCAGGACGGGGCGAGCTTTCTTCATCTCTGGAACAACCACGGCAACGAACATTCCATAGATTGCAACACTTAAAGCACTCATAAGGCGGTCTGGAAGAATATTTCCAAGAATAGCACCAATAAATGTGCCTAATGCCCAGCCCAGATAAGGCAGGGTAGCAAGTCCTGCAAAGTAGCTGCGCTTGATTTCGTCTTCTTTAGTTGCTACTGCAAATATTTCATCAGTTATAAAGAAACCGAGAAGCCAGCGGTATATGCCACTGAAACGGCTGTCGGCTTTCTGTCCGATTGATATAGACATGAAAGAGTACCTTATATTAATAGTAATCTGTGATATAAGCATCTGAATATACTGTCCTGGATGAATCATAATGCCGATTCCTGCAAACTGTCCGGCAGAGGTTACTGTTGTCATAGATATGAGAACGGCCTGCCACCAGCTAAGACCAAAGGATACAGCCATAATTCCAAAGGTAAAAGAAACTGACAGATATCCGAGTGCAATTGGTATGCCGGTTATTAGTCCGCGTTTATAATTATTCATTTTATTTATCTCCATGTATACAATGTCTGGGTTAATATAGTAAAGTCATTTTTATATTCTATCATACATTTGCCATAAAATCACTTGAGAAATATTAATAAATAAATTGATGAATATGTAATATTAAAAAGGGCAGAGAAAGCGGCTATCTGCCAGCTTTCTCTGCCTGTTTGTTATTGTACATATTTTTATCTGCTTTATCAAAGAGTGTCCTTAATGTGCAATTCTCATAATCAGAAGAGAATGCACAACCATGAGCATAACTTATCTTAAAAGCTTTTCCAAGCTCATTGAATTCGGATATTTCTTTGTCAAGCTGTCTGAGAATATCAGTAACTTCATCCTTAGTAGTGTTATATATTACGGCAATAAATTCATCGCCACCATATCGTCCAACAAAATTGTTAGAAGGAACAGCATTTCTTAAAAGCCTTGCAAAATTAAGAATCAACTGGTCACCAACGGAATGACCAAGTGTATCATTGACCTTCTTAAGATTATTGAGGTCAAACATAATACATGCAGTAGAATCAGTAATAAATTGCGAAGTTCTGAATATTTCTTCACATTTACTCTTGTTAGGAAGACCTGTGTGCAGGTCAAGAAATGCCTGCTTTTCAAGCTGTTTATTCTTTTTGGTGATTACAATTGCATTAATGAAATGATTAATTATAAATATTATTATAATGATCATATCTATTGCTGTAAAAGTTTCAAATAATCTTATATTACATGCAATTCTTTCAGAATACTTTTCAGCAGCAGAAACAGTCTGGTCAGCAAGCTGGAAGTATTCTTCACTGAGATTTACAATATCAGTGTTTTCATAACCATATTCACGGACTTTATATATTTCGTCCTTTAGTAAAATCCAGAAAGCAATCTGTGTATCAAGTTTTTTTTCATAATCATTGTTATCAAGTTTGATAAGATTATAATCGCCATCTTTATATTTAAGATCTTCAAGAATTCCATCAAGATAATTGATGAGCTCATCATTAGGATTACCAGTGATTTCAAGCTTGACTTCTCTTTGAGTAGCACCTCTGACAAGACCGGTATAGTTAATAACTCTGGCAGTTCCCTGTAATTTTCCTATAAGAACCATCATTATTGCTACAAGAACAATAAGAATAACGATAAGACAGCTTTCAATAACAGTATTGATTGTTTTTATATGTTTTCCGTGTTTGTGTATTTTCATATCTCACCTTATAAAATAATTGTTACATAAATACTATAAAATCGGTACTTTAGTACTATATCAATATGCTGTATAAATGTCAATACAATAAATGTAAATTATGAATGAATCCGACTGAAAATGAATGAAAGTGGTAATGACATTTATCAGTATGCAAGTATACATATGTTGTGCATTGACACATAAGTATTGCAATATTAAAATTAATTCGTTTGGATTTTCTAACCGGACAGATAATAATTTATACAGGTTAAATATTGGAGGAATCATATATGTCAAATATAAAGCTTGGAAGTCATGTGGGAATGGCAGGTAAGGAAATGTTTCTTGCATCTGCGAGGGAAGCAGTATCTTATGGTGCTAATGTATTTATGTTATACACAGGTGCGCCACAGAATACAAGAAGAAAAGAAATAAGTGAGCTTAATATAGAAGCTGGCTGGAAGTATGCTAAGGAACATGGAATTGAGGAGATTATTGTACATGCACCTTATATAATCAATCTTGCGAATACAATTAAGCCAGAGACTTATGAGCTTGCTGTTGAATTTCTTGAAAAAGAAATTATAAGGACTGCTGCCATGGGAAGCCATATAATGGTGCTTCATCCAGGAAGCCATGTTAATGCCGGAGTTGAAGCCGGAACCGCACAGATTATCAAAGGACTTAATACAGTGCTTAACCAGAACAATGATGATGTATATATTGCACTTGAGACAATGGCTGGCAAGGGAAGCGAGATAGGCAGGACATTTGAAGAGCTTAAGGCAATCTATGATGGAGTTGACAAGAAGGACAGATTGAGAGTGTGCTTTGATACATGTCATGTTAATGATGCTGGTTATGATTTAGTTAATCATTATGATGAAGTATTTGCAGAATTTGACAGGGTGATTGGTCTCGACCAGATAGCAGTATTTCATATCAATGACAGCATGAATCCGCTTGGAGCGCATAAGGACAGACATGCCAACATTGACAAGGGAAATATCGGATATGAGACTCTTCACAGACTTGTCCATGATGAAAGATTCTTAGATGTTCCTAAGATTCTTGAGACCCCATGGGTAGCAGTTGAGGGAACTGATAAGAAAGAGCCTCCTTATAAGGAAGAGATAGCGTGGCTTTTAGAGAAATAATGTGAAAATGCTGTTTTTTCGTTTTATTATAATTTTTGAACTGATTTTTTGTATTTATATTAGTACAATCTGGATATAATGGGTTCATAATCACAATGAACGGAGGAATAGAATATGCTAAGACACAAGAAACATGCATCGGCCTTTATCGCATTTTTGATGGCTTTTGCACTCATCTTCACTAGTTCTGGTATTGGCTCTCTTACATTTACGAAAGCCGATGATACACAGACGATTTACTATAATGGTGAATCAGTTACTCTTTCAGAGCATGCATTATATGTAAATCAGAATTTAGCTTCTTCAAGCGGATATTCATATAAGACACTTCAGGAAGCAGTAGCTAATGCAATTCCTGGCACAAAGGATAATCCAACAATTATTTATCTTGAGCCGGATGTATATTGGACTGACGATTATACTAAGACAGAAGATCGTGATAAGAATGATCTTATAGGTCTTATAATTCCACAGGCTTATATAACACTTGTAGGAATGACTGGTAATCGTGATGATGTAGTAATTGCATCAGACAGAGGACAGAATGCAGGAGCTAATGGTAACTTTAACACAATTGGTGTAGGCGACGGATTTCATGCAAAAGACCTTACAATCGGAAATTATTGTAATGTAGATTTAGTGTATGAAAGAGATACTACTAAGAATCATACTAAGAGACAGGAAGCTGTTACACAGGCACAGGCTGTTACTAAAGTTCCTGGCATTACAGATATGGATGAATGGTTCTTTGAAAATTGTAACATTATATCAAGACTTAATCTTTTCTCAAGAGATGACAGACCTAAGCGTTCTCTTATAAAAGATTGTCATCTTGAGTGTACAGATGATTCGCTTGGAACCGGTTATATAACGATATTTGAAAATTGTACGTTTAGCCTGTTTTCTAATACTCCTTGTGGTGGAGCATCATTCTATATGCAGGCATTCTTAGGCTGTGAATTTACAACACAGTTATCAGATAATAAAACAATTACATTATGTAAGAATACAAAACCGTTTGCTTTTATTGACTGTGATTTTAAGGGCGACATGACTGGTATGGAATGGAAACAGAGTAATTTTTCTGATGATATAAGACAGATTGTTTCTAATAATACTCTTAATGGACAGCCATTGACAATCAGTCCTGATTATCCAGATTTATCAGTAACTCCTGATGGAGAGCAGATGAAAGCATTTAAGTATAATGGGGAATATAATATATATAATCTCTTAAATGGTGTGGGTTATGATGAATGGGATCCGTTAAATCAGAAGGATTATATGCCAACCGGTACATGGAATATCCAGTTTGACTATCCAGGAATTGCTAAGGATGTTGTTCCGGTACTTCAGGGAAATGTTTCTGATTCACTTCAGGTTACGCCTGTTGTTCTTGGTGGCAATGACAAGACTGTAACATGGAGTACTGAAGACGATACGCTTGTTATTGAACCACAGGATGATGGTACTGTAATAGTAAAGGGTGACAACTCAACATTAGACAATAAGAAAGGCTGTCTTGTTGCAACAGTAGCCAACGGAATGAAGAAGGTATTACATTTTACAGTTACTCCTAAGATATTTGAGGCACCTGTATTATCAGAAAAACCTGTTTTATCAGCACCTGAGAATGGAATGATTAATGTAACATATGCATTTACAGATAATAGTGAAGCAGCAGACGAAAGTATAATTAACTGGTATCGTGCTACAGACAAAGAAGGAACAGATAAAGTCCTCGTTGCACAGACAACATATGTAGATAGTGATGCTAAGCCATACTCTTCATATGTACTCCGCTTAGATGATGTTAATCATTATATTATCTGTGAAGTTATACCAAAGCGTTCGAATTCAGTAGAAGGCAGTTCAGTATTTACTGCAGCTTCTGAACTTATCAAGTCAGCATATGTAGCAGATGAACAGAAACAGTCATATAATGTTGATCTTGAGCATCTTGCATATATTGAAGCTGAGAATGATACAGAAGAGAATAATTATGAATGGAAAAACACACTTGAAGCTGGTAATTGGTATGGAGGATTCTATCTGCCTGCTGAATACAGAGAAGGTGGAGAGTGGAGTGACAAAGCATATAAGCCTGTTTCAGGTGAGCTTCCATATACATATGCACAGGGAGCATCAGGCGCATCAGGAACTACGGGACTTCAGACAACTACACAGGGTGCAAGACTTGTATATGTTGATGATACTGCACGAAAAGATATGTCAATGACATTGACTCTTTCTCCTCATAAAACAGGAGCACAGGGCTTCGGTAGTGCTAAACAGTTCATAGATATCTATTTCAAATATGATGCAAAAACAATGACTGGTTATGGCTTAAGAATTGCCAGAGTACCATCTATAAGTGATCCGGTTCTAAGTAGTTTTGCAGCTAAGTCATGTACATTTACATTGATGGAATATAAGAATGGAGTTGCAATTCCGCTTGAGGATTCAGTCATATCAACAGCATTTCTTCCAGGATGCACAATTAAGCTTGATGTGACTGGCAATACATTTACAGCAGATGTTACAACAACATCATCTCAGGACTCAGCAAGCAATATCATGCCTCATGAGGTACATTTAAGCCATGTATTTGAGAATGAAGTAAACAGTTACAGTGGAATAGGATTCCAGCATACAGGTACATCTGGTGCAGGAAAGTCTGGTAACAGAGTTACTATTCATTCTGTAAGCGTAGATTACAAGGGTGTAACAGGAGAAGTTATTGATGTACCAGATAATGACATTAATAATGGCAATGATGATATTAATAAAGACACAGATGACAGAGAAGATGTTCCAGATAGTTCAGTTGATGTAGTGCCAACAGGAGATTCATCTGATATGAGAATTCTTATTATGTTAATGGCAGTATCCGGATTAGCGATTGGAATGACTGTTGCAAAATCAAAAAATTCTCTAAAAGCATTTAAGTAACACAAAACTTGATATGATTTAGAATAAAATAATCAGCCCCGCCTGCTATATATCATATGTGGTATATTGCAGACGGGGTTTTAATATGGGTAAAATTCTGTTAAACTGTAGGAAAGTATGTTGTGAAAGGCGGGATAATAATATGTCAATACCAGCACATGAAGCAAAGTCAAGATTAATAGAGGGTAATAAAAGATTTATTAATGCTACAAGCAATCCAGGAGATGTTTCGCTGGAAAGGCGCGTGGATACATTAAAGAATGGTCAGCATCCATATGCGATTGTTCTGTGCTGTTCGGATTCCAGACAGGTACCGGAAGCAATATTCTCAGCGGGAATAGGGGAACTTTTTGTTATCCGCGTGGCAGGAAATGTAGTGGATTCGCATCAGCTTGGAAGTATTGAATATGCAGCAGACCATCTTGACTGTAAGCTGGTGGTTGTACTTGGACATAACCATTGCGGTGCAGTTGAGGCGGCAATAAAGCATGACCCCGACGGACATATCAAGTATATAACTGACGACATAAGGGAAGCTATTAAGGAAGAGAAAGACGAGTATATTGCAACATGTCTTAATGTAAAGCATAGTGTTAAGGTGATAGAGGATAATACAGATATGAAGCTGCTTGAGGAAAAGGGGCTTGAGGTTATCGGGGCTGTGTACCATCTTGAGGATGGACATGTGGAGTTTTTGGAGTAAAGAATGGATGAATGTAGAGTCGTTGCAATTAATAATTTAATATCGTATATATCCCCGACAGAGAATCCATTGTCAGCTAACGTCGTGATGATTCAGGGAAAGGATGCATTATGGTTGTATGATGTTGGTAATCATCCAGACATTCTTGCGATAGTAGACACATATAGCAATGGAAGAAAAGTTAATGCTATCTTGTCACATTTTCACGAGGATCATATCGGTAATCTTCCGGGTATGGGCGTTGATGAGGTGTATCAGGGAAAGTATACCCATAGACACACTGGCATGGGAACAGTCGTAGAAGATGACATTTATATTCAGGACGGAGATGTGTCACTTCACATATTTCCACTGCCGTCAAGCCATGCAAAGGGCTGTGTTGCGTTGGAAGTCAACGAAGATTGGTGCTTTCTTGGAGACGCACTATATGCCATGCAGAAATGCGGACATAACCTGTATAATGCAGGTGTGCTAAAGGAAGAAATTGCCGTATTGGAAAATGTTAAAGCAAAGCATTTCATGTTGAGTCACAGGACACCTTTTGAGACACCGAAGGAGATAATTATGAGGTGGCTTGGGGATATATATGACAGGAGAGTTAAAGGGGAAGTGTATATTGAGGGGTAGGAATCAGCACTAATCAGAAATAGGTAGAACCATCAGGTATAATATGAATATATTTGAGCCGGTATAAGTACATGTTACTTTACCGGCTCTTTTTGATTGGAATTTTTCTGATGAAATTTTGTTATAACTCGAATAAGGTGGAAAAAGCCTACTTTTTCAATATTATAATTAATAATGAGCGAGAGAGTTGTGAAAATCACACTGACAGTTGAGCTCTATAAGTATCTGAAAATGTCGGGAAAGCATAAATAATTATATAATGGTTAAGTATACGATAATAGGAAAAAACAGGCATGAATACAGAAAAGATAGGAATTAATATTTCAAAATTAAGAACGGAACGAGGTATTACACAAGAACAGCTTGGGAGGGATATTGGGCTTACGGCTTCAGCAATTTCTAATATAGAGTGTGGGAGGAGTGTGCCGTCAGTAGATACTTTATGCAGATTTTCAGAATTGTTTGGAGTTAAGGTGGATTCGATTATATCAGACAGTTCAGAATCTGATCTGAGCAGGCTTGAGATGGAGGAAAAACTTGTTACCGTTGACAGATATTTATCAGAAATAAATGAGATGTCTGCTAATTACAGCATAGGTCATAGAAATTATGAGATTAGCAAGAAAGGGGGCGAAATAGTTTATAAGGCATCATCTAAAGATTAAATGAAATTATAAGTTAAGTATGAGGAGGAACAAAATGCGAAGATTTATAAATTGGATAGCAGATTTAATTGATGATTATTTAAATGCATTTGTTGAGAAACCATTAGAAACATTGTCGAAAACAATATCATGGGTGTTTGGTATCGTAATAGGTGTAATGTCAATTGTGGCGTATATCATGTTTATAGCTGAGGGAGGATATCCAAAGGCAATAGCAGCAATAAAGAATTCAGAAACTGGATTTTTTGATGGAGTTGGAGCAAGCTTTTCTAAAGGAACAGTACATATAATTGCTAATAATGGAGTGCATAAGGCACTTGGAATTATACTGATAGTTCAGATTGTAATAGCATTATTAATGCTTGTGTTTGAAGGAAAGATATGGAAATGGATTCTTGCCATAATTGATTTTATATTGATGGGGGTTTCAGGAACATGGCTGCTTGTCAAATATAATCAGTATAAGAAGATAGAAAAAATGTACTATGAACAGGCAGACAATGAACTGATTGACTGGGATTATGCCGGCAGGATGGTTGATAACTGGGTAAACAGCATCAGGGATAATCTTAAGATATTCCTGATAATTGCAGGCGTTGCAATAGTATTGTTTATAGTAGTTCTAATGATAAGCAATGGAAGATATGCTGTCTTTTCATTTGCAATAAGTGCCTTGATTACATGCGCAGCTATGCCATTGGCAATTCTAATACTGGAAAATATTATTGGATTGGCAATTGGACTTGTGACAATTATTGTAATAGGAATAATTCTTCTCATAATATGTTCATTTGCTGACGGTGGTTCAGATTCATCAGTAGCTACTGAAGCATTTGACAGAGCGGGAAACTTTATTGGCTGGTTTCATAGAAAATAATGCATAAAACATAAGGGGATACATTGTGAAGAAGAAAATTATAATTGGAGTATCAGCAGCGGTAATAGTTATTGCGGCAATAGCTGCAGGCGTTATAATGGGTGTTTCATCTAAGAAGAAAAGCAGTAATGATATAAATGTTTCGTGTAAGGCAGTAGTGATTAAAAATGATGATATAACATGCTATGACTGGCTTAAGAAGTTATGCAACAAGACGGGCATTGAAGCAGAGGATTACAGAAAAGCGGCTAAGGAAAATGGTTATATTACAGATAGCGATGAATTTAGTAATGATGACATAGCTTCTGGTGGATTTATGGCACTCACTTCAATGCGCGCGATGGGCGAAGGCAAAATGCAGATATATCTTGGCACTGATGATGAAATATCAGACAATACCAACATAGAACTTGCAATTGATAAAGACCTGATAGCAGAAGATTCGCTTGATAAGGGGTTTTCAGATAAAGAGGCTGATGCTATTCTTGATAAATTTAATGATTTGTATTATGGAGAATTCTGGCCTGATAATATTGAAAATGTTTCTTATAAGGAAAATATATCAAAGCTCGAATATTTTGACATTAAAGATTATAAGGAAGATGACAATATTATAACTTTAGATGACAGTGCAGCCAGAAATCTCAAAAAGGGTGACACATTTGTATTCGATTATAAGGGCGACATGGTTTCAAAGAAAATCGGTGAGGATATGGGTAATGGCACATTTTCACTGGAAGACCCAGAGATTGAAGATGTCTTTGATACTCTGATAGTTTCAGATTCGGCAAGCATAGGTATTGACGATATTATTAGTTATTATGGACTTGATAATGTGGAGGTGTCAGCGGGAAATCCAGTAACTACGATGGCAGCAGATGTGTCTGGCAATATTCATTCCAAGGGATTTGCAATAGAGGCAGAGGTAAATGATGATAATGAACTTGAAGTTACATTGACAGATAATGACACACATACAAAGTACAAGCTTCCTGTTAAGCAGAAGCTTAATAAAAAATGTGAGAATTTCTCTATAAAATGGGATGTTAATAATATAAATGTAGGCGCACAGGTTAAATACACACTTAAGAACGGATTAAAATATGCCTCTGTCGGTGTTGATATTGATTCAGAGATTTCAGGAAAAATCGGAGTTGAAGGGAATTTTTCAGACGGAATCTTTTTATGTCAGACACCTGCACCGATTGGTAATCATCTTGTTGCAGTAAATGTAGCATTATATATTGTTCCAACAATAGATGGTTCAATTACTCTTAAAGTTGAAGTACCGTTTCATGCCGGAGTGTCATATGAAAAAGGCAAAGGCGTGAATGGAACAATGGGGCTTCGCTCGTCTATGCAGACATCAATTGAGGCAGAAGGAAAAATGGGCTTATATTTCAGGACAGCGCCAATGCTTGTGACAATGAAATCCATACCGCTGTTAGACGCAGAACTTGATATGGGTGCAGAAGCGGATGCAAAACGAACAGGCAGACCAAATGGACAGATATGTTCTGATGTTAATATCAACTTCCCTGTTTTTAAGCTTGGAGCTGGCAATGAGAGTGTCAAATATAAGAATAAGAAGTCACTTCTTTGCACAATGAATATAAGTAAGGATTGTGAATTTGCATCATTTGCAAAAAGTAAATCACTTCATTATGAAATACTTGCTGATGGCACGAAACAGTTTGTGGATGAATGTACATATAATGAGCAGTCAGAAAATGATAAGCCAAAGGAAAGTGAGGCAAGTACAGAAGCACCAACACAGGAGCAGACGACGCAGAAAACTAATGCAAACCAGACAGGCTCACTTCATACATATAAGACGAGAATGGCGGAATATTTTCCAGAGCAGACAACATTTTATTTTGACTATCCGGATAATTGGACTGTGGTATCAGAGCGGGTTAATGCGAATACAGAATTTGTTATAATTCAAAATGATAATGGAGTTCAGATTGAATATAGTGCAAAAGATAATAAATCAGGAATAGATTATGGTGGTAGTACTGTATTAGAAGCTAAAAATGATGTTGTATCAAAGCCAAGGTATAATTCTGGTGAAGAATTGGTAATAGTTAAGACAAAGGATTATAAAGAATATTCAAGAACTTCACCTGATGTAAGGGAATATGATGATGGCCCAGAAAGATATGCATTGATGCCAGCTTCTACATATTTTGCAGGGTGTAGCACGGGAATTTATAGAGGCTGTTATTTTGAAACACCTAAAGAAACAATGTTCTATTCAATACCAAGTAAAAAATTAACAGATAAAGACAGGGAGGAAATAATTGCAATATTAGAGTCATTTAGAGATACTCCTTAAAGACAATTTGTGATATAATCAACCTATATTATCAGGTCGTGAAAACTAAAGAAAAAGACTTGAGGGAAGGGGGATTATGAACGAATTTAATGCCAACAGACAGGTGTATTCTGATTCGATAAGGGGAACATATGTAATATTTCCTTTAAAGTATGAAAGTAGTCTTAATCTTACAGAGCTTACTATTGATGGAGCAGAAAATGCGGATTTTTCATCATATGATATGTCAGATATTCTTGCCAGAAGATGTAGGAAAGAAAATGGTTTTGTCAGAAGATACATTTTAAATTCATGCATTGATGATGTACATTTTTCAGATGGTAAAATATTGGCAGTTAATGAGAGCCAGTTATATGTATTTAATAACAGAATAGCATTTTTCACGGTGCTTGTTACATATGACAATGCTGACGCGGATTACATTGATAAGCTGATTAATCCGGGCTATGTACAGAATTACAACCGCAGTTTTGAAGAAAATGTAATTAAAGCTGTAAGTAATATTTCAATAGGCGGGGTCAGTAATATATTCAGATTGTATGTTGATGATATGAAACTGGCGGTGAAGGAGACATATCTTTTTAATGTGGCACTTGTAAACAGGCGTTTTAATGAGTTGGAAACTATTGAAAGAATTACATTTAACGAACATAAATTAATAGACATTTCGCGTGATTTTTCGGATCCTTCAGAAAAGGATATAGCATATACATACGGCGCGAAGGATACTAATATGTGTTCATACAGATGGGGAGCATGCATTACATCACAGTCAATATCATATGTGTATGCAACAGATGATATGACAACGGCAAATGTTGCAGAGCAGTCAAGAGATGATGTATTTCTTACAATGCTGGTTTTACACCAGAAAAGTACATGCATGCTGGTTAATGAAGGAATTCAGAATACGCTGATTGACAATAAACGTCAGAGTCTTGAGTATTTCAGAAAAGTGAAAATGCTTAAAAAAGAAGCGTTGGAATTTCGTGCTTCAGGTACGCTTGCACCATCGCAGGTATCACGCTGGAATAATGTCTGCGAAACATACAGATGTCTGTTAGCCGTTAATGGAATTGATGAAGCACTTGAAGAAATCGAGCAGAAGGTTGAACTCATAAGGGACGAACAGGAGAGGAAATCTTCTGACATGCAGAATTATGTGGCAACTGTCATAGCAGTATTTGGCTTGATTTCGATTGTTGCGTCTGTATTATCAATAGTTGATCTGGTAAATAGCGGTTCGACAGACATAGTAGCAGCTCTTGGAGTTTCGTGCATAGGAGTTGTGTTGTTTGTGTTCTCGTGGTTGATTTTGATGTTGAAGAAATAAGATAAGAGATTTATTGGTTTTGAAAGGGGTTATATAACAATGGCTATTAGTTTAGAGGAATTTAGTAATGATTTTAAAGAAACAATAAAGGTAATATTTGATGAAACTGAAGGTAGTGAATGGTATAAAGATTTTCTGTGTAAATTTAAAAAATTAACTGAGAAAGATGATAAAAAAGTAGGTTATTATGGTTGCAGTATAGGAACAATCGAATTAATGCTCTTTATAAGAAAAAGAATGAGAGATGAAGGTCTTGCACCTGATATAGCTTTAGAAAACAATTCATTTAAAAAGAGAGATAGGTTACATTATATAAAAAAATATTGCCCTAAATTTTGCAATTTATTTCCGCGTACATGTGAATGCGAAGAAAAGTATGACTTAAACTATAAAGTAGATGGATGGAATTATACGGATATTAAGTATTCTTGTGAAGATTGGATTAAAATTCTTCCTGTAGAACAAAAAGATAAAGACAAGTCAGTGAAAGAATACTTAACACATTTATATTATAATGAATTGGATCATTATTTAACAAATTGCGTTAGTAAATTGAAAAATGAATGTGTCAAAAATGAGAATAGTTCTGATTATAAAGAAGGAATTAAAGCTCCTAAAGAAAGAGGATTATTATGCATTAGAGAAGAAATAAAAGATAAATTTTAAAAATTATAAATTATGATTATTTACAAATAAAAAGACATCCACCCAAAGGCGAAAAAACCCGACCTCTCCGACATTATAATAAATAATAGACGAGAGGTCATCTTGTCTGAACACAAAACACCATATAAAAGATAGGAGAACAGCCAGACGAAAGGAGCTTATTAATGAAAAGAAGAAATCAATACATAAGCCAGCTCGGAGTATCGGGAAGAATTTATGGTGGTAATTTTGTTACAGAGAAAAAGCTGTACAGAATTCATCAAAGATATCGATATGGATTTGATTATCGTGACATTTTTAATATGGATATGTCATATGCAGAATGGTTATACTCACATATGCGAATGTATAAGGATAATAGTGTTCATGATGATACTATGGCTACTGTAACATTTGATGGCAAAGAATACACCATACAAGAGGCGGTGGATTGGATTATTGAAAATATCGGGGAATTTATCAGATATGATTATTATTTGGATACACATTTTGATTACATAACAAGATATCCTCTTATAGGAAAAATTATGAGTAAATTTAATCCGGCTGTCAGAATGTATTTACAGGAGTATGAATGGCTTGAAGATAATGAGTGTCAAATAACGGATAATTTTATTAAAGCAGGCGGACTATTTATTGAGATAATGCAATATTGCTGGTTGTAGGAAATAATGTCTATAGATAAGGAGAATCACAATGACAATTAAATTTAAAGAGATAAGAAGATTTCTGGCAAGAAACATAAGATTATCAATCTGCTTTTTAGATGGGCATTATCATAATTATCTGTTGGTATCCGATATTCTGTCTTCGGAATATGATGAGTTCTATGTGTACGGAGTAGGTATGACTGATGTGGAGTTTTCGAAGGATATCTATTCAGAACCAGAAGAACCAAATGGTGAGGTAAGTATATCTATGAGTAATCTTACAATACAGCCAGCGTTAGAGATAGTATTATCTGATAAGCCACGGAATATTGAGAGAAACATTTGTGATAATCTGACATTTAAAGATCTAAAGCCGTATTTACAAGTTATAGGTGAGTTCAATATTGTTAATAAGCTGGACTGGTCAGATGAATCATATAAGTGCAGAGAAAACATTCCAGAAAAATATGACAACATGTATGTGTATGGCATTGGAATGGAGAGAATCTCTGACCATAAGAAAAGAATGGTGTTGGTGCTTTCGGACAACCCAAGACAGAACTAAATGCAAAAAGAGGCTGATAAATTGAAGTGTAAAAATTGTAAATACAAAACCAATATAGCAAATACGAGTGAAACAGGTTCGGCAATATGCTCATATCCAAGCTCATGGTTGCCTGTAAATATCGAAGATAACTGCCATTTTATTCCAGAAAAGAGGGAACTTACTTGTAGTGATTGTTCCAGATTGCATGAAGATATGGCGTGTTTTAGCTGCGCTGAAGATGACAGTGCAATATTTAATGGGCAGTTGTGCAGGGGATTTATAGATAAAAGAAAAGAAGAATTGAATAGTATTCTTATGTTTTGGAAAGTACAGGGATTTTATGACCGTAAAAAAATAAATGAATTAATCGACGAATTTGAACAGTTTTATGATAGTTTTTTTAAGCAGGAGTAATACATTTGAACATAGTAGATAAATGTGAAAAAGAGGCAGACATAACTTTATCAGACATAGAAAAGATGAATATGTATGATATAAAAGCTGCACATATCAAAGAAGATAAACAGAAAATTATTGAAATTGAAGGAAAGTTTAGCGTGATTGATACACTGAAGGATTTATTAAAAATGTAATGAGAGGCACATATTTATGGATATTACAATAGATGATAATAGAAATGTATATGTGGTTTCGGATATTCATAATTATGCAGATGGATTTAAAAGGCTGTTAAAGAAGATACAGTTTAATGAGAATGATTTGCTGATTATTGATGGAGATATATTTGACCGTGGAGATAAGCCAGTTGAGCTGTATTTTGAAATATTAAAATATCCCAATATACAGGTGATACAGGGCAATCATGATGTCTGGGTTGCAAGGCAGATTATTGAACAATTCGGACATAGAAAAACTGGAGAATATATTTCTTATAATACAGTGGCTATTATGGAGAAGCGGCTGACAGCTGTTGATATGTTAAGACTTGCTGAATGGATACAGGAAAAGCCATATTATATTAATCTCACCATTAATGGCAGGAAATATCAGATAGCACATGCACAGACATTTCTGACGCCTGAGCGTATGTTGGATAAAAGAAAGATATATATGGGAGACGGGCATTATGAGTATTTTATCAGGGGTATGGAGGAACATGAGCAGTTTATATCTGTTGTGGGGCATACTGTAACTGATAACAGGAGAATATGGGTGTCTCCTTCAGGACGGACTATACGCATAGATTGTGGCGCTGGTTATAAATGTTATGGTAAAGAGGGAACACTGGGAGCAATAAGGTTAAATGACATGAGAGAATTTTATATAGATTAATAAATTTTGATAAATGGTGGAAAAAACCGACCAAACTGTTATTATAATAGAGAATACAATATATTATGATTAACACGAGGTGACATATGGCAAAGAGAAAGATTCAGAAACCAACCCGTTTTGAGCGTATGTATAAGGTCTGGGATTATCTGAGAAAGAATACAGACAGAAGACACCCTACCAGTATTGCAAAGATGAGGAAAGATGAAAATATAAATGCGTATATTGGTGATAAGGAGACTATTAACAGGCTTTTAAAAGATATGGCAAATATTATGAATCTGGAAGATGGAGGAAGTGATTATAAGCCAGAGGCTGAGTGGAGGCTGTATTTTGATGATTTCAAGAAGTTTTACGGTGATAAGGAAAGATATGAACGGGATGATTCTGATGAAGATGATTCTTATATTGCAAATGTAATGCGAATAAAGAACCTTTACTATAACAGAACATTTTCTGAGAAAGAGGTTGATTCAATTATTGAGGGTATTATGGCAACAAGGACACTGGATTCCAAGTCGGCGCAGGAGCTTGTCAGGAAGGTTGAGGACAATATGACTACGGTATTTTATAAGAGAACGCCGAGACATATATGTAAGGTTCAGGAGCCGGAGCTTGCAGATAGGGAACTGCTGAAGGACAATCTTGCCATTATACAGAAAGCAATTGATGATAATGTGAGAATACAATTCAGATTCAATGGCTATTCTTATGAGAAAAAGCTGGAGCCGGTCAGGGCGGAGATGGACGAGCTTAGCCCATACTATATTGTTGCGAGTGGTGGAAAATACTATCTGCTGGCGGCTAAAGAGTATGAGGGTTACAAGCCCAATATGTCTATATGGCGGATTGACCTTATGACGGATATAGAGATTCCAGGAAGAAATGACAGGCTTCATATTAAGGGGATACCGCGTATCCCAAAGAAAAATGTTTCAAATCTTCCAGAAAAATGGTCAGAAGATTTTCAGTTGAAACATCTTAATATGTCGTTTGATAAGCCGGTTCCGGTAACGCTAAGAATTAAGAGTGAAAAATGTGAAGGCAATCCGAAAAAGAGAGTCCGCCCCGGTTATACATTTTTACATGACTGGTTCGGAGATTCATTCACATACATAAGAACAGAAAAAGAGCCACCATATGACGATATCGTCAGGGTGGAGTGTTCACCTTATGGTATGGCACACTGGGCATTGCAATATAGTGAACTTGTGGAAGTTCTTGAGCCGGAAAGTCTGCGGGAAGATATTAAAAGTAAGATAAAGGCATTAAATGAAAAGTATTCATTGTGAAAAGAAGTTAGATTAATAGGAGGAAAGTGGAGTTTATGTCAAAAGTATCTTTTGTGATTGGAGCGATGGCTTCTGGTAAAACACATTTCATAAAACAATTTTTTGCTGATAAGGATGTTGATGTTTTAAATATTTTTGACTATCAACAAAATGCATATAAAGAATCTGGATTTGGAGAAATGATGCCTATAGGAGTTCAATTCAGATGTTTGATGAAAGCTAATGATATGCTTCTTAACGATATCATCGAAAAACTGAAATGTGGAAGAGATGTTGTCGTAGAACAGACATTTTTTAAAGCAAAGCGTCGAATTGTTTATGTTGATGCGATACGTGAATCTGTTGATGCAGAAATGGAAATATATGTTATGTGCCCAAGTGATGAGAGATGGCAGAAAAATATTAGAATAAGAAATTTGGAAGAGGGTTGTGGCTCTTTTAAGATGAATATTTCAGAGATAGAATTTCCGAATCCGATTGAAGGATTTGATTCAATTTATGAGGTGTCAGAAGACGGCATCAAATTAAGATTAGATCCGCCTTTGGATGAGCAGTTCCTGATAGATGCAAGAAAACAGATTACAGACGAAAAAGAGAGAATAGAAAAAGAAGATGATAAATCAAGGAAACGTAAAGCTTTATTGGAGAGTATGAAAACACGACCGTTTTGGCACTATTGTGAAGTGTGTGGAAAGAAGGAGTTTTTGACTGACGAAGATGCATTCAATAGGGGATGGGATTACCCGCCTAAAATGGGTTCCTTTGGGCTGCTTGGACCTCGGACATGTGGGAATTGCAAAATGAGGGATACTTTGTATTGGAAGATACAGACATCTGGGAAGCTTCCGATAGTCATAGAAGGAGATTTGAACGAAAAAGATCTTATTACTTGGAGACGTATAAAAGGAGAACCAGAGAGCCTCCTTAACGAAGAAAATCAGTAATGGGAGAACTTTACATTAATTAATGGAGGAATGTAAATGATTGATATAACAATGTCAGATGATTATAGGAAGTTTTTAGAAGAACAAAATTATAACTTTACAGATTTCCAGACAGCAACTCTTGTCTGGAATGACCCCATGAAAAGCAGACAGCAGAAGCTGGAGGCATTGGCTTTATTAAGAGACACTACTAAAGATATTGTACTTAAGAAGCAGATCATCGAAAGAATAGAGTATGAAAATAAATTGTTTGATACATTTAAAGATAATTCTAAGGGCAGGTATGTATATTTTGTAGAAAACAACGAAGGGGACAGCAGAGGTTTTTTCGGTGATTATGAAAGAGCCGTACATTATATCACTAAATATATAGCGGAAAATGAAAAGTATAACAATAAGTATATGGAAGAAAATAAAAAAGAAATAATAAATAGTGAATTGTTATATGAAATACGTAAGCAGATAATTGTGAAATCAGATGATGATGAGAAGAATCTGGTAAGGTGTACGGGAAGACCCGGTTCAAAATTTAATTATGAAAAATATGAGGATTATGATGGTCTGCCAGTGGGAACTTATACATTAAATAACAAAGGGAATATAGTTCATTGGTGGAGTGATGAACTGTCAAAAGAGGAAGCAGACATAGTAAATCCGTTCAGACCGGAAAGATTTGAAGGTGCATTTTTTGAAATCCCATTTTGTTATAAGTCAGCAGGTACTCCAGTGAAGGATATAGTAGATGGAACATATGGAATACTTTCATTTGGAGAAGATGACTGGAATGATTATCTTCAAGAGATTAAAGACAGAAAATGGGAAGTTGATTATTCAGATATTCAGGCTGTGGTTTTATATCCAATAAAGTCGGAGTACTGGGATCATATGCATTGTAATCCATTGCATCTTCAGATGGAACTGCCGCCACATATGGAGAACAAAGAGGAAGATGCAGCTTATAGGAGAGCCATGGAAGCGCTCAGTGATTATTGCTTTTACAAAGGAGAGCACAATACAGAGGAAACAGCTAAACGGTGTATGAGGGAATATGCTAAGGTTTGTAGAAAATAATAGATTAAGGAGAAAATATGAATAAAAGAGATTACGAAAAAACTAATGATTATAAGAAAAGTATAGAGATTTTAAAAGGGTTTGTGAGAGATGTCTTAGATGGAAATATAGAGAAATTAAAAGATTTTGATTTTACTGATTTAACAACATATGTTGGAGATAATATTGATTCAGATATGTATCTTATTACACAAGCTATATATATTATTCTTTGGGGTGATATATATGACTTGACTTTTGAAAAAATGGGTTCGTGGACTTGGAATAATAGATATCCTTTTAGAGGTGATACAATGAACTCCTTCGGATCTTTATTTGGTAAGGAAGATAAGGAAAAAGGTAGAGAGTTTGCTTTTCGAGCTAAATATTACAATGCAGATCAAAATCCCCATTTATGGGCAAAGATAAAGAAATTTTCAAAATCTTACCATTGTATAGGAAATTTCATTGTTATTCCTAACAGGGGAACTTTGGAAAAAGGTATTAATGGAGCAAGAGGTAAATATTACAATGAAGAAAAGTGTGAAGGAATGAGGGATTATTTTGATTGGTTTTTAATAGCGATTGCTAATTACCAAAACAAGGTAAAGAGAGGGGATAATCATTTAAGTAAATTTGAGATGCAACTTCAAATGAATCCAGAATATAATCCAGAATATAATCCAGCATTTTTATCTATAAAAGAATGGGAAGAACGATTTTTTTTAAAACCATATTTTAAAGAGGGTGAACCAATTGTACTGTTTAAAACACCATTAGAAGAGAGATTAAAGGTGACAGCAGCTAATGCTACGAATCCAAAGATTTCTTACTATGGAGCAGAAGAGTACCTTGAACTTCTAGAAGATTTCCTGGATAAATCAGAAGAGGTTATAGAATATAGAACAAATAAAATTATTGAGATTTTGAAGGAAAAATTGTAAAGAAACGCTGTTTGTATAATAGTGGTAGTTACACTGTTGGGGAGGTGCTTTTTATGATGAATTTGTCTGAATTCTTGGGAAATTGGGATGGTAATACATTAGTTTTTATTAAGACACATACAGATAAAGTGTTTTCAGGAAAAATCGCAGATGTGTCAGCGGATGTGGCGGGTAGGTATTGTATTCCGAAGGCTGGTGTAAAACACAATAAAGGAATAATGTATATAACTGTATATGACAAATTCAAGGAAGTTGAGTGAGATGAGTTAAAATAAAAGCGTAAGGAGGTGCCTGATGATAGAAAATTTTATAGACAGATTTGTTCCATCCAGAGATGAAAGAGAGTTTCTTAAAGACAAGAGTGTTACATTTTCGGATGTGGAACAGGCAGAAATAATAATTAATCATGAGTGCTTAAAAAATTCAGAAAAAAAACAGGCAGTGCAAGAGTTGAAAGAAACCATATCAGATAAAGAATTGATAGCGGATTTAAATAAGGCAATTGATGAAATACCGGATTCGGAGAATTGCTGGCACGAATCGGGTATGAAATGCTTTTATAGAAAATTTGATATTCCACATAATTTCAGACATGGGGATATAGTAAGAGTTGTTGATGGGAAACATGAAGGGAATATCGGAGTAATACTTGGGCTTACAGATGAAGAGTATGAGAAATTTAAAGTCAAAAAGGGTGATTACAGTGATATACAGATATGTGTTGATGTGATATTCAGAGGATATGATTATCTTGGAGAATTTTCACACTCGCATGTTAATCCAATATATATTGAGAGAATCCAGCTTCCAGAAAGTGATGCAAGGAAACATTACATCGACTATCTTGTGGAAACATACGATAAACAGTATTTATCAGATTATAATACAGCTACACACAAAGAAAAAATAAAACAACGAATCCACATTTTGTCTGCCGTTATGTGGGCGCAGGAACATCATAACCAGATTATGTATCTGGTGGATAGTGCAAAGGATAAAGCCTGTTTTCAGGAGATGCTAATGGAACAATATAATTTTGACAGAGAACAGGCATGTGCTATTTCGGATATGAGAATGAGTGTGTATACAGCAATAGAAAAAGATAGAACAAAAAAGGAAATACAGGAATTATTAATGAAAATGTAATTATAAGAAAATGGAGGGCGTCAGATGGAATTAAAACAATCAGATACGATAAACAGATATGATAAAGAAATGAAATCACAAGAGGAGTTAAAACATTTTCAGGAATCAGCGGCACTTTTTTATAAAGACGCACAGGAATTATACAAAGAAGATGTCAAAAGAAGAAAGAATAATTAAAGGTGAAGTATGAGTATTGAGTATAATGTGCTTAATATATTAAAGGAACACAGTTCCAAAGAGGCAGCAATAACGCTGAAGGTTACTGATATCGTTACTTATATGCATAGGGAATATGATAAAAGTATTACAGATAAGCAGGTCAGGAAGGCGTTAAAGGATTTGACGGACTCAGAGCTTAATCTGCCTGATGAACAGAAGATAATCAGATACAGGACATATGACAATGAGCGCCGCAAGACAGATTATTATTATAATAACATTATAACCGATGTAGAGTTTAAATTTCTTATAGATTCTGTGTTGTACAGTAACATTTTTAATAATGAAAGAGCAATGGACTTAGCCGGGCGTATTCAGACTTTATCAGGGAAGAATCTGAAGGATATAACACCTTATGCAAATGCTTCTTTCGGACAGACCAGATATGCACAGAATACAGATGTTTTGGCAAACTGCCAGCTTATAATTGACGCCATTAAAAATGACAATTACATAGAATTTGACTGGAATGTGTATGATGTTAAGAATAAAAATGTTTATCTGCATTTTCAGGGAAGAAGAACGGTGATTCCTATAAGACTTATGCTCAATAATGGAAGATATTTCTGTCTGGTAAGATACAGGGACAGCAGGAAAGTGTATACATACAGTGTTGACCTTATGACCAGATTAAGAGTAAAGGAACAGAGAAAAAGTGATGGAATAGGCTTTGATAACCTTGATATACCATTGGAGAGAGCAGTATATATTCTGAATCACCCTTATATGATGGGCGGTGAATTAAGACCTTATATTGTCAGGATAGACAGGGAGTATTTTTCAAGACTTATAGATGATTTTTCGTATGAGATAAATGTTTTGAAAGAAACGGATACAACAGTTGATATCCGTGTAAATGCGTCATGCAAGGGAATGGCATACTGGCTGTGTCATCATTATGATATAGCTTCAATTGTTGATAATAAGGATAAAGAACTGAATAAAGAATTAAAGAAGGCAGCAGAGTCTATATTAAGACAGGTACAGGATTGAAAAAAGGAGAAACACGAATGAATTACTATATTAGTGATATGCATTTCTTCCATAAAAATGTGACAAAGGAAGGCAATAATTTTGATAAGCGACCATTTAATTCATTAGCTGAAATGCACCAGTATATGAAAGAAAAATGGAACAGTAAGATTACAAATGGTGATACAGTTTATATTCTTGGAGATATTGCCATGCGGGGTACAAACGAGGAGCTGATAGCCTTAGTTGCACAGTTAAAGGGCAGGAAAGTTCTTATTAAAGGAAATCATGATGATGTTTCTGATATGAGGTATAAGAATGTTTTTGAAGAGATATATGATTATAAGGAAATTACTGACTATGCAGACCAAGATGCATACAAGCTTGTGTTAAGCCATTATCCTATACTTATGTGGAATGGACAGCACAGGGGGACAATACATTTGTATGGACATACTCATAATACTTATGAAAATGAATTCTATCAGGAATGTTTACGCAAGCTGAATATGGAAATGCTTATGCGGTCAGAGAAGTGTTATGATATAGCAAGGGCTTACAATGTAGGCTGTATGATGCCTTATATGAATTATGAGCCACGCACATTGAAGGAAATACTTAATAAATAACATACTTAATAAATAGCATACGGAGGGAATATATGGCGACATATGTGATATCGGATATTCATGGTGAATACGGGAAGTTTATGGAACTGCTGGATATAATACATTTTTCAGATGAAGATATATTGTATGTGCTGGGAGATGTTGTTGACAGAGGAAAGAACCCGGTAAAGACGCTTCTTAAGATGATGGAGATGCCAAATGTTATACCTATAGCAGGCAACCATGAACAGATGATGCTGGAATGTATGTCGGTTCTTATTAATGAAGTAAAAGATGAGAATTCCATCAAAGAATTTGCAGAAAAGTTTAGTGACGATATGTTCCAGAAGCTTTATGCATGGCAGAGAAATGGTGGGATTGCAACCACTGATGAGCTGAGTAAGCTGGATAATGAGACAAGAAAAGATGTGCTTGACTATGTGTCGGATTTTTCATGGTACGAGAAGGTAGCGGTTAATGGACAGAAGTATCTTCTTGTGCATGGAGGGCTTGGCAATTTCGATATTAAGAGGGATATTGATGATTATTTACTTGATGAGCTTGTATGGTCAAGGGTGGATTATGATGTCAGATATTTTGATGATGTAATAACTGTCACAGGGCATACACCAACAAGATATATTGAGGACAATCCCAGACCAGGCTATGTGTACAGAAAGAATAATCACATTGATATTGACTGTGGCGCATATCTGCCGGGTGGAAGGCTTGCGGCAATATGTCTGGACACAGGTGAAGAATTTTATTCCAGTGATAATGATAAAGAGTTAATATAACAAACGGAGGCACACATGGCAAAATATCATTTTATTATAATCGGTTCAGGCTGGCGGGCCTTATATTATGTACGCGTAGCAAAGGCTCTGCCTGAAATATTCTGTATTGATGCGATGTATTGTAGGACGCAGGAGAAAGCGGACTTAATTGCCGGTCAGTATCAGATACATACAACTACATCTATAGAAGAATGCGTGGCATATAAACCGGATTTTGCAGTTGTGGCTGTTAAGAAGGACGCCATATGCGATGTTTCAATGGAATGGCTTGACCGTGGAATAACAGTTTTATCAGAGACTCCGGCGGCACTTGATACGGATTCGCTTAATAAACTGTATTCTTATTACAAATGTGGTAAAAAACAGGTGGTTGCTGAACAGTACAGGGAGTATCCTAATATTAAAGCATCATTAAAGCTTATTAATGAAGGAATTATTGGTGATGTCAGCTGTGTAAATATGTCACTGGCGCATGAATATCATGGAATAAGTCTTATAAGAGCATTTCTTGGAGTTAATCCGGGAGAGAAGTATACAGTTTCAGCTAAGACATATGAGTTTCCTACAACACAGACTCTTACAAGATATGATAAGTTCACTGATGGCAGGATTGCAGGAAAGAAAAGATGCGTCGCCACATTTGAATTCGAAAGCGGGAAAGTGGCATGGTATGATTTTGATTCGGAGCAGTACAGGTCACCAATCAGAAAGAATACGCTTAAAGTTCAGGGTGTAAGAGGCGAACTTATTGATGACTGTGTATATTATCTTGATGAGAATAATGAAGGTCAGACTGGCAGAATTATAACGGATTCCCATGTGATTAATACAGGAAATTCTAATCCTAATTTTGAGAAGATTCGTGAAATTAAGAAAATTTCATTTAATAATAAGATTATATATGAGCCGGAATTTGGATTGTGTGGTCTGTCAGAAGATGAAACAGCAATCGCAGTGATGATGAAGAATACGGCAGAGTATAGCAGAGGAAATGCGTCTGCACCATATAGTATGGAGGATGCCCTTGCAGATGCGTATGCCGCCATCTTACTGAAGAAGGCTGTGGAAACAGGAGAAGTGGTGCATAGTTAATATAATGAAACGGGGTACATGGTATGCAGAAAGAATTGTTAAAGGTGGCACTTATAGGTGTAGGAAGTGTTGGAAAGAAATATGCCAGAATGATAACAGCGGGAGAAGTTCCGCATATGAAATTATCAGCTGTGGTTATAAGAAGAGATGAACTTATTGAGTGGGGCGAATCACTTGTCAATACAGATGGTGATAATGCAAGGATATTCAGGAGTGCAGAAGAATTATTTGAGACAGGAGAATCATGTTATGATGCGGTTATTATAGCAACACCTCATAAAACTCATAAAGAACTGGCTTTGAAAGCATTTGCAAAGGGAAAAGCAGTGTTATGTGATAAGCCGGCAGCGGCAGATATAGGTGAAGCACTTGCAATGCAGAAGGCTGCCAGTGAAAGTGGCAGAATATATGGAATGATATTTCATCAGAGGCTTTACCCTAAATACATCAGGATTAAGCAGATGATAGATAATGGTGAATTAGGAGATATAAAGAGAGTATGTCTTATTAATTCACGATATTTAAGAACCTCATACTATCATAAATCTGGCTCATGGAGAAGCAGCTTTGCAGGTGAAGGCGGTGGAGCACTTATCAATCAGGGACAGCATATTCTTGATATGTATCAGTACCTGTTTGGAATGCCACAGAAGCTTTTTGCAGCGATTCCATTTGGAAAATACAACGACTTTATAGTAGATGATGAGGCTACTATCGTTATGGAATATGACAATGGAAAGACCGGTACATTTATACTATCAACAGGCGAAGCCTGCCATGAAGAGCGACTTGAGATTATAGGAACGAAGGCAAGAATTCTTCTGGAAGACGACACGCTCACCATTACAAAACACAGAGATGTATGTGAGTATATCAAGAACGAAGAAGTCAACTCAAGGCAGAATATGACATTTGCAGAGGAAACTATACAGTTCGAGAAGGCATCTGAGCCATATGCACAGTTATTTGAAAACTTTGCAAATGCGGTGCTTAAAGATGATGAGTCTTATCTGACCGTTAAGGGCAGTGAGGGAATTAATTCACTCATGTTGTGTGCCAGTGCTTATTATTCAGCATGCAAAGGCATAAAAGTAGAACTTCCGCTTGAAGCCTCAGATTATAAAGAACTTATGGATGAATTGATTAAGAAAGAAGAGGGAGAATAGATTCAGTCTATTCTTCCTCTTCTTCGTCGTTAAAGCCGTGGAGCAGAAAATCGTTCCACCTGGCATTAGTTTCTTCAAGCTCTTTTTTCTGCATGATACGGTTTCTGTCGCTTAGAATGGAAATCATTTCATCAGCTATCTCCTCAACAGGAGGGTGGTCATAATGATAGAGATAACCAATCATGCGGCTGGCAGTGAAATCAGTATTGAGATTCTTAGTGACAATATCACAGAAATTTTCCTCATAACCTCTTTGCAGCATTAATTCATATAATTGTCTGCTTAAATCTGATTTGGGTTTCATAAAATGTGACTCCTTGTTTGTGGTGCGTAATATGTCTGTTTATTATAGCATAAATATTTGAAAAATATAATGTATTATGATATATTACATTTGTAATGATATAGCATTAAGATAGTATACTATATGAATATGGAGGTGTTTTTATGTCAAGTACGATTCAAGTAAGAGTGGATGACGATTTGAAGATTAAATCAGATAATTTATTTAGAGAATTAGGAACAGATACTACAACGGCTATAAGAATGTTTTTAACACAGGCAGTTGCTAATAATGGATTTCCATTTGAGATAAAGAAAGTGGCAGCTAATCCTTACATTGCTATTTCGGAAAAGGAAGTTCTTGACAGATTAGCAAAGTCAAGAGATCAGTCAAAGAATGGAGAATATTCAGAAGCAGGTGATTTTGTTGCAGATATGAGGACAAAGTATGGCATATAAAGTGGTTGTTACTAATGATGCTAAAGAAAATATGCAAGAGTATATTGAATACATCTTATATGAAAAAAAGAATCGGCAGGCAGCAGGAAGTCTGCTTGATGATTTTGAATATACTAAAGATATATTAGCAGAGGTCGCAGGAAGTTTAAAATTATGTGATAACGAAAAATTGAGAAGTTTAGGATATAGAAGGATATCCTTTAAATTCCATAGATATTTTATGTTGTATAGAGTGGAAGATACAACTGTTTATATAGATGGGATTTTTCATGAGTTACAGGATTTTGAGAATAAGATTAACTGAGGGATAATAAATATGGCAAGATATAATTTTAGTAAAACAATTGTACATAGTGGGTTGAATAAAACAAAAACAATATATGGAACCAGATGTTATTATGTAAAGAAGGTTAATAATAACTTAATCTGACCATATAAATTTAACTCAAAATGACAATGTACACATGTCACTTTATCTGTTATTCTTATGTGCAATTAAAGTATGTTGATATAGGAGGCAGATAAAATGGAAGCACAACAGACACAGTTAGTACAGCAGGGGATTAAGAAAGAAGGATTTCATATTACTGTAACACAGATGTGTATAACAGCAGTATTTATGGCACTTACATGTGTTGCAACAATGGTGGTACAGATTCCTATTCCTTTGGGATATGCACATTTGGGAGACAGCGTAATACTTATATGTGCATTTTTCTTCGGACCAGTTGTTGGCGCACTCGCAGGAGGAATTGGTTCTGCGATGGCAGATATATTAACTGGATTTGCAGTATGGGCAGTTCCAACACTTATAATAAAGACAATCATGCCAATAATAGCATGTGCAATATTTGGCAATATGAAAAGTAAGTTTGACAGATGTAAGGTTATTTCAGTAAAAGGAATTGTTGGTGCAGTTGTTACATTACTTTTCATGACATTAGGATATGTTGTATTTGGTGCAATAATAGCAGGCAGCTTTGCAGCAGGATTAGCTTCGGCACCAGGACTTCTTCTTAAATCAGTAGTTAATATGGTTGTATATCTTTTTGTGGCAACAGGAATGTCTAAGATTCTTGGCAGAAATAATAATTGATTACAAGTAGAGGAGAATAGATATATAGTCTACAGGGTGGTGCTTTCGGGCATCACCCTTTTTCGGTTTGATGCGGATATTTAGAAGGGCATATAAAAATAGACAATAGGGCATTGTATGGATGACAATGGTTTAGCGGACTTAGTGTTTCGAGTTTTCTTTCGAGTTGATTTTTGAAAAAACTCGAAAGAAACTCGAAGAACAATTTAAGACATGGAGGATTATGGAGATAAATTTATTTCTTGTCTATAACCATGATATGATTATAGAGGTATAAAATCAGCAGAATCAGCAGAAAATCAGCAGATTCAAAAAACATGAATAGATCAGATTTATCAGCAATACACAAACAGATTTTAACAAATATGGATATAGGTGTTGAATATAGTACGGAACAGATTGCAGAGAAGATATATTAAGCCTGTTGATTGAAAACACATGATACCTATCAGTAGTCGCAAATTTAAATTCCTTATAGGTCTAAAATAATAATGACTAATATATTAGCCACAAAATACACCTATAAAGTAACTATAATCAGGAATCTTATAGGAAATTCAACTCCAAAATCACATTTTAGACGGTGAAAGAGGGAAAATCAGCCTATAAGATGAGATATATTTATTTTCTTATAGGAAAAACGCTTTCAAGAAGTCAATATTTCAAGAGAAAATACAAAAAGCCGCTGGCAATTCAAGCCAACGGCTTTCATCAAGTTAACATATAAGGTGAGGTTTGCAATAATTAGAAATGAACAGCAATCCACAATCAAAAAATCAGAAAAAACCGCCAGCAGTTAAGCTGGCGGCATAAATCAACGCATATACAGTATTTCACAATCACCGATGGTGGTAGAGCTGTTTGTCAGCGTACATTGCTGAGTCAGCATTTTTTACTATTTCAATAATATCACTTCCGTTGCCGGATGCAACACCGACAGCACTTGATATTTCTATTGAAATATCATAACTGCATTTCACAAGTTCATCTTTAACAGCAGATATTATTCGGTCAGCTTCACCGTTATGTGGGTTATCAATTATCATGACAAATTCATCACCACCAAATCTGTAAACACGGCGGCATTGTTCATCTGAATTGGCGTATAATATAGAAGCTAGTGCGGAAAGTGCTTTATCACCATATTCATGTCCATAAGTGTCATTAATAATTTTCAGGTTGTTAAGATCCCAGAAAATAACAGTAATATTATCTACATTAGGATAATACATTGATACCATTTCGTTGTATTTATTCTTGTTGAAAAGCCTGGTTAAAGAATCAGTTTCTTTAAGATATGTAAGCTGGGCAATTCTTGCGGCATCATGCAGGCTGGCGGTAACTATATACTGTATCATGAATGTAAATACAAGCAGTATCATACTGCGGGGTATACATGCAAAGATTAGTATTATAAATACCGGATGTGCATTATATGTAAAGCTTCCTCCGTTTGCTATAAGGTCAAGATACCATTTGCGCTGGTGTGTTCCGGCAATAAGCAGATTGGTATCCATTATTCCGTAATAATAATTAAGAATCGAACTTACAAAAAGCATTAATACACTTAATACATATGTGTACCATAGCACAGAACGTTTTCTGTAATGTCCAGCAAATAAAAGCGGAAGAACATACAGAAGAATAGCGTGATATGATAAAAATGTAATTATAGTTCCTGTAATTATACATATCTGAGTCATGGCAATGTACTTGTAGGCAGGCTTAGATAAATCGCCTTTTACCATGATAAGGATTATGGGGATAAATAATACAATAGATGAACCTATAACAGCAGACATTATCTGGTTATCAAGTTCAAAAAATCCAATTATATTAAGAATCCATATCAGTAATTCAACTCCTATAAATAGCAGAATACCGTAAAGAGTGTATTTATTCGAGGTAATTTCCTGATAGGCAAGTTCTTTCTCATATCGAGCATTAAAATTATCCATGTTAAAAATCCTTTTAAAAATAATCCGTTAAATATACGAATACACGCATAACTTATATTTTAACATTTAGTTAAATCGATTTCCAGCTTTTTTAATTCTTTTAATTCTCTTATAGTAAAGTATCCGCATACGATAGCAGCGGCAGCGTCTGCTATAGGTCCGGCATACATAACACCGTCAATTCCCATGAATATAGGAAATATAATGATAAGTGGCAGCAGGAAAATAATCTGCCTTGTAAGCGACATAAATACACCAAGCTGTGATTTGCCAATTGAGTTAAAGAAACTGGAAGTTACAGGCTGGATGCCATTAACAATTGTCAGAAACATATATATTCTGAAATATCTTTCAGAGAATTTAAAGTACAGGTCACTTCCGTTTCCAAATATGCTGATAATCTGTCTTGGGAATATCTGGAAGCATGCAAATGCGATTAAAGACAGGGCAGAAGCTGCACCAAGTGAAAGAAGATAAGTTTTTCTTACACGTGCGTACTTCTTTGCACCATAGTTAAAACCTATAACAGGCTGTGTTCCCTGAGATATTCCGATAACAAATGACATGAAAATCATATTAACTTTAGTTATAATTCCGGCGCAGGCAAGAGGAATGTCTCCACCGTATATTGATTGTGCGCCGTAGTGTGACAGCGTATTGTTCATAACAATCTGTACAACGGTCATTGCAATCTGATTAAAGCAGGCACTTGCTCCAAGAATAAATATTTTCTTACAGTGGGCAGCAGATACAATAAAACTTTCCCTGCTAAGTTTTATTGTCTTAAAATGAAACATATAACGCAGACTGATTGAAAATGAAATTATCTGGCCTGTAATTGTTGCAAGAGCAGCACCAGTCATTCCCATGTTAAAGACAAAGATAAACAATGGGTCAAGAATAGTATTTACTATGGCACCAGCAAGCATAGATATCATGGAATATCGTGGGCTTCCATCTGCGAGAATAAGCTTGCTCATACCAGTGTTTGCAATTAAGAATGGGAAGCCAAACGCAGTGATTCTTGTATATGCCTTTGCATAAGGAAGTACATCTTTAGTTGCACCAAAGAATTTAAGCATAGGTGTTAAGAATATAGTGGTTACAAGGAACAGAAATATTCCAAACAATGCCATAAGCACAATACCATTGCCGGCATATTTTTCAGATTCGTTCTTTTCACCGGCACCAAGATACAGCGAGAAATTAGTCGCACTTCCTATACCGAGAAGAAGCGATATAGCTGTACATGTTGTTGAAAGTGGAAATGCAATATTAGTCGCAGCATTTCCAAGCATGCCGATTCCCTGGCCGATAAATATCTGGTCGACAATATTGTAAAGCGCTGTCACAAGCATTGAAATAATGCATGGAATTGCAAAACCAACAAGCAGAGTGGATTCTTTTTTATATCCAAGCGGATTATCTTTTGTGTTCATAGTTGCTGACTGATTATTCATAATAAAACCTCTTAATTATTATACAATATTATTAAAAACTGATAATAGCATAATTGATATCATAACATATTATGTTAATAAATGTGTAGCCAGATTATTAAAATGTGCTGTTATATGCTTTGAGTTTGTGATATAATTCATGTCATGTAAACATATAAAGCCGGAGGGAAATATGGATAATTATTCAATTAACACAAAATGCGTCCAGGCAGGCTATACTCCTGGAAATGGTGAACCAAGACAGATTCCTATAATCCAGTCTACTACATTTAAGTATGATACAAGTGAGGATATGGGAAAACTTTTTGACCTTGAAGCAAGTGGATATTTCTACACAAGACTTCAGAATCCAACTAATGATTATGTGGCAGCTAAGATTGCAGCCCTTGAAGGTGGAAGTGCAGCAATGCTTACTTCATCAGGACAGGCAGCTAATTTCTTCGCTTTATTTAATATTTGCGAAGCTGGAAGCCATATAGTAGCATCATCTTCTATATATGGAGGAACATTTAACCTTATTGATGTTACTTTGAAGAAGATGGGAATTGAAGCAACATTTGTTGACCCTGACTGCACAGAGGAAGAACTTAATGCAGCGTTCAAGGACAACACAAGAGCAGTATTTGGTGAGACAATTGCCAATCCTGCACTTACAGTATTAGATATTGAAAAGTTTGCAAATGCAGCACATGCACACGGTGTACCACTTATCGTCGATAATACATTCCCAACACCAGTTAATTGCAGACCAATTGAATGGGGAGCAGATATTGTAACACATTCAACAACTAAATATATGGACGGACATGGAGCAGCAGTCGGTGGAGCTATTGTAGACAGCGGAAAGTTTGACTGGATGGCACATGCAGACAAGTTCCCTGGACTCTGCACACCTGATGAATCATATCATGGAATTACATATGCCGAGAAGTTCGGTAAAGAAGGCGCATTTATAACAAAATGTACTTCGCAGCTTATGAGAGATTTAGGTTGTATACAGTCTCCACAGAATGCATTTATATTAAATCTTGGTCTTGAATCACTTCATGTGCGTATGCCAAGACATGTTGAAAACGGACAGGCTGTTGCAGAATTTCTTGAGAAGCAGGATAAGGTTGAATTCGTTAATTATCCGGGACTTCCTTCTAACAAGTACTATGAGACAGCTAAGAAGTACATGCCAGATGGCGGCTGCGGAGTAGTTTCATTCGAGTTAAAGGGTGGAAGAGAGGCTGCAGAGAAGTTTATGAAGAATCTGAAGCTTGCAGCTATCGAAACTCATGTAGCAGATGCGAGAACATGCTGCCTTAACCCTGCAACATCAACACACAGACAGATGAATGATGAGCAGCTTAAAGCCGCTGGAATTCCAGCAGGACTTATCCGTATCTCATGTGGTCTTGAGGATAAGAAGGATCTGATAGCGGATATTGCACAGGCGCTGGAGGCTATATAATTCTAATAGAGAATTAAAGTTACCAATAAATCTGGATAATTAAGAAATTGAAATGTTTTATATGAATAAAGTCGTTAAAATGATGAGATTATTATAAATAAAAACCATCATTTTAACGACTTTTTGTTTACAATAAAATGTGTACATGGTACACTCGGATTATGAAAAGTCATTATTTATCAAGGACTGAAAGGAAGTGACACAATGTTTGCATTAAAAGATTATATTACATCTGAGGATATTAAGAATCTGCGAAAGAATCTTGGACTGACACAGAAAGAATTTGCCAGTCTTGTAGGAACATCAAAACCGACAATAGAACGATGGGAAAAAGAAAATGCTAAGATTACAGGTCCAATTGTTTTACTTTCTAAGATGATTAATGATTATCCTGATTATGTGAACAGACTGATAATACCGGAGAAAGAATTTCCTGTCAGAATGTTTTATATGTATAAGGATGACATCTGTACACTGATAGATGTTGATGACGCAAAGCAGCTTGTGAGAATAAAGAATTATACAGACAAGCTGATGTTTCGTGCATTTGGCGTTAATGAAGATCCTGATTACAATGACTATAAGGAATTTCTTGAGTCAAGATGTTTTCCAAGAACAAGAGATAAGATGAAGCTTGTGCTGGAGGATATCGGACTTCCGTTTTATGACACATTTATGATAATAGAAAAGACGCAGGGGCGTATGGCAGAGGACGATTTCTGGATAAGAATAGAGAAGTAGATGATGGAGGAATGTTTATGGTCGAACTTTTTGAACAGAATATAAGAACCAATACCCGACAGTCATCTAAGGGAAATCAGTTAAAATGGGAAAACGAAAGCATATGGTATAAAGCTGATTATACTGGATACGAGGGGTTAGCGGAATATGTTATATCACATTTATTAAAGTATACTAATCTTAATGAAGACGAGTATGTATTATATGAACCGGAACAGATTAAATATAAAAGACAGATATATAATGGAGTCAGGAGCAGAGCTTTTATAGATGGCGACTGGCAAATAATTACATTGGAGAGATTATTTAAAAATGTATATAATGAAAGTCTTACAAGTGTTTTGTGGCATATGAGTGATGTGAAGGAAAGGCTTGAATTTCTTGTAAATGCTATAAAGAATATAACAGGTCTTAATAATTGGGGTGAGTATATATGCAGACTATTTACAATAGACGCATTTTTCCTAAATGAGGACAGGCATATGCATAATATTGCTGTCTTGATGAATGGAAAAGGTGATTATAAATATTGTCCGGTGTTTGATAATGGTGCAGGGCTTCTGTCAGATACAACAATGGATTATCCAATGGAACAGGATATATATCAGATGATATCAGAAGTTAAGAGCAAGAGCGTAAGTCAGAATTTTGATGAGCAGCTTGATGTGGCCGAAAATTTATACGGACAGAATCTGCAATTCCTATTTACTAAAAAGAATGTAAGCGATATAGTTAATAACGCAGATATGTATCCACAGGAAGAAAGAAAAAGGGTGGAGTTAATCATATACAGTCAGATGAACAAGTACAAATATTTATTTAGATAAGGAGCAATTATTATGGTAAAGCATGTTATTTTATGGAAATTAAAGGACGAGCTTGCAGGAGAAGAAAAAGAGCAGGTTAAGGCAGGTATTAAGGAAGGACTTGAAGGTCTTGCAGGACAGATTCCGGGGCTTATAGAGGTAAAAGTAAGAACAGAGTGTCTTCCAAGTTCTACAGCAGATGTAATGTTAGACACAACATTTGACAGCGTGGAAAGTTTAAAGGGTTATGCCGTACATCCTAAGCATGTGGCAGTTGCAGACAGCAAGGTAAGACCTTACACAGCAGTAAGGTCATGCATGGATTACGAAATATAGGAGAAGGAAAATGTTTAATACTCCAACAGATTGTTACAATTATATAATTGAGAATGACCTTGAAATGCCAGTGCTTGGAGCGATGATGAATCATGTTGGCGGATATTCAATAGCAGAGATTGCTGATGGAAGATTCCATAACAGAGACGGAGCAGTCTCATTTTCATCGCCGGGCTACAAGATAAACATTCCTGTTACTGATGATGAAATAGTTACGGCAGTGCTTAATGGACTGTATGTAAGTGCATTTATATCAAGAAATCAGGATAAGTACCAGATTCATTTTCTTGTATCGGGATATCCTGTCGATATGAAATGCCGCTACGAGGAGCATATTGCAAAAGGTGTGGTAAAATACATGATAATGTCTACTATTGTTGCATGCAGATTAGACAGCGAGAAAAAGCTGAAAGAATATATAGCAGATTAAATAAGAGAGCCAGGATATACGGACTGACAATGGGGTTGAAGTTCGTATATACCGGCTCTCTTTATGAGGGGGAAAAATGTTTTTTAAACATCCGATGGCTGCTGCATTGGGAGATTAGACAGCCATCTTTTTTATGAAAAAGTTTGTCTGTTGTCTTTCGACATTGTTAATATTAAATGGGAAATGTGAAAATGAGTTGGAAAGTTTGTGAGAATTTTGTGAACAGTGCTATAATAAATGGCATTGAAATTATGAAAATACTTAAATAATGGAGGACACATTTACGTGAAAGAGTTAAGTAACAGATCAGCAAATTTTACAGACTCTGTCATCAGAAGAATGACAAGAGTTGCTAATAAATATGGTGCAGTTAATTTATCACAGGGATTTCCTGATTTTGACCCACCAAAGGCTATAACAGACAGGCTTGCAAGAGTTGCAGGCGAAGGACCTCATCAGTATGCATTGACATGGGGAGCTAAGAATTTCAGAGATGCAGTTGCTAAGAAATATGAACATTTTTCTGGTGTTAAGATTGATCCTGAGACAGAGATTGTTGTCACATGCGGAAGTACAGAGGCAATGATGGCTACAATGCTTAGCATTACTAATCCGGGTGACAAGGTTGTAATATTCTCGCCTTTTTATGAGAATTACGGTGCAGATACAATTCTTTCAGGCGCAGAGCCGATATATGTTCCATTAGTTCCACCAGAATTTCATTTTGATAAGGAAAAGTTAGAAGATGCATTCAGACAGGGCGCTAAGGCATTAATTCTGTGTAATCCTTCCAACCCATGCGGTAAGGTGTTTACAATGGAGGAAATGCAGACAATTGCTGAACTTGCTAAGAAATATGACGCATATGTTGTTACAGATGAAGTGTATGAGCATATTGTGTATGCACCGTATAAGCATATTTACATGCAGTCGCTTGAGGGTATGAGAGAAAGAACGATAGTGTGCAATTCGCTGTCTAAGACATACTCAATAACAGGCTGGAGATTAGGTTATGTTATTGCTAACCCACAGATAATCGACAGAGTTAAAAAGGTACATGATTTCCTTACAGTTGGTGCAGCCGCACCATTGATGGAGGCAGCAGTTGTGGGATTAGAGTTTGGTGATGGCTATTATGATGAACTTGCCGCACATTATGCACATATGAAAGAGGTATTTGTAGGTGGTCTTAAGAAGCTGGGATTAAAATACACAGACCCACAGGGGGCATATTATGTGCTTGTTGATGTGAGTGAATTCGGAGTTAAAGATGATGTGAAATTTTGCGAATGGATGGCACAGTTCGTTGGTGTGGCGGCAGTTCCGGGTTCAAGCTTTTTCAGGGAAGATGTGCATAATCTTGTGAGATTTCATTTCGCAAAGCAGGACGATACACTTAATGAAGCAATAAAGAGACTGGCAACACTTAAAGAAAAAGCGATGAATGCCAAGAATGTGGACTGGAGATAATTCATGGAAATATACTTAAAACCGATAATTTCAGCGTGTTATGTGTTCCCGGTTCTTGCCGTGCTTTTCACACTGCCATATATAATATACGAATATCATAAATATGGCTCAATACTTGTAATAAGAACAGGGGTTGTGTACACATTTATATTCTACATGCTTACCTCATATTTTATGACAGTGCTTCCGCTGCCTCCGATTGATTCAGTGACACCGGATTCGGCATGTATGCTGTTGGTGCCATTTGACGCAGTAAGAAGAGTTGTTGCTACTGTGAATATTACTTTATCGAATCCGGCAACATATATTAATCTGTTCAAATGTGGTGACTTCTGGCAGATTGCTTTCAATATTCTGCTGTTAGTGCCATTTGGTGTGTATCTGAGATACTATTTTAAGAGAAAATGGTGGCAGGTGCTTATAATGTCATTCTGCTACAGCCTGTTTTTTGAGCTTACGCAGTTGTCAGGCTTGTATGGAATATATCCTTATCCATACAGATTCTTTGAAGTGGACGATCTGATATGTAACACACTTGGAGGAATGGTGGGCTTCTGGGTTGCGCCGGCGGTTGTTTTCATGCTTCCAAAGCGTGACAGAATGGATGAGGTTGCTTACAACAGAGGACAGATTGTGTCGGAATTCAGAAGAATAATAGCATGGGCGTTGGATATGCTTGTGATAATGGCTCCGGTTGCCGTATTTTTTGCAATAGATAAAGAAAAGTTTATGAATGCTGTGTACGATGTAAGATATCTGGTTGTCATAGCTGTATATATAGTTATTGCATTTACAATAGTTACAGCAGTTACTAAGGGAAGAACTATAGGCAAGGCACTTGTTAATATAAGACTAGTGAGGGCAGATAGTAAGAAAACTGATAACAAGACTGCTGATTACGAAGCTGAGAATATTGAGGCTGATACTCACAGGAGAGTGAATGTTTTCAGGCTTATGGGAAGATATTTTATTCTGTATGTTTTAAGCCTGCCTTCTCCTGTATATGCATATAATCTTTATCATGTGGCACTTAAGGCTGATGGTTGGAGATTCTCTGTCAGTATAGCAGTATGTCTATTGTGCCTTATGGTTACGGCATATTTTGCGATAGATTTCATATTATGTCTGTTCAGCAGCACACGGCAGATGTTCTATGACAGGGTGATGGGAATTACTCATGTCAATATGGTGAAGCAGAAGGAAAAGATATCAAAATAAATTGAAAAACATAACAAAATAAACTCAAAAAATACATTGACATGTTAGAACTGACATGTTAGTATACACATAGCAAATAATTATGCAAATATAGTACAGAATAATAATGTTGTTATGTAAAAGGAGGATTTTTGTTATGGATATGACATTGAGATGGTATGGACCAGGATACGACAGCGTAACACTTAAGCAGATCAGACAGATTCCAGGTGTAAAGAATGTTATTACAACGCTTTTTGGTAAGCAGGCTGGGGAGCGGTGGCTTCCAGAGGAAATAGCGGAGCTTAAAAGGATTGTTGAAGATGCCGGGTTGGGAATCGCTGGTATTGAATCTGTTAATGTGTCAGATGATATTAAGATTGGCACAGCTAAGGCAGATGAGCACATTGACAATTATATAAAGACTCTGCAGGCTCTTGGAGAAGCGGATATTCATGTGGTATGTTACAATTTTATGCCTGTATTTGACTGGACACGATCAGAACTTGCAAGAGAAAGAGCTGATGGTTCAACGGTGCTTGCATATAATCAGGATACAGTTGATATGATTGATCCGGAGCATATGAAGGAATCAGTTGCAAAGATGTCTAATGGATTCGTAATGCCAGGATGGGAACCAGAGCGTCTTGACAGATTAAAAGAACTTTTTGAAATGTATAAAGATGTTGACGCAGAGAAACTGTTTAATAATCTGGTATATTTTCTGGAAGCAATTGGTCCAGTATGTGAGAAGTATGATATAAAGATGGGTATTCATCCGGATGATCCTGCATGGCCTATATTTGGGCTTCCAAGAATTATGACAGGTAAGGATTCTGTTACAAAACTTCTTGATGCTGTAAATAAACCATATAACGGAATAACACTTTGTACGGGTTCATTTGGCTCTAACCAGAATAATGATATTTGTGAGATTATCAAGGCGTGCAGAGGAAGAATACCATTTGCACATGTGAGAAACCTTAAATATAATTCACCTAGGGATTTTGAAGAAGCAGCACATTTATCATCTGATGGTTCTATGGATATGTATAAGATTATGAAAACATTATATGATACAGGTTTTGACGGCATTATAAGACCTGACCATGGAAGAATGATATGGGATGAGGTGGCTATGCCAGGTTATGGTTTATATGACAGGGCTTTAGGTGCAACATACCTTAATGGCTTATGGGAAGCTATTGATAAATCATCAAAGTAATTATTAACATTGGGTTTTTATGACATAATGGAGGATATTATGAAACTTTCAATAAATGGTATTAAGAATACGACAGATTGGGAAAAGGCTGGCATAAAGCTGCCTTCATATGATGTTGAAAAGGTTGCAGAGGATACAAAAAAGTCACCTGTATGGGTACATTTTGGTATTGGCAATATTTTCAGGATATTCATTGGTGGAATTGCAGATTCATTATTAGAACAAGGAGTTTCAGATAAAGGCATTACATGTGTTGAAACATTTGACTTCGATGTAGTAGATAAAATATATAAGCCATTTGATAATCTTGTTATGGCTGTTACATTGAAGGAGGATGGAAATACAGAAAAAAAGGTACTTGGTTCACTTACAGAAGCTATTAAGGCACAATCATATTCGCAGAAGGAATGGGAAAGATTAAAGGAGATATTTGCTGACCCTGGGCTTCAGATGGTGTCATTTACTATTACAGAAAAAGGTTATGCGTTGAAGGATTCTAAAGGAGAGTTTTTCTCTTTTATCAGGGAAGACATTGATAATGGACCAGAAAAAGCAACATCAGCAATGGCAGTAACAGCAGCACTTTTGTATGAACGTTTTAAAGCCTGTAAGGCACCGATTGCAGTTGTATCAATGGATAACTGCTCACATAACGGAGAGAAACTTAGAAATTCGATAACCGAGATGGTAACTGAGTGGAATAAAAAAGGATTTGTTGGTAATGATTTTGTTGATTATGTGAATAATGAAGAGCTTGTATCATTTCCATGGTCTATGATTGATAAAATTACACCAAGACCAGCAGATAGTGTTGCTAAAGCATTAGAGGAAGCAGGTGTTGAGGATATGAGTCCGGTGATAACATCTAAGAAGACATATATTGCTCCATTTGTAAATGCTGAAGGACCACAGTATCTTGTAATAGAAGACAGGTTCCCTAATGGCAGACCTCAGCTTGAAAAAGCAGGTGTGTTTATGACTGACAGACAGACAGTTAATAAGGTTGAGCGTATGAAAGTAACAACCTGCCTTAATCCGTTACACACAGCCTTAGCAGTATATGGCTGCTTATTAGGATATAATCTGATTGCTGATGAAATGAAAGACAAGGAACTTTCAGAGCTTGTGAGACGAATTGGGTTATCTGAGGGAATGCCTGTGGTAATTAATCCGAAGATAATTTCACCACAGAAGTTTGTGGATGAAGTTCTTAATGTAAGAATACCTAATCCTTTTATGCCTGATACACCGCAAAGAATAGCGACAGATACTTCACAGAAGGTAGGAATACGGTATGGTGAAACAATTAAGTCATATGTTGCAAAGGATGGAAGTGCCAAAGAATTAATAGCGATTCCATTGGCAATTGCAGGATGGTGCAGATATCTTCTTGGAATTGATGATAATGGCGAAAGCTTCGAATTGTCTCCAGATCCGATGGCAGATGAATTAAAGAAGCATTTATCAGGTATAAAAATAGGTGACATATCATCTTATACAGGACAGCTTAAGAATTTATTGTCAAATGCTAATATATTTGGTATAAATTTATATGAAGCAGGAATTGGCGATAAAATAGAAGAGATGTTTGTTGAAGAGATAGCAGGAAAGGGTGCTGTAAGAAATACACTTAAAAAATACCTTTAATATATATAACAAGCAGGCTCATAGTATAAGAAAGGCCGCAGGGTTATGGAAAAATCATTAAACGAAGACACATACGAAAAATTAAAATACGATATCATGAATTTCAAGCTTGTACCGGGAGATTCAATAAGTGCACAGAAGATAGCTGTAAGGTATAATGTTTCGAGAACACCGGCAAGAGAGGCAATTGTTAATCTTGAAAAGGAGGGACTTCTCAAAATAATACCTCAGTCAGGCACATATGTTGCAAGTATTAATTGCAGACGTTTTGAACAGGAATGGTTTGTCAGAAAAAGTCTTGAAGTGGGTATGGTAGACCCGGTTTTTGAGCATGTCAGCAATGAGATGCTTGATAAGATGGAAGAATTAAACAGCCGTCTCATTAATTATGATAAATGTAATGAAAAAGTTCCAAGGATTGAAATCGATAATGCTTTTCATGAACTTATATATGAAAGCTCTGGAGAACAGCTCGCTGCTAATATAATTAAAATGCAGATGAGTCATTATAACAGAATACGATTCTTAGCGGAACTTAATAGTTCTATTAGTGTTAAAACTAATGAGGAACATGAAATGCTTATAGATGCAATAAGGAAAAAAGATAAAAGAATGTATCTTCGTGTTATTAAAGGACATATTAACAGAATTTTTAATGAGATTGATAAGTTAAGAATAATTTATCCTGATTATTTTGAAAACAATTAAAAACAACCATCTGGATACCGGAAATCAACAGGTATCCAGATGGTTGTTTTTATTTATTGAATCATTTCTCTATATTGAGAAGGAGTCATGTTTTTGATTTTTTTGAAAAGCTTGGTGAAATAATTAACATCTGTAATTCCACATTGTACAGCAATGTCCTGTATAGGAAGCTTGGTTGTATTGAGCAGATAGATAGCGTGTTCAATACGTTTATTATTAACAAAATTAGTGAGCGTTGAGCCGGTTTCACGTTTAAATAGAGAAGATACATAACTGCTGTTTAAAGCAAACTCAGCAGAAATTGCATTAAGGCTGAGATCGTCAGTAAGGTTAAATGAGATATAATTAATAATATTTTGAACAGGTTTGCTATATTTTCTTAAAGAATAAGATTGAACAAGCAGACAGTATTTACGCGTGATTTCATTTTCCAGGGTTTCAAGCTGGGCAATTGTGGTACAGGATTCTATACGGATAGCAAATTTGCGTGATATTTCATCAAGATGAATAGGATGAACATATGCTGATTGGGCAGCTTTCCTGCAAAGGGTATTAAGAATTATCATGAAATTCTTTCTATCGCGTATTGAATCCGAAAGGCGCGGCTTAATTCCAGATGAATTAAGATGAGCAAGCTTGTCAATTGATGCAAAATCACCATGAGCAACATATTCCATCAGAAGAGATTCATCATTATAGCGTTGTTCAAGAACCTCAATGGATTGCTTTGTTGGCTCGGGAGAATAATCATTGTACATGTATTCAGAAGTATTTTTATTAAGAAAATGTTTTTTCTCAAGTGTGTAACTGCTCCATAATTTACTACATAAACAGTTTATAATTGCTTCTATACATCGTTCATCTGCAAATACCGGGAGTGCGGCATAATAAAGCTGCATAAAATCAGTAAATTTTGGTGGTATTGAATTGTATGAACATAAATCATCAATTCTTTGATTGGTAAACTTTTCAAATGAAAAAGGTCCGGCAAAGAAAGCTTTTTTTGAGTCGGGCAATTTAATATATATATAATCACAGGCAAAACTGTCATGAATCAGAAGAATTGTATTATTTTTGCCAGAACAGTTAATAAAGTTCTGAAATGTTTCTTTATGATTAATTAAAAATGCATCACTGAGGATAGTTTTTCTTAATTCACCATCATATCTGTCATCCCAGAGAAATGGTGTGTCAATTATATAAGATGGTATTTTTATCTTAGATAATAGTTCCATGGTGTAGTCCAGATATACTTTATAGTCCATATAAACCTCCAATCTCTATCAGTTTTTATTACTATATTATAATAACAGAAGAAAACAAAAATTCAAAGCATAAAAATAAACTGACATGTCACACTGACTGATACTAACATGTTATAAAACTGATACTGACATGTTAGTAATGATTTGATTTTTTATAGTACAATTTTTGCTATAAAAAATGTATGGGTAAAAATAATACTAGATATACTAAAATCTGTAATAACGGGTATGTTATTTATAGGTTAATATAAAGACATAGAAAAGAGAGCACATAATAGTGCACATAATATTTAAGGACGGTCTTTAAAGAAAAAATATCTATAATATTTAATAAAGTGATGGAGGTTTTATTATGACAGATAACAATGGAAAGGTGAGGCCATTTGGTATAAAAGACAAGCTTGGTTATATGTTTGGTGATTTCGGTAACGATTTTACTTTTTTGTTATCAGCTATGTTTTTGTTGAAGTTTTACACTGATGTTATGGGGGTTTCAGCAGCACTGGTCGGTCTTATGATGATGGCGGCAAGATTTGTTGATGCTATAACTGATGTAACAATGGGACAGATAGTTGACAGGAGCAGGCCGGGAAAGAAAGGCAAATTTGCACCATGGCTCAGACGAATGTGCGGTCCTGTTGCATTAGCATCATTTCTGATGTATGCGACATGGTTTAAAGATATGCCGATGGGATTTAAGATTTTCTGGATGTTTTTCACTTACCTTCTTTGGGGAAGTATATGCTACACAGGAATTAATATTCCTTATGGTTCAATGGCATCAGCGATTTCAGACAATCCGACAGACAGAACTTCTCTTTCTAACTGGAGAACAATAGGAGCTACACTTGCTCAGACAGCGATAGGTGTTGTATTACCACTTGTAGTATATTATACAGACGAAGCAGGAAATTCAGTATTATCCGGTCAGAAAATGATGCTTGGTGCTTTGGTATGTTCAATAGGAGCAGTGATCTGCTATATGCTTTGCTATAAAATGACAACGGAAAGAGTTAAGGTTGGACAGAATACACAGAAATTTTCGTTTGGAGAGCTTATAAAGGAACTTGCCCATAACAGATCATTAATAGGCATTATAGTTTGTGCACTGGTATTTTTACTTGCACAGTTATCATTAAGTAACATGAACGCATATATTTATCCAAATTATTTTGGCAATATAAAAGCAATGTCGATTGCAAGTCTTTCAGGAACAATAGTAATACTTTTACTTTCAACATTTATTACAAAGCTTGCATCAAAAATTGGAAAGAAAGAATTGTCAGTTATAGGATGTATTATCAGTGCAGCTTCATTTATAACATTATTTATAATTCACACTCATAATGTATGGATCTGGATAGCTTTAATAATTATAGCAACAATCGGTACTTCAATGTTTAACATGGTTATATGGGCGATGATTACGGATGTTATCGATGAATCAGAAGTTCAGAATGGTGTACGTCAGGATGGTACAATTTACTCAGTATATTCATTTGCAAGAAAGTTAGGACAGGCATGTTCATCAGGTTTAGCGGGCGTACTTCTTTCGATTGTTGGTTATACAACAGCTACAGCATTTGATCCTAAGGTTATTGACGGAATCTACAATGTGACATGTCTTATGCCGGCAGCCGGAATGACATTATTATTGCTTGCATTAATATTCTTATATCCTTTGAATAAAAAGAGAGTAGAAGCAAATGCAGCTAAGTTAAGAGAAATTAGAGCAGCTAAGGAACAGCAGTAAAAATATTATAAATATAAATCAGGAGGAATTAATTATGTTATATCCAGTTTTAACACAGTCAAGATTATTAAGCGATTTAAGCGGGGTTTGGAATTTTAAGTTAGATAACGGAAAAGGTTTTGAAGAAAAATGGTATGAGAAACCTTTGAAAGATGCAGATACAATGCCTGTGCCAGCTTCTTATAATGATCTTAAGGAGGGGACAGATTTCAGAGATCATTATGGATGGGTATTTTATCAGAGAAATATATCAGTTCCAGAATATGTAAAGAGCCAGAGAATTGTACTGCGTTGTGCAGCAGTTACACATTATGCCATGATCTATCTCAATGGCAAACTGATATGTGAGCATAAAGGAGGATTTCTTCCATTTGAAGTAGAATTAAATGATCATTTACAGGATGGAGATAATCTCCTTACCATTGCGGTTAATAATGTTATTGATTATACAACTCTGCCAGTTGGTGGTAAGGCTAACATGATGAGTGGAATGATGGGGGGCATGGGTGCAGGTGCATCTGACAAACCACAGAACAATCCTAACTTTGACTTCTTTAATTATTGTGGAATTACAAGACCTGTAAAAATCTACACAACACCTGAGACATATATCAATGATATTACAGTTACAGCTGATATTGATTTCACAAAAGAAGAACCATCGGCAGTACTTAATTATAATGTTGAAATTAAAGGAAAAGATTACAACAACATAACATGTAAAGTTGAATTATTTGATGAAGAAGGCACAAAGCTTTCAGAAACAGAAGGGTCAGAAGGCACATTTGAGATAAGTAATGTAAGATTATGGCAGCCATTAAATGCTTATCTTTATAAGATAAAGGTTACAGCAGGACAGGATGTGTATACACTTCCATATGGTGTAAGAAGTGTAAGAGTAGATGGCACAAAGTTTTTAATTAATGAAAAGCCATTTTACTTTAAAGGTTACGGAAAGCACGAAGATACATTTCCTAATGGACGTGGAATAAATCTTCCTATGAATACAAAGGATATATCAATTATGAAGTGGCAGCATGCTAACAGCTTCAGAACAAGTCATTATCCTTATAGTGAGGAGATGATGAGACTTTGTGATGAAGAAGGTATTGTTGTTATCGATGAAACAACAGCAGTAGGAGTCAATCTTCAGTTCGGCGGAGGAGCTAATTTTGGTGGAGAGAGAATAGGAACATTTGATAAGGAGCATGGAGTGCAGACACAGGAACATCATAAGGATGTTATCCGTGATTTGATATCAAGAGATAAGAATCATGCATGTGTTGTTATGTGGAGCATAGCTAACGAACCTGATTCAGCAGCAGAAGGTGCATATGACTACTTTAAGCCTTTATATGATCTTGCAAGAGAATTAGATCCTCAGAAACGACCATGTACATTAGTAAGTGTTCAGGGAACAACTGCTGATACAGACTGTTCATCTCAATTAAGTGATGTAATATGTCTTAACAGATATTATGGATGGTATTTTGGTGGTCCTGATCTTGAGGTATCAGAGACTGGACTTCGTAAAGAACTCTCAGACTGGGGTAAACTTGGAAAGCCTGTTATGTTCACAGAATATGGAGCTGATACAGTGAGCGGACTCCATGACACAACATCTGTTATGTATACAGAAGAATATCAGGTAGAATATTATGAGATGAATAATAAAGTATTTGATGAATTCGACTTTGTTGTAGGTGAACAGGCATGGAACTTCGCAGACTTTGCAACAAGCCAGAGCCTGTTAAGAGTACAAGGTAATAAGAAAGGACTGTTCACAAGAGACAGAAAACCAAAGATGGTTGCTCATTACTTCCGTAACAGATGGAGTGCAATTCCTGAATTTGGTTATAAGACAAAATAAATTATTATAATAAAAATGTCATACAAAAGCTGCCACTTTATAGTAAATGAGTGGCAGCTTTTATGTGCTTCTTGTGAGGCATGTTGCTAATGTGGATATTTATGAAAATTTCGTAAACAGATAAAAATCTATATACTATGTAAATAATTAATGATATTATAGTTAAATAAATTAATGGTCAGTATATGTGTGAAAGACATCTGGCAATTAAACAGAACGAAGAGGTTTATGATGAAGAATAATAATATGACAAGAAATCTTGGAGAGGGAAATATATCAAAGCTTCTTGCTTCGCTTGCAATTCCTGCAGTTGTGGCACAGGTTGTTAATCTGCTGTATAACATAGTTGACCGTGTATATATAGGACATATTCCGGGTATTGGGGCTAATGCTCTTACAGGGGTCGGACTTTTTACTCCTATACTTATGCTTATTAATGCATTCGCAATGCTCGCCGGTTCAGGAGGAGCACCAAGGGCAGCAATATTTATGGGAAAGAAGGACAATGATACAGCTGAGAGAATTATAGGAAACTGTTTTACATTTATAATGATATGTGCGGTTGTATTGACGGCGGTGTTTTATGTATCAGCACCACAGCTTTTAAGATGGTTTGGCGCAAGTGATGCAACGCTTCCATATGCTTTGTCATATGCAAGAATATATATTCTTGGAAGCATATTTGTCCTGATTGTTATGGCAATGAATATGTTTATCACAACACAGGGGTTTGCTAAGATCAGCATGCTGACTACAGTAATTGGTGCAGTGATTAATATTGTTCTGGATCCTATATTTATATTTGTATTTAATATGGGAGTAAGAGGAGCAGCACTGGCAACAGTGCTTAGTCAGGCTGTCGGAGCTGTGTGGATTCTGCATTTTCTGACGGGTAACAAGACAATACTGCGTCTTAAGAAAGCTAACCTAAGACTTGATGCGAAGATAATCGGACCGTGTCTTGCACTCGGAATATCAACATTTGTAATGTTATCTACAGAGAGTATTTTGTCAATCAGCTTTACCTCAAGTCTTTCCAGATACGGCGGAGACCTTGCGGTAGGAGCAATGACAATTATAACAAGCACTAATCAGCTTATTGTTATGCCGTTACAGGGAATATGTCAGGGTGGACAGCCGGTTATCAGTTACAACTATGGAGCAAAGAATAATGACAGGGTTAAGAAAGCATTTTTTACGCAGTTTAAAGCATGTGTAATATTCACATGTATAAGCTGGGCAATTATGATGCTTACACCACAGCTGTTTGCCGGTATATTTACAAGTGACAAAGTACTTGTGAATTATACAGCATGGGCATTGAGAATATATATGGCAGGAATATTTGCAATGGGATTCCAGGTAAGCTGTCAGCAGAGTTTTATGGCGTTGGGACAGGCAAAAGTCAGTCTTATACTGGCATGTTTAAGGAAACTTATATTGTTGATACCGCTTATATTCATATTACCATTGATTTTTCAAGATAAAGTATTTGCTGTATTTCTTGCAGAGCCGGTAAGTGATATTATTGCGGCTATTGTAACAACGATAGTATTTATGTTTAAGTTTAATAATATATTATCTGAAAATGAATAATATAAAAAATTTTAATGAGTAGCAGGAAAGGGGTAATGGGAATGAACAATATGGATAATTACATGGAGCAGATGGCGGTTCTTTGTGAAAACAATGACAGTATCAACAAGAACCTGTATTCGGAGTATGGCGTAAAGCGTGGATTACGAGATGAAAATGGTCAGGGAGTATTGACAGGGCTTACTAATATATCTGACATAAAGGCTTTTGAATACCGTGATGGTAAAAAGTGTCCATGTGATGGAGAACTGTCATACAGAGGATACAATATAAGAGATTTTGTTGCAGGAAGCAAAGGGAAAAAGTATGTTTTTGAAGAAGGAGCATATCTGCTTTTGTTTGGAGAACTTCCTGACAATGACCAGTTAAAGGAATTCCGTGATGAGTTATCAGAGTGTATGAAGCTGCCAACTAATTTTACAAGAGATGTTATAATGAAGGCTCCTACAGCGGATATAATGGGCTCAATGACCAGGAGTATTCTGACTCTTGGCTCATATGATAAGAAAAAAGACAACTTAGATATACCTAATGTGTTAAGACAGAGTATGCAGCTTATTGCAACATTTCCGATGATTGCAGCATATGCATATCATGCTTATAATCATTATGAGAAGGATCAGAGCATGTATATTCACAGACCAGAAAAGGAATTATCTATAGCAGAGAATTTCCTGAGAATGCTTAGACCAGATACATGTTTTACAGATTTGGAAGCACGGGTTCTTGATATTGCATTACTGCTGCATATGGAACATGGTGGTGGTAATAACTCTACATTTACTACAAGAGTTGTAACATCCTCTGGTTCTGATACATATTCTGTTATTGCCGCAGCTATGTCATCATTAAAAGGAAAGAAACATGGTGGCGCTAATCTTATGGTTATGAATATGATGGATGATATTAAGGAGCATGTTAAAGATTATGCAGATGAAGAAGAAATAGCTGCATATCTGGATAAATTGCTTAACAAGCAGGCATTTGACAAAAAAGGTCTTATATATGGTATGGGACATGCAGTATATTCTATCTCAGACCCAAGAGAGAAAGTGTTTAAGGGATTCGTGGAGCAGCTTGCAACAGATAAGGGGCGCAATGAAGATATGCTTTTATATAATAATATTGAAAAAATTGCACCAAGGCTTATTGCAGAACAGAGAAAAATATATAAGGGAGTAAGTCCTAATATAGATTTCTATAGTGGATTTGTATATGATATGCTTGATATACCAAGAGAGTTATATACACCTTTATTTGCTATAGCCCGAATAGTTGGCTGGAGTGCACACAGACTGGAAGAATTAATAACTACAGATAAGATAATACGTCCTGCATATAAGAGTCTTGTAACTAAAAAAGAATATATTGACAGAGAAAAAAGATAATTTTAACACCATATTCTGATTATAATGCAGGATATGGTGTATTTTTGTATATTTTGCTATAATAAAAAATGGGGAGGGAAAACATATGATGAATAAAAAGAAATTATGTATAATAATAGTTATAGCTATAATTGTAACAGGATTAGCTGTTACATTTGCAGTATTATCAAAATCAGGTAAACATAAAGAAAATGTTAATGAAGAAACTACAGTGAATAACGAGAAACAGACAGATTCTGTGACAGAGGCAGCTAAGGCAGATGAGAGAAAACAGGTACAGACATCTGTAACAATGCAGTTTAAGCAGTCTAATTCGTGGGAGGGCAATGGCAGATTCTATGCACAGTACGACCTTGTTATTGATAATAAAGAGACGGCAAAGATATCGGACTGGACATTTAAGATTAATACTACCAATGGCACTACATTGGAGCAGAGCTGGAATTGTACAGTTGATACTTCGGATTTACAATGGAGTGTCGTGCCGGTTGATTATAATAAGATAATTGAGAGTCAGGCGCAGATGAATAATGTGGGCTTTATTATCAGTTTCGCGTCTAAGGAGGAGCTTAAGAAATATACACTTGATTTCAAGCTGGAATCGGGAATGGAGATAGTGCTTGCTGATGATGGAAAGGCATATAAAGCGTGAGAAGAAATTGCAGATTCAAGTGAAGAATCAACAGTGGTGGAAAATACAGCATCAGGAGATGATACAGCACAGCCGGGTGGAAGTGATTCTGGAAATGATTCAGGAAATAACTCTGATACAGGAAGCAATGCAGGCATAGTCACAACAGTTCCAACAGGAAGACTTCAGGTATCCGGCACGAAATTAACTGACGAATCAGGTAACATTATCCAGCTAAGAGGGGTAAGTACACACGGAATATCATGGTTTCCAGACTATGTTAATTATGATGCATTTGCAACCTTAAGGGACGATTGGGGTGCAAATGTAGTGAGAATTGCTATGTATCCTGAAGAATATAATGGATATCTTTCAGGTGGAGACAAAGCGGCATTAAAGCAGATTATTGATAACGGTGTTAATTATGCAACAGAGCTTGGAATGTATGTAATCATAGACTGGCATGTGCTTAATTATGCACCATCAAGACACACACAGGAGGCATGTGATTTCTTTGCAGAAATGGCATCTAAGTATTCAGGCCATGACAATGTAATATATGAAATATGTAATGAACCTGTTGGTGCTGACTGGAATTCAGACATTAAGCCATATGCAGAGACTGTAATAGGCACAATAAGACAATTCGACGATCATGCACTTATACTTGTAGGAACTAACACATGGTCACAGGATGTTGACAGCGTTGTTGGCAATACGCTTGATGATGGAAATGTTATGTATGTGGCACATTTTTATGCAGGAACACATAAAGAAAATATAAGAAATAAGATAAGCACAGCACTTAATGCAGGAGTTCCAGTGTTTATCAGTGAATGTAGTATATGTGACGCATCAGGCAATGGTGGAATAGATTATGCATCTGCCAACGAGTGGCTTGACTTCATGAACAGCAATCAGCTGAGTTTTATTGCATGGAGTCTTAGCAATAAGGCAGAGACATCAGCACTTATATCATCTGGCTGCAGTGCCAAGAGCGGCTGGAGTGATGGTGATTTGTCTGAGACGGGAAGATGGTTTAAGAGTGCGATATCGGGAAGGTGATAGTTATGAAAAACCGTATTTTAACATACAGAAAATACATAGATTCATTATTACAGTCAGAAGAAGACTGCGACTGGAAATACATCAAACAGGAGCATCTTACACAGGTGGCATTCTTTCAGCATGAAAGGCTTGTGCATTTGATTGTAACCATAACATTTGCAATATTGGAGCTGCTGACAGTGTGCGCATATGTGATAGTTGGGGCGATAGACTCTGCATTAAGCATGCCTCTGCTTGTCCTTGCAATTGCAATACTTATCCTTCTTGTTCCATACATCAAGCATTACTATCTGCTTGAAAACGAGGTGCAGAAAATGTATAAGCAGTATGACAGGATATGTGAAAAGGAACGGAAATTATGATAGTTGTTGTTGAAGATGAGAAGGAATTATGTGAAAGCCTTAAAATGCTGCTGACTGAGAAGGGGTATGAGATAGTTACTGCCAGAAGCTGCGATGAAGCGGATAAATATATTGGCAATCCACAGATTGATATGTTTCTGTTAGATGTCAAGCTGCCTGATGGAAGTGGATTTGACATATGCAGGAAGATAAGAAAATCAAGCGAAGTGCCGGTTATATTCTTAACCTCATGTGATAATGAGGAAGAGATAGTTACAGGGCTTGATATAGGTGCAGATGATTATATAACAAAGCCGTTTTATACGAAGGAACTGCTTTCAAGAATAAGTGCCAACTTAAGAAGAAGCATGTTCAATGCAGGAAATATCTATAAGAAGGGGGATATTGTCGTCGATTTTGACAGATATAAGATAAGCTGTCAGGGTGATGAACTAAATATATCGACTAATGAATTCGATATTGTAAGAATACTTATAGAGAATAAAGGAAAAGTCGTAAGGCGTGATGCTATATATGAGAAAATATGGGATATTCACGGTAATTTCGTGGAATATAACACGCTGACTGTTGCAATGAGCAGAATAAAAGCAAAACTTGGAACATATGGAGAGAAACATCAGCAATACATAGAGACTATCAGAAATGTGGGCTACAGGTGGATTGACTAATAACTTTCAGGGGGATGTATGGATAACACGGTTAAGAAGAAACTGTCTGTATTCAGAAAAAGGCAGACTGTTTTCGTTATTATATATGGATTGATTAATGCGGTTGTTATAGCTGGAATTATAGTGTATTACAGGCTTAAAGAGCAGGTACTGGCAGGTGCATTGTATTTACAGGATAATGCATACGGTGAAGCATTTGTACGAAAAATGTTTTCATCAGGGATAACAGATAACAATATCAGAGCGGGTAGGACAGCCATGGAAAGTGCCGGATACGGCAGCCATGGCTTTTCGTATATGAGCAGACTTAATGGGGAAATGTATGCTTTAATTGCAATAATAGTGGTTCTTTTAATTGCACTCGGTTCAGGATTATATAACTGTTACAGACTTGGACATAAGGGTTTTGTAAAGAAAGTGTGCGATGTATATGCAGATAACGAGAGGCTTTCTAAGCAGTTAGATAACGAACACATTTATAATAAAGAGCAATATCAGAAGATGCAGGATTTTATTGAAAATATAGCACATCAGATTAAGACGCCGCTGGCAATTATAACTATGAAACTGGAAATGCTTGAGGAAAAATGTGATGACAATCCGCGGCGTAAGGAGATAGCTGATTGCACAGGTAATGCGTTCAGAATCAAAACATTTATAAAGAAGCTGCTTGATATAAGCCGATTTGAGGCAGGAAAGGTTGTCATGACAAGTGATGAGGTTGATGTTGCGGCAATACTTCAGGAAAGCATTAACAGCAGTGTTGTAGACAGAAATAGAATTACCACAGATTATGGTGACGAAAAATTGTGTATGTATGCAGATGAAGGCTGGATTGTCGAGTGTTTCATTAATCTTCTAGACAATTGTGCGGAATATTTAGCAGATGACAATACTAAGGTATATGTTGATGTAACAAGAAAGAATGATGACTGTGTAGTTACGATTGCTGATAATGGCAAAGGGTTAAGTACGGAGCAGTTTAACAGCATATTCAACAGATTCGAGACTAATGGCAGTGCGGCGGATTTTAAGGCAGGTATCGGACTTAACCTGTCAAAGCTTATTATTGAGGCACATCATGGAAGCATAAAGGCAGGAAACAGTGAAAAGTATGGCGGAGCTGAGTTTGTTGCGACGCTTCCGATGTACAGATTAAAGACAAAATATCAGTCCATGTAAGCTGGGTGTAAGTTTTGTAAGATATAATTATCCCAGATAGAAATCGGGGATGAGAGGGGGAGACGTATGGACATAATATTAAGCGTAAAAGGTATATCCAAAACTTACACAGCAGGACAGGTGAAGATTAATGCGTTGAACCGGTGTGATATTGAGGTAAGAAAGGGAGAATTTACCGCGATTGTCGGCAAAAGTGGTTCAGGCAAGTCAACTCTGTTAAGAATTCTTGGAACAATGGACAAGCCAGACGAAGGAAAGGTGTACATAGCAGGAAAAGACATAAGTAATCTTAAGAATTCAGAACTGGCAAAATTCAGACGCACGCATATTGGGTTCATATATCAGGATTATAAGCTGATTCCTGAATATACAGCATATGAAAATATAATACTTCCGTTAATTCTTGACAGTGAGCAAGCTGATGAGGAGAAAGTCACTGAATTAATGGAATCACTTGGCATAGATTACTGTAAGGATAAATTTCCTGCACAGATGTCAGGTGGTGAACAGCAGAGAGTTGCAATCGCAAAGGCACTGATTACACATCCGTCAGTTATATTCGCTGATGAGCCGACCGGAAATCTTGACGCGGCGAGTGCAGAAACAGTTGCCCAAATGCTTACTCTGGCAGCGTCTAAGTATCAGCAGACTATTGTTATGGTTACACATGACAGGCAGATGGCAGAATATGCAGACCGCATACTCACAATCACAGATGGAAATGTGACAGGGGGTGTGGGGGTATGAACAGCAAAATTATAGCATTGACATTCAGGGGACTTCGCAGGAGATTTAAAAACATTTTAAGGTCCATGGTATTAGTAGTGCTCGCATTTACATTTGTTACAGGGGTACTGTTATTGCAGGAAAATATGTCAAACTGGCAGAAGGCTGATAATAAAAAGCATTTTGGAGACTGGTTTGTAATGTACAGGTCTAAACAGCCAGAGGAAAACGAAAGCATTAAAAAACATCCTTATACCGGAAATGTGTACACTGCAAAAACTGTAACAAGCGTAAAGGATAGAACCAATTTATCAGATATTATGATTGGTACAATGTCAGATGGCTTTATCAGCATGGGCAGTATAGCACTTGAGAAAGGTAAGATGCCGGATAATGACAATGAGGCAGCAATAGACAGGAACTCTCTTATCAGGCTTGGGCAGGGCACAGACATTGGAGATAATATAACACTTAATGATAAAGAATATACGCTTTGCGGAATAATGAACAGCTATACAAATGTATGGAATGATGGTAAAAAGCTTCCGGGAATTATTGTTACGGAAAATGAGGCAGACAATATTGCGACGGATGAAACATACATATATGCATATTCATTACAAAGTTTCATAGATGAACAGGATTATAGCAGTATAGCTGAGAATTTAAGAAAAGAATCAGGCCTTAAGTTTAATTTTACATATAATAGTAATGTGTATGATTATAAGCCGTGGGGATATGCAAAAGTTAATAATTATATTTATGTATTTATTATGCTTGTTGGAATAACGATAATATCATATCAGATTACAATGTATAATAAGACAAGAAAAAATGTCCGATTTATTCAAAAATGCCTTGGGGCTGATAAAGGGCAGATAATTTTTATGATATTAACAGAGAATATATTTATACTTTTAATTTCGGCAGTCATAGGTTTTGGTATAGCATCTGGAACAGGGTATGTCATACAGGCTTTAATAAAATATTTTAAAAATGTGTCATTTTTCTCAATAGGACAATATACCCTGATAAGGATTATTCTGACACTTGTAATTGCAGTAGCAGTCAGTTTTATGTCGGAAATTATTACGGACAGATTAAGCAGCCTGAACCGAAAAAAACGGACATACAATTTTAAAAATGTTATGACAGAAAAAACGTTTGTTAAAACTACTGCGAAAAGATTTAAGTGGTCTGATGGCTGTTTCCAGAATATAGTAATAAGAGTGTTTTCTCTGGCAATGGCTGTTATTACTGTTGTATGTGCCATTAATTGTATCATTGCATACAGAGAGTACTTAAGGATAACGGATAAACCTGATATTGTAGGCTATGCGGTAAAAGAGACTCCCCGTTCATATACAGTTTATTATGATTACACAGCCAGTCTTGTGAAAAAAGGAGATGTGCATACTGCAGAGCAGATAGAGAAAAAAATACCTGATACATGGGAGTATTCTCCATTTCAGAATCATTCCATATCAGAATATTATTTTAATGATGTTAAATTTGGCGACAGCTGTATGTACAGGAATATAAGTGATGATGTTTTGAATTATCTTAAAAATATAGATGGCGTAGATGATATAATCATGGGATATTACGAAACAGCAAGAACATTTACATGGACAGGTATCAATACTGATAATGTTGGAAATGGTATATCATTGGCAAGATCATTAAAGTCAGGTGGTGCAGATAAAAAATATATTTTTGCTGCCGGATATGTGGAACCGGAGGAGGATATATATAATTCTCTTAATGATTATGCTGGGGGAAATCTGGATTATGATGGATTCAAAGAAGGTTCAGAAGTTGTTGTATTTCTGGATGTAAATAATTCTGGGGTATATGATGACAGCATGAAGGATGGTGTTACTCTTAAACTTCATAATTATGAAATGGTTTTAGAAAGAAATGACAGTTACGAATCAGGCGATGAATATATCAATGCCTATAATAAATTGCTTGAGGAGACAATTGATGGATATGAAGGCCAGACAGATACACAATCAATAAAAGATTATATATGTAAAAATATAACTGACCAGCAGATAACAGAAATTTTAGATGTATATGCCGAGACACATGATAATGCCTATATTATAAATACATATAATCAGTATAAAGCTGGGAATATAAGTAAAGAACAATTGCTCGATGCTTCAGGTTCAGATGAGTATTACAGTGGTGTCTGGAGATCAATTATTTCACAGGAGTGGTGGTATAGTCAGTATGGATTTTACACATATCTTGTACCAGCAGCCAGCACTAAAGTGGTTAAAGTAGTAAAGGTAACTGATGAAATAAAAGAAAAATTCAAATACATAATACCTGAATTTGGCCAGTATACAGTAATTGGTTCAACACAGCTTTTACATAATGCATTGGACAGCCAGAATGAACTTATTAAAAAATACCTGTTCCTTGATGAGCTGCCTGATTATATGAAATTAAAGATGAGTCCTAACCAGATTAATATAAAGTATAATCTTGGTTCGTCTGTAATGGCAACAGATAATGTTGTTTCTTCATATCTTGGTTCAGCCGGATTTGCGTATGCATCATATTCAGATGAAAAGAACCAGATGAGACAGAAGACAATAGAAGCATTGATGACATATGGAATTACAGGAATTGCTGCAATTGTAATATATCTTATGGTAAGTACAATTATTCTGAAAGGAAGGCTGGAAAGGTATACAGAAAGAATAAAACTTCTTATCAATACAGGAGCGGAAAGAGATAAAATTGTAATTATATGCATGTATGAATGTATCTGGCAATCGATGTGGTTTATAGTACTGATGCCGTTAGAGCTTCTGATATGTCTGGTAATGGTAAGAAGATTTGTAAAACAATTATAACAATTGAGGCGCGGATTTTTCCGCGCCTTATGTTTTTAATTCGGATACTGTGAAGTAATTCCAAAGTACTCTTCAAGAGATAACCAGTCGCCATTGTTATATAACTTAGTTGCAAGGTCAACACCTACATAACGAAGATGCCATGATTCATACTGATATCCGGTAGCAGAATCTTTGCCTTTAGGGAAGCGGATACAGAAGCCGTATTTGTAGCAGTTATCATTAACCCACTTACCTTCGTTGGTGTACTGGAAGCTGTCCTCAATAGTGTTAAGGTCAAAGCATAAACCAGTCTGATGTTCAGAGTTGCCAGGTCTTGATGAATATGTGTCTGCTACAGCAGCACCATCACTTTTAACATATCTGTTATATACATTAACCTGATAATTATATGAACGGTATCCACTGGCAATATATATATTAAGACATTTAGCAGTTGCATCCTTTAACATAGTGTTCCATGCACTCATAAGAGTTTTGTCAAGACATGTTGAGCTTCTGTCTGCATTAACAGGCTGGTCAGGATTAGTGGGAATGAAATCCTGAGGAAGAGCATATGTCTTATTGGCAATAAGTACTCCGTCAATATAAGTTGCTCCATTAATTTCCTGAATCTGGAAGCCTTTAGAAGTAGTACCTTTGGAAACTGTATTACCAGATGGAACTACAGGTGGTGCAAATTCAGAACTGTCAGATGAAGCAGAGACTGATGTTGCATCTGACATAATTGAAGATGAAGTATCAGTTGATGAAACTTCTTCACTTGTAATTTCATTCTCTTTTGTCTGTGTTGATTCTTCAACCTTGGCAGTTGTAGATTCCCCATTCTTATCTGTTTTCTTAGACTTAGAACAGCCTTTCATGGAAACAGATATTATTACAATAATAATGATAAGTAAAGCAGCAGCTGCACAGGCGAGAATAATACGGTTTCTTCTTACCTGACGCTGTCTGCGTGTCAATCGTCTTTTAGTCATGATGAATTAATTCCTTTCAATTAAATTATTTAAAAGTAATTATTGCATTGTTTACTGGATATTTCAAGGATAAATGTGCTAATATGTTTACTATATTGATATGTGAAAAGCGAGGACTAATATGTATACAAAAGAACAGTTAAAGAAGCAGTTAGAGAATATGGGCTTAACAGGTGATGAGACGATTCTTATTCATTCATCAATGAAATCTATCGGTGAAGTTGAAGGTGGGGCAGATACAGTACTTGATGCATGGATTGAATATTTCGGACATGGACTTTTACTTCTTCCAACACATACATGGAAGAATATAAATGCGGACTCACCGGTATATAATCCTAAAGAAACACCATCATGTGTCGGACTGCTTACTAATATGTTTCTTAAAAGAGACGGAGTAATAAGGTCACTACATCCTACACACAGCATGGCAGGAATTGGAAAGAAAGCGGCAGAATATCTTGCAGGGGAGGAGAACAACAATACACCGTGTACACCAGGCGGATGTTACGACAGATTAAGAAGCTGTGGAGGAAAAGTTCTGCTTGTTGGAGTAGGACATGAGCGCAATACATTTATTCATAGTGTTGAAGAGGTACTTAATGTACCACACAGATTATCAGATAAGCCGATGAAGTTACAGATTGTAATGCCTGATGGCAGCATTAAGGATTCATATATGAGAAAGCATTACAACGCAGACCAGCCTCACATATCAGAGGATTTTGTTAAGCTTAATCAGGCATTTCTTGACTGTAAGGCTGTGCGTGAAGTAACATTTGGTGACGCAGAGTGTCTTTTGTGTGATGCACAGGCGGTGTTTGAAGTTGTAAGGCATGTCATTGCACCAGACCCTGAATGTATTGTGACGAGCAGTTCAATTCCAAAGGAGCGCTGGGAAGCACTTGTTAAGTAGTAATGTTTTCTGAACAGTACTGTATCGCAAAATCTATAAATAACTGGGCACTGTGGCTCAAGAAATTCCCCTTCTTCCATACGATTCCGATATTAACATCAATCGGTGGTTCAAGGGGAATTCCTTTATATTGCTTGAAATGAGGCAGCATATCTGAGAAAAGGAAACAACCGCAGCTTCCGTTGTCAATGAATTTCAATGTAGTATATAACTGGCTGCTTCGCATAATAATTCTCGGGTTAAGCTTTAGCTGGTCAAATCTGTTTTTCAAAAGCTCATTCTGCACAGAGTCCACATTAAACATAAGCAGATTCTCATCTCTGAAGTCTTCAATTGTCATACATTTTTTCTTAGCCATAGGATGTTTCTTAGAGACAACGTACATAAGCTGTTCTTTAGCAAGAATACAGCTTTCGAATTTATCTATATTAAATTGCTCCATATTAACAATTGCAAGGTCAAGCTTTTCATCCTGTACGAGATCACATGCACGCACAGAGCCGAATTCATCGAGCTCTGTCTGGATATCAGGATGATTCTGTTCAAATGCATTAAGTACTTCAGGGAAAAAGATTGTACTGAACATAGGTGGTATTCCTATCTTAAGAACCGGAACCCGGTTGCCTAATTCTAAGAATTCATTCTGCATTTCTGTACTGTGTTTTAGCAGGTCTTTAGCTTTTTCATAAAATGTCTCACCGGCACTTGTTAGTTCCAGATGATTACCATTTCTTGCAAAAAGAATAATATTAAATTCAGCCTCGAGGTCTTTAATGGCAATCGAGATTGTAGGCTGCGTCACAAAAAGCTCTTCTGAGGCTTTGGTTATGCTGCGGGTGCGGCATGCAGTGCAGAAATATTTTAACTGGTTAAGTGTCATAGCGCGCTTCCTCCTGTTAAATGCTACAAAAATTAGTGCATTTTATACATATATTTTAGCATAAAAATTTTTTATTGAAACATAAAAATCATTAAATTGTTTTTTTACGAGAACAGGATTATGCTTTAATTACATTAAAGATGAGTCCGGACAGAAAGTTAATTAATAATATGTGAAAGGGGGAACGTTATGTCTCAAACCACAATAACATTACTGTTTTTATTGTTTGCTGTAGTCAGTTTCATACTTGAAAAGATTCCGCTGGGGCTTACAGCTACAATAGTTGCACTTGGTCTGAATCTTACCAACGTACTTACGGTAAAGGAAACATTTGCAGGATATGTAAACAGCAATGTAATACTGTGTGTCGGAATGTTCGTAGTCGGACAGGCACTATTTGAAACAGGTATGGCTAATAAAATCGGAGGTATTGTTACTAAATTTGCCAAATCTGAAAAGATACTTATTATTGCGATAATGTTAATCGTAGGAATTATGTCAGGGTTCCTTTCTAATACGGGAACAGCAGCAGTACTTATCCCTGTTGTCTGTGGAATAGCAGATGAATCAGGATATTCAAGAAGCCGTCTGTTAATGCCTCTGGTATTCGCAGCAGCACTTGGGGGAAACCTTTCAATAATTGGAGCACCGGGAAATCTTATGGGTGTAAATGCTCTTGAAGAATTAGGGCTTTCAACAAGCTTCTTCATGTATGCACCGATTGGAATACCAATGCTTATATGTGGAATTATCTATTTCATTGTAATAGGCTGCAGGCTTCTTCCAGATAAGAAGGTTATTACAGAGGATGCCCCAGAGCAGACAAAAGATTTCAGCAATGTTCCAAAATGGAAACAGGCAATGTCACTTATTGTGTTAATTCTTGTTATTCTTGCCATGATATTTGAGGATAAGATAGGAATTAAGATACAGGTTTCAGCATGTCTCGGAGCAGTAATACTTGTTCTTGCAGGTGTTATATCTGAGAAGGAAGCGCTGAAGTCAATTGATTTAAAGGTTGTACTGTTATTCGGTGGTTCACTTGCACTTGCAAGTGCTCTTGAAAAAACAGGAGCAGGAACACTTATAGCAGATAAGATTGTTGGAATTATGGGTTCTAATCCAAGTCCTATAGTTCTTTTGCTTGTGATATTCGTAGTCACATGTGTACTTACGAACTTCATGTCCAATACAGCAACAACAGCGCTTATGGTTCCAATTGCCGTATCACTGGCAGAGAGCCTTAACGCAGATCCAAGAGCGGTAGTAATTGCTACAGTTATTGCAGGATCATGTGCATACGCAACACCAATCGGAATGCCGGCTAACACAATGGTAGTTGGCGTTGGCGGATATAAGTTCAAGGATTATGTAAAATCAGGACTTCCGCTTATACTCGTATCGTTTGTGCTGTGTATGATTTTGTTACCAATATTATATCCGTTCTATCCATAGGAGAAGAATGGGTCAGCAAAAGTAAATATATGTCTGCATTATAAAGCATGCAGGTAGAAGAAAGGAACAGGTATTTATATGAACAAAGAAGAGAGCGTAAAGCTGATGACAGACAAGATGGCTAAATTTGTTGGCCATATCGGTAAAAAGTTACCAGATGATGTAATTGCAAAGCTTGAGGAGCTTGCAGCCCAGGAAACAGCACCACTTCCTAAGGTTTTATATGAGACAATGACTAAGAATCAGGGACTTGCAGTATCACTCGACAGACCTAGCTGTCAGGATACAGGTGTATTACAGTTCTGGGTTAAATGTGGAACTAACTTCCCGCTTATTAATGAGCTGGAGGGATTGTTAAAGGAAGCTGTTGTACAGGCAACATTTGCAACACCATTAAGACATAACTCTGTTGAAACATTTGACGAGTACAACACTAAGAGAAATGTTGGTAAGGGAACTCCAACAGTATTCTGGGATATCGTTCCTAATGACGACCACTGCGAGATATATTCATACATGGCAGGCGGCGGCTGTACACTTCCAGGTAAGGCAATGGTTCTTATGCCAGGTGCAGGTTATGAAGGAATAACAGATTTCGTACTTGACCAGATGACAAGCTATGGACTTAATGCATGTCCTCCACTTCTCGTAGGCGTAGGCGTTGCAACATCTGTTGAGACAGCAGCACTTCTTTCTAAGAAGGCACTTATGAGACCAATCGGTTCACATAATGAGAATGAAAATGCAGCTAAGATGGAGAAGTTACTTGAAGACGGAATCAATGCTATCGGACTTGGACCTCAGGGTATGGGCGGTAAATTCTCCGTTATGGGAGTTAATATTGAAAATACAGCAAGACATCCATCAACAATTGGTGTAGCTGTAAATGTAGGTTGCTGGTCACACAGAAGAGGTCATGTAATATTTGATAAAGACTTAAATGCAGTATGTGATACACATTCAACAATAGACCTGAACGCATAGGAGGATTAGAAAATGGTAGAAATCAGAGGCGATAAAAAGGTTCTTGTTACACCAGTAAGTGCAGAGGACTTAAAGGATATTAAGATTGGTGACATTGTATGGCTTGACGGAGATTTAATGACATGCCGTGATGTTGCACACAGAAGACTTGTAGAATATGGAAGAGAGCTTCCTTATGATATTAAGGACAAGGCAATATTCCATGCAGGTCCTATCGTAAGAAAGATTGAAGGAACAGAGAATGATTATGAGATGGTATCTGTAGGACCAACAACATCAATGCGTATGGAGAAATTCGAATACGAATTTACTAAGCAGACAGGTGTAAGAGTAATTGTAGGAAAAGGTGGAATGGGTCCTAATACAGAGAGAGCATGTAAGGAATTTGGTGCTATCCACTGCGTATTCCCTGCCGGATGTGCTGTAGTAGCAGCAACAGAGGTTGAAAGAATTGCTGAGCATCACTGGGATGAGCTTGGTATGCCAGAAACATTATGGTGCTGTAAGGTTAAGGAATTTGGACCGCTTATAGTATCAATAGATGCTAATGGTGACAACCTATTTGAACAGAATAAGGTTACATTCAATGAAAGAAAAGAAGAAGCCAAGAAGGCAATATATCCTAATGTCAAATTCATAAAATAAATATACATAAAAACAGGGGCGGCAGACCTTTATGGTCTGTCGCCCCAACTCCTTTATACGGAATATTATCTTATACCAAAGATAAGGTACAGTAAATTGTAGTTATAGAACATTACTGCTGCAACGAGTGAAACAGTAGACATAATCTTGATAAGGATATCAAGAGATGGTCCTACAGTATCCTTTAATGGATCACCTACAGTATCACCAACAACGGCTGCATCATGTGCTGGAGAGCCTTTGCCCTGTCCTTCGATAGCACCTGATTCAATGTACTTTTTACCGTTATCCCATGCACCACCAGCGTTACCTGTAAAGATAGCAAGCATGATAGCTGAAAGAGTAGCACCTATAAGAAGACCGCCTACGAAGTAAGGTCCGAAAAGGAATCCGGCAATTACAGGGAAGATGATTGAGATGATAGCTGGCATACGCATTTCTTTTAATGCACCCTGAGAAGATATCTCAATACATGTCTTATAGTCTGGTTTAGCCTTTCCTTCAAGGATACCAGGAATGTCTCTGAACTGTCTTCTTACTTCTTCAACCATTTTACGGGCAGCATTGGCAACGGCTTCAATAAGCATACCTGAGAACAGATATGGAAGAGCACCACCAACTAAAGCACCGGCAAGAATAAGTGGGTTAGTGAAGTTAAGGTCGAGGCTGCTTCCCTCTGGCTGGAATGCATAAAGGAAACTAACCATAAGTGAAAGTGCTGCAAGTGAAGCTGAACCGATAGCAAAGCCTTTACCGATGGCAGCAGTTGTGTTACCAACGGAATCAAGCTTATCAGTAATTTCTCTTACCTCAGGTTCGAGCTCTGACATCTCTGCAATACCACCGGCATTATCAGAGATTGGTCCATAAGTATCAACAGAAACAGTTGCTGATACGAATGAAAGCATACCTACGGCAGCCATAGCAATACCGAACATGCCTGAAACTGCGTATGAAACATAAGTTGTAATACCTAAAACAATAAGTGGGTACATACAAGACTTCATACCAACTGAAAGCCCCTGTGTAATAGTTAAAGCTGCACCTTCCTTAGAAGCCTGTGCAATTGTCTGTGTTGGCTTGTAATCATAACTTGTATAGTATTCTGCGATACCACCGATGATAACACCACTCACTACGCCAAGTGAAGCAGCAATCCAAGGTGATATGAAACCAATGTTAAATCCTGCAACCTTAAGAATATCTGCATTCTCGCCATTGAATAACAGATATGTAGCAACGAATCCGCCGATAATTGTAATTCCGGCAGCACTCCATGTTGAGATATTAAGATCTCTGTGAGGATTATCAGAACCATTCTTTAAGAGAACATAAGCGATACCAAGAATAGATGCGATAAGTCCGATTGCAGCGAATACAAGTGGGAAATACATCATCTTAGAGAGCATTTCGTCTGAAACTTCAAGGTTATTAGCTACATTTGAAAGGTAAAGACTTACTGCAAGAATAATTGCTGAAGATATAGCTCCAACAAATGATTCAAGAAGGTCAGAACCAAGTCCGGCAACATCACCTACATTATCACCAACGTTATCTGCGATAGTGGCAGGATTTCTTGGATCATCTTCAGGAATGTGTGCTTCTGTCTTACCAACAAGGTCAGCTCCCATATCAGCTGCCTTAGTATATATACCGCCACCAACACGGTTGAACATAGCAACAATAGAGCAGCCAAGTGCGTAGCATGAAAGACACTGTGTGAATACATGAGCACCACGGAGAGCCTCAATGTCAAGCATGTTAAGACCAAATCCAAATATGATGTATACAAGGAAAAGTCCTAAAAGTGCGAAACCGCCAACGCAGAGACCCATAACTGAGCCACCTTTTAAAGCTACCTTAAGTGTTGAACCAATGTTCTTAGTGTTGCGGGCTGTATTAGAAACTCTTACATTAGCGTAAGTAGCAATCTTCATACCTACCCAGCCTGCTGATGCACTCATGATAACACCAATCATGAAACATACAGATGGCTCCCAGCTGAATTCTCCATACTGGACAGTGAATATAGCTGCAAATGCGATTGCAATAATAACAACTACTACTGCAATGATTTTGTACTCGTATGTAATAAATGCGTTAGCACCAACTCTTATGGCTGCTGCGATTTCTTTTATACGGTCAGTTCCTTCATCAAGTTTCTTAACACCGATGAAGTTGAATGCTGCATAACCGAGCGCAAGCAGGGCTGCAACGATGACTAGAATTAATAAAGCTTCCATGTTTTTCTCCTCGTTAAAAAATTATGTCCGTTACGCGTGCCTGTAGAGATAATAAATGTGGCGTCATTTATTATCATACTTCAAAACACCAACTTGTTAAAGTTTACTAAAAAACATTATGAAAGTCAAATTGAATTATGCATATTCACTATATAATTATGTTAAATTATTTAATGAAAGCGATAGGGGCACAATTGCTTAATTATTAAGAATAAGATATAATTAATGCTTAAATAAGGCACTATATATAAAATTAATTGAAAGGATAGTTTACCCTATGAAAATGAAATTAAGAAAATTAATGCAGCAGGCTGCATCATATATCGAGATTGTATTATCTGCATTTTTACTGATGGTTATAATATTTCTTGCAGGGGAATTTATTGTCGAAAGCGTGATGGGGATAGGATATGATAACGCCACGCTTGAGTATTTTCTTGAAAAAGTTATGACATTTGCAATTGGAGTTGAGTTTGTAAAGATGCTCTGCACTCATACTCCGGGTACGGTTATTGAAGTTCTGCTTTTTGCTATTTCAAGACAGATGATAGTAGGACATGTATCAGGTTTTGAGGTACTGGCTGGGGTGGCTGCAATTGCGGGATTATTTGCAACACATAAGTTTCTTTACGCTAAATCATTTGGAACTGAAGAGAAAGAAGAAAAACAAGATAAGTAGAAAAGGAAGTCTAAAAATGTATAGTTCATTTTCAAAGAAGTTTAGGCAGATTAAACCTTACGATAATTATAATGTCACAGATGTACCATGGCATGAGGCTATGGTGGCAGGTAATGGAAGGCTTGGCGTGCTTGAATCATGTGCGCCTATAGAGGACAGTCTTATATATCAGAATGTTGAATTTGTCATGCCATCGGAAGAGCCAAGACATGTGCCTTACGATGTTACAGCACAGTTAGATGAAGCCAGACAGTCAGTTATTAATTTTGATGATACATGGAATATACATGATAGAAAAAGAACGAATATGTACTGTTATCATCCAGGCCATATGATAAGACTGACACTTGAAGGAGAGCCGGATATTTCTGGTTACAGAAGATGGACAGATTATAAGACTGGTACAATAAATACTACATTTAAATCAGACGGAGCTTCTGTTTCAAAAAGTACATATGTATCGAGAAAACAGAATGTGATTATAACTAAAATAATATCTGAAAAGTCTGTGAATATGTCGATATCAACAGATGATTTTGAGTCTATGCCGAAATTCGGAGTTCAGAAGAACAATATCCCTGCGCCTGAAAGAAATATGCTGTATTCAAGATTTGTAAGAGATAACATAATAGGTACGGTTGTGCATTATCCTGAATATGAGGGAAGTGAGCTTGCAAAGGGTGGATTTGCAGGTGTTACAAGGATATTGACAGATGGTGATATGAGGGTTTCATCAAAGCCTAAAGACAGCCGGGCGTACACTTGTATTGATGAGACTGCGCCGGTTATTAATATATCACATGCAGAGAGTATAACACTTATAACTTACACAGACTGGACAGATGATTTGGGGGAATATTGTGAGTTCAGGGACAGAGTTAATGGCAAGGATACATTTGCACTGGTAGACAAATGTATTAACAAAGTTAACAGTGTCAATATAACGGAAGAACCGGTAAGCTTAGATCATAAGAATATAGAGCTTAAGCTTGACGGCGGATATTTTTGCGAGTCTGCTAATGAAGAACTGCTTGACTTGCAGAAAAATGAATATGACATTATGCCTCATCTGCTGGAAAAATTATATTATAACGGTCTGTATGGAATGCAGGCATGCGCAGGAACGACAGCACCAAGACTCAGCGGCTTGTGGGTTGGTGAGTGGAATCTGTTGTGGAGAAGTGCGTACACAATGGATGCCAATGTTAATATTCAGGTTTCGGGAATGAATGGCTCAGGGTTGTATGAAGCAGGTGTTGGTTATATGTGGTTTATTCTGCGGCAGATACCTGACTGGGTTAACAATGCAGCAATGGTGTATGGAATGAAGGATGCAGTGCTTATTCCGGTTAATACTGATGGACACAGGGCAATGATGGTAGAGTACGATATTAATTATCCATTCCAGTACTGGAATGCCGGTGCTGGCTGGATGCTTATTCCTATATATGAATTCTTACAGACTTACGGTGACGCTGTGATAACAACTGATGATGTGGCGCTGATTAAGATGTACGGCAAAGATACATTTGATGTAAGAAAAGATGTATATGAGCCACTACTTAAAAAGACTTATAATTTCTGGAAACAGATTGGAAATCCTGAGTATTACACAGATACAGACGGTAATGCAAGGTATGAGAAGGGTAAATGCAGCCTTAATGAGAGTGAACATTATCTTATTATTCCATCATTTTCACCGGAGAATAAGCCTTTTGGATATCATAGTGCGATTACTGCCAATGCGGCAATGGATATCTCTGCGGCTAAAGATGTAATTAATATGTACACGGAGATGCTTAATTATACGAAGGTTGATGGATATGAGCAGGCTGTATCAGAGGCGGAAGCACTCTTAAGAATGTTACCTGATTTTATGTATGATGAGTCGGGCGCAGTTAAGGAATGGTCTATGAAGGAGTATGGCGAGAATAATGCTCACAGGCATATAAGCCATCTTTATCCGGCATGGCCGGCTTTGCAGACTCAGCATGACAGTAAGTTAGCATCTGCGTGTCGTCAGGCAATCATTAACAGAAACCATGAGAATAAAGGAAAAGATGATACCGCTTCACATGGCTGGATACATAAGGCGTTAGTAGAGGCTCGTCTTAAAAATGCAGATGCTGTATATGATACGCTTAATCTGCTTGTACACAGTGACATATTTTACACAACTTTATTTACAGACCACAATACTGACAGGAGCAAAGGTGTATATTGTACAGATACTGCATTTGGACTGGTTGGAATTATTAATGAAATGCTTGTATATTCGGATGAACACACAATTGAACTGCTTCCGGCATGGTCAGACAAGCTTGGAAGCGGAATGGTTAAGGGACTTCGTACAAGATGCGGAATAACTATTGATGAACTTAAGTGGGATGTTAATAAGAAGAAAGTGTATGTAAGTCTTGACTGGGGTAAGACTGAAGGTATTAATGTTGTATGCAGAAATTATGAAATTGAAAAAATCGGACATGAAAGGTAGAATTGATGATAACTACAACTTTATGTTATATAGAGAAGGATGGGAAGTATCTTATGCTTCACAGAGTGAAAAAGCATAATGATATTAATGAAGGTAAATGGATTGGAGTAGGCGGACATGCTGAGAATCAGGAGACTCCTGAGGAATGTCTTGTGCGTGAGGTAAAGGAAGAAACAGGTCTTACGCTTACTTCATACAGATTCCGCGGGCTTGTAACATTTATAAGTAATGAATGTGAGCCAGAGCTTATGTGTGTATTTACGGCAGATGGCTTTACAGGTGAGCTTATTGAATGTGATGAAGGAGAACTGGCTTGGGTTGATAAAGAAGAAGTTCCCGAGCTTCCGACATGGGAGGGCGACAGGGTATTTCTTAACATTCTTCTTTCGGGGGAGGAGAGATTTTTCTCGATAAAGCTTAAGTATGAAGGCAGCAGACTTATGGAAAAACAGGTCAATCTGTATTAAAATACAGGTTTGAATATATTCAAGAGCCAAGTGGATGTCCAAAAAGTCCGCGCAGGTATAACCGATTGGACCTAGAAGCGAATAGAAGGTAAGTGAAAGTCCAAATCGACTGCGAGAAAGTGGCAGATTGGACATCGAGATAGAGAAAAGGCATCTCTTGAAAAGTTTATTGTTTATGTTAAAAAGAAAAATGAGGGCATTTGGATTGCAAGGGATTAACTTGCAATTCAAATGCCCTGATTGGTTATACACGATTTTTAATATTTAATTACTTAGGTCTTACAGTAAGTCTCTTGATAAGCCCATCTTCTGTTACTTCACGGACTGTAGCGATGGCCATGATGTTGTAACCGCCGAAGTTAGCGATGAATTCTGCCTGGGTAGAATTCACAACTTCACCATCTAAGATAGAGTATTTGCGGAAGCCGAACTTGTTACGGAAGAACATGTTGATAGCTTCACGTCCATATATATGATATTCGTTCTGGGCTGCTGAGTTAGTACAATAATCATTGATTATTCCGTCTGGAGAAAAGAGATTGGCAAGTCCTGCGTAATCTTTGTTTTCCATTGCTTCTACATATTTTTCAATTGCTGTCATGTTTAATGCCCTCCTTAATTAATATACTTTCTCTGTGTTTAATAATGCGTCTGTTCCACCATCAACGAACATGATATTTCCATTGACGCCTCTTGCTGAATCTGAAGCAAGGAATACCATAACCTCAGCAATTTCCTCTGGAGCCATGAGGCACTCCTGACCGTACTTGGTTGGGATAGGAAGGGCATTAAGAGCCATCTTTGCTGTAGTGCTCATTGTTGCAGTCATGGCTGTGTGTACATTACCAGGAGCAACAGCATTTATACGGACACCATTGGCAGCCCATGTTGCAGATACACGGCGTACCCATCTTGCAAGTGCGTATTTAGTAGAAACATAAAGACTGTTTCCTACTGAAAGGTTAGTGCTGTCCATAGAAGAAATAAGGCTTAATACACGCTTTTCATCACCGATGTTATTAAGAAGATCAACGATATCCTTACGGCCTGCACCCTGTGAAATTGTGTTAGAAACAGTTACAACACAGCTTCCGTGCTTCTTATTTAAAAGATCATATACACCATTTGCAATGGCTACTGTTCCGAAGTAGTTAAGAGAGATAATGAGTCCGAGATTACCGCATGCGCCTGAAACACCAGCGTTGCATATCATTCCGTCAAGTCCGTCAGGGCACATAGTATGTAACTGATCAACAGCAGACTGTCTGCCTTCCTGCGATGCAAGGTTTACGCAGATGTCACCGTCTTTAAGATCAATATTAATTACCTTATGTCCCTGCTGTATTAACAATTCTTTAGTTTTCGCACCGATACCGCTTGAAGCACCAGTAATAGCATAGATTCCCATAGTATTTCTATTCCTCCTTGTTTTTCGAAGAAAAATCCGAACCCTTCAGGTGAGGAGAGGGATTTTCCTCCTTGTTTTTTGCTTATGAGCTTATTATAATTAGAACTGATATTTTTTAAATATCCAAAACACATATATAATAGGAGACCAGATTTGCTTACATATGATTTAGATAAACGCGGAAACAAAACAATGTACGAATATCTGTATGAACTGATTAAGGAAGATATAGCTGACGGGAAGCTTAAGGCTGATGAGAAGCTGCCATCAAAGCGAGGGTTTTCACAGCATTTGCAGATAAGTGTCAAGACGGTGGAGAACGCATATGAGCAGCTTCTTCTGGAAGGTTATATCCGATCTGAGGAAAAAAGAGGGTATTATGTTAATAAGATTGCCGTGGTTACAGGTGGTGCACCAGGGTATGCTGCTCCTGTGAAAAGATTCCAGGAGGAGACTTATCTTGCTGATTTGACGGCAAATAATATCCGGTATGATAGATTTCCATTTGCTACATGGGCAAAGGTTATGAGGGAAACCCTGACCGATTATAACACTTCTCTTCTTAAGACTGTACCTTTTAACGGTGTGTTGCAGCTTCGTGAAGCAATTGCAGACCATCTTAACAGATACCGTGGAATGCAGGTTTCAGCAGACCATATTATTATAGGGGCCGGAACGGAATATCTGTATAACAGGCTGTTACAACTCTTAGGTCCAGATGTGAAATTTGGTGTTGAGAATCCCGGATACCGTAAGATTACCAAGATATATGATGAAAATGGTGTGGACTGGGATTATGTTAATATTGATGATAAGGGTATGAAAGTCGATGAACTTAGAATGAAAGACATAAATGTAGCACATGTAAGTCCTGAACATCATTTTCCAATTGGCCTTGTTATGCCGGTTGCAAGAAGACAGGAACTGCTTAATTGGGCGGCGGAGGAGCCAGGCAGATATATAATAGAGGATGATTTTGACTGTGAATTCCGTATGCAGGGCAAACCAATTCCGTCCATTCAGTCGAGAGACAGAAGTCACAGGGTAATATACATGAATACATTTTCAAAGACAATGGTTCCTTCGCTTAGAATAGGATATATGGTGCTGCCGGAAAAGCTGATGGAAAAATATATCTCAACAATGAATTTTTATTCGTGTACGGTGTCGGGCTTTGAACAGTATGCGATGGCGGCATTTATTGAGAAGGGATACTTTGAGCGCCACATTAAGAGGCTTGTCAATGATTACAGGGGACGCCGTGAAAAGATTTGCAGGATGTTTCGTGAATCAAGGCTTAATGAAATCAGTACGATATATCAGGACGATGCGGGAACACATTTCCTGCTGCATGTGAAGACTTCCTTAAGTGATGTTGAGATTAAATGGGCAGTCAGGCAGAAGGGGATTCTGATTAACTGCCTTTCAGAGTATTGTTTCGCTGATGCGGATAAGTACCACGGAATACTTGTAATTCATTATTCGGATATGGACGAAGCAACTCTTAAGCTTGTAATTGCTGCTTTTGAGGAAATATTCCTGTAAAAAATGTGATGCAAAGCATGAATAGCATAATTAAATATATGAAAAAAGGAATCCCATAAGCAGAAAGGCAATACCTCCCTGCTCACAGGATTCCTTTTATTATAATATTTTAATCAGCCGATTCCGCCAAGAACAATTCCAAGTATAAGAACAAGGAAACATACAGGGCAGAAAATGTATTTGCATATAGGATAGAATTTATCAGTGAATTTCTTATCGCGACCGGTATTAACCTGAGTTTCAACATATTTCTTACCACATATCCAGAAGAACATAATTCCGGCAAGACCTGCACCAAGTGGGCAGATGTAGATAGAAAGTATATCCATCCATCCAGAGACAATTCCCTGAATACATATTGAAACTACAAGTGCTATTGCAGCGATTATGGCACAAGATGCCTTTCTTCCAAGATGAAGCTTTTCCTGAATAGTTGCAATAGGTGCTTCATACAGGTTGATTAAAGAAGAAAGTCCTGCCATAAATACAGCAACGAAGAATATAATTGCGACTATGTATCCACCTGGCATTGATTTAAAAAGTGCCGGGAGGAAGATAAACATAAGTCCGGGACCACCCTGATTAAGCTGGGCACCGGTTGTTGCCATTGCAGGAATGATAACAAGAGCTGCGAGCAAGGCTGCTATAGTATCGAACAGAGCAACGCGTCCGGCAGCAGCAGGGATATCTTCATTATCTGAAAGATAAGAACCATATATAAGAGTACCATTACCAGCAACAGAAAGAGAGAAGAATGCCTGGCCAAGAGCAAATATCCATGTCTTAGGGTCAGCGAATGCCTCAGGGTCAACTCTGAAAATGTATTTGTAGCCTTCTATCGCACCAGGCTGGAAAGCAACATATATTCCAAGTACAGCAAAAAGAATAAAGAAAACAGGCATCATGATTTTATTGGCCTTTTCAATTCCGCGTCCGACACCGAACATAAGGATAATAATACCAATAACAAGAGCTACAATCTGCCATACATTATTACCAAATGCGCTTGCCATACTTCCAAATGAAGCAGCAAAGCCTTCTGTGTCAGCAGGTGCAAGTGCCTTTCCTGTAAAAGCTCCAATCATGTACTTAAGAATCCAGCCCATTACAACAGTGTAACCAATTGCCATTGCAAGTGCGCCAAGTACTGGAATAAAGCCGATAGCCTCACCAAGCTTTCTCTTATTCTTAGTTTCGCATGCATATCCAAATGCATCAACAGGTCCTGACTTAGTAGCACGACCAAAACTCATTTCTCCGATAACACCAGTGAAACCAATAAGTGCAACGAATATGAAATATGGTATCAGGTATGATCCACCGCCATACATTGATACTCTTGTCGGGAACATCCAGATATTACCCATACCAACGGCAGAGCCGATACAGGCAAGGATGAATCCCCATTTGTTGTTAAAAGAATCTCGTTTTTTCATAAAACAATTCCCCCGCATATATTTTGCCAGACAGCAATATATTTAATATACAGTATATTTGCGGATATGTAAAATAATTATCTGAAATTATATTTTATTATTAAATCATTCTTTGACAATACTATATTAATCGTGATATCATTTATCATTATATGCATAGTTATAATTTAACAATATATAGGCAGGTAGGCACATGACAATTAAAGAATGCTATGATGCGATGGGAGCAGATTATCAGAATACTTTGAATAGATTTCCAAATGAGGCTTTTATTAAAAAATTTGTATTGAAATTTTTAGATGACAACAGCTACGCCAATCTTAAAGAGGCTATAGCTGCTGGAAATGTAGAAGAAGCATTCAGGGCAGCACATACACTTAAGGGAGTATGCTTAAATCTTGGGTTTGATAATCTTTATAAGGCGAGTTTAGCTATTACAGAGATTTTTCGTGCAGGAGAACTTGCAGGAGCTAAGGAAGCATTTGAAGAAGTTGAGAAACAGTACAATATAACAGTGAATGCAATTAAGGCTATGTAGAGAATTATTAGCGGCGAATGCGGTTTGTTTAATATCAGAACGCACTTTTTTCACAATTTTAATGTGTGAAAAAGGGTGCGTTTTTTGTCAATATATGTTACTATGTTGTTAGTTATAAATGTATTGAATTGGAGATGCATATGAAGACGAAAAAGTACGAATCAATTATGAATAAAGCAATGAAGGCAGCAATGAATTATGAAAATCCAGATGATCAGATTAATGAATTTATCAGATTTTTTGGAGAACATATCGGGTCTGAAAGAATATACATATTTGAAGATAATATTAGAAAAAAGGTTACTAATAATACTTATGAGTGGTGTGCGGATGGGATTGAGCCTCAGATAAAGTTTCTTCAGAATGTAGATATGTCAATTATAGACTGGTGGTATACATCATTTAATGATGGAAGAAATATTAGTACTAAGGATATTGAGGAGATTAAGGATGAATATCCTGCAGCATATGAACTGCTCAAAGTTCAGAATGTAAAGAGCCTGGCAGTAAGTCCATTCAGATATAAGGACGAGATATATGGCTTCTTTGGTGTTGACAATCCACCAGAAAGTGAGATGGACGAGATTTCGCGCTTTCTTGATATGATAGGCACATTTTTAGTACTGCTATTAAAACAGAGAAATGTATTTAAAAAATCCAAGCGTGAGGCTATGTTCAGTGCATATTCAGCACTTGCCGGAATATATCTGTCAATGCATATTATCAATTTAAAGACAGGGGAATTTCATGAAATAAAGTCAACAGATTTCATAAGGGATAATATGATAAAAGGCGAGCATACTTTTGCAGAACAGATAAATAGTGTAATGAAGATTCTTCCTTCCAGAAAGTATGTAGAAAGTGTACTTGAATTTGTTGATATATCAACACTTCCGGAGAGAATGAAGAACAAGACTACGATTGTTCATGAATTCCTTGGAAATTACTCTGGATGGTGTCGTGAAAGATTCATAAGGGTAGATGAGGATAGCAACGGAGAACTGTGGCATGTTGTATATGCCGTTGAAGTTATCGATGCAGAGAAACGTAAGGAGAACAGGCTTTTATATCTTTCAGAAACAGACCTTATGACGGGAATAAGAAATAGAGGAAGCGGAGAGGAAGCAATTACAGACCTTATTAAGGAAGGAACTAAGGGGCTTATGTGCCTTCTTGATTGTGATAAGTTCAAGAATGTTAACGATACATATGGACATGTTGTCGGGGATGCAGTAATTATAGCGGTTGCAAGAAGTCTTCAGAGTGTATGCAGGGAACATGATATATGCATGCGCCTGGGAGGTGATGAATTTGCAATGTTCATCCCGGGAATAACAGAAACTAAAGATGCTGAAAGCTTCACGATGAGAGTATTTGCAAAGCTTAAGGACATAAGAATTCCAGAGATGGGAGATGAGAAGATATATGTAAGCATGGGTGAAGCGTTTTATAAAGGGGAAAAGGATATTGATTTTGATGAACTGTACAGACATGCCGACAGTGCCATGTATAAGAGCAAGAATAATACAGGCTACTGTGCGACACTTGAATGCGTAACTAAGACATTTTAATCAGTTGTATGCTTTAAGAAATTAATAAGCTTTTTGGCTGCAATGCTTTCAGTATGTTTTGATTCGCGTATAAGAACAATATCTCTGTCAGGTGCGGATTCGTATAGATTTACAGGAAATATTTCACCACGCATTATATATTCAGAGGCAAGTTCCTCCGGATAGAAGCCAAGCCCTAAGTTTGCCTGAACCATTGCAAGAACCTGATCTGTAGTTGAAGCCTCCAGGTCAAGGTTAAAGTGAAGATTGTTGTCATAGAAGAATTTGGTGTAGTGGTCATGTGTACCGGTACCTTCTGCCAGACTTATGAAAGGATAATCCTGCAATTCTTCCAGATGAATTATTTTATTATCCGGCTGACTGTATTTTGGACCTGCAATAAGTATATCATGGAATGAGCATAGACTTTCAGATTTCATATCGCCAGTTAAATTGACAGGTGTGGTTACGACAGCAAAGTCTACCAGACCGGCTTTTAGAGCATTAACAGCCTGATTAGTAGAGTGGTTGGTAAGCTTTATCTTGACATCGGGAAAAAGTTCTGTGAATTTCTCAAGTTTTTTAAGAAGGAATATTCTAAGAGCAATCTCGCTTACTCCTATGCATATTGTACCACCGGACAGACTTTTGCTTTTGATAATGGCATTCTCAGCGTCTTCAAGCTGTTTCATTGCGATTGATACATGAGAATACAATGTATTTCCTTCAGGTGTAAGAGTGATGCCTTTGTGAGAACGGTTAAGCAGCTTGCAGTCAAGTTCACTTTCTAATATATTCATGCAGCGGGTTATGTTAGGCTGGTTATTGTCGAGCATGCGGGCTGCTTTTGAAAAACTCTTATATTTTGCAACATAGTAAAATATTCTGTAATAATCTAAGGTCATAGTAATTCTCCAATATATAATTATGATATAAGTGACATATTAAATATACATTTTACATATCGAAAATGCAATACTATAATATAGAAAAAGATGAAAGAAGGCATCGGTATGTTATTTAAGAAAAAGACATTAGATGAAAAAATGGAGAAATATGTAAAGCACCATGACTGGTATGCTATACAGGAAGTAATTACAGGAAGTAAAGAAGAAAAGATTGCAGCAGCTAAGGCTCTTGGTGCAAGTGATGATCAGACCAGTGTGGACTTGCTGTTAAGATTTATTGATGATGCAGATGATGATGTTGTATTCGCAGCATGTGAGTCGTTAAGAAAAGTTGGTTCTGAGCATGATACAGCGGATTTACTTGCAAGAATGCAGAAGATTCCGGAAGACAGACAGACTATAAGGGAAGAAATAGGAAAGACTGTCCAGGAGCTTCATCACAGACCTTAAAACATATATTTGCCAGTTGTTTACATAATGAAAAAACCATGGGTGCAAATCAAGAATTTACTTGATTTGTACCCGTTTTTGATATTAAATAGGAAGTGGTTGCATAGTTGTTGGACGGTGTAACGAAGGATGTTAATTGCGGAGGTTGGATATGTCTGGTAAATCAGAAAATATAATAGAACTTAAACATATCAGTAAGGTATATAGTGATAATGGATTTAAGGCGGTTGATGACTTTAATCTTGAAGTAAAGCGGGGGGAATTTGTAACATTTTTAGGACCATCAGGATGTGGAAAGACAACCACACTAAGAATGATAGCAGGATTCGAACTTCCGACAGACGGACAGATACTTCTTAACGGAGAGGATATATCACAGCTTCCAGCTAATAAAAGACCGATTAATACCGTGTTTCAGCGTTATGCGCTGTTTCCACATATGAATATATATGAAAATATTGCATTTGGACTTAAGTTAAAGAAGCTTCCTAAAGAAGAAATAAGAAAAAAGGTTAAGCATGTTCTTGATATGGTTGACCTTGAAGGATTTGAGGACAGAAAGATATCTACGTTGTCAGGCGGACAGCAGCAAAGAATTGCAATTGCAAGAGCACTTGTCAATGAGCCAGAAATTCTTATGCTTGATGAACCTCTGGGGGCACTTGATTTAAAGATGCGTAAGGAGATGCAGATTGAGCTTAAGAATATGCATGACCAGCTTGGAATTACATTTATATATGTAACACATGACCAGGAAGAGGCACTTACAATGTCTGATAAGATTGTTGTCTTATCAGAGGGTAAGATTCAGCAGATAGGAACTCCTGAGGATATATATAATGAGCCTAAGAATGCTTTTGTTGCTGACTTTATTGGAGAGAGCAATATTTTCAAAGGTATTATGACAGGACACATGAAAGTAAGATTCTGTGGCGGAGAGTTTGTCGGAATGGATGATGTTCCAGAGGGAACTTTAGTTGACGTTGTTATAAGACCAGAAGATGTAATTATTACAAAGCCGGAGGATGGAACTGTTGTTGGTGAAGTTACTTCAGTTATATTCAAGGGAATGCATTACGAGGTTGCTGTTGAATCCGGAAAGTATGAGATGATAATAAGAACTACCAGGTGTTATCATGTCGGTGATACAGTAGGAATGCAGCTTGAGCCTGATGGAATTCATGTAATGCTTGCAGAGGACCATACCACAAGTTTTGTTACAACAATTAATGGAGATTATACGCTCGACTTTAATGGCAAGATAATAAGCTGTGATTTAACACAGGTTATTCCTAAGACTAAGATGTCAGATGGAGTGCTTGTTGATGAAAATGGTGAAAATGTAGATGTTTCAAAGTTCAGGGTTGTTGTTTCAATCCAGCCTGATGATATTGAAATGAGCGATGATGTAACAGCAGGTCTTGTATCAGGTAAGATTATTAATCTTATCTATAAGGGTGACCATTACAGTTATGTAATAAGAACTGAGTATGGACATGACCTTATTGTAGATGATGAATATCTCTGGAATATGGATGATCAGGTTGGTCTTATCATGCCTGAAGAGAAGATGAAATTCCAGTTGAAGAAGTAGGGGGATAGAAATATGTCTTTTTCACGCAAATATCTTGGAATCCCTTATGGGCTGTTTCTTATATTATTTGTTGCAGCACCACTGCTTGTCCTTGTATATTATGCATTTACTAATGGACAGGGACAATTCAGCATGGTTAATCTGCAGAATTTTTTTACAGACCCTAATACACTTGGAACTCTGTGTTACAGTCTTGTACTTGCATTTGTTGCAACTGCAGTCTGTCTTATAATTGCTTATCCTGTAGCGTATATACTTTCACAGAGTAAGTTAAAGAGAAAAGCGGTAATACTTCTGCTTTTTGTTATGCCTATGTGGATTAATTTCACATTAAGAATTACCGCACTTAAAGAGATATTATCAATGATTGAGGGAAATCTTGCGTATTATCCGTTTATCAATACGATAATAGGAATGACATACGATTTTCTTCCATTCATGATACTTCCGTTATATACAACGCTTTCAAAGCTTGATAAGAGTGTTATTGAAGCAGCATCGGATCTTGGTGCGGATAATTTCCAGACATTTATCAAGGTTATACTGCCATTGTCTGTTCCGGGAATTGTCAGTGGTGTGTCAATGGTATTCCTTCCGGCAATGACTAACTATGTAGTTCTTGATATGCTTTATAACAGCACATATATTATGGGTAGTCTGATTGGAAGTTATTTCAGTGCATATGACTGGCACAATGGCTCAATGATAGCACTGATACTTCTTGTTATTATATGTATTGTCACTCTGGTTTCGGGTGATAAAGAATCAGAAAATGCTGGAAGAGGAGGACTTGTATAATGAAGAAATTTCTGAAATATATGATTATATGCATTGTCCTTTTGTTCATGTATATTCCAATTCTTGTGCTTGCAGTATACAGTTTTACGGATGCCGCTAATATAGGAGCAATACATGCATTTTCAATGCATAATTATGTAACACTTTTTACGACTCCGGAGCTTATTAATATGATAATCGGTTCTGTGCTGCTTGCTGTTGGAAGTGCTGTACTTGCAACAATACTTGGAACAACAGGTGCTATAGGTGCATTTTATTCAAAGGGAAAAGTAAAAGGAGCAATGTCAGTTCTTAATCAGGTTCCTGTTGTCAATGCAGATGTAGTTACAGGTTTTTCTATCTGTATTCTTCTTGTAGTTGTATTAGGTGTCAGTAAGGATACGTATATTCCTCTTGTTGTGGGACATGTTATACTGAGTGCACCGTTCGTATATCTGGCTGTTGTTCCTAAATTAAAACAGATGGATCCAAGTCTGTATGAAGCAGCACTTGACCTTGGTGCAACACCTGTGTATGCACTTTTTAAGATAATAATACCTCAGATTGTTTCCGGTATAGCATCAGGATTTGTTATGGCAGTTACATTATCACTGGATGATTATTTCGTTGCAACATACACTAAGCCTGCAACATTTGACACAATAAGTACTTATGTTGTTAATGCAACCAAGGGTTCACAGACTGATATCAAGACTGCTTTGTGGGCTTTATCTACAATAATATTCCTTATTGTTATTGTAGTTGAGATAGCAATTAATCTTGCACCAGCAAGAAAAGCTGTACGAGAGGAGGCTGGAGCTGATGAATAAGATTATTGGAAAGATAAATGCGTTAATACTTTCAGCTTTAATGATAGTAAGCGGTACAGCAGCAGTAACAGGAGTGTTTAATACAAACCGTCTTACAGCGGTGGCAGCAGACGATACAATCATACTCCGTGTGTGCAACTGGGAAGAATATATTGATACCGGAGACTGGAGTGATGATGATATAATTGACCTTGAGAGCGGAAGCATAAAGGGTGAGAATTCGATAATTACTGATTTTGAGAACTGGTATTATGAGAATTATGGCAAGAAAGTTAAGGTACAGTACAGTTGTCTTGGAACTAACGAGGAACTGTACAACATGCTTACTCTGGGTGATGATTACGATGTAATCTGTCCTTCAGAATATATGATAATGAAGCTTATGGCAGAGGACTGGCTTGAGCCATTTTCAGATGATTTCTATGATACTTCGATTGCTAATAATTACTATGCTAAGGGTGTATCTCCATTTATCAAGAAAACATTTGACGAGAATAAGATTAATGGTGAGTCATGGAGCCGCTATGCTGCAGGATATATGTGGGGTATAACAGGAATCGTGTACAATCCTGATAAGGTGACAGAAAAAGAAGCATCTACATGGACGATAATTGATAACAGCAAATTCAGACGTCAGATAACGATTAAGGATAATGTAAGAGATTCCATGTTTGCAGCTGTTGGTGCAATTAAGTCAGACAAGTTAAAGTCAGCGTCATTTATAAACAGTCCTGATTATCGTGAAAAACTTGCCGAGGAGATGAATGATACTTCTGAGGCAAATGTGGACAGGATTCAGGAGTATCTTCAGTCAGTTAAGAATAATGCCTATTCATTCGAGACTGACAGTGCCAAGACTGATATGATAACAGGAAAGGTAGTCGCAGGTTATCAGTGGTCTGGAGATGCTGTATATACTATGGACCAGGCTGACGAGGATGATTTTCAGCTTAATTTTGCAGTACCTGAAGAATGTACTAACCTTTATTTTGACGGCTGGGTAATGTTAAAGTCTGGAATTAATGGCAATTCAGAGAAAAAGCAGGCAGCACAGAGCTTTATTAACTTTCTGTCAAAACCTGAAAATGCTGTAAGAAACATGAGCTATATTGGATATACATCAGTTATATCAGGTGGTGACAGTGATGTTGTATTCGACTATGTAAAGTGGAACTACGGAGCAGATGAAAGTGATACAGATGTTGTAGATTATCCTCTGGGATATTTCTTTTCTGGGGATTCTGATGATGAAAGATATATACTTAAAGTTCCAGAAGAACAGACATACAGACAGTTATCAGCACAGTATCCTACGCAGGAGGTTATGGATAGAAGTGCTATTATGCAGTATTTTGATGCTGAAGAGACAACAAGAATTAATCAGATGTGGATTAATGTAAGATGTTATAACATTAAGAATGTTCCTGTGTGGGTATGGGTTCTTGCAGGTATTATTGTCGTGGCTTTAATAGCATTATCTGTAAAACTTAAGATAAATAAGAAATATGATTAATAAGCATTTGATTATAAATTGACAAATAACCAAATGTTGCTATTATATATGTCAGACAGAATGAATCTGTATGACAGTGCAAAGGAGCACAGAATTTCTGAGAAATCAGAGGTTCTGTGCTTTTTCTTTTTGCAGAATGGAGGAAATTATGGCAACAGAATCAAGTATTATGGACTCTAACAGTTTTAAGGAAGAATATGCATCTATGTTAAGTCCTAAAACAAGGGAAATGATTAGTAAGAGAGAAAAATACCTTGGAGGTGCTTACAGACTTTTTTATAGAAAGCCACTTAACATTGTCCGTGGAGAAGGAGATTATCTGTGGGATGGTGAAGGCAATAAATATCTTGATATGTATAACAATGTAGCAGGCGTCGGACATTGTAACCCGGCTGTTGTAGAGGCTGTTACAGAGCAGATGAAAACTCTTAATACGCATACAAGATATCTTCATGAAAAGATTCTTGATTATAGTGAAGAACTGCTTGAACTTATGCCTGATGAGATTAATAAGATAATGTATATGTGTACAGGTTCAGAAGCTAATGACCTTGCACTTCGTGTGGCAGAAGCCTATACGGGTGGTACCGGTATAATTATCACACAGGAAGCCTACCACGGAACAAGTGCATTAACATCAGGCTGTTCACCTTCACTTGGAGCCGGTCAGCCATTACTTCCTAATGTAAGGCTTATAACAGCACCAGATTATTACCGTCATGGTGGAACACCAGAAGAATTCACAGCATGGTATGCGTCAGAGATGCAAAAGACTATAGATGAATTAAATGAGGCAGGATATAAGTTTTCTTGTTTCCTTGCTGATTCAATATTCTCATCAGATGGTATATATCCTGACCCTGTAGGATTCTTAAAAGCAACAGTAGATGTTGTACATAAGAATGGCGGAGTATTTATAGCAGATGAGGTTCAGCCGGGATTTGCAAGAACCGGACAGGCATTCTTTGGATTTGCAAGACACGGAATTGTCCCTGATATGATAACAATGGGTAAGCCGATGGGTAACGGAATTCCAATCTCAGGACTAGCTGCAAAGGAGGATGTACTTGCAGCCTTCAGCGACAAGCTTCCTTACTTTAACACATTTGGCGGTAATCCTGTATCAATAGCCGCTGCCCAGGCTGTTCTTAAATATATTAAGGATGAAAATCTTCAGGAACACTGTAAGAAAGCAGGTGCGGCACTTCTTAAGGCACTTAAAGAGGTACAGGAGAGACACCCTGAATCAGTAGGTGATGTAAGAGGTGCAGGTTTGTTTTTAGGATTTGAATTCGTAAAGAATGATGGTAATAAGACACCTGATAAGGATATGGCGTTGAATGTAATAGAGATGTTAAGAGATGAGCATATTCTTACATCAGTTATAGGTCATTATGGAAATATCTTAAAGCTTCGTCCACCAATGGTATTTTCAGAGAACGATATAGACTGGTTTGCAACATCTCTGGATAAATGTATTACAAAGCTTGAAAACAAATAAATTGAAAAAATCGGACACAGACATTAAACATCTGTGTCTTATTTTTTGCTTACAACAAAAATTTTACATAAGATTTACAGGGCAATTATTGTAAGTTTACCACATAGGGATATAGTAATGACAATTCGTTGCACAACAGTATACGAATAAATATATCTCATTATGTGGAGGAAAAAATGAAGAGAAGTAAGAATTTATTAAGAAAAGGTGCAGCACTTGCTGCAATGTCAACAGTTCTTGTAAGTCAGGCGCCACTCATTAATGCATTTGCATATGGTGAGGCGGATGTGAGTCAGAGTACATTCAAGCAGGATACAGATAATTCAGCGGATTTCCAGAACTGGCTTTCTAATGTATGGCAGGGAGGAGAAAAAGCTTATGCACAGACTGAAAATGTAGCTTTAACTCCAGGCTCAGATGCGGCAGATCTTAATTTTTCATGGTATTCAGCTGGAAAAGGAACACCGGCAGTAAAGGTATGGAAGGATGGCTCAAAGTCATCAGCCAAGGTTGTAACAGGTAATGCCGAGTCTATCAGTGCTGAGAACTGGCAGGGAAAGTCATACAGTGCAGCTAATAAGGTAAACATAGCTGATTACTTTGAAGAGAACACACAGTATCATTACCAGTACACAGACAATTACACAGGAGATGACAGTGTATGGTCTGCTGAATATGATTACACAACTAAGGCAACTGATAAGTTTTCAGTTATTCTTACCGGTGACCCTCAGGTTGGTGCTTCAGGAAGCAGTTCAGATAAATCAGCTAATGATGCCAGTGTTGCAAGAGATGCATACAACTGGAACAAGACAATGCAGCAGGCATTAAAGACATGTCCAGATGCATCATTCCTTTTGTCAGCAGGTGATCAGATTAACCAGTCTGGTGCAGCTAAGGATGATGATAAAAAGACAAGAGAGAGTGAGTATGCAGGATATCTTTATCCATCAGTATTCAGAAGCCTCCCAATCGCTGCCACAATTGGTAACCACGATATGGCTGGTGCAGATTATTCAGCACATTTTAACAATCCTAATTCAGAGGATAAGTTAGGAAGCACAGCAGCAGGAAGTGATTTCTATTTCAATTATGGAGATGTGTTATTCATATCATTAAACAGCAATAACCGTAATCAGGAGGAACACAGAACATTTATGAAAAAAGCTGTAGCAAGCAATCCTGATGCTAAGTGGAAGGTTGTAATATTCCATAGCGATATCTATGGTTCAGGACAGCCACATGCAGATACAGATGCTGCTACTAACAGAATTGTATTTGCACCATTAATGGACGAATTTAACATTGATATATGTCTTACAGGACATGACCACACATTTTCAAGAAGTTATCAGATTCTTGATGGAAATGTAGTTGACTATGATATAAGCAGCGGTTCAGTAACTAATCCGGATGGAACTCTTTATATAACAACAGGTTCAGGCTCAGGTTCTAAGTACTACAATCTGCTTAACTACACACCATACTACATTGCAGAGAGAACTAATGCATGTCTCCCATCATTCTCAACAATTGATTTTTCGAGCGGATCACTTACCATCAAGACATATGACTACAATGGTAATAAATATGCTGATGATTTTACAATCAATAAGACTAATACAGATATGTCAGTGGATGAGGTTATTAATAATGCAGAAGCTTTAATTAACGGCACAGAGGTTAATTATACAGAAGCCAGCATGAATTCTCTTAAAGATGCTCTTTCAGCATTAAAGAAGATTAAGGCAGCATATACAACAGACAAGGATCCAATGCTTGCAGATATCGTAAATAATTATGGTAAGGATACTGACAGAGTGTCAGGATATGGTTCTGTAAAGAATGCAGCAGATAAGTCAACATCTGAAAGTGGAAAGAGTGTTAACAGATTTAAGAAGGGTGTATCAACACTTCTGGACAAGACTATATACATTCAGACACAGGAAGGTGCACAGGCACAGCTTGCGGATTATAAGTCTGAGAATGCACCTAAGATTGATGCCAAGGCATTAGAGGATGCAAAAACTGCAGTTGTTAATGCAATTAATGCACTTACTGTACAGGAAGATAACAATACTGTAACAGAACCATCTGCACCGGCAGATAATACTTCAACCAATTCATCTTCATCAGCTGATAATGGCAAAGCTCCACAGACAGGAGATAACATGCTTGCAAGAGTATATGCTTGTATGGCTGCCGCCGCAGCAGGTATCGGCGCTGTTATAGTTGGAATCAGAAAGAAGGAAGACATTTGCGAAAGATAATAGACACATTTGGTAAATACCTTGTTGTGGCACTTATTATGATTGCGATGTTTCTATTCTACACAAGTGTAGAAAGAAAACCACTGCTTGCCAAAGACAATACTAAGTTTGTTAAGGCAGTGGTTATACAGAATGATAATGAAGACCTTCAGGCTGCCGCTGACTTAGAAAGCGGCGACAGCCAGGAGGTTGTTTTACGTATTAAATCAGGAAGCCACAAGGGAGAAGAAGTAAAAGCGTATAGTCTTAACGGATATCTGTACGGAGCCAACTGTAAGGTTGGAACAAGGGTAATAGCTAATATAAGTGAATATAATGGAAACCTCTCAGCCAATGTATATAATTATGACCGTGAACCGGAGATAATTGCGTTATTAGCAGCATTTTTCGGACTTATGTGGCTGGTTGGCGGAAAGAAAGGTTTCAATTCAGTACTCGCGCTTATATTCACATTTGCAGTTGTAGTAATGATGTATATTCCGATGATGTATATAGGTGTTTCACCATTTATTGCAGCTACATTATCAGTTGTCATAATTACGCTAATAACATTTATCCTGCTGGCAGATTTTCAGAAGAAATCAATTGGCGCTATGCTTGGTACAATAGCCGGAGTGGTTGTATCAGGTCTTATAGCACTTGTTTTCGGACATTTTGGACATGTAACAGGATATAATGTTGATGATATAGAGAATCTAATATATGTAGGTCAGAATTCAAAGCTTGACATAGGCGGTATGCTGTTTTCAGGAATACTGATTGCATCGTTAGGAGCAGTAATGGATGTTGCAATGTCAGTTTCATCATCATTACATGAGATTAAAGAAAACAGACCTGACATATCAGCAAAGGAAATATTCCATGCAGGAATTAATATTGGACGTGATATGATAGGAACAATGTCTAACACACTTATTCTTGCTTATGCAGGAGGAAGTCTGGGACTTGTCATGATAATATACGCATATTCATACCAGATGCACCAGATTCTTAACATGTACTCGGTTGCAATTGAGATAATGCGTGGAATATCAGGAACAATGGGCATAATACTTACAGTGCCGATAACTTCATTGATAATGTCAGTTCTGCTGACACAGAAGGGGAAGAAGTAAGATATGAGCTTGCCGTGATGTGAGTTGGATTTCTGGCTTTTTGAGGCAGAAACCTACTAAGTGGGCAAATATATCAAGTTTAGTATGCTTTTTTCAGTTGAGATGTGGCTCTTTCAGAGAATAATTGATGGGAAAAGCCTACTAAAATGTATCTGGATAATGAATGAGTGGGTTTAATGGTTGAAATCAACGTATTAAGTTGGAAAATATACCTACGAAATCGAGAATTCACAGGAGTTTAGTGGACTTTGGTCAACAAACTGTTGCCAACAGGCCATCAATCAATTCATTTTAATTAACAGATATGCTTTAACAGAATAAAATGATATAATACTTCCAGAAACTAATGCATGTAGTTAAGGGGGATTTATGTCAGATACAGTATTAATAGAGGAAGAAAAAGATATAGAACATATAGCAACAAGGAAAGTAGCCGTCATCAGAAAAAAGATGATGGCTGCTTTTTGTGTTATGGCAGGAATTGCTATACTTATAATTGCTGTTACGACTGGATTTTATGAATTAAAATTCAGGGCACTGGCAGCAGGCTTGTATAACATAGATGAAAAATCAGGAGAATATCTGATAGATATGATGTTTTATAACAGGTATTCATTGAGTGATGTATCAAAGTATAAGAACGTAGTCAAGGAGTGCGGCTATACAGAGAATGGTGCATCATATATGTATTATAGAAGTGGTCAGTGGATAATTGCAGTGGCAGGAATAATTATAATTATAGTTGTAATGGCAGCATGTATAAGGATGATTGTAAAAATCGGACATAATGATATCTATTCATATGTTATTAATCTAGATACAGAGAACCAGCAATTAAAGAAAAAACAGAAAGCAGATGAAAGATTTCTTGTTGAGCGTAATGAGAAACTGCAGAATTTTACAGAGAATATTGCACATCAGATTAAGACACCTCTTACTGCACTCAGTCTTGCATTAGACAGATTAGAGGAGAGCGGTGAGAACAGGGAGCTTCTTGAAAGATGTTTTGAACAGATTGAAAGAATCAGGTCATTTATAAGTAAGCTGATGACAATAAGCAGAATGGAAGCAGGCAAGATAATCATGACAGAGCAGGACATTAATGTGAACAGCATGCTTTGTGATGTTGTGAACCAGCTTCCTAAGAATGACTGCAATATAACGGTGGAATGTGATGACAAAGACTATTGCATCAATGCTGATGAAGAATGGATAAGAGAAGCATTTATCAATATAATACAGAACAGCAGCGAGTTGTGCGATAAGGTTGAAGTTAAAGCTGCATGCCGTGATGACAAATGTATAGTCAATATTAAGGATAATGGAAGTGGATTTGAAGAGGACCGGATACCGTATGTATTTGACAGGTTTGAGACAACGGGAAGTGCTGCCGCAGGGCATGCCGGTATAGGACTTAACCTGTCCCGGCTCATTATTGAAGCACATCATGGAACCGTAGATGTGCGTAATAACGAGGACGGAAAGGGTGCTGTTATAAGGGTACAGATACCAAGATATGTTCTTAAGAGAAAGGCTGAATTGTAAGATACGTGTAAGGTTAGTGCATTACAATATAGAAAATGTACTGTCTGGGAGGGAATATGACCAAGATACTTATATTGGAAGATGATGATTTTATAAGGCAGCAGCTTGCAGGAATATTACAGGAAAAAGGATATTTAGTTGTGGAAGCGGCAAGCGTAGGACAGTTTAATAATATATATGAACAGGAAGAAGCTGTAATAGATGTATTCTTGTTAGATGTATATCTGCCTGATGGCAATGGATTTGATGTCTGCAGGAAGATAAGAGAACACGGAAGTCAGATAATAATATTTTTAACATCGTGTGATGATGAAGACAGTATTATTAAAGGACTTGACTGCGGCGGTGATGACTATGTTGTGAAGCCGTTCAGGGTTGCGGAGCTTGTATCAAGAATAATGGCTAATGTTAGAAGAATATCAGGTGGCACAGACATTTATAAAGATGGAACTCTTACAGTAGACTTTAAGAATAAGTCAATTATTCATGAAGATAAACAGATATGTGTGTCTCCGACAGAATTTCATGTATTAGAGATACTTATAAACAACAAGGGACTTATTGTAAGAAGAGATACATTTTTTCAGAAAATGTGGGACAGATACGGAACATTTGTAGAGGATAATACGCTGACAGTTACTGTGAGCAGGCTAAAGACAAAGCTTGGAAACCGTGAGGACGGCAGAGCTTATATAGAGACAATCCGCGGAATCGGCTACCGGTGGAAGATTAATTAAGAGAGACTTCGCAGTTGTTTGTCCATATCATATATATCCCCTGTCAGTATGAGTGTTTATAGCACAAAACTTTCAGGATGACATCGCTTAGCAGGAGTAAATGCCGCTATCTACAAAGTTTATTACAGTCCACAAAAGCAAACGCACTTCGTTTGAACGAGCTTTTGTGAACTGACCTTATGTATATAGCGGCATTAACTCCTGGACAGCTCGTCATATTCAAATTTTGTGCTATAGACACTCATACCAGCATTACACATATAAAATGGACAAAGAACTGCGAAGTCTTATAAAAATATTTGGCTGTAAGGTTTTTGTAAGGTTCGCATGATAATGTATAAGCATGGTAATAAGGTATATACATAAATCTTACAGGGGGTACTTGAATGAATGTTTTAAAGATTACTTTCAAAAGTATAAGGAGACGGTTCTCGCAGATATGGAAGGCGGCGCTTACAACACTTGTGGCGGTGTTTTTTGTGACAGCGGTTCTTATATTTCAGGAGAATATGTACCAGTGGCAGATGTCATCCAATAAGTCAAGATTCGGAGACTGGTTCATATGTGAGAGAAGTAAGAAAGAAGCTAACGAAATATTAAGCACACATAATTATCTGTGTGAGCCGGTCAGCGCGAAAAGCAGTGTGGAGTTATATGACAGTGAATGGAATGAGACGAAGTTGCATATAGGAAGCATGACAGACGATTTCATTAAGCAGGGCAGATTAAAACTTGACGAAGGCCGTATGCCACAGAATAATGATGAGATTGCAATGGATTGGAATACATTGTTAAAGCTTGGATATGCAGGGGAGTTAGGACAGAAGATAACAATATATTATTATCGTGCAGATAATATTAATTATGAGTCAGATCAAAGAATCGAAACATATACATTAGTAGGAATATTTCAGAATTATACCAATATATGGCAGAACGGGAAAATGATTCCAGGAGCATTAGTTACAGATGAGAAGTTAAACGATTTTGATTATAAAATTGATAATCTGTATCTGTATGGATTCAAGGATTCGATAAGAACAAGTGAATATGCAAATGTTTATAAGAAGATAAAGGAAGACATAAGGTGCGAGACAGTATATAATGCGGCAGTATATGATTATTCACCATGGAAGTCAGCAACAGTTTACATGTATATGTATGTTGTAGTCATGGTTATTGGAATTCTCGCATTGTCATACCAGCTTATTGAATACAGGAATACAAGACGCAAGTCGTATAATATGTTCAGCCAGATGGGAATGACTAAAGCAGGCATCCGTAAAATGTATATAACAGAGAACGCATTTATACTGATTCCGGCAGGAATTATTGGCATTCTGCTTGCACTGGCAGTAGGACACTTTACAGGACAGGCACTTGAAGCCAAGTCTGGTTATGAATTCTACAGGGTGAATATGGAGGTTATTATTAAAAGTGCCAGTTCGGTGGTGATTGCAGTTATAGTTGAGGAACTTAGCGGAATAATATCCAACATACATTTCTATAGAAAGAAAGCAGTGTCCAAGAAATGGGTAAGCAGACCGGTACATATGCATTATAAGAAAAGCCGTATGAACAGGCATAATCTTGTAAGGTCTGTAAGTTCAAGATTTATAAGAAAAGATGGGGCTTTGATGGCTGTCGGAATAAGGCTTTTTGCATTATGTATATGTGGAGTTATTATATTTTCTGCTTTGAAGATTCAAAATGCTTTTAAAGAATATAAGAGCAATGACAGTGTGCCGGATATATATGGATATATTGATGTTAATCAGGATAAAACGGCATTATTTATGAACTACTGGTATTATCTTAAGGACTATAATAATCTGCCGCTGAAGTCAATGAATTATACTGGTGAAATCACAAGCAGGAATGACATGAGTGAGTATGTCAGTAAGCAGAGAATACGATATAACATACATTTTGATAAGATAAAGGAATTAGTTGAAGCCGGAAATATGTGGGACTGGAATGATGCAATCAAGGTTAATGACAGTGACAGCATAGGAAGGTCACTTGGCTTTATTAATATGGGGCAGAGTAAATATTTAAAAGATCCTAATAATAATATTCTGGAAGGATTTTCTAAGGAATTTATTGACGAGCTGATGGAGATTAATGGAATAAATTCCGTGTCATATTCTGTATTTGAATCAGAAAGAAGCTGGTTCTGGGATTCACAGGATTATGAAAAGATGCAGACATTTACATTTCATCCTGAAAAAAGTTCATATCATAAAGAGCATCTTCCTGATTATGGAGACAGGTATTTGTTTTCTACAGAATATGCACAGCCAACCAAAGAACTATACAGCAAACTGGAGAAATATATAGATAAAGAGTATGTTGATTATGAAGCATTTAAGGAAGGAAAACAGGTGGTTTTATTCTTAAGAGATCTGCCAGAGGGTGGATATGATGACACTATTAATGCCGGAGATACACTTTATTATAATTATTACAGAGTAGATGAGAATACGTATGGTGATGAGAGTAATATAATTGATTCTTCATATTTTTCAATATTTCCTTATGATAAAGCATATAACAGGTATTTATTAGATTACAACAATACACATGATTTTAATCCTGATTATAAGCTTATGGAAAAGCTCGAAGCAGCTTATGATGCATGCGTTGCTCCACAGGTTGCTGCTGTTGTCAAAGTTACTGACGAGGTTATGGAGGATTTCAATGGAATAATTCCGACATTTGGTTATTATACCGCAATTGCAAGTATTAACATGGCACAGCAGGCGGTTGACAGACAGAAAGATATTATGGAGAGACTTATTGGAGAAGAGTTAAGCGGTGATATGGATTTTGAACTGTGTTACAACCAGATAAGCATAAAGTATGACCTGACATCAACATTTTCAGCAACCAATAATAAGATAGGTGTGTATTTCAACAATAACGATATCTCTTATAGCAGTAATGTTGATATCAAGAATACATACAGAACACAGCTTATCAACAGTATACTGCAGTATGGAATCACTATTATTGCAATGATAGTTATGCAGCTGTTAATTATGGCAATTGTTATAAGAAACCGTATTAACAGAAGAAAAGAAAAAATGATGCTTTTGCACAGTCTGGGAATGAGGCGTGGAAAGATTGTTTCAGTATGTATGCTTGAGGCACTTCGGGAATCGGTATGGTGCGTGATTACAATGCCATTGTTATTGTTAATGGAACTGCTGATGTTTACTGGATTTGTGAGGAAACTATAAAAATATGGATAGAAGGGATGGGTATATTATGAACGAGATTATGTTAAGAGCGGAGAACATTGAAAGAACTTATCATGCCGGAAGCGTTGATGTTCCGGCACTCAAGAACTGCACACTTGAGTTTGGACAGGGGGAATTTACAGCAATAATAGGAAAGAGTGGTTCAGGTAAATCAACACTTTTGAGGATTCTTGGAAGTGTTGACGAGCCGGATACCGGAAGTGTTATTATTGCCGGAAAGAAGATAACAGGAATGAAGGACAAGGAATTGTCAGAGTTCAGAAGAAGAAATATAGGATATATATATCAGGATTACAGCCTTTTTCCAGAATTCACAGCATATGAAAATGTTGTTATGCCGATTCTTATAGATGGCAAGAAGCCTGATGAGAATGAAGTTGATGATTTGTTAGAGGAATTGGGAATATCGCATTGTAAGAATAAGTTTCCATCGCAGATGTCAGGTGGTGAACAGCAGAGAGTTGCGATAGCAAGAGCGCTGATTACTCATCCGGCTGTAATCCTTGCTGATGAGCCGACTGGTAATCTTGACGCAGGAAGTGCGGGAACAGTTGCACAGATGTTATCCAAGGCAAGCCAGAAGCACAATCAGACAATAATTATGGTTACGCATGACAGACAGATGGCAGATTATGCGGATAAGATAATTACTATAGTAGATGGTGTGTGTCAGTAACATAGAAGTACATACGAAAGGGGGATTGCGTATGTCGGTATTTGGGATTACTCTGTTGAGCATTAAAAGACGTATGCCGCAGATTATCAAAGCAGCGTGTACCACGCTTGCAGCCGTGTTTTTTGTAACAGCGGTTCTTATATTTCAGGAGAATATGTACCAGTGGCAGATGTCGTCTAATAAATCAAGATTTGGGGACTGGTTTTTATGTGAAGTTACATCTAAAGAACCTAATAAGTCTTTAAGTGAACATGCATATCTTAATCCGCCTGTTAAGGCAGTTACATGTGTTGATATGTTCAATCAGGACTGGAAGATGACAGGGTACATACTAGGAAGCTTTGATGAAGCATTTGTAAAACAGGGAAGACTTAAGCTTGATGAGGGACATCTTCCGGAGAATGATGACGAGATAGCAATGGATTGGAACACACTATTGTCGCTTGGCTATGTGGGTGAGATAGGGGAGACAATCACAATCAGATATTGTGAAGAAAACAGTGTGTATAATGCGTCAGCAAGACAGGAAAGACAGTTCCGTCTGTGTGGCATATTTGCCAATTACACAAGCATATGGAAATATGGCAGGAAGATGCCAGGTGCTGTCGTAACTGAAAATGCACTTTCAGTATTTAACACAAAGAGTAGGAATTCATATTTGTATTCATTGAAAGAATCGGTCAGAACATCAGATTACAATACTGTGTATAAGAAGATTAAAGAAGACGCAAAGACAGAGACAGAATATAATTCCGCAGTATATGATTACCAGCCCTGGAGTTCAGCACTTGTATATGCTTATATGTACATAGTTGTTATGGTAATTGGAATTCTTGCACTTTCATACCAGTTAATAGAGTACCGTGGCAGGAGACAGACAGCATACCAGAGATTCAGAAGACTTGGCATGGACAAGTCCATGATGCGTAAAATGTATATCACTGAGAATGCACTTATAATTATTCCGGCAGGTATTGTGGGGCTTATTCTGGCACTGCTCACAGGATTTGCGATAGGAAAGGGACTTGAGATTCATAATGGATTCCATTTCTATAAAATTACTGCAGGTATAATAATAAAGAGCGTGTGCTCAGTAATTGCTGCAATTGTGGTAGAAGAACTTGCGGGACTTATCGCTAACAGGTTAAGAAAACATAAAGGCGGTAAGAAAAAAGTTAAGAGCAGGACACATGAATCTGTCAGTGTCGCAGGAAAGCCATCTCGCATTAAGCCAGCTAATCTTGTCAGGACAATAAGCTCGAGATTAATGAGAAGAGATGGCATATTTATGGCTGTGGGACTCAGGGCATTTGCATTATGTATATGCGGAATACTCGTGTTCTCAGCGTTAATGATAAGAAAATCATATACAGCATATAAGGCTAACAATGCGCTTCCTGATATATATGGATATCTAGACCCGACAGATTCAGTGTATGAAATGTATATATATTATTATGCGTATGTAAAAGGGTTTTATAATATACCGGAAGGTGATGATTATAGCCAGGAAAGAAGTGAGCTTTTAAATAATCCGTGGAAAGAACGAAACAGATTCAATATAAGTTTTGGTGAATTAAAGAATAAACTTAAAGATGACGGAGGACCTGTCTATTCTATAAAATATAATGATGAAGATTTGATAATGCTGGAACCTTTATTAGTAAATTATCTTAACAGATATTGTAAAAGGGGTAATACCAATCTGCTTGATGGATTTACCGAAGAATTCCTTGCAGAGCTTGATAATATCGGAGGAATACAATCAATATCATATTTTGCATTTGAATCAGAAAGGACATGGTTCTGGGATAATCAGGACTACCACAAGATGGGACTGGATACTATTTCACCAGATAATGGTTACGGAAGAGATACACCAATTACAGATTATGGGTATCGTTATATATATTCTACAGAGTATGTTAATCCTACTAAAGAACTGTATAATAAGCTTGAGAAATATATTGATAAAAAGTACAGAAATTATGATGATTTCGTTAATGGCAGACAGGTTGTAGTATTCCTGCAGGACGCCCCTGACGGAACATATGATGACACACTAAAAGCAGGTGATACCCTTAATTATAATTATTATCAGCTGCCGGTAGATCCAAACATACATCTTGAGAGCGATATGACATCAGGAAATTACGTATATCCGTATGATAAGGCATTTTATGAAAAATATAATAATTCCGGTAAAATCAATCTGTATGTTGATTATGATGGTCATGGGGGAAGCAGTATAGGTGGTTATGATAAAACTAATGATAAACAGATTCTGGACGGATACGAAGTATTATTTGACGCATGTGTATCACCAACTGTTGCAGCAGTTATAAAAGTAACCAATGATGTAAGAGAGGATTTCAACGGAATAATGGTCGATTATGGTTATTACACAGCACTTGCCGGAATGTCACTGGCAGAGCAGGCAGTTGATAACCAGCGAAACCTTATGGAGAGAATGACAGGTGATGAGATGACGGGTGACCTTGATTTCAGCCTGCATTATAACCAGTTGAGTGTACAGTATGATTTATCATCAGCATTTTCAGCAACTAATAACAAGCTGTCAGTGTACTTCGAGAATAATGACCTTGCATATGGTTCTAATGTTGACGCAAAGAATATATACAGAACACAGCTTATCAACAATATTCTTCAATATGGAATAACAATAGCAGCGGCAGTTGTAATCCAGCTTCTTATAATGGCAATCATTGTAAGAAACAGGATTGAACGCAGAAAAGAAAGATATAAGCTGCTTCATGGTCTGGGGATGAGAAGGGGAACGATAGTAAGAATCTGTATGCTTGAAGCATTAAGAGAATCAGTATGGTGCATATTCACAATGCCACTGATACTTATAATGGAACTGCTTATGTATACGAGAAAGAATCTGGTTGAATAATTAAATATTATCGTGTATCATTAAAAAAGAGCCACTCGATGGCTCTTTTTTTACGAAAAGGACAGGTAGATAATATGAATCAGACATATATGAAGGAGCAGAAGATACTCCCATTGTTATTAAAAATGTCGCTTCCAATGGTAATATCAATGATGGTTAATTCATTGTACAACATTGTTGACAGCTTCTTTGTTGCTAAGATAAGTGAAAATGCGATGACAGCCTTGTCACTTGTATTTCCGGTACAGAATCTTATAAGCTCGGTTATGATAGGATTTGCAATAGGAATTAATGCAGTCATATCATTTTTTATGGGTGCACAGAATCAGAAGCAGGCAGACAAGGCAGCCAGTCAGGGCATGCTCTTAAGCTGCATACACGCTGTTGTGCTTACTGTGATATGCATAGCAGGCATGCCGGTATTTTTAAAAATGTTTACAAAGGACGCAGAGATAGTTTCACTGGGACTTAAATATTCCAATATTGCATTTGCATTTTCAATAATGCTTGGAATTGAGCTTATGTTTGAGAAGGTGTTTCAGGCAGTTGGAAGAATGAATGCTTCTATGGTCTGTCTTATGACAGGCTGTATAGTTAATATTGTGCTTGACCCGATGATGATATTCGGAATAGGCTCATTTCCTGCAATGGGAATTGAGGGCGCTGCACTTGCGACAGGAATAGGTCAGACTTCGGCAGCAGTGCTATATATAATAATATATATTGTTAAGCCTATTCCGGTTAAATTCAGAAAATCAGAGATGAGGATAGAAGGTTCAATGGCAAAGAGACTTTATTCTATCGGTATGCCGGCAAGCTTAAGCCTAGCACTTCCATCTATTCTTATATCAGTGCTTAATGTAATACTTGCGGCTTACTCGGCTGTGTATGTATTCGTGCTTGGCGTGTATTACAAGCTGCAGACATTCCTTTATCTTCCAGCCAACGGAGTTGTGCAGGGAATGAGACCACTTATGGGATATAATTACGGAGCAGGAGAGCATGAGAGAGTAAGAAAGATATATAAGACATCAATGGTACTTATATTTGCTATTATGGCAGCAGGTACAATTCTCTGTCTTGCAATACCGGGTTCACTTATCGGTCTGTTTACAAGCAATCCTGACACAATAAATGAAGGAGAGACAGCATTAAGAATCATAAGTGCCGGATTTATTGTATCAACTGTATCAGTTACTTCGGCGGGGGCACTTGAAGGACTTGGAAAAGGATTTCCATCACTTATCATATCTGTGTGCAGATATGTTGCGGTAATAATTCCGGTTGCATTCGTTATGTCAAGGATAACAGGTGCTGTTGGTGTATGGCATGCTTTTTGGATTACCGAAGTGATTACATCAGTAATTTCTTATATAGTATATAAGAAAAATGTAAAATAATTATAAAAATGCCTTCTTGACATTGCTTGAACTTGAAAATACAATAGTTGCATATGCAACAATTGGAGGTGCAAGTAATGTTGAGAAGAATTTTTTCTTATATGAAAGAATATAAGAAATACGCATGGCTGGCGCTTATATGTATAGGTGTTGAAGTTGTGCTTGAGATTATGGTGCCTAAGCTGATGGCTGACCTGATTGATATAGGTGTGACCAATTCAGATGTTCCATATATAATAAACAAAGGTATCCAGATGGCTGTATGTGCAGTTGCTGCGCTTATATTAGGTGTGGGAAGTGCAAGATTTTCTGCACTTGCAGGTCAGGGACTGGGTGCTAATATAAGAAAGGCTGAGTACGAGAAACTTCAGTCTTATTCATTTTCTAATATAGACCATTTCAGTGTTTCGTCATTGGTTACACGACTCACAAGTGATGTAACTAATATTCAGAATGCTGTATCGACAGGAATGCGTCCATTTGGACGAAGTCCGGTAATGCTGATATTTGCAACGACTCTGGCATTTCAGATTAATTCAACACTGGCACTGGTCTTTCTTGTGGCACTGCCAGTTCTGGCAGTCATGCTCATCATAATAATCATTAATGTTGGTCCACGATATGGAAGAATGCAGGGAGCAGTCGACCTTGTAAACAGGTGTATAGAGGAGAATCTTACAGCAGTAAGAGTTGTTAAATCATATGTGCGTGGTGACTATGAGATTGAAAAATTTAGGAATGTTAATGATAATCTGAAAAACGAATCAGAGAAAGCATTTGGAATAGCTGTACTTAACATGCCTGCTATGCAGTTCGTTATGTATTCTACAATTCTTGGTATTCTTCTTATAGGCGGAAGACTGATTAATTCAGGACAGATGATGATTGGACAGCTTACTTCTTTCTTAAGCTATGTCCTTCTGATACTTAATTCTCTTATGATGATGTCAAATGTGTTCCTTCTTATGACAAGGTCACTTGCTTCTGCAGAAAGAATTATGAAGGTAATTGACGAGCCGATTGATATAACTGATGAGAATGCAAAGGACATTGAAGTTAAGAAGGGTGAGATTGAATTTAATCACGTCTGGTTTAAATATAAGGATACTGCTAAAGAATATGTGCTGTCAGATGTTTCATTTCACATTAATGCAGGACAGACAGTCGGAATAATTGGCCAGACAGGTTCATCAAAGACGACGCTTATCCAGCTTATTCCAAGACTTTATGATGCAAGTAAGGGTGAGATTAAGATAGATGGAATAAATGTTAAGGAATACCCGGTAAGACATTTAAGAGATGCAATCTCAGTTGTATTGCAGAAGAATACACTGTTTTCAGGTTCACTTATTGATAACTTAAGATGGGGCGATGAAAATGCGACTCTGGATGAGATTAAAGAGGCATGCAGCATAGCGTGTGTTGATGAATTCATAGACAGGCTCCCTGGAGGACTTGATGCAGAGATGGGACAGGAAGGTGTCAATGTATCAGGAGGACAGAAGCAGAGAATATGTATTGCAAGGGCAATATTAAAGAAGCCGAAGGTTCTTATTCTTGATGATTCAACGAGTGCGGTTGATACTGCAACAGAAGGAAAGATAAGAAATGCACTTGCAAAGAAGCTGCCTGATATGACAAAGATTATAATTGCACAGAGAATATCGTCAGTGTGTCATGCAGACCAGATAATTATTATGGACGGCGGTCGTGTGGACGCAATCGGAACACACGAAAGCCTGTTAAGGACTAATAAGATATATCAGGAAATATATGAATCACAGAAGGAAGGAGCTGATCTTTAATGGCTAAGTATGTTGGATATAAAAGACCAAAGGACACAAAAAAGACTGTTAAGCATCTCCTTTCATATCTGGGTCATTATAAATGGGCATTCCTGCTTATAGCAATTCTTGTATTTATAAGTGCAGGTGCAGGAATTATGGGAACATTTTTAATAAAGCCTGTAGTTAATAATTTTATCGTGCCGGGCAATATGAAGGGGCTTATCATTGCTGTGTGCGGAATGGGTGTCATGTATGCGTGCGGTGCGCTCTCAACGCTTGGCTACAACAGGCTTATGGTGCATACTTCCCAGAAGGTAGTAAGCGAGATTCGAATGGACCTTTTTAAGCACACACAGAAGCTTCCGTTAAAATATTTTGATAATAATACACATGGTGAGATTATGAGTCATTTCACTAATGATGTTGATACGGTTCAGGAAGCAATGAACAATAGTTTTGCCATGGTAATACAGAGCTTTCTTACGCTTTTTGGAACTATAACAATGATGCTGGTATTAAGTGTAAGGCTGACTATTATTGTTGTTGTTTTTCTTATTCTTATGTTCATCTTTATCAAATACAATGGTAAACGCAGCAAGAAATATTATCACAGACAGCAGAAGGAGCTTGGCAATATCAACGGTTTTGTTCAAGAAATGATGGCAGGTCAGAAGGTTGAAAAGGTATTTAACCATGAGCAGAAGAATTTTGAAAAATTCTGTGAGATGAATGAGAGCTTTAGAAAGGAATCGACTAATGCACTTGCATATTCGGGCATGCTTATCCCGATAATTGTAAGTCTGTCATATTTCAATTATGCGCTTTCTGCCTGCGTTGGAGGCATATTTGTAATAAAAGGAATCATGGACCTTGGCAGCATATCTGCATATCTTGTGTATGTAAGACAGAGTGCCATGCCATTAAACCAGTTCACACAGCAGGTTAATTTCATACTTTCAGCGCTTTCGGGAGCTGAGAGAATATTTGACATGATGGATGAGGCAGAGGAGCTTGACGAAGGGAAAGTAACTTTGTGCAATGTCATTAAAAATGCGGATAATACCCTTACAGAAACTTCTGATAAGACAGGATTATTTGCATGGAAGCTGCCGGCAGGGGAGCTTATTGAGCTTAAGGGTGATGTAAGATTTAATGATGTTGTGTTCGGATATGTGCCTGAAAAGAGGGTACTTAACAAGATTTCGTTGTTTGCAAAGCCAGGACAGAAGATAGCATTTGTTGGTTCGACAGGAGCGGGAAAGACTACTATTGTTAATCTTATAAACAGATTTTACGATATCCAGTCAGGTACGATTACTTATGACGGCATTGATGTAAAGGATATTGAGAAAGACGACCTGAGGCGTTCACTTGCAATGGTAATTCAGGATACACATTTGTTCACAGGAACTATTGCAGATAATATAAGATATGGAAAGCTTGATGCAACTTACGAGGAAATCAGGGAGGCAGCTAAGATTGCTAATGCTGATTCATTTATAACAAGACTTCCTCAAGGGTATGACACGATGCTTACTGCTGATGGCAGCAATCTTTCGCAGGGACAGAGACAGCTTCTTGCTATCGCGAGAGCAGCGATTGCCAAGCCGCCGGTGCTTATTCTAGATGAGGCGACAAGCTCGATTGATACGCGAACTGAGCGGCTTATTGAGAATGGCATGGACGCAATAATGGAGGGAAGAACAGTATTTGTTATCGCTCACAGACTTTCGACAGTAAGAAATTCCAATGCTATAATGGTTCTTGAAAAGGGTGAAGTCATTGAACGAGGTAGCCACGATGAACTGTTAGAGCAGAAGGGAAGATATTACCAGTTGTATACAGGACAATTTGAGCTTGATTAGACAGTGTCGTATACCGCATGAAATCAGTGCTTAAGAGGGGAAATGTAATTATGGATAATGAAATTAAAAATGTGTTCTTTGATATTGAAATGCTTCGAAGACGGCTGATAAGGCCATTTTTTATTGAACTTGGGCTTACAGTTGGCCAGGGGCAGCCAAGAATTCTTAAGGAATTAAGAGAACATGGGATTATGAATCAGAAAGAGCTGGCGGATGCTTGCCTTATGGATGTAACTACGATGTCAAGAACATTAGACAGAATGGAAAAGGATGGTCTGTTAAAGAGAGAAAATAATCCGGTAAGCAGAAGGTCGTGGAATGTGTTACTTACTGATTATGGCAGCCAGAAGGCTGATGAAGTTATCAGGATATTTAACAGAATCGATAATGTTATATATAATGGATTCAGTGAAGAAGAGGTGCAGACACTATCTGTTATGGCAGGCAAAGTTGAGAAAAACCTCTGGGAGGCAATTAAGAATGAAGAGCAGAAATAAACTTATTATCAGATGGGTGTTTTATCTTCTGGGATTACTGATACTTGCACTTGGAATTATGCTTAATACGAAAGCTAATCTTGGTGTTTCACCAATAATTTCAGTGCCATATTCGATATCTCATATCATAGGATTTAACTTCGCCAATATGACGATGATTGTATATTTTATCTTTGTTTTGATTGAGATGATAATGCATACTGTGTGGTATCTTACAGACAGAAAAGAAGCTAAGTATCTTGGAATGTATATTATAAGAGATGCCTTACAGATACCGGTAAGTATAGTATTTACCCGCTTCTTGAATGTGTTCTCAGCACTTATTCCATCTGTACATAACAACATTGTATTACAGATTGTAGTATTGCTGCTTGCTGTATTATTGACAGGAATAGGAGCAGCAATGTCACTGAATATGAGAATTATACCTAATCCGGGAGATGGAATTGTACAGGCAATAAGTGATACTACAAGGCTTAAAGGCAGAACCGGCAAGGGTGTGGGCTTCTGCAAGAATTGTTTTGATATATTCAATGTCTGCACAACATTTTTAATAGGACTCTTTACTGGACATATACTTCTTGGTCTTGGACTTGGAACAATTCTTTCGATGATTGGCGTTGGTCGTGTAATTGCAGTGTTTAACAAGCTGTTCAAGGAGCGCATGAAAGCTGTTGCTTTTGATTATGTGGAAGAGTAAGAGACTTGAATTGCAGGTTGAAAACCTACTGGATAGAGATGAATTAGGAGATTAGTAGGTCAATTGGCTGTGAGATGTATGGCATGTAAGGTCTGGAAACCTACTAGATAGAATGATATCTGAAATTTAGTAGGTGTTTTGGAGATGAAATCTGTCTTTGAACAATAGAATAATTATAAAAAGACCTACTATATTCGATGAGAACATCAAGTTGGTAGGTCTTTTAAGTAAAATTCATATGTATTTGTAAGAATTAAACCTACACAATTAAATACCATGAAGCTTTTGGTAGGTTTTGTCACTTATCCAGAGACAGTGAAATGTATCATCCCAAAAAATGTAAACAGTCAACATTTCATTCAATAAGAATATGATTACAGACTTACCTTCTTATCAAGAAGCACAGCACTTCCGAATGTGCATGCAACCACCATTAATAACTGGAATATGGTAGCTGGAAGGCTTGACATTAATGCCTGGGATAAGCTGTCTGGATTCTTATAAAGTTCAGGCAACAAAGAAGAAATCTTAATTGTTGCATATGCAAGGACACAGAATAATATAACTGAGATAAATCCTTTAATCTTATTGTTCTGCAAGGCAGTTGAAGATAGTGTTATGGCAAAGTATGCAAGTGATATAAGGAAGAAGAAAGCTATAAGGAATGATATTATTCCAGCTACAATATTAATAATTATATTGACAACATCAATACCCATAATCTTTAACATTTCTGAGAAATTCTTGAGTGCGTCAGCCAGATCACCAAAGACACCAGCCATCATGAATATATCAAGAACTCCAAAGCCGATGAATATTGCTGAAATTCCTATTCCAATAATCAGTGTATAGAGCAGCTTTGATGTAATTATGCTAAGAGATGAATTAGGTGTCATGAATATCAGGTAACTGCTTTTGCTTGAAAGTTCTCTATAATATGTTACAACTCCAAATATAAATACAATAAAATAACTTACAGAGGCAGCTATTATTAAAAGTCCTCCGAAAAGGCTTGTATAGTTAAGATTTTCAGTCAGGCAGAAAAACATAAACAGAGCCTGAAGTACACAGATAATACCTGCCACGATTCCTATACCGAGAAGATTCTTTCTCAATTCGTATTTTGTTAATTTTAACATTGAAGATTCCCCCTTTTAATATGCATAAATGCGTTTGTACTGGTCAACGATTGACATGCCCGAAGCTGTTCGTAAATTTTCAGCATCTCCCTGTGAAACAATAACACCGTCTTTGATAAATACTGCGTAGTCAATAACAGCTTCAAGCTCATCAACAAGGTGGCTCGACATGATGATAATCTTATCAGGTGAAGCCTTGCTGATTACCGCATTGATAACCTGCTCTCTTGCAACAATATCAACACCGTTAAGTGGTTCATCAAGCATAATAACAGATGCATTTCTTGAAAGATTAACAGCAAGCTTAAGTTTAGCCATCATTCCTGATGACATCTTGCTGGCTTTCATGTCAGGCGTAAGCTTCATCTCATTAAGATAGTTGTAGTACTGGTCAAGTGAGAAATCCTCAAAGAAATCATCATAATATTTTCCAATATCAGCACAGCTCATATAGTTATAAAAATAACTTTCAGTAGGCATATAAGCTATGTGTTTCTTAGTTTCTACTCCTATTGGAACACCTGAAAGAGTGATGTCCCCGGAAGTGGGTTTTACCAGACCTGCTATCATCTTCATTAAAGTTGTTTTACCGCTTCCGTTAGAGCCGAGCAGAGCGTATATTCTGCCAGGCATGAAGTCGATGGAAACACCATTAACGGCAGTCATCTTCATATACTTTTTAGTAACATTTTTACATTGCAGCATAATTAAATCCCTCCATATTTTATTCGTGATAATTCTTAATGAGATTAATAATCTCATCTTTAGAAAACCCAAGGCTTGTCATTCCGGAAACGAAAGTCTCAATCATTTCACTGGAAAGTTCTGCCTTTAATGTATCAATCAGATGCACATCCTCTGATACAAATGTGCCAAGACCTCTTTTGGTATAGCACAGACCACACTGTTCAAGTTCATTGTATATTCTTGCAGCAGTGTTAGGATTGACCGTGTACTGTACGGCAAGTTCCCTTGTCGAAGGGAGTTTGTCGCCAAGCTTAATCTCTCCGGTAAGAATTCTTCTCTTAATGTCATCAATTACCTGAAGATAAATCGGTGTATTAGCCTTATAATCCATAATCCCTCCTCCTGTAATAGGTAATGTACACATGACGCGTACCTGTGTACTAGCACAATAGTACACTATAACAATATAACTGTCAACAGGAATAATAAAAATAGTAAAATTTTTAAAAATGGTGTATGATAACTTAGAAAAAATGTAGAAGGAATACAGTATTTATGACGGTTCAGCAGGCATATAAAATATTTGATGTCAGATCAGATATTACTAAGATGGAATTGAAGAAGCGGTACAGACGGCTTATGCATATGGTGCATCCGGATGCTGTGCTAAACAGAGATAAATCAAACAAAGAAAATGTATATAGATACAGTGCATATGAAATTAATGAAGCATATACTGTTCTTTTCAATCAGACTGGGCAGGAATCATTGAAGAGTAACTATAAATATGATTATAAATATTCCGAATATGATGAGAAATATTATGGCACTGATCAGGAAAATGAAGAATATGATTTTACAGCTCCAGAGAATGAACATGCCTTTTGCCAACGCAATGTGTATCATTATGCTGAAGATTACAATGGCAACAACATTGGAAGATTTAAGGTTGCACGAGGCAGATATATGTGGATGCCAGATGAGGATTTTAAGTTGTTTCTGCGCAGTATATATGAATGTAGTGAGGAACTTCTTAACAGAATTGATGAAGAAACAGGAAGAGTGCATGATTCAGAATACAAAATCATATATCAGGCAGAACTTGCATATCTGTTAGCACAGCAGTTTACTGCAACATCAGATACATTGGGAAATATTCTTACATCAATTGATGATGCTGCAAATGTATTTTATGTCGGAGCAATGCTTGAAATGTCACCTGAATCTGGATTTATCAAAGCTGGAATGAAGCTGTTTCCGGCAGGAATAAAAAAGCATAGACTGTATTTAATGACTCGTTCGGGAAAAGAAGCGGGATACATATCATTTAAAGATGACAGATTATATTATGTGCTTATTCCGATACTTGAGCAGAAGCGTGCAATGGTAAAGATAGAAGTATCTTCGAAGCAGGACAGACATAATACAATGGGAGAGAAGAAATATAAGAACATTGATTTGTGGGTTAAAATCGGAAATGATGCAACATTTCCTGAAAATATTAATATGAGAATTGAAGATTTGCTTAACAGCTACCATGAAAGCAAGTAAAAGTGGTAAGAAAAGCGGTCATATCAGAACATAATCTGATGTGACCGCCTTTATCATTTAATTCTTAGACTGTGCGTCAGTGCTGTTGTCCTGGCTGTCTGACTTGGCTCTGTCAAGCCACACACCAAGTCCACAGGCAGCAACAGCAAGAACAATGACGATACCTACTGTTATATTACCTAACATATTATTATTCATCCTTTCAAACTTAGTCAAACATAGATATTCCGAAACGAAGCTTTCTGTAAAATTTATATACAATGGTCCCGAAAATACCTACAGTTATTCCAACGGTGGATGCAACAGATACACCTCCACCCAGAATAATACCGATTATCATTAAAATATTCATATTTATTGCCTCTTCACATAGTTGTTTAATATTACTAATAATATATAAAAATAATGTATTACCAGAAAATGTTCTGATTTAATGATAATCTGTTATTTTTTGCCGTCAGTCTGATGGATATAATTAAGAGTGACAGTAGTGCTGCATGTGATAGAATCATGCATTACGCCTGTCGATTTGAAATAGATACTGATACCGATAGCTGCACACAGACCGCAAAGTAAGAATTGGAATATGCGTAATACATTGCGGGAACTGCTTCTGTCTGCTGTAAGATTGGTGATTGATGTTCTCACAAGTCCAAGCATTTCAGTTGTACATGGCATGGTATCACTGACAGAAGGCTCAGGCGTAGCGAATACCTTAGCTTCTGATACAGAAAAAGAGTCCACTTCAGGAACAGATACATTGGCTCTGTCAAGGCACATGCCAACAAGGAAGAAAGTTATTATAAATATGCAGCTTAACAGTCTTTTAAAGCTCTTTTTCATAAGAACATCTCCTTTCCAAAGTGAATCTCATCTGCTTTACTATATCATATTCAGCAGAGGGAATAAAGAGAAAATATATGTGAAAATGTATATTTTACAATGTTTGACAATCCAATGTGAAATAGGTAAAATACATATAAATATATGCATTTGGGACATGAAAATGCATCGTGAATCAGGAGGAATTTAATATGGCATGTTTTATAGTACCAGGTACTGAAGCTATCGTTACAACAGCGATAACTAAGATTGTTGAAAAGAAAGAGAAGAAGGAAATATGTTCGTGCGAGACAGAAGGAGCTGTAGAAGCAGTTAAGGAAGAAAAGGTGCTTCCATTTTCAAGAAATCTAAGATGGCTTAATAATATGCTTTGGGGAGGAACAGCTTTACTTGCATTCGAGCATGTATGGCATGGAGAAGTTACTCCTTTCTTTCCATTCTTAACAGCAGCAGGTAATGCTCAGGATGCTGTGCAGATGCTTAAAGAGATGGCAACTGCCGGTGTTGGCATGGCAGTGGTTGTTACAGCTGTGTGGGTCGGCATGGTAGCAATAGCTTCCGGAGTAGAAAAGAAAGCAGCTAAGGAAGCAGAAGTTAAAGGATTGGAGAGATAATTATGACATTACTTATAGCTGTATTCGCAGCGGTTATAACTACTATTATATGGTATACTAATGACAAGCGTTCGCAGTTAAAACTTGGAACACTTGCGCTTATGTACTGGGGTGCATCACTTATGTGGATGGTAGATGCAGTTGTGGAATATATTGAACTGGGGGCAGAGTATTTTACTCCGGCATCATCAGATATGCTTAATGACGCATTTTTGGGTTTATCAGTGGTAGCTTTCGGACTTATCATATGGATTGTTATACTTATGGTTAAAGATCCGCTTGGAGTAGTACGCAAGACTGTACTTAATAAGTAAAGAAGATTGTTGGGATATGGATTTTAAGAGAAAAGAACTTGCTAAAAATGCTAAGAAGAACTTAAAAAAACATTACTGGCTGTTAGTAGCAGTCTGCCTTTTTGCGGCTTTCATTGGCTCTGAATTTACAGAGACAATGGAAGCCTTTAAAAGTTTAGGAACAGTTAACAATGAAATTCAGGGTGCAGCATCGGTTGAAGCAAATGTTGATACTGTCGCTAACAGTTCGGTTGTAAGTTCTGTGGTTCAGGCAATGGGCGCAGTAATCACGGGTGACGATGATTTTGGAAGGACGCAGTCTGATGCGAAGGTTTCAGAGGCCAAAGACAATTCAACCAAGGTATTGGGCAGAACAAGAGGAGTATTTGCATCTTTAGTTAATGCTATAACATCAGGTGGAATTGTATTTACATTTGTGGATTCACTATCATCAGTCATAAGTTCAAGAAGAGCAGTAGTGCTTATACTTCTTATAGCGGCACTTATGGTATATGTGTTTATAACATTTTTTATCAAGAAAACTTATCTTGTTATATCAAGAAGAATAGTGCTTGAAACGCGCACATATGATGCTGTTCCACCTGGAAAGTTCATGTTTCTTCTCCGGGTAAAAAGATGGATGAAAGCATCGTGGGTGCTTATTGTCAATAATGTATATGAAATATTATGGTCACTTACAATTGTAGGTATATTTGTGAAGCATTTTTCTTACATGCTTGTGCCATACATTATCGCGGAGAATCCTGATATGAAGGCAAATGAGGCTATAACCTTATCAAGAAAGATGATGAAAGGCTACAAATGGAGGGCATTTCTGTATGGATTATCATTCATTGGCTGGACAGTGATTGGAATGGCAACATTAGGAGTTGTAGGAGTGCTGTTTGTGAATCCTTATAAAGCTGCATTTTATGCAGAATTCTATGCAAATGTAAGAGCAGTATATCTTGAAAAAGAACCAGAGGCGGTTCAGTGGCTTAATGATTCATATCTGTATGAAAGACCATCAGAAGAGCAGCTTAAAAATGCATATGCAGATGTGTTTAAACTTATAGATAGCCCACAGCCACAGATGGATTTTGATGATTACCACAATTCGAGAATAAGAAGATTGAAGAAATTAAGAGTATTTTTAGCCAACACATTTGGCATAATACTTATTAACAGCAAGGCAGAGCTGGAATTTGAAGAAAAAAAGAAGGAAATGCTTCGTATGAGTAAGAATAAAGCAGAAGCAGTTGGAAAAGCCTATCCTGCCCGCCTTTTCAATCTTAAGGAACACAGAGTTGACCTTGAAAATACAGTGTATATGCGTAATTATTCAATACCATCGCTTATACTGATATTCTTTTCGTTATGTTTTGTGGGATGGATATGGGAGGTTACGCTTCATCTGATATCGTCACATACATTTGTAAACAGAGGTGTTCTTCATGGGCCATGGCTTCCTATATATGGTTCAGGTGGGATACTCATACTGATATGTCTTAAAAAATTAAGAAATAAGCCTGTTGTGGAATTCTTTGCATCAGTAGTTTTATGCGGATTTGTTGAATATTTTACATCGCTGTATCTGGAAATCAGCTGCGGAAGAAGATGGTGGAATTATAACGGATATTTTCTTAACCTTAATGGAAGAATATGTGCGGAAGGTCTTTTAGTATTTGGACTTGGCGGAGTTGCAATTGTATATATTATTGCACCGCTTCTTGATAATTTCTTCAGAAAGATTAAACTGAGGGTTGTTGGTGCAGTGTGTGCGGCATTGATAGTTGCATTCATTGTGGATATGGTATATTCCAAAAAGAATCCTAATACGGGTAAAGGAATATCAACATTTAATGATAATACACCAGAATATATGCTGGCAGAAATGTATCAGGGGGCAGAGGACAGGTATGAGGATAGAATATCTTTTAATCAGAAATTTTAAATCAATCAGAGAACTTGAGATTAATGATATTGAAGATGTACTGATTCTTGTTGGCAGAAATAATGCAGGAAAGAGTGTGGTTCTTGACGCAATAAGAGCGGTTACCGGGGATTATGAAGTTTCATTAAGAGATTTCAATGATAACGAAGGTAATATAAGCATTACAGTTCGCATCAGTATTGAAGATGAGGATCTGGCTGTATTGTATCAGAAGGGACAGGTCAGTTCTTTTAAGCATTATGACTTGTGGTATAAGGATTTTTGCAATAAACTTCCATCGTTAAAGGATGGTATTCTTGAATTTGAATATGTATATAGCCGTGATGGTAAGATTAAGTACAGGGACGGAGTTAAGAAGAACAATATTTATATAAAAACAGTCCTTCCGAGAATATTCTATGTTGACCACGAGAGACGTAAGTCATCAATTCAGGAAGATCTTATCATGCTGCAGGGTGGAACGGAATATGCAGACCTTAAAGATAACGTGTGTATATTTGATAAGCATAAGATGTGTAATCAGTGCTTTAATTGCATAGGAATTATTAACCGCAAGAAACCGGAACAGTTATCTTTATTAGAAACAGCGAGACTTATGCAGTATAAGCTGTTTAATTTTAATCTTGCTAATTTTGAGAACAAACTTAATGAAAAATTTAAGAACAATGGTGGCATTGGAGAAAGAATTCATTATCAGATTACATTTGATGCAGAAAAACTCATGCATGTTGATACAATTGTTCACAATGAAATGCGTGACACTGATGGGGATGTCAATGACCTTTCTGATGGACTGAACAGTATCTACATCCTGTCACTGCTTGAAACCTATGCGGAATATGGAAGTACTGTGCCATACATTATTCTGATTGAAGATCCGGAAATATATCTTCATCCTCAGTTACAGAAGATAGCAAGTGAAATTCTGTACAAGCTTTCAAGAAAGAATCAGGTTATATTCTGCACGCATTCACCGCAGATGTTATTTAACTTTACTACAAGACAGATTCGTCAGGTGATTAACGATAGAGATAATAATACAGTTGCTACTCCGGAGGCGGATATTGATGATATATTAGATGATCTTGGGTATGCTGCTAATGACCTTATGAATGTGAGCTTTGTATTTATAGTGGAAGGAAAACAGGACAGAAGCCGTCTGCCGCTACTTCTGGAGAAATATTATTCAGAAGTTATAGATGAGAATGGCAATCTCAATCGTATAGCGATAATTGCAACTAACAGTTGTACAAACATCAAGACTTATGCCAATCTGAAATATATAAATACATTATATCTTAAGGATGAGTTCCTTATGATAAGAGATGGAGATGGTAAGGATGCTGACCGTTTAAGAGACCAGCTTACCAATTACTATAAGCAGCGTGCAAAGCAGGATTATGGCAATCTGCCAAGAGTAACAGACCGTAATGTGCTTATATTAAAATATTATTCATTTGAGAATTATTTTCTTGACCCTGAGATAATGACTAAAATAGGCGTCGTAAAAAGTGTAGACCAGTTCTATGATATATTATATGCCAAATATAAAGAATACCTGTACCGCCTTGTCAGCACTAAGAATATGTTAGAAAAACTGAACATAACAATTGAGACAAGACAGGACATCATAGACAACATGGAGAATATCAGAAAATATGTCAGAGGACATAACCTGTATGACATATTCTATGGACGTTACAAGGGCGAGAAAGAAAATGCAATTCTAAAAGCATACATAGACGCAGCTCCAAGGGAGAATTTTGATGATATATTCGATGCAATTGATAATTTTGTGTACTTTAATAATCGTAGGAATGATTAAATTGGGTTATGGGCATGAGGGCGTACAACCGCCGAGGTACTTCTATATATGCATATCCTAATGAATTGCCGTATATTAAGTGAATAACAGCCGTGGCGTCTGTATATATGATATGTTCGATTTATTCCGAATCGTGTGTGAGTTAATGCCGTTATCTATAAAAGTTCAGTGCTGGAAATCTCGTTCAAGCGAAGCGCGTTTGATTTCCAGCACTGTAATAAACTCTATAGATGGCAGCATTTACTCACACTAGATGCAGGAATCCATGAGAACATGTCATATATACAGATGCCACGGCGTCATGCACACTTATGAATACCAATATTTAGTTGGATGACTTCTTAATTAAATCAGAATACCAATAAGCGGAATCTTTAGGAATTCTCTGTTGTGTTTCATAGTCTACGAATACTAACCCAAATCTTGGGTCGTAGCCGCTGTGCCATTCGAAATTATCTGTGAATGACCAGTGGAAGTAGCCGAGTATTGGAACACCGGCTTTGTAGGCTTTCTCAAGCTCTGTGAGATATCTTGTCAGAAAGTCGATACGGTTGCTGTCGTGGACTTTGCCATCAAGACTTATGATATCGTTGCAGGCAAGTCCATCCTCAAATATATATATTGGAAGATTATATCTTTCATACAGATATCTTATACCATAATTCATAACACCGGGAGTTACAGGCCAGCCAAGAGCTGTTCGTGGACTGCCTGGTTTTTTGTTAATATGGCCGGCTGCATTTATTTCATGTCCGTTATATACATTTATGCCAAGATAGTCAATTGGCTGATGTATCAGTTCAATATCGCCATCTTTTACGAATGGCAGTTCTTCATAATGTCCGATTTTTTCAAGATCAGGTTCAAGATGTAATTCTGTACCAGCAATGTCAGGATATCTGCCAAGGCATGTCATGTCACAGAATATAGTGTGGTTAAATGTCATGTTGCCTTTAACAATATTGAAACATTCAGCTCTTGCAGCATCAATGTCTTCGTCACATTCACTTGCAGGAAAACACAAGTCGCCAGTGCTGGAAAAACCGGTTTTTACAGGCTGTTTTGCAACGGCACGCATCTTAGTGACAGCAAGACCATGAGCGAGTGCAAGATGGTGGATTACAGACAGGACAGATACTGTGTCAAGCTTCTTGCCAGGAGCATGAAGTCCAAGCATGTATCCGAGTCCGGATATAATCTGTGGTTCATTGATGGTAGCAATATTAGTTACACGGTCTGAAAAATGTTTACATATGAATTCAGCGTAATCAGCAAATACGAAAGCTGTCTCACGGTTGAGCCATCCACCTTTATCTTCAAGTGCCTGAGGTAAATCCCAGTGATAAATCGTTATGAATGGTTTGATATTATTTTCAAGGCATAAGTTTACAATCTTATCATAGAAATCAAGTCCGGCTTTGTTGTAGCGGATATTGCCGTCAGAATCCTTAACAATTCCATCAGGAAATATTCGTGACCATGAAATTGAAAAGCGGTATGCCTGAATACCAAGATTTTTCATAAGTGCAATATCCTCGCGATAGCGGTGATAGTGGTCACATGCTTTATTGCCATTCTCATCATGTGCAATATTACCCGGTTTATTAGAGAATGTGTCCCAGATAGAAAGACCTTTGCCATCTTCGGTAAAGGCTCCCTCTATCTGATAGGAACTAGAGGCGGTACCCCATAAAAAGTTCTTATCAAACATAATAATTCCTTTCTTTATAGTTGTCAGATGTTAACAGTTACATTATATACTTTAGTGTCTTTATTATATGGAACAGTGTTGCCACTGATTTCACTGCCATTGACAATAAGAGAAGAAACTCTTTCGTGCTTCTCATTGCTGATAGTAATGTTATATACAGCATCTCTGAATTTTCTTGTAATTGTCAGATTCTTAATGGAATCAGGCAGACAAGGGTCAATGGTGAGTCCTTCAAATGAAGCTCTTACACCAAGTATATATTGAGATATACTTGTAAATGTCCATGCAGCGGTGCCTGTAAGCCAGCTGTTTTTGGCTTCACCAAAGCTTGCGGCATCTTTGCCGGCAATCATCTGTGAATATACATAAGGTTCAGTCCTGTGTATCTCACTTATCTCTTCAAGATATGCCGGACATATTTTCTTGTATGTTTCGAATGCTCTGTTTTTATCATCAATAACGGTTTCAGCAATAGATACCCAAGGATTATTATGACAGAATATTCCAGCATTTTCTTTGTATCCAGGCGGATAAGAAGATACCTCGCCGAGTTCAAGATGATATGACCTGTAAGCTGGTTGTAAAATCATAATTCCGTACTTTGTATCAAGAATTTTTTCTACTGAATCCATAGCTTTCTGTGCGAGTCCTTCTTTGACACCTATACCTGCCATAACACAGAAGCCCTGTGGCTCAATGTATATCTGTCCATCTTCACATTCATGTGAACCAACCTTACGGCTTTCGGCATCATATGCACGAAGGAACCATTCACCATCCCAGCCTGCATCAAGAACAGTTTTATACATGTCATCAACATGGGAACGTACAGCATTTTCTTCCTCTGAAAGACCTACTATGTGGCATATGTCTGCATATTCATTGCCATATTTTACATACATTCCAGCGATAAATACCGATTCAGCAACAGGTCCTTCTGATGGTCCGGTAGTCTGGAAAGATTCACCCGGAGCAGAAGAGAAGCAGTTTAAGTTGAGACAGTCATTCCAGTCAGCTCTTCCGATAAGTGGCAGCTTATGCGGTCCAAGATGAGTAGTTGTATAATTGAAGGACCTTCTTAAATGTTCCATAAGTGGCTGTGCCTTACTTGTATCGCAGTCAAATGCTACCTTTTCATCAAGAATGCTGAAATCGCCTGTTTCTTTAAGATATGCAGCTGTTCCTGCAATAAGCCAGAGAGGATCATCGTTAAAGCCTGAACCAATATCAGAATTACCTTTCTTAGTTAATGGCTGATACTGGTGATAAGCACTTCCATCTTCAAATTGAGTAGCAGCAATATCAAGAATTCTCTGTCTTGCTGAATCAGGAATAAGATGTACGAAGCCAAGTAAATCCTGGCAGGAATCTCTAAATCCCATACCACGTCCGGTTCCAGACTCATAATAGGAAGCAGATCTTGACATGTTAAATGTTACCATGCACTGATACTGATTCCATATATTAACCATACGGCAGAGCTTCTTGTCTTCTGTGTCAACAATATAAGACGAGAGAAGATGAGTCCAGTAATCTTTTAAAGCAGCAAGAGCTGTATCAAATTTTGCCGGAGTGTTGTATTTTTCAAGAAGGGCATATGCAGGTTCTTTGTTAATGATTCCGAATGATTCCCACTTCTTATCATCAGGGTTCTCTGCATATCCTATAATGAATACATATTCTTTTTCCTCGCCCGGCTCAAGGTTAATATCGATTCTGAAAGATCCAACAGGTGACCATCCGCTTGCAATAGAATTATAAGATATACCTTCTTTAACAGCTTTAGGCATTGCAGGACTTCCGTATGTACCGATGAAACTTTCTCTGCTTGTATCGAAACCGTTGGCAGCAGTGCTGACGGCATGAACAGCATAATGGTTACGCCGCTCACGGTATTCTGTCTTGTGATATATTGCTGACATGGCAGCGGTGCCAATATTAATCTCTGGCTGAACTTCAACTTCGCCTGTGCTGAAGTTACGCTGGAAGTTGTTGCAGTCATCAACTGCATTCCATAAACAGAATTCTATATAAGAATATACAGATAAATGTTTAACAGAATTTCCTGTGTTCTTAATAGTAAGTTTATCAAGTTCACAATTATCTCCAATAGGAACGAGAGCAGTCTGTGTAGCTTTAATGTCATTCTTAGATGAAGAAATCACTGTATATCCAAGTCCGTGACGACATGTATAATCCTCAACTGGTGTCTGGGATGGCTGCCATCCAGGATTCCATATGGTATCCTCATCTTTAATATAAATGTAGTGGCCGTTGTTATCTAAAGGAGAATTATTATAGCGATATCTTGTGAGTCGGAGCAGCTTGGCATCCTTATAGAAACAGTATCCTCCGCCGGTATTGCTCTTAAGACTGAAAAAATTCTCGCAGCCTAAGTAATTAATCCATGGCAATGGAGTTTCTGGTGTGGTTATGACATATTCTTTATTGATGTCATCAAAAAAACCGAATTGCATATTATACCTCCTGTACACATATAATTTATAGAAAACGATTAAGTGCATTAAGGTACAAGTTCTAATATTGATTTTATAGTAATAAGTATATTTTAAGGCTTGGATTAAATCAATGATTATTTTGAATTTGAATAAGAATTGGTAGAAATGCACAAAAAATACGATGATATATAGAAAAATAAGTAAAATTTACAAAAGTACTTGCATTTATATCTGATATGAGTTATAGTAAAGCTACGAAAACGATTAAGTAATGCATGAAAGGAATGAATCTATGGTATCTATGAAAGATGTTGCTGTAGAATGTGGAGTTTCAATTGCTACAGTAAGTAAAGCTCTCAATGACCATAGTGACATCAGTGAAGAGACACGCAGGAAAGTTAAAGAGGCAGCTAACAGACTTGGATATTATCCGAATTCAGCAGCCAGAGCACTTAAGACGAACCGTTCATATAACATAGGAGTTCTTCTTAATAATGGTCTTGCACATGAGTATTTTGCCGAGGTTCTTGAGAGTTTTAAGAATGAAGCAGAGAAGAAGGGGTATGATATTACATTTGTAAGCAATCACTCTAAGAAGATGACTTTCTACGAACACTGTTTATACAGGAATTTTGATGGCGTGCTTGTAGCTTGTGAGGATTTCAGCAATCCTGAAATCTATGAAATGGTTAACGGGAGATTACCAGTTGTGACCATCGACTACATTTTCAATGGCAGTACATCGGTCAATTCTAACAACGTGAAAGGGATGAGTGAATTAGTACGTTACGCGTACAGCAGGGGACACAGAAAGATAGCTTATATTTATGGAAACGTTGAATCAGAGGTTACGAAAGAACGTCTGGCAGCCTTTTATAAGACAATGGGTGAATTAGGGGTAGAAGTTCCAGATGAATACATTAAAGAATCAACCTATCTTGATTCGATAAAAGCTGAGAAGCTTACATATGAGCTGTTAAAATTAAAGGAACCGCCAACATGTATTTTTTATCCAGATGATTTATCTGTTGTTGGAGGCAAGAATGCTATTAAGAATATGAAATTGCATAGTCCGAAGAATGTGTCTGTTGCAGGTTACGATGGAACAAGATTCTCGCAGATGTTAAATCCTAAGATTACAACAATTCGTCAGAACACCAGGGAGATCGGCAGGATTGCCGCAGATGAGCTTATAAGTGCTATAGAGAATCCCAGGGCAACGATAGTAAAGAGGGTTGTTGTAGATGCGGAACTAATCGAAGGGGAAACAATTAAAAGAATAGGAAACTAAAGGTGTCGTCTAAGATTTATGGAGGGTTTTTTATGAAAAAGAGATTATTAAGTCTGGCACTTGGTACAATGATGGTGCTTTCCACATTAGCAGGTTGTGGATCAAAGGATGGTGGTTCGGCAACAGTTAATACTAAGCCTGAGGAACAGGGTAAGGTACTTAACATTTACTGCTGGAACGATGAGTTTAAGAGCAGATTTGAAGGATATTATAAGAATGTTCCTTCAGATGTTAAGGTAAACTGGGTAATTACTCCTAACGAAAACAACGCTTATCAGAATGCTCTTGATGCTGCATTATTAAAGCAGAAGGATGCAGCAGCAGATGATAAGATTGATATGTTCCTTATCGAAGCTGATTATGCTTTAAAGTATGTTAACAGTGATTACACACTTGATGTAAAAGATGTAGGTCTTACAGATGATGATCTTAAGGACATGTATCAGTACACAAAGGATATCGCAACTGACAGCAAAGGAAAACTTAAGGCTACAACATGGCAGGCAACTCCAGGACTCTTTGCTTACAGACGTTCTATTGCTAAGGATGTTCTTGGAACAGATGATCCGGATAAGGTTCAGGAAGCACTTTCAACTTGGGATAAGTTTGATAAGGTAGCTGAACAGGCTGCTGCTAAGGGTTACAAGATGCTTTCAGGTTATGATGATTCATACAGAGTATTCTCTAATAATGTATCAGCTCCTTGGGTTGATTCTAATAACAAGATTGTTATTGATGATAACATTATGAAGTGGGTTGATCAGACTAAGAAATATACAGATAAGGGCTATAATAATAAGTCATCTCTTTGGGATTCAACATGGGCAGCAGATCAGGGACCTTCTGGTAAGGTATTCGGATTCTTCTACTCAACATGGGGAATTAACTTTACACTTTTAGGTAACTCACTTGCTACACCTGTTAAGGAAGGTGGTAAGGAAGAAGTTGGCAACGGTATCTACGGCGACTATGCAGTATGTGAAGGTCCACAGAGCTACTACTGGGGTGGTACATGGATCTGTGCAGCAGCAGGAACAGATAACGCTAACATTGTAAAAGATGTTATGAAGACACTTTGCTGTGATAAGGCTACAATGAAGAAGATTACAGAAGATACTCAGGATTACACTAATACAGCATCAGGTATGAATGAAATCGCTAGCAGTAACTTCAAGTCAGATTTCCTTGGCGGTCAGAATCATATCAAGTTATTTGCTAAGTCAGCTCCTAAGATCAGCATGAAGAATATTTCTTCTTATGACCAGGGTCTTAACGAAGAATTCCAGAAGGCTATGAAGGATTACTTCGATGGCAATGTAACTAAGGATAAGGCTCTTGATAACTTCTATAAAGCAGCTATTGAGAAATATCCAAACCTTTCAAAGTAATTAGTAATTGCTAGTCATTAAGGCACAGTCATTATAATAAGTATGTTATATGGCTGTGCCTTTTTATATGGCAGGAATGGAGATATGTATGAATAAAAAGAAGAAAAAGTTTGTAAGCTATGCAAAATGGGGATACATATTTCTTATACCGTTCTTTGCAGTATATATTGTGTTTTCATTAATACCACTGATATCTACATTTTATAATAGTTTTTTTGAGAACTATATGGTTGGACTTATGCAGGTCGGACCTAAGTTCGTTGGATTTGACAATTACAAGGCCATACTGTTTAACGGTGATACATTGCTCTATCTGAAGAATACAATGATAATGTGGCTGATGGGATTTATTCCCCAGATTCTTATATCATTGCTTCTGGCGTCATGGTTTACAGATCTTAGATTAAGATTAAAATGTACAGGATTTTTCAAAACTATAATCTATATGCCTAATTTGATTATGGCATCTGCATTTGCCATGTTATTCTACGCAATATTTGCAGATCAGGGTCCAATCAATAACATGCTTAACAGTATGGGATTGCCTACATATAGATTCCTTGCGGAGGTAGCAGGAGCGAGAGGACTGATTGCTCTTATGAACTTCCTTATGTGGTTTGGTAATACAACAATTATTCTTATGGCTGCCATCATGGGCGTTGACCCTTGTCTTTTTGAAGCAGCAAGAATTGATGGTGCTAATTCAAGACAGATATTTGGAAAGATTACACTTCCGCTTATTAAGCCTATTCTGGCATACACACTTATTACATCATTGATTGGTGGTATCCAGATGTTTGATGTTCCTCAGATTCTTACGAATGGTAATGGTAATCCGGATAGAACAAGTATGACGGTTATCATGTATCTTAACAAGCATCTTTATAGTAAGAATTATGGCATGGCAGGTGCGCTTTCAGTTATTCTGTTTATTGTAACAGCAGTACTTAGTATATTTGTATTTAATTATATAACAAAGGATATGGAAGCAGCAGGAATTAGAAAAGCTAAGAAGAAAAAAGCAAAGGAGGCGAAGTAATATGAGTAATTCAGGTAAAGCCTCTGCAAGTGCTGATATTAAAGGCGCTAATGCTGGAGTGAAAGACAGGATAATACTTACAACAGAGAGAGTGTTATGTTATATTGTACTTATTCTTATAACATTTTTGTGCCTTTTCTCATTCTATGTACTTATTATTAATACAACAAGATCACACCCTGATATCCAGAAAGGATTCTCGTTCCTTCCAGGAAAGTCGTTTATAGTCAACATGAAGAATGTTCTTGCTAATGAGAATATTCCGGTTATTAAGGGTATGTTTAACAGTTTGTTTGTTGCGGCATGCTCAGCAGTTCTGTCGGTGTATTTCTCAGCACTTACAGCATTTGCTATTCATGCATATAACTTTAGGCTAAAGAAGTTTGCATTTACATTCATTCTTCTTGTAATGATGGTGCCAACACAGGTGTCAGCACTTGGATTTGTTAAGATGATCGGAGACTGGAAACTTCTGAATTCATATATACCTCTTATTGTTCCTTCAATCGCAGCGCCTGTAGTATTCTTCTTTATTAAGCAGTATATGGACAGTGTGCTTCCAATGGAACTTATAGAGGCGGCAAGAATTGATGGCGCAAGAGAATTTAGAATATTTAACCAGATTGTTCTGCCTCTTATGAAACCAGCTCTGGCTGTTCAGTTGATATTTACTTTCGTATCATCATGGAATAATTATTTTATACCTTCACTCCTTATTAACAAGGCAAGTAAGAAAACACTTCCTTTGTTAATAGCACAGCTTCGTAGTGCAGATTTCCTGAAGTTTGATATGGGTCAGGTATATATGATGATAGCATTTGCTATTGTTCCGGTAATTATAGTATATATCTGTCTTTCAAAGTTCATTGTAAGAGGAGTTACACTTGGTGGTGTTAAAGGTTAGATATGCTTTTAGATTAAAAAGAACCGCCCTGATTTCAGGGGCGGTTCTTTTTTTGCGTCGTGCGCTTTGGTAATGCAGTTTCTGTTTAGAAAATGTATTCTATATATCTGTCAAGATGCTCTCCGGCTTTAAGAACAGGGGACGGAAAGTTATTATGATGCATTGAGTCAGGGAAAAACTGAGGTTCAAAACATATGCCATGCTGATCGTTGTATGGCATATTGTATTTACCGGTACAGTTACCTATATAATTACCGTTATACAGCTGCAATCCTGGGAAACTGGTCTTTACAGACATGCTTATGCCTGCTTCTGGGTCGGTTACTTTAGCGGCATATTCATATGCATCAGAGAGAACGTAATTGATATCAATATAATCTGTTCCAACTCTTCTTGGATTACGGAAATCATACATTGTTCCTTCAACAGGCAGAATGTCACCTGTGGGGATATTGCTGCTGTCTACAGGGGTGTAGCAATCTGCTCCTACAGATACTATATAATTACAGACATTCTTTACTCCGGAAAAATTAAAGTAACTATGATTGGTGAAGCTACATACTGTATCCATATCTGATACTGCGTCATAATGCACAAGTATTGAATTCCTGTCAGTAATAGTAATTGTCTGGGTAACTTTAAGATTTCCAGGGAATCCATTCTCAAGATGCGGGCTGTTAAGTGTGAGGATGAGAGCCTCAGGATTAACATCATACTGCCACATACATTTGTTGAAGCCGTGTCCGCTGTGAAGAGTGTTATTACCTTCGTTGGCAGGAAGATGCCAGTCTTTACCATTAAGAGTTATGCATGCCCCTGCAATTCTGTTGGCGAATCGTCCCATTGTCCCACCGAAGTTCTGCTGGTCATAATAATATTCTTCCGGGGTATCATAACCAAGGATTATGTCGTGTTGTGTACCGGATGAATCAGTCACGAACATTGACTGAAATGTTGCACCATAGTCTGAAACATAAAGCGATATGTCATTATATGAAAGTTGAATAATATGACACATTGTACCATCGGGGAGAAGCCCCCATTTTTTCACATTATATTGCATAAATACTCCCTTCTGTGTATATGATTAATACGAACAATAAATATGAATTAAGTATACCATTTTATACAAAGAAGTTCTATGTTTTTATATAAAAATGTGATATATTTATTTATATGTCGGATTAATATATTTAACTTAGGAGTGCAGCAGATTATGCTATGGACAGATTTGTTTTACATGATTGTCATAACTACATTTACAGGTAGCGTACTTACTGTTGCATGGCTTATAACTTCATATTTACTTGATAAGACAGGATATCTTAATATGTCATACAGACTTGGAAAAGTTGTTGTATTGTTCTGGATAATTCCGGTAATGTATTACGCGATAAGAATGATTGACCGCTTAAGGTTCGTGTGGAATGGTTACGCATTTGATACATCACCGCTTATTATTAATGTGACAAGAGCTGTTGCTATTGTGTGGATAACAGGTCTGGCTGTTGCAATAATGATTTATGTGTTTAAGAGATTTAGAATTTTATCAATAAGGAAAGAATCATTTGCCTGTAATAAGGAGATGAACAGGATTTTCTATGAGATAAAAGAACAGATGGGACTTGGAAAATGTAAAATTACATTAAGGCAGTCATACAGAACAACTACTGCATACGTGACAGGAATACACAGACCGTGTGTTGTTGTTAATGCAGATCATTTTTCTGAGAAAGAGATGAGAGTTGTATTTGCACATGAACTTACACATGTGGTTCATAATGATATATGGTTCAGATATCTTCTTGCGGTGGCAAGTATACTTAATTTCTTTAATCCGGTTATATGGATTTTTTACAGAAGATTTATTAAATATGCTGAGTATGCATGTGACTATTCTGTATGTATGTCAGAGAATGGACTACATGAATATTATGAAACAATATTTAATCTTGCTGTGAGAAATAATAATCTTTATGACATGCTGTCTGCAAGTCTGTATGAAAATAAAAGCAGTTTAAGAGAAAGAATGGAGCATGTTATGAAGAGTTATAATGTTAAGAAAAGACCAATGGCTGTTGCAGCAGCTATACTGACTTTATTTGTTGCTATGAGTTCTGTTATGGTGGCGGGAGCAGCTACAACCGTAACTGAAACATCAGTTAAGGTTGCGGAGGTAACTGCTGATGAAAAAAGAGAGATACAGGTATTAGAAACAGAATATTATGAGGCTGCTGATTATGAAGATTCAGCTGTTACAGACATGTATGAAGAAGATGTTAATCCTGATGAAATAATGCCATGCGCTTCAAATGGTACAATCTCATGGGATGTGTATGCCGGGGTAAGGAGGTCAACATCAAGCTTTCATGCATCTTCTGGACAGAGGATAGTTTTAAGTGTATTTTCGGTGGAACCATTTCATAGTGTCAGAGCAGGAATTATACAGCCTGATGGTTCGAAAAGATATATTATTGCCAATGGCAATGATTCACACGTATTTGAGCTGACAATGAGCGGATCATACAGAATATATATCCAGAATGAAACAACAGAGAGTGTTCATGTTGAAGGAGCGTATTCTACATATTAATTAGTATGTATTAGTTGAGGTTGAGAAGATATGAAGATTTTGCATTGTGCAGATATTCATCTGGATTCAGCAATGACGGCTAATCTTGATAAAGATAAGGCAAGAGAACGCAGGAGTGAGCTGCTGGCATCTTTTAAGGATATGGTCGGATATGCTGTGAAGGAGTGTATCGGGGTTATTATAATTGCGGGGGATTTGTTTGATACAAGGAACATATCAGTCGGAGCAAAGAAAGAAGTATATAATATAATAATTAACAATCCAGGTATTACATTTTATTATCTGCAGGGTAATCATGACAATGGAAGCTTTGTGTCGTATCTGGATGAGATTCCTGCTAATCTTCGTATGTTTGGAAAAGAATGGACAAGTTATAACGCCGGTATAATCAATAATGGCAGTATTACAAAGAATATTGTTATTACCGGCGTGGAGCTTGACAGTGATAATGTTGGTAAGATATATGGAAGCCTTTCTCTCAATGCAGGCAATTATAATATTGTTGTACTGCATGGGCAGGAGGCTTCTCATGTTTCTAAGAATAACGCACAGATAATAAGTCTTAAGGATTTAAGAAGCCGTGGAATTGATTATCTTGCACTTGGACATGTGCATGAATATTCAAGTGACAGGCTGGATGCCAGAGGAGTGTATTGTTATCCGGGATGTCTTGAGGGAAGGGGCTTTGATGAGGCTGGAGAGCATGGCTTTGTAGTACTTGATATTGATGAAACTTCTGGAAGTTCTGATACATATTTTGTTCCATTTGCAAGAAGAAATATTTATGTTGCACAGGTTGATGTTACAGGGTGTGAAAGCACATTTGAAATTGAACAGAAATTAAGCAGTTTTCTTAATAATGCAGGTTTTACGAAAGATAGTCTGGTTAAGCTTGAACTTACAGGTGAATTGGATGTTGAATGTGAGAAAGATACGGACTATCTGTGTAAGCAGTTTGAGAACAGGTTTTATGCATTTAAGATAAAGGACTGCACCGCTTATAGAGTTGATTATATGTCTTATGAGCATGATGTTTCACTTAAGGGAGAGTTTATTAGAAATGTTATGGGGAGAGACGATATCAATGAACAAGATAAAGCTGTAATTATACGATATGGATTACAGGCATTGCAGGGGGAGGAGATAGTCTGATGAAACTTATCAGTTGTACAATCGAAAATTTTGGAAAACTGAATAATGTTACATATGATTTCTCTGGTGAATGTAATACGATATGTGAGGATAATGGCTGGGGAAAGAGTACACTTGCATCATTTATCCGTGTTATGTTTTATGGATTTAAGAATGAAAGCAAGAAGAAATTAGTCGATAAGGAAAGAAATCGTCTTATGCCGTGGCAGAAGGGTGTTTATGGTGGTGAGATAGTATTTGAAACTGGTGGAGTGGTTTATTCACTTAGAAGAACCTTTGGAAAAAAGCAGGCGGATGATGAATTCCTGCTTGTAAGAAAAGACACTAATGTTGAATGTGATGATTTTTCGTGTGATATTGGAGAAGAATTGTTCAAGATAGATGCACAGTCTTTTGAGAGAACTGTGTTTATAGGTCAGAGTGATTGTGTTACGTCAACTACTGACAGCATAAATGCCAAGATTGGAAATCTTGCAGATAATACAGATGATATTAATAATTTTGAAACTGCTGTGGGAAGACTGACCGCGGTGCTTAATAATATAACAAGTACGAGGTCTACAGGATCTATATCTAAGAGGAAATCAAGAATAACAGAGCTTGCTGCCAGGATTAACAATTATTCACAGACAGACAGAATTATTGAAGAGCAGACAGATATAAGAGATAATCTGTGTGTTAAGAGAGAAGAACTTAGAGCTGACAGAAAGAAAATGCAGGAACAGCAGAAGCATTTAAGTGTGCAGAAGGATATACAGGCATTGAAAGAGAAGTATCAGCTGCTTGATAAGGAATGTAATAATAAGAAGAATGCATTTGAACAATATGAACATTACTTTAATGGGGAACTGCCTGAAAAGGAAGATGTGCACAAGCAGATTGAAATCTTTGATGAAGCAGGAAGATTAAGTGGAAAATTCACACACATTGATGATGATGACAGTAAAAGGCTTGAACAACTTAGAGGTATGTTTGAACAGGGGGTTCCTGATAGTGAAACTATTGATGAATGGCAGAATACTGCCAGACAATTAGATGAACTTAAAGAAGCTGCTGCGAAGAACCGTTTGTCTGATGATGAACTGGAAAAGCTTGAAGGGTATAAGAAAAGGTTTGCAAGAGGAATTCCCGATGAAAACAAAGTCGGGAAGATTCATGATATCTGGATTTCAGCACAGAACAAGCAGAATTCTATTGTTGGCAAGGAAATGAAGCTGGATCTTGCAAGAGAGAATGAACAAGCAAGACTTGAAAGAGCTAAGTTATATAAAAATTCATGTGTGCCTGGAATTATAGCAGGAATCGTAATGGCTGTAATAGGCGGTGTGCTTGTTGTGCCTGTAATGGAAGTTGGAATTGCCATGATTATTGTCGGCTTGTGTATGGCAGTAGTATTTTCAGTGATTGGAACTGTGAAGAAGAAACAGCATGATAGTGAATTTATGAATATAAGTGCTGAATCTGATAATAAGATTAAGGCAATTGAAGCGGATATTAATGATGATAAGAATTTTATCAGCGGAACGGAGAATGTTGTAAGGCAGTTCTGTGAAGAATATGAGATTACATTTAGCAGAGATAATATTGCATGGGAGCTTTCGGGTTTATGTCATGATATAGAAGATTATCGTGAACTTGAGAAACGGGCGGCTGGTCAGGACAACGAATTATCTGAACAGATAAAACAGCTTGAGAACAGGCTGGATGTATTTCTGAAACGGTATAACTGTGCCGCTAATGGTAATAATTATAGTCTGGCAATTGAACGCATAAGAAATGACATTGCTGACTATAAAAGAATTAATCAAGAAATGTCTAAACAAGATATCTATAGAAACCAGTACGAGCAGAATATGTCAGGTATTAAATGCTTTCTGGAAAAATATATTAAAAGCTTTAATGGCGAGGAAAGTATTGGAGAAACACTTAGAAACCTTGACAAAAAGCTTGATGGATATTATTGTGCTAAAAGTGAGTATGATAATGCAATGATGATTAAAGCTGATTTTGAGTCAGAGAATGATATCAGTATGTTTGCGGCACAAAATGATGCTGATAAGATTTCACTGGAAGAGATAGCGTCAGATATGACACGGATTGACAACATGATTGAAGAATATGCACAACAGATATCTCAGTGCAATAAGCAGTTAGAGAATCTTCAGATTCAGGCTGATGAGTGTGAAAACTGCAGGCAGGAACTTAACCGGCTTACAGATATTCAGGAAAGCGAAAAGAATAAAGAGAGATTGCTGAAGCTTACAAAACAGATTATGGAGGATTCAAAGCAGTCTTTTACTTCTGAATATATGGGACCTGTTATGTCGGGCTTTAGGAAGTATTATACTATACTTACCGGATGTGAGCCTGATGCATACAATCTTGATGCAGATACAAAGCTTACTGTCATGGAGCAGAATATGCCAAGAGATATTGGATATCTTAGTGCAGGAAAGCAGGATCTGGTTGGCGTATGCATGCGAATGGCGCTTGTTGAGGCAATGTATAAAGAAGAGAAACCATTTCTTATATTTGATGACCCATTTGTCAATCTTGATGATAATAATATTAAGGGGGCTATGAAGCTTCTCGACGAGATTGCAAAGAATTATCAGGTTATATATTTTACTTGCAGTGAAAGCAGAATACACAATTAGTGTAGGATATACATTTATTAAGGAGAGATACAATGGAAGAAGTTATTCAGTATGTACCTAATCTGTATGCAACCTTCTGGGCACTTATACCACCGCTGGTTGCTATTATATTAGCATTAATTACTAAAGAGGTTTACAGTTCACTTTTTGTAGGAATTGTAATAGGAGGACTGTTCTATGGAAATATATTCCAGAGCGGGTTCAGTTTTGAAAAATCAGTTCTTCATATATTTGAAGATGGTCTTGTAGGAGTATTGTCAGATCCTTACAATGTAGGAATTCTGGTGTTCCTTGTTGTACTGGGAATCATGGTGTGCATGATGAATAAAGCAGGTGGTTCTGCAGCATTTGGAGAATGGGCTGGAAGACATATTAAGACAAGAGTTGGAGCACAGCTTGTTACGGTGCTTCTTGGAATTCTTATATTTATTGATGATTATTTTAACTGTCTTACTGTTGGAAGCGTTATGCGTCCAGTAACAGACAAGCATAATGTTTCGAGAGCAAAGCTTGCATATCTTATTGATGCAACAGCGGCACCAATCTGTATTATTGCGCCTATATCTTCATGGGCAGCAGCGGTAACAGGTTTTGTTGAGGGCGAAGATGGTTTTGGAATATTTATTAAGGCTATTCCTTACAATTATTATGCGTTATTTACTATTGCAGCAATGATTCTTATTGTAGCGTTAAAGGTTGACTTTGGTTCAATGGCAGTTCATGAAGCAAATGCAGCTAAGGGAGACTTGTATACAACTCCTGACAGGCCATATGCTAACGCAACAGAAGATGTAATTAAGGGACGCGGAAGAGTGTTAGATCTGCTGTTTCCAATTATTACACTTATAGTTTGCTGCATAATTGGAATGCTATATTCAGGAGATTTTTTCAAGGGAGTAGGTTTTGTTGATGCATTTTCAGGAAGTGATGCTTCGGTAGGACTTATGCTTGGAAGTTTCTTTGCACTTATAATAACAATTGTGTTCTATGCAGTAAGAAGGGTACTTTCATTCAATGAATCATGCTCATGCATACCGGAAGGATTCAAGGCAATGGTACCAGCAATCCTTATTCTTACATTTGCATGGACACTCAAAGCAATGACAGACAGTCTGGGCGCTAAGGAGTTTGTTGCCGGACTTGTAAAAGGAGTATCGGGCGGCTGGTTAAATATTCTGCCAGCAGTTATATTTCTGGTTGCGGTATTCCTTGCTTTTGCAACAGGAACATCGTGGGGAACATTTGGAATTCTTATTCCTATTGTTGTAAATACATTTTCAGGAACGAACCATACAATGATGATTATATCAATCTCAGCATGTATGGCTGGAGCTGTCTGTGGAGACCATTGTTCACCAATATCTGACACGACAATTATGGCTTCGGCAGGAGCACAGTGTAATCATATGAATCATGTGTCTACACAGCTTCCATATGTAATTGTAGTTGCAGTTATTTCTTGTGTGACATATGTTATTGCAGGATTTGTACAGAATCCTGTTGTTCCTCTTATTATAGGTTTAGTTATTCTTATAGGTGCATTTACAGGTATCAAATATATTAATAAGGGTAAGAGCAATGAATAATATAAAGGGAAGCCTGATACTGCTTCTTGTTGCATTTATCTGGGGAACGGCATTTGTTGCACAGACAAGTGGTGCAGGAGCAGTGGGAACATTTACATTTAATGCTGCAAGGTCTATAGTCGGAGCACTATTTCTGGCAGTCGTAATTATAATTAAAAATGTATTGGATAAAAGAAATAATTCAGGGAAAGTGATTAGTACAGAGAATGGAAGCCGTTTACAGACATGGCCACTGGGTGCAGGCATAATATGTGGAATTGTTCTCTTTGCAGCGATGACTTTCCAGCAGTATGGAATAAGTGTATATCCACAAGGGGTCGCGGCATCAGGAAGGTCGGGCTTTATTACAGCAACTTATGTTGTTATGGTTTCGGTAGTTTCGGTTTTTATGGGTAAGAAAATGCACTGGATAACCGGCGTTTCTGTTGCAGGATGCGTTGCCGGAATGTATCTTTTATGTATGTCTGGTGGTGTATCAGGAATATATCTTGGAGATGTCCTTGTGTTCCTGGGAGCAATATGCTTTACAATACACATTCTGGTTATTGATAAATTTTCAAGTGCTGACAGCATGAAAATGTCCTGTATACAATTTATGGCTATTGCAATTATTTCAACATTTGCTATGATATTTACGGAAAATGTTACATTTGCAGGAATTAAAGCTGCGCTTATTCCGATACTTTATGCAGGTGTATTGTCAGGCGGTATAGCATATACACTTCAGATGGTTGGACAGAAATATGCACAGCCTTCGGTGGCATCTATTGTCATGAGTCTTGAATCAGTGTTTGCAGTGCTTGCCGGATGGATTGTACTTGGGGAATTGTTAAAACCAAAAGAGATAATGGGGTGTGTACTTGTGTTTACAGCGGTTATTCTGGCACAGATACCAGGAATGAAGAAGGGTGATACGAAATGAGAAAGAAAATAATAGGGATAATATTACTTGTGTTGATTGTGTTTGGCGGATATAAACTTTTTGCAAATGTGTCTGCTAATAATGTTAATTCAAACAGTATACAGTTTTCCTATGAGGATATTCCGGCATATAATGGAGATAATCCATATGTTGTAGTTAATGATAATAAGCCGTATTTTACAAGCTCTGAGATAGTTAAGGATTCATATATAAAATATGGACCGCTTGACAGTATCAAAAGGGTTACTTCTGCGATGGCATGTTTAGATTATGATTCAATGCCATCTGAAGATGATAAGAAAGGTGAATCAAAAAGTATCTGTCCTACAGGATGGAATAATATCAAGTATGACAGTATTGCGGGAGATGGATACTGCCAGAGCAGAGCGCAGAGCATTGCATGGTGCTTTGGAGGTTCTGATACTGATAAGAAGAATTATATAACAGCAACTCCATATATGAAGAACTATATGAATGCATATGTGGTAAAGATTGCAAGATATCTTGAGAAAACTTCTAATCACGTTATGTACAGGACTACTCCGGTATTTGTTGGTGAAGAACTTATGTGCCGGGGGGTTCTTATGGAGGCTTATTCTGTAGAGGACAGTGGAGAAGGAATATGCTTTAATATATTTTTATATAATGTACAGCCGGGTATTAATTACATATATTCAACAGGAGAGTCTGAATATACAGGAGAATTCCTAGATATGGCTGCACAGATGAAGGATTCATCAATGGATTTCAATTATATTCTTAACAGTAAAACAATGACATTTCATAAACCGGAATGCGAAAAGGCATCAAGAATTGGAACTAAGAATAAGATATATTCTTATGCAGAAAGAGAAGAACTTATTGGAGCGGGATATACGGCAGCGGAATGCTGTAATCCATAGTTTATAACTTTTTTACAATTGTTTATGATTGTTATACAGACATATAAGGATTTTTCTGATAATATAAATCTATCGAATCATTATTTTAAAACAGAGAGGAGATAGGGGCATGAACAATAGTTTTGAAAGCTTCGAATTATCTACAGAACTTATATTTCAGAGGTTCCTGATGGATAAGGAGAGAAGAAAGAATTTTTACAATGGTCTTGAGCTGGCAGATTATATTGCGCTCAAGGTAATGGAGAAAGATTGTATTGATGGCAAGGATAAGACATATCTTAAGGATTTGTCTTCATTTATGAGAATATCAATTCCACAGACATCGGCAATCGCAAGCAGTCTTAAGGATATGGGCTATGCTTTATGGAAACATGATGGCAAAGGAACAGATGGTACATATCTCGTATTCACTGATGCCGGAAGGGATTTCTTGAAAAAAAGAGAGGACAATAACAGAGAATATTATGGTAATGTTATTGCTGAACTTGGTGAAGAAAGAACTACACAGATACTTAGTGATATGAGAACTCTTGTTGAAGCTATGGAGCATGCATCAAAAAAGATGCACCTTAAGGAGGCAGAATAATATTACAGAATATAAGGGAGAATAAAAGCAATGAGTAATGTTAATACTAAGAATAATGTGAGAACGATAGCGGTGACGGGTATGCTTTCAGCAGTAGCAGTAGTTCTTATGTATCTGGAGATACCGATTCCTATTATGCCAGGATTTATTAAGTTTGATTTTTCGGATCTTCCGGCGTTACTTGGTGCTTATGCACTCGGACCAGTGGCAGGCATTATAATATGTCTCATTAAGAATGTTGTACATCTGGCAGCTTCACAGAGTATGCTTGTTGGCGAACTTTCTAACTTTATACTCGGTTCCGTATTCGTGTTTACAGCAGGAATTGTTTATAAGAAGAAAAAGTCTAAGACAGGAGCATTGCTTGGCGGTTTATGCGGTGCCATGGCAATGGGTGTATTCAGTGTGTTCTCGAATTATTTAATAGTGTATCCTGTGTATTATAAACTGGCAATGCCAGAGGTGGTAATATTAAGTCTGTATCAGGCTATAATTCCATCATGAAATCAATCATGCAGTGTCTGATATGCTTTAATCTTCCTTTTACAATAGTTAAAGGTCTTATAGATGTAGGAATATCAATGCTTATATATAAGCCATTATCACCACTTCTTAAGGGAAAACATTAATATAATAATATATAATACTAATATGCCGGAACTTTGGCTGAGTCTGAAGTTCTGGCATATTTTTTTGTTTTTGACCGATACTGAAAGTTATGAAGTTGATACACAATGCATATTTAGAGAAAATATTTTGATGATAATTTGTGAAAAATGCACAAAAATAATCTAAAAGTTTGTGAATGAATGTGATTGATTTTGAACGAATGCGATTGTATTATAATTATAACAAAAAGGTCGTGAAGCCAGAAAGGAGAGACAATGGTATATACAGTAACATTTAATCCGTCACTGGATTATATAGTGGAAGTTAAGAGTTTTGAACTGGGGATGACGAACAGAACATCATATGAGCATATGCTTCCAGGGGGTAAAGGAATTAATGTTTCAATAGTTCTTAATAATCTTGAATTTGATACAACAGCATTTGGTTTTGTAGCCGGGTTTACCGGAAAACAGATATGTGACATGGTATCAGAGTATGGCATTAATACAGATTTTATTCAGGTTGATAATGGTTTTTCAAGAATAAACATGAAGATTAAGAACATAGATGGAACAGAGATTAACGGAATGGGACCTCAGATATCAGAAGATAATCTCCATTCTCTTGTAAGTAAGATTGACAGACTTTCAAGTGGAGATGTTCTTGTGCTTGCAGGAAGTATTCCCTCATGTATATCAGACGATATATACAGAAGAATAATGGGAAGACTACAGGGAAGAGATGTTAAGATTATAGTTGATGCGACAAGCAGGCTTTTACTTAATGTCCTTGAATATCACCCATTTCTTATCAAGCCTAATCAGCATGAACTTGGAGATATATTTGGTGTTAAGCTTGAATCTAAGGAAGAGGTTATTCCATATGCAAGGAAGCTGAAGGATATGGGAGCTGTCAATGTGCTTATATCGATGGGTGGAAAAGGCGCAGTTCTTATTGATGAACATGGAAACGTATATGAAGCAGATGCACCAAAGGGCGAGCTTAAGAATTCAGTAGGTGCAGGTGATTCAATGGTTGCAGGATTTATGGCGGGATATCTTCAGACATGTAATTATGAAGATGCATTCAGAATGGGCGTTGCAACAGGAAGTGCCAGTGCATTTTCAGAAAATCTTGCAACAAAAAGAGAGATTTCAGAGGTATTAAAGCGGGTAGAGGTTACCTGCAAGAGATAATGTAAAGGAGGTATTTTATGAGAATTACAGATTTACTTGATAAGAGAAGCATTAATCTTAATGCTGCTCCTAAGACAAAGAGTGAGGCTCTTGATATGGCTGTAGAACTTATGGCAAAGAGCGGAAAGATTGATGATATTGAAAGCTACAGGGCTAAAGTATATGCAAGAGAAGAAGAAAGTACAACAGGTGTAGGAGAAGGAATAGCAATTCCTCATGGCAAATGCAGTGCTGTTAATGCACCAGGACTTGCAGCAATGATTATTAAGGATGGAGTTGATTTTGAATCGCTTGATGATGAGCCGGTAAAGGTTCTTTTCCTTATTGCAGCGCCGGATACTAAGGATAACGTACATCTTGATGTATTAAGTAAGTTATCAGTGCTTCTTATGGATGAGGATTTCGTAGCAAAGCTTATGAAAGCTGGAAGCCCTGAGGAATTCATTGAAATCATAGATGGGGCTGACGAAGAAGCCAAGAGTATAGATGAAAGACTTGAAAAGGAAGACAATAAGCCGGCTAAGATTCTTGCAGTTACTTCCTGCCCTACAGGTATTGCACATACTTACATGGCAGCAGAAGGACTTGAGAAGGCAGCAGCTAAGGCTGGATGTGCAATTAAGATTGAGACAAGAGGTTCTGGCGGAGCTAAGAATGTACTGACAGATGCAGATATTGAATCGGCAGAGTGTATTATTGTTGCGGCAGATGCACAGGTTCCAATGGAGAGATTTGATGGAAAGAAAGTAATTGAGTGTCAGGTTTCAGATGGAATTAATAAAGCAGATGAACTTTTAAAGAAAGCTCTTGCAGGAGATGCACCTGTATATAAGGCAGGAACTTCTGAAAAGAAGGAAAGCACATCAGCAAAGAAAGGCGGCGGAATTGGACATAAGATATATACACAGCTTATGAATGGTGTATCACATATGTTACCTTTCGTTGTAGGCGGAGGTATTCTGATTGCCATAGCATTTCTTATTGATGGACTTAATGTTGATATGAATGCACTGTCAGAGGCAGAACGAAGCAACTTTGGTACGATAACACCTGTTGCGGCACTGTTTAAGTCTATCGGTGGAGCAGCATTTGGCTTCATGCTCCCTGTTCTGGCAGGATTTATTGCAATGGCCATTGGTGACAGACCGGCACTTGCACTTGGTTTTGTTGGTGGTTATATCGCAGCTAATGGAAAGTCTGGATTCTTAGGCGCTCTGGTAGCAGGTTTTGCAGCAGGATATATTATAGTTCTTTTAAGAAAGATATGTGATAAGTTACCAGAGGCATTGGAAAAGATAGCACCTGTACTTATATATCCGGTAGTGGGTATTCTGGTAATAGGACTTGGAATGACATTTATTGTAGAGCCTGTAATGGGTGGGATTAACACAGGACTTAACAGCTTCCTTGCAGGAATGGGAAGTACAAGCAGGGTTCTTCTTGGATTCATACTTGCAGCCATGATGGCAATTGATATGGGTGGTCCGTTCAATAAAGCAGCATATGTTTTTGGAACTGCTTCCATTGCAGCAGGTAATTATGATATAATGGCAGCAGTAATGATAGGTGGTATGGTTCCACCATGTGCGATTGCTCTTGCAACAATACTTTTTAAGAATAAGTTTACTAAGGAAGAAAGAGATGCTGGTCCAACTAACTTTATTATGGGACTTGCATTTATAACAGAAGGTGCAATACCATATGCGGCAGCAGATCCTTTACATGTAATACCAGCATGTATCATAGGTTCAGGTGCAGCAGGTGCTGTCAGTATGTTTTTCAAATGTACTTTAATGGCACCACATGGCGGCATTTTCGTATTCCCTGTAGTAGGCAATGCAATATATTATGTGATTGCACTTGTGGCAGGAACTATCATCTCAACAATATGTTTAGGGCTCTTTAAGAAGAAAGCAGCCTAAGAAAGGTGGTTTTTAATTATGAAGGAATTTAAGTACGTTATTACAGATGCAGAAGGCATACATGCTCGTCCAGCAGGAGAGCTTGTAAAGGCTGCTAAGGAATTTAGCAGTAAGATTACAATTATTAAGGATGGCAAGTCAGGAGACTGCAAGAAAATCTTCGGTGTTATGGCACTTGCAGTAAAATGTGGAAATGAAGTTACAATTACTGTAGAAGGTGAAGATGAAGAGGCTGCAGCAGCTAAGATTGAAGAATTCATGAAGAGCAATATGTAGCAGTCAGGAGGTGCACATGAATAAATATACTGGAAAAAGTGTATTTGGAGGCATTGCTATAGGTAAGATAATGGTGTATGAGAAAGGTGAACATCAGGTTAAGCGTGTAAAGATTACTGATGCAGAAGCAGAGAAGAACCGTTATTATGAAGCTGTAGAAATAGCCTTTAAACAACTGGGGGAACTTCATGATAAAGCACTTCGCGAAGTTGGCGAGGCTAATGCGGCAATATTTGAGATTCATCAGATGATGCTTGAGGATGACGATTATAAGGAATCTGTTGAGCATATTATCGAGAGTCAGATGGTGAATGCAGAATATGCCATAGCCCAGACAGGGGATAATTTTTCACAGATGTTTGCAGCCATGGACGATGAATATATGCGTGGAAGAGCAGCAGATGTCAAAGATATTACAGAAAGACTGTTAGGAATACTTTCTGGCAATACAGGAAGCGGTGTAGATGTAGACGAGCCTGTTATTATGGTGGCAGAGGATCTGGCACCATCAGAGACAGTCCAGATGGATAAGAGCAAGATATTATCATTTGTTACACAGAAGGGTTCAGTTAATTCACATACTGCCATTCTTGCAAGAACAATGGGAATTCCGGCTTTAATTGGTTCAGATATTGTTATTGATGAATCTCTTAATGGCAAGCTTGGCGTTGTCGATGGAACTAACGGTGTCGTATATATTGAACCTGATGAGGCAACCCTGTCAGCAATGCAGGAGGAACAGCGCAAAGACAATGAGAAGAAAGCTCTTTTGCAGGAACTTAAAGGCAAGGAAGATGTGACTTTAGATGGCAAGAAGATTAAGCTTTACTCTAATATTGGTAACATTAAGGATCTCGCAAATGTTATTGCCAATGATGCAGCAGGAATCGGACTGTTTCGAAGTGAATTCATATATCTTGAATCTGATACATTTCCAACAGAAGAAGAACAGTTCAACATATACCGTACTGTAGCTGAAAGCATGGCTGGAAAACCGGTAATTATAAGAACTCTTGATATCGGTGCTGATAAGCAGTGTGATTATTTCGGACTCGATAAAGAGGATAATCCTGCTCTTGGTCTTCGTGCAATAAGAATATGTCTTACAAGACCTGAGATATTCAAGACACAGTTACGCGCCCTTTACAGAGCAAGTGCGTATGGAAACATATCTATAATGTATCCTATGATAATCAGTGAACAGGAAGTTGATAAGATTAAGGTTATTGAGAATGAAGTTAAGGCTGAGCTTACAGAGCAGGGAATTGAATTTGGTAATCCTAAGAGTGGAATTATGATTGAGACTCCGGCTGCTGTAATTATGAGCCGCCAGCTTGCTAAGAAGGTGGATTTCTTCAGTATCGGAACTAATGACCTGACACAGTACACGCTAGCGATTGACCGTCAGAATACAAAGCTTGATGATTTCTACGATGCTCATCATCCAGCCATTCTTGCCATGATAAGAATGGTTGTTGAGAATGCACATGCAGAGGGCATCTGGGCAGGTATCTGTGGTGAACTCGGTGCAGACACAACACTCACAGAAGAATTTCTTAAGATGGGTGTCGATGAGCTTTCAGTTTCAGCAGGCAAGGTGCTGGCTGTGAGGAAGGTGATTCGTGAGACGAGAGTGTCTTAGGGGCTTGCTGGCTAGTTTGCTTGATTGCTGCGGCGTTGGTGATGGCAGCATCACTGCATCGGCGAGATCTGGTAGATTTGGCGATTTCGCATGAGGAAATTCAGTCGTTAATGTATAAAATATAATGTGGAATTGTCGTCTTCCTATAAGAAACATTTTTTATGTTGACTGATAGGTAGTTTTGGCAGGTAAATTGAATACTTAGAGTTGAAAAGCCTATAAGATTGTTTTGCTTGAACATCTTATAGGCTTTTTTGATGCAGTATTGACTTGAATATGATGATTTGATGGAAAAATTACCCATAAGAAGTTGTAAAATGCGACTATTGATAGGTATCAGGTGTTAGATTGTATTATATTTGTGTGGCAGAATATATATGATTAGTATATTGAGAACTGAGCATGGATAGAACTCTAAGGAGATATTCGCTTATTATATTGCTTATTCCCTTAAAAATAGGAGAGATTTAAGGGATTAGAATTGATATGTTATTTCATATATCAAGTTATAGTGGTGAGTATACTGTAACTTATGGTAAAGATACTGCAAGATATTGGTTTGATAACATCAAAATTTTGGGAACAACGAATTCTATTGAAATTAAAGCAAGTGGTGTTGTTAAAGTTGGATATGATATGAGCAAAATGGTTATTAATGTTGATAATGATAGTAGTAAAATATATATTAAGTTGCCTGAAATACAGCTGAATGATAATTATGTAATATGGGACACAGTAACATGTTCAGAATCAAATAATATTTTGAATCCTATTGAGTTTTCGCAGTATGAGGAAATAGTAGATGAAATTGAACGAATGGGACTTGAAGATGTTGAATCTAAGGGCATTTATGATAAAGCGTCTGAAAATATAAAAAATATTATAAAAGGATTTTTGTCGGGATATGAAGATTATAGAATTATTTACATGTAATTGGGGGTTGAATATTAAGAGTAGCGCTCTAGTTAATTGACTAGGGCGCTTTTTTCTTACCTTCACCTGCATCATCACAATCATTTTTCGCGAAATTTACATGGCCTTTTATGAAAATCAAATTTTTTGTAAAAACCATTTGACTGCTCCGTTGGAGCAGTCATAGGTTAAAGGAGGGCCTATGAGGAATGATTTAATGACACTTAAAGAAGTATGCAAGGAAACAGGAGTGACGAGAAAGATTGTGCAGACATATGAAAACTATGGCTTGGTTAAAGCAACTAAAAAGAATAAGTATGGTTACCTGCTATATGATGATGCTGCAGTAAAAAAGATTAAAAAGATAAGATTGTATCAACGGTTTGGATACAGATTATCAGAAATTGCAAAGCTTGAATACATGACAGTAGATGAGCAGGTAATGAGTCTTAAAGAAAAGATTAATAATATGTATGATAATCAGTCAGAAACGGCAGAACTTATTGAGATGGCAGAACAATTATTGGAAAATTTGAGGTCACATTAAGGAGGATATATAGTTATGAAAGAAAATGAAAAAGAAATTTTTATTGATGAGATGGCAGATTTAGGAGATGAATGGACTATTGAAGAACTTAAAGGTACATCTTATGAAAAAATGTCATTAGAGAGGGCTATAAGAGAAAGAAAATCAGCTCTTGGGAAAATGGATGGGATAATAGGCACCATTACTTTCTGATAAACATTAATTTCTAATCCGCCATGGACAATTTACAATCCCCCATAATATGCTATCATGATGAAAATTTGCAAAAGGGAGGTTTATTATGTTGGAAAAATTAGATGTAAACAAAGATTACACATTATTAGCCGATAAACAAAGATATGTAAATCACACATACCTTAGAAAGTTTGATGCTTTCGGATTTGCTATATTCAGTCTGTTTAATACCAGATTAATTAGAATTATAATGCTTTGAATAATAATGCTATAAAATTTTTCATATAATGATGGCTCTTGGAATAAAACAATTATGCTTCGGCTAAAATATAATAAAAATAGAAATCAGCCGAAAGGAAGCTGACGAATGAGTTATATTATAAAGAAATTTGGATGATATAGGGTGAGTAAAAATTGCTATATTCACAATCCCCCCCATAATATGCTATCATAAAGAAAATTTACAAAGTGAGGTTTATTATGTGGGAGAAATTTAAGACATTTCTGAAACGCAAGGATATTGAAGTTTCAGTTAAAAGGTATGGAATTGATGCACTGGGTGCGATGGCGCAGGGATTGTTCTGCTCACTTCTTATAGGAACAATTCTTAATACATTGGGAACACAGCTGCATATTGGTTTTCTTACTAATACTGTGGCAACAGTGAGCTGTGTCAATTATACAGTTGGAGGGCTTGCGTCAGCAATGAGCGGACCGGCAATGGCAGTGGCAATCGGTTATGCACTGAAATGCCCTCCACTTGTACTGTTTTCACTTATAACTGTTGGATTTGCATCTAATGCGCTTGGCGGTGCAGGTGGTCCACTTGCAGTATATTTTGTTGCCATTATTGCAGCAGAAGCAGGTAAGATGATTTCTAAAGAAACTAAGATAGATATTCTTGTTACACCGCTTGTTACTATAGGTGTTGGAACAGGAGTAGCGGCTCTTATTGCACCGGCTTTGGGAAAAGCGGCAATGAAGATTGGCGAACTTATTATGCTTGCAACTAATCTTCAGCCTTTCCTTATGGGAATTGTAGTATCAGTTCTTGTTGGAATTGCACTTACACTCCCTATATCATCAGCCGCGATATGTGCTGCATTTGGACTTACTGGGCTTGCAGGCGGAGCAGCAGTTGCAGGCTGCTGTGCGCAGATGGTTGGATTTGCAGTTATGTCATTTAAGGAGAACCGATGGGGAGGACTTGTTTCTCAGGGAATTGGTACATCTATGCTTCAGATGGGAAATATAATTAAGAATCCGAGAATATGGATAGCACCGATAGTTACGTCTGCAATTACAGGTCCTATGGCAACATGCCTGTTTAAGCTGCAGATGAATGGCACTCCGGTATCATCTGGTATGGGAACTTGCGGATTTGTTGGACAGATTGGTGTATATTCTGGTTGGGTAGCTGATATTGCTAATGGAACAAAGACTGCAATTACAGGATTTGACTGGGCTGGATTGATACTTATATCATTCATTCTTCCGGCAGTGATATGTCCGCTTATTAATATGCTTCTTAAAAAGATTGGCTGGGTTAAAGATGGAGATATGAAGCTTTCTTGATTGGGGGAACTTAATTGGAGAAACTAGATTGGATAAAAAGATAGGTTTATGTTAAAAATAGTGGCAGGACTTCAGGTATTTCTGAAGACTGCCACTTTTTATATGCATATTAATTAAAATGTTCTTTCAATTCACCAGAAAGCTTTAAGACATGCTCGATGCCATCGTCAACATTCGAAACGGCTTCTTCCTGCTGGCGGATGCTCTCTGAAATATTAGATATCATTGCAGCGTTCTCTTCAGAGGTAGCAACAAGCGTCTGAATGTCTGAGTTAACGTTGTCAAAAGCTGTCCTGACAGATTCGATTACCTTATACTGTTCCCTTACAAGATTGTGTGCAACTTCTGTTGAATCATTAATTCCGGTGAGGACATTGACAAGAGTGTCCATCTTGGAAACAACATCATTAGCTGATTCAGCACCTGCATTCACGCGGTTAGAAACTTCATCTGTCATACCTGAAAGACCGTTAATGATTTTGTGTATATTGTCTGCAGCTTCTGAACTCTGTTCAGAAAGATGACGGATTTCATCTGCAACTACAGCAAATCCTTTACCATGTTCACCGGCTCTTGCGGCTTCAATTGAGGCATTAAGGGAAAGAAGATTAGTCTGGGCTGCAATTGCGTTGATTTCTTCAAGAATTGAAGTAATCTTAGACATCTCGTTCATAAGCTCAGACATAGCTCCTCTGGCAGAGCCAACAGTTTCTGCCATCTCCGAAAGAGTGTTTTTAACAACATTTACTTCGTTATTACCGGCTCTGACTGATGTATCAACTTTTTCGAAGCCAGCATCAAGCTCTTTGGAAAGCTCATAATTCTTATTGATTTCATCGGTGGCATCCTGAATTCTCTCAGTTACAGATATAGTTGCATTGGTTGTATCGTCAATAACGGTATTCATCTGAGAAGCAGCTTCATTTACCTTAGTTGCCTGTTCAGATAAGTTATCAAGACCGTTTTTACAATTTTCGATAGCTGAATTAAGATTAATGGCTATGTCATTGGCTGCATGTGAGTTGCTGTTAATAGTAGATAGTGTTTCTTCACTCTGAGAAAGAAGCTCTCGTCCTCTGTCAACAGCTTTGTATAAAATAATAGCAACAAGGTCAAAAAGGAATACCTTTGTAAAGGCATCTACTCTGTCGTAATTAGCCCCATCAATAACGAATGGGAAAAATATGGTACATATAAGTGCAATATTAGCAACAGGAACAGAGTAATATATAATGTACTTCTTATCAAAATATAATGCCATCATTGATAGAAATACAAAGTTGGCAAGAAATGCAACTGAGTTGCCGCCTAAAACAAAAGCATATACAAATGTAGCAATTGAAGGCGTAAGATTAATGAGCAAAGCTTTAATAAAATGATTCTGAATTAAGAACTTACCAATACCAGCAGCAATAAGACTGGCAAGCATTATGCCAATTCCGATAAATGCACGGATATTAATCCCTTCTGAAAAAAATGTCATAACTGATAATGCAATTGTTCCAACTAAAACAATAAGATAGTTGTGTGAATGTAATTTATCCATTAGTTCCTCCCTAAAAATAATATTAAATTGTTCGAAAATTAATATAAAAATAATAGCATTTTTAAATACAAAAATCAATGATTAACAGGTTGACATTATGTAAAATTTGAAATATACTTCTTACTAAAGCGTTGACGAGAAGAGTACTATGTTACGGTTCTACAGAGAGAAGCATATATGGTGGAAGTGCTTTAGAATACGGATATGGGAAAACCACCTCTGAGCGGCCCCAATACGGCACGGTGATTCCGTTATAATCATAATGAGATGTTCTCCTGATTGAGAGAATAATAAGGGTGGAACCGCGGATTGAATATTCGCCCCTTATACAGCAAGCTGGAAAGCCACTGTATAAGGGGCTTTTTTGCGCGAGTAGCGATGAGAATATACAGGGAAAGTCAACAGCTGTGCTTGCACAGGGTGTGGACTTTGCATGGATATTCGAGGAGCACCGCGACAGTGACAGAGCGAAGCTCTGGAACATGAGCTACGAGCACAAGCAGCGATGAGAATAGCAACAAAAATATTAACACAAAAGGAGATTTATCATGGTTAATTTTAAGGAAGATGAAAGACTGAATACTCTTAATCATTCATGTGCACATGTTATGGCACAGGCAGTTAAGCATTTATATCCACATGCTAAGTTCTGGGTTGGACCAGTAGTTAAAGAGGGATTCTATTATGATATAGACCTTGGAGATAATGTAATCAATGACGAAGCTATTGAAGCTATCGAAAAAGAAATGAAGAAAATCTGCAAGGAAGGCAAGAAGATATACAGAAGAGAAGTTTCTAAGCAAGAAGCCCTTGAGATGTTCAAGGATGATATGTATAAGCTTGACCTTATAAGCGGTCTTGAAGATGGCAACATTACAGTATATGACCAGGGCGATTTCACAGACCTCTGCCGTGGCCCTCATGTTGATAATACTAAGCTCTGCAAGAATTTCAAGCTTGTTAAATATTCTGGTGTATACTGGAAGGGCGATGCTAACAATCATGTAATGCAGAGAATCTATGGTGTATGTTTCCCAACAGCTGAGGAGCTTGAAGAACATCTTAAGCTTCTTGAGGAAGCAAAGGAGCGTGACCACAGAAAGATTGGCAAGGAAATGGAACTTTTCATGTCAGATGACTTAATCGGCCGTGGACTTCCAATGTTCTTACCAAAGGGATATACAGTATGGCAGGAGCTTGAGAATTACATTAAGGACAAGGAAAGAAAGCTTGGATACCTTCATGTAATGACACCATGTGTTGGTACAGTTAATCTTTACAAGACATCAGGCCACTGGGATCACTACAAGGAAAACATGTTCCCAGCTATGGAAGTTGAAGGCGAATCATTTGTCTTAAGACCAATGAACTGCCCTCACCACATGATGATATATGCTAACAAAATGCATTCTTATAAGGATCTTCCTATAAGAATCGGTGAGATTGCACATGACTTCAGATTTGAGGCAAGTGGAACATTAAAGGGTATTGAGAGAGGAAGACATTTCTGCCAGAATGATGCCCATCTTTTCGTAACACCAGAGCAGATTGAGTCAGAATTTGCCAAGGTTGTAGACCTTATATTTGAGACATACAAGGATTTCAATATTACAGATTACCGCTGTGTTCTCTCATTAAGAGATCCAGAGGATAAGGTAAAGTATCATGATGATGATGAAATGTGGAACAATGCTGAGAACGCATTAAGAAAGGTTCTTAATGATATCGGAATTGAGTACACAGAGGAAATCGGAGAGGCTGCATTCTACGGACCTAAGCTTGATGTAAATGTTAAGCCTGCTATAGGTAATGAATATACATTATCAACATGCCAGCTTGATTTCTGTCTTCCATCTAAGTTCAACTTAACATACATTGATAAAGATGGACAGAGAAAGACACCTGTAGTTCTTCACAGAGCTATCCTTGGTTCTCTTGACAGATTCATGGCTTATATACTTGAGGAGACAAAGGGTAACCTTCCATTATGGCTTGCTCCTGTACAGGCTACAATTCTTCCGGTTAAGAATGAAGATGAAGAGTTAAATGCTTATGCTCATGGGCTCTATGATTATCTTGCAGATAATGGAATCAGAGTTGAGATTGATGAGAGAGCAGAAAAGCTTGGATACAGAGTAAGAGAAGCTCAGGTAAAGAAGATTCCTTACCTTATTGTACTTGGTAAGAATGAAGCAGCAGAAGGAACTGTAAGCTACAGACTCCACGGAGAGCAGAAGTCAACTACAGTATCTAAGGACGAATTTGTTGCAATGCTTAAAGATGAGATTGCTACTAAGAAGAATAATCCTGTAGCAGCTAAATAATCAGACTGACCTTACAGAAAGAAGCGTGACAATATGTAATGTTTTATGTATTGTCATGCTTCTTGTTTATATTTCATAAAACAATAGGAAAATAAATGGCTAGATATTACTATAAAAAGAAAAAGAAGAAATTCGTACCTAAAGATTTAGCAAGTCTTAAAGAACTTAAGATAAAGACTGCATTAATGGAGAGTATTCCTGAGGATATAACACAGCTGTATCCTGAAGCCAGAAATATAAAGAGACATTTTATACTTCATATAGGGGAGACTAATACAGGAAAGACACATGATGCACTAGAAGATTTTTATAATGCCGGTTCAGGAATGTATCTTGCACCCCTGAGACTTCTTGCACTTGAGATTCAGGAGATGAGTCTTGCAAGAGGAATTAACTGTTCGTTGACGACAGGCGAGGAGAAGGATATAAGAGATGGTGCAAAGCATTTATCCTGTACAGTTGAGAAAATGGATATGAGCAGACATTTTGATGTCTGTGTAATAGATGAGGCACAGATGGTAGCCGACTCAGACAGAGGCTGGGCGTGGACAGAGGCAATTCTTGGCGTTAATGCTGATGTTGTACATGTATGCATGTCGCCGAATGCAATACATATTGTTAAAATGCTTATAAAAATGTGTGGAGATACATATACGGATATAAGACATAAAAGGAATTCAAGACTTATAGTTGAAGACCATGATTTCATATTTCCGGATGATATACGGGATGGAGATGCTTTAGTAGCATTTTCACGTAGAAAAGTTCTTATGCTTGCAACCCTTCTAAAGAAGGAAGGGTATAAAGTAAGTGTTATATACGGTTCACTTCCATACAGTGTGCGAAAAGCAGAGGTTGCCAGATTCTTAAATGGAGAGAGCAGAATTGTAGTATGTACAGATGCTATTGGAATGGGAGTAAATCTTCCTATAAGAAGAATAATATTTACTGAGTCGAAAAAATTCGATGGCAAATCCAAAAGATTTCTTAACATGAGTGAGGTTAAGCAGATTGCCGGAAGAGCAGGAAGAAAGGGGATGTATGACCAGGGGTATGTCAACTCAATAGAGGACAGGGACCAGATAGGTGAACTGCTTCATGGAAGATATGAGCAGATAACAAGCTGCGTTATACAGCCGCCAAGAAAAGTTCTGGATATGCCATACAGCCTTTCAGAGATATTTAAGATATGGTTAAAGACGATTGAAAAGAAATGCTTTTCAGTTGCTGACTTAAAGAACAGGATTAAACTTGCTGAATACATTGAGAAAAAACATGGTGAGAAGATTAATAAAGATCTTGAATACAGTCTTATTAACATTCCATTTGATGAGAATAGCGAGAAACTTAAATATTTGTGGCAGGATCTTGTTGATATGACAGCTGACGGTGAACCGGTAAGCAGGATGTGGTATTATGTAGATACTGAATCTGAAGATATAGAAGCCATGAAGCTGGATGACCTTGAACAGTTGTATAAGAAGATGGATCTGCTTAATTCGTACTGTAATGCTCTTAATATATCAGAATATGATGAGCGTATCAGAATGCTTAAAGAGGAGATATCAGAACGCATAGTAAGAGAACTTACTAATGGTGAATTCTTCAACAAATGTAAACGCTGTGGGAAGAGACTGGAATGGAATCATAGATTTGGCATGTGTGAAAAATGTTACGAGATAAATAAGCTGGAAAGAATGCGCTATAAAGCAGATAAATGGAGATAAAAAGGTCTACATTTTGCTTTTTTATGCGAACATAAGCAATTCGAACTGACAATATATAGGGGATATGTTATATTTAATGCACCAAATATATGTTTTTATAAAATGTAGACATTTTTGGAGTAAATTATCGTTATTAAGTGATAATACATTATAAAGTAATAATTATTGGAAGAGGAAAATGCTATGAGTGAAAGTATTAAAGGTAGAATTCATCAGGTAGAAAGCTTTGGTTCGGTTGATGGACCAGGGGTAAGATATATTGTATTTCTTAAGGGCTGCCATATGAGATGCAGATATTGTCATAATCCTGAGACATGGAAAGAAGAAGGCGGAACATTAGAAACAGCGCAGGAAGTGTTCGATAAAGCTTATCGTTACAGAAATTACTGGAAGAATGGTGGCGGAATCACTGTAAGTGGTGGAGAGGCGCTTCTTCAGATGGAATTTGTGACAGAACTCTTTGAAATTGCGAAAAAGAATGGTGTGCATACAACTCTTGATACGTCAGGTAATCCTTTTAAGATGGAGCCGGAATATCTGGAAAAGTTTGACAGGCTGATGGCTGTTACAGACCTTTTTCTTCTTGATATTAAGGAGATTAATGATGAGAAGCACAAGGACCTTACAGGTTGGACTAATAAGAACATCCTTGACCTTGCAAAGTATCTTTCTGACCATGATAAGGATATGTGGATAAGAAATGTTCTTGTTCCAGGAGTGACAGACGCACAGGAAGACCTTGAACAGTTAAGGGATTTTGTTGCCAGTTTAAAGACTGTTAAGAGATTTGAAGTGCTTCCATATCATACACTTGGAGTATTTAAGTGGGAGGAATTAGGAATTCCGTATACACTTTCTGATGTAATGCCACCTGATAAGGAACAGATAGCAAGAGCTAATGATATATTAAGAACAGCAGAATACACAGGATATCTTGAAAAATAAGATATTGGAACAGAAATAATAAGCCCTCGGACAAGATTGCGTCCGGGGGCTTAATGTGTTTAATGAAATTATTTGCAGCCTGACCTTAAACCGTCATTAAGACCTTCAATATATGAAAGAGCCTTTTCCTTTCCAGAAGCATTAAGCTTCTTATAGTAGCCTAATAATCTTGTCTCGTTGTCGGATAAAGACTGAACCTGAATCATATTTCTGACATTAGATTTCATCATTATGTAATCCATGCTTGCATCTAATATACTGCTTAATTTCATAAGAGATGAGACACTTGGAAGATGCCTTCCTTGTTCGTATGCACTTATTGTTTCCTGGGCAACTCCAAGCTCGGTGCTTAATCTTACCTGTGTTATATGTTTTTCCTCGCGTAATTCACGGATTCTGTTATGATATTCCTGCATCTGGTATTCCTCCATAGTTTATCTGATTGCAAATCCACTATAAGAAAAATAACATTTTATAAGCCTGATATTAGTGGTGAGAATGGTAAAATATGGTAATTATATAGGCTGATATGGTAATAAAGGGTAAAAAAGATATATGGTAAAATATATGATATTGTGTTATTATTCTAAATAGCAGCATTGCTGTTGTAGAGAGGAAACAGGGGTATACAATTATGAAAAGAAAAAATGCAGCTGTATTAATGACAGCAGTCATTATTGGAGGACTGCTTACAAGCTGTGGCAGTGCATACAATAATGCTAATGGGAAGAATTCTGACAATACTGTAGAGACACAGACTACAGTAAGAACCGTTGTCAATGGAGAAACCAAAACTGATGGTAATAATGTTAAGACAGCTGATAAAGAAACCGGGGATTTTACACAGGAAGTAACCAGTGAAGAGAATAACCTGACAGATAATGATATTGCTGGTAATACAGAGGCATCAGAACAACAGGCTTTTGATGATTTGTCACAGGCAGGTGGTTATGAGAATAATTCCGGACAGGAATCATGGGAAGACAGTGATTCGGGAGATGTGGAACATTTAGGAGAAAAGAATGAGAACAATAAAGCTGAATTGGGAAATTCCTGTGAAGAAAATTATAATACAAGTTTTTTTAGACAATATGACATAGATGTTATAAAACTTGTGAACGCTGAAAGGCAAAAGTGCGGTATTGAACCGCTTGAATTAGATGCAGCAATGTGTAAGGCGGCTGGTATAAGAGCGGTTGAGTTAGATTACACAGGAAAATTGAGCCATAGTAGACCTAACAGACCTCAAAATGATAATATGTCGGGATCAGCTTTGGATGAATGCGGAGTCTCATGGGAAGAGTGTGGTGAGAATATCGCAGGAGCAACTTACGAAATGACACCAGAAGAATTGGTAAAAAGTTGGATGAATTCTCCTGCACATAAAGAGAATATATTAGATCCTATATATACAAAAATGGGGCTGGGTTATAGTAATTCAGGCTGTGGAGCAGGAAGGTACAGTCATTACTGGGCACAGGAATTTGCTGGATAAAAAGAATATGTAAAATAGAAAGAGCCATGCCGGATAATCAGGTATGGCTCTTTCCGAGAAGGAAATTATATGAGAAAAATTAAGATATAGCTTTCTTAATAGCGTTAAATGATTCCTTGCTTATATCATGTTCGATACGGCAGGCATCTTCTTCAGCAACTTTAGGATTAACACCAAGCCTTATGAGCCATGATGTAAGGAGCTGGTGACGCTCATATATCATCTCAGCAATCTCTTTACCTGATTCTGTAAGATATATGTACCCCTCTTTAGTTACCGTTATATGATTAGATTCCCTCAAATTCTTCATCGCAATACTGACGCTTGATTTCTTGAAACCTAACTCATTGGCAACATCTATTGAACGAACCACAGGAAGCTTTTTGCTTAACATTAATATTGATTCAAGATAGTTTTCTGCTGATTCATGAATAACTGACATAATTATATCCCCCGATTACTTATAACGATATTGATACATAGATTATAACACGCATGTATATTTAATGCAAATGTGCTGAATATAAATTAATCATAAAATTTGTCAAAATACTTGGTAAAATATGGAGACAAAAGCTTATCGGTGTTGCAAATATACTGAATGCAGTTTAAAATGTAAAGAAGTGTATGTAAGATATTATTATGTTAGAGGGTGTTTTTTTGAAAATCAGCAATATAGAATGGATAGAAAAACTGGATTGCCTTACAGACCTGCATGTACATCTTGATGGTTCACTGTCGCTTGAATCTGTAAGACATCTTTGTGATATGCAGAATATAGAAACAGGTGATGAGATAGAATTGTCAGAAAAGCTGAGCGTATCATCAGATTGTAAGAATCTTAATGAATACCTTGAAAAATTCGAGTTTCCGCTTCAGCTTTTGCAGACGCGTGAGGCTGTTAAATATAGTGTGTGTCAGCTTGTTAAAGAGCAGGAAGAACAGGGAGTAATATACAGCGAGATAAGATTTGCACCACAGCTTCATACAAGAAAAGGATTGTCACAGCAGGAGATTGTTGAAGCAGCATGTGAGGGACTTGATGAATCAAGAAAGTACTGGAAGTCATATTCCTGTCACAATCTGATATTATGTTGTATGCGTTCGGATGATAATAAGGATGCTAATATGGAAACAGTAAGACTTGCTGCATTATATGCCGAAAGGGGAAGAGGTGTTGTGGCGGCAGACCTTGCAGGTGCAGAAGGACTTTATGCAACAGATACATTTGCAGATGTATTCAGAGATGCCGTTCAGAGAGGCGTTCCGTTTACTATTCATGCAGGTGAGGCAGCCGGAGCAGAAAGTGTTGAATGTGCATTGAATTTTCAAGCTGTAAGAATAGGACATGGCGTAAGAAGTACAGAGAATCCTTTAATTATGCAGGAGCTTGCAGACAGAGAGACTGCATTGGAATTATGTCCGACAAGCAATCTGAATACTAAAATATACGATACAATAGAGAATTATCCGATACAGAAGCTTATGAATAAGGGGATAAAAGTTACTGTTAATACGGATAATATGATGGTTTCTAACACAACAGAGGCGAGGGAACTTGCATTAGTTGCAGATACATTCAATATGGAGAAGAAAGATGTTAAGAAGCTGATAATGAATGGTGTTGAAGCTGCATTTACAACAGAGGGAATAAAAAACCGCTTAAGGGCAAGAGTGGAGACACAGTTTGCCAAAGTGGCTGGAATCAGAGGTTAGGGTATGAATGAAGTTAATGAATTATTTACTAAAGAAAATGTAGAAAAGATATATGTTCCGGATATTGTTAAGGATGATCTGCTAAGTATTATAGAAGAAAAGCTTAAGAAAGCAGGATTCTATTACAGGGTTGCATACAGGGTGAAAGCTCCTGATTCAATGCTTGATAAACTTATATTAAAGGATTACAGAAGACCGGGGACAGAGAATCAGGATAAAAAGATGCAGGATCTTATAGGAATAAGAATTATTCTGTATTATGCGGATGATGTTGAAATTGTTAAGAATTTTCTTGATACAATATTCTCTATGCCGGGCGTGTGGAATACAACAGAGGCTAATGAATATGAGTTCAGGGCAATGAAGATTAACGGCATATTCAAGCTGCCGGGATATCTTAGCAAGACCATTGTTAATCCGGAGCTTGGAGATTATGTGGATGATACATTTGAGATACAGGTAAGAACTAATTCTTTTGAGGGCTGGCATGAGATTGAACATGATATGAGATATAAAGGCTCAGCCTTTGGCACGGGTAATGAAGCACTTGCAAGAAAGATGAACAGTATTCTTGCAACGCTGGAGTTATGTGATGATTCAGTTGTGGGTCTGATTGAAGATTTAGGACATCAGCATTACAAAGACAGAAAATGGAACTATATGTTAAGATGTCATTACAGACTGAAGTTTACAAGAGAACCGCTGCATCCATATATTGAAGAGATATTTGATGAAGATACAGAGCTTGCCAAGAAGTTTTATAAATTTAAAAGAGAACCGTTACTAAGACAGCTATGGGATAATACAGGAGATAAAGGTCCGGAGATTACTGTTAATAATATTGTTAAGATAGTTAATCAGATAGGACCTGAGGATGAGAGACTCAAAGAAGCATTTGTAAAGATAGAACATGAGAAGAAGCAGGAGACAGAAAGCGTTGCCAAGAGAAGAAGATTTGAGCCGTTTAAACAGCTTGGCTCTTTTATGGTATTTAAGGCTGATACATATATCGACTTAAGCAATCTTGCAATGCCTGATGCTTTCAGAAAAGCCACAGGGTACATATATTCATGGGTTAAGTCAAGATATGAGGATGTATTCACAGATTTACCTGAGAGTGCAGAAACTTATGTTAATGCAGAGCCTGGATATTCAGTTAATCTTTCGTATGATGCAGAAAATGTGTATTTTTCTGAAAAAACTACACATCTTGATACTAAGATACCAACAAGAGTATGGATATCTGAAGCGGTTATATGCAGGGAAGGTGACAGACTGAAATTCACGGTATCTAACAGATATGCAGAACCAGCAGACAGATACAGAGATAATGAAAATGTTCTGTTTTCAAGACCTAATTTCTTTGGAGAGATTGCAGACAATATAGGAATTGTTGATGTGGAAAGAATGAGGGAGTCTGTAAGATACGTTGAGGACAGCAAGGATTACGATGATCTTACAACACTGATTGCAGAGGAAGAAAGAACATTTCCTGTTATAGTATTTATGGCAAGTGATGGCAGATGGCTTGATAAATTTGATATGAACTATTTCGCTTATCTTGTGGGTTATTATGCACATATCAAGATGATAAGAAGCCCTTATGAATCACGAAAATTTGCTAAGGATTACGGCCTTAAGATAGATGAATGTGCAGATTCGATAACAGTATTTTATCCGGGAAGAGAGCCTTATACAAGCTATAAGACAGATATATTCCATACAACATTTGAAGTTATTAAGGTTGAAAAGAGAAAATATTGGAATGAAAATGGCTGCAGGGCATACAGAAGAAAGCTTGTTTCAGAAATAAGAGAGAATAACGTACTTTAGTAAGTGTTAAATTAGGAGAGAACAGAATGGATAAATGTGTCCTGATAGTTGATGATAATGATTTTAACAGGGAACTTGTAAAAGATATTCTTGAAGACGAGGATATAACAGTTTATGAGGCAGAAGATGGCAGTTCGGCGATTGAACTGCTTGAAAGTGAACAGGCGGACGACATAGATGTAGTTCTTATGGACATGAGAATGCCGGGAATGGATGGCATAGAGACCACTAAGATTATAAGGACTAAGAATGGAAAATGTATGGAAGTGCCAATAATTGCAATGACAGCAGATGGTTTTGAAACAGATATAGGTATGCTGCAAAAGGCAGGCATGAACGGACTTATATCTAAGCCTGTGGATGTGAATACATTGGTAGAACATATAACAAAACTGGCAGGGTGGTAAACACTCTGCCAGTTTTGCGTGTATATTATCTTGATTCACCCATAAAGAAGAGTGCAACTGTTCCAGGACCGGAATGTGTTCCGATTGTAGGACATATATAATTAATCCATATGTTATCTATGCCGAATCTTTCTTTAACAAGACCTGCTACGAACTGTGCATCTTGTAAGCAGTCACCGTGACTGATGAATACAACATCATTCTTATCTCTGTATGAACCAATATGTTCCTCCATACGGTCAACTAAAGCAATAAGTGATTTCTTTCTGCCACGGACTTTTCCTATATTAATAAGTCTGCCTTCATTATCTACATGAAGGATTGGCTTGATGTTGGCAAGCGTACCGATAATGGCAGTAGTCTTAGAAACACGACCTCCTCTGTATAAGTGGTTAAGGTCATCAACCGTAAAATTATGTACTACATTAAGCTTATGATTGTTGACAAAATCTATTATTTCATCCATAGATTTTCCTGATTTCTTCATCTCAACAGCTTTATACACGATAAGACCTTCACCCATTGAAGCAGCTAATGAATCTACTACAACGATTCTAGCTCCCGGATGTTCTTCCATAACTTCATTGGCTGCTATGCAGGCGTTATTGTAACTGCTTGAAAGTGCAGATGAAAATGCAATGTGAAGAATATCAAAGCCCTCATTGATACGCTTTTCAAATATTGTCTTACAATCCTGCGGATTACATGCCATAGTTGTTGGCATCTCGCCGTTACGCATGCGGTCAAAGAATTCCTTCTCAGGCATAATGTTATCTGTTCCGTAGATTACTTCACCAAATGCATAAAAAAGAGTGTGGATATCAATGTTGTTTTCTTTAACATAACTTGCAGGTAAATCGGCAGTTGTGTCAGTTGATATAAGAAAATCTTTCATAAATGTCAGATCCTTTCTTGATTTATTTTCTGTATTATAATATCATTAATGAAGTGATATTCCAAGATATAAGATTAATTGCATTGTAATAAATTTTGCGAATAAATTTTAATAATGGGGTTGACATATATTGTTTAGGATGATATCATACAATGGTTGCAAAGCAAAGCAGAGTATCCACTCTCACCTCAGCGCATAGGGCGACTCGGGTTGATATTTAAGAATTACACATAATATAGGATTGTGTTTTGATTAAAGAAAGTGGATAGCTGAGCTATTCACTTTAATTTTTTATATGGGGGTGTACCGCTATTAACGAGTTAATGATTAACGAACAGATCAGATGCAAAGAGGTTCGTGTTATTGGAGAAGAAGGACAGCAGCTTGGAGTTATGGCATTAAGAGATGCTTTAAACATGGCTAAGGATGCAGGAGTAGATTTGGTAATGGTTTCGCCATCAGCTAATCCACCTGTATGCAGAATTGTAGATTATGGCAAGTTCAAGTACGAACAGCTCCGCAGGGAAAAGGAAGCTAAGAAGAAACAGAAGACAGTAGAAGTTAAGGAAGTTCGTTTATCACCTAACATCGATGTCAATGACCTTAATACTAAGTGTAACTCAGCAAGAAAGTTCATTGAGAAAGGTAACAAGGTTAAAGTATCATTAAGATTCAGAGGAAGAGAAATGGCTCATATCGACTCTACTAAGCATATATTAGAGGATTTTGCAGAAAAGCTTAGCGATATAGCTGTAATTGAGAAGGCTCCTAAGATGGAAGGCAGGAGCATGATGATGTTTTTAACTGAAAAACGTTAAAATAAATAACAACTAACAGACATTTTTAGGAGGATTATTATGCCAAAGGTAAAGACAAAAAGAGCAGCTGCAAAGCGTTTTAAAGTAACTGGAACAGGTAAGTTAAAGAGAATGAAGGCATACAAGAGCCATATTCTTACAAAGAAGTCAGCTAAGAGAAAGAGAAATCTTAGACAGGCAGCTATGACTGACGCAACTAATGTTAAGACAATGAAGAAGATTATGCCTTATCTCTAAGATTAATGGTATAACAACATTTATTTAGAGATATAGTTTAAGGAGGAATTTATAAAATGGCAAGAATTAAAGGCGGATTAAACGCAAAGAAGAAGCATAACAGAGTATTAAAGCTCGCTAAGGGTTATAGAGGAGCAAGATCTAAGCAGTACAGAGTTGCTAAGCAGTCAGTTATGAGAGCTCTTACAGAGAGTTATAAGGGCAGAAAGCAGAAGAAGAGACAGTTCAGACAGTTATGGATTGCCAGAATCAATGCTGCTGCAAGAATTAACGGACTTTCATACAGCAAGTTCATGTATGGTCTTAAGTTAGCTAATATCGATCTTAACAGAAAGGTATTATCTGAGATGGCTGTTAACGATGCAGAAGGATTTGCTAAGCTCGCAGAGGTTGCTAAGTCTAAGCTTGCATAATTGATTATATATTATATATCAGAGATAATAGGCTGTCGTGAAAGCGGCAGTCTTTTCTTTTTAAAATGTATGATATTTCTGTGAACTAATATGAACAGATATGGATAAAATCTCTTTTATGTGATATAGTATGAAAGTCAATTTTTTACTTCTGTATAAAGAAGTAAGAGCGGAGGTTTATTGTGAGAAAAAGTTTTTTAAGAAAAGCATCAATAGTTTTATTATCAGCAACAATGCTTATGGCAACTGCATGTAATAAAGAGATTGAAGTAAAATACGATTATAATGTTAATGATTATGTACAGCTTGGGAAATATGAGGATATAGCTGTAACTGTTGATAAAACATCTATAGAGAATCAGCTTGTTGATGATAAGATTGCTGAAGATATAGAGAATAATACTACTTATTCAGAAGTCAGCAGAGGTGCTGTTGATGGAGATCAGATACTGGTTACTTATGTTGCTACAAGTTCGGGTTCACAGTCAACAGGGCTGTCTAATACAGATGGTGTTACAATGATACTTGGCAAAGATAAACTTGGACTTGATATAGAAGAGCTTGATGAAGCACTCTATGGAATGAAGGCTGGAGAGACTAAGGTTATGGTAATCGACTTGCCGGAAACATATAGCAATACCGTATATGCAGGAACTAAAGTAGTGTTTGAGCTTACAGTGCAGACGGTTTCACAGCCTAATGTGCCAATGCTTACTAATGCATATGTTAAGGAAACATTTGGATATGATACAATCGAAGAATATAGAGCTTCTGTTAAAGATTCATTAGCATCTACAATTGATTCTAAGGTTGATGATGAGATTCAGAAACAGGTTCTTTCAACACTTCAGGATACATGTAAGGTAAGTGGTTATCCAGATACACTGCTCAGTACATTACGAGACAGATATGACCAGTCTGTCGGATTCTATGCTGATTTTACTAACCAGTCAAAGGAAGAGTATTGCCAGCAGTTATATGGAATGTCATATGATGATTTCATCAAGAAATCAGCGGCACAGCAGCTTATTATGGAAGCAATCGTGAAAGATCAGAAGTTCTCTATGAGAGAATATGATTACAAGGGAGATCTTGATGAATTCGCAGGAGACAATGGATATTCTGATGAGAATGCATTTGTTGAGAAATTCGGAAAAGATAGTGTAGTTAAGGCTATGCTTGTGCAGAAGGCACAGGATTATGTTATTGAGCATGCCAATATTGCGTATAAGTAAGAAGGAATTCAGGTAGTGTGTGGGAACCGGCAGCATATTATTGTGCGAGTCCTCATGGCGGCTGCACCTAGTGGGAGTAAATGCCGCTCTATACAGAGTTTATTACGGTGAGAGAAAACAAACGCGCTTCGCTTGAACGAGTTTTCTCTCACCGCTCTTTTGTATAGAGCGGCATAACTCCCACACGGTTCGCGCCTTAAATCGGACTCGCACAATAATATGCTGCCAGTTCCAATCTACGTTAATTCTTTCTTGCCTTGCTTATGCCTTCGGCATGTTGCAAGGCGGGCTGTTGATGTGTGACCGGGGTGGCTATGAAATGTGGTGGGATAAAAAAATCCACCTTGCTTATGCCTTCGGCATGTTGCAAGGCGGATTGTTGATGTGTGACCGGGGTGGCTATGAAATGTGGTGGGATAAAAAATCCATCTTGCTTATGCCTTTTGTATGTTGCAAGATGAATTTTTTTACTTTGTGCCTGTTGAGCCGAAGCCGCCTTCGCCTCTTTCTGTGTCGTCAAGCTCTTCTACTTCGTTGAATGATGCTGTGATGTATGGTGCTAAGACTATCTGAGCGATTCTGTCTTTTGGTTCTATGGTTACAGGTTTATCTGAATGGTTGTGGAGGGCTACTATGATTTCACCTCTGTAGTCAGAATCTATTACACCTACTTTGTTGGCTGGGGCGAGACCTTTTTTGCATGCCATTCCGCTTCTTGCATAGATGAGGCCTACGAGTCCTGTTGGTATCTCCATTGCTATTCCTGTTTTGATGAATTCAGTTGTGCCTGGCATAACTGTTACGGCTTCGGACATTCCTGAGTAGAGGTCTGCTCCGGCTGAGAATTCTGTTCCGTATGTTGGGATACAGGCGTTAGGATTTAATTTCTTAATATTAACTTTCTGTGACATTGTGTAAACTCCTTTTTATTATTAATCGTACAGAAGTACGATATTACCTGATTCGAGAGATTCTTTTACAAGGATTGTCCTCTGATTAGATGAACCCTTGAACTGAAGCATCATATCCTTCTTGTCTTCTTCATATTTGCCGTCAACTATGACGTCAATGTATTGAAGCATTTCTTTAGTTTCTTTCCATTCATTGCACATCCTTCCAACAATATCCTTGTCAAACAGATATCCTGTAAAGCACCATATACTCAGGTCAGGATATATTCTGCGTACTTCCCTCAGCAATGGAAGGAGTCCCTGCTGGTTGCTGTGTTCAAATGGTTCACCTCCCAGAAGTGTGAGCCCTGTAACATAGTCTGGGGCAAGAGAATCAATGATTTCTTTGATTGTATCGTCTGTGAAGTCCCTGCCATAATTAAAGTCCCATGCAATTTCGTTAAAACAACCTTTGCATCGGTGTGTGCATCCACTTACAAAAAGAGATGTACGCACCCCTGGTCCGTTAGCAATATCACAGGTTTTTATCTCGGCATAATGCATAATATAAACCTTCTTTCTAAAAGTTGCAATAAATCTGTATTATTAGCAAATAATGACATCTTATCACATGAATTACAGAATTATGAATGCTATATTAAGACTATAGCAAATGATTTAAATCTGTTGTACAATTATAGCAGATTTGCTCGTGACAAACAATGGAGGGTACATATAATGAAAATTTATTTTGACAAGCTTTACAGGTATGACAGATTACAGGAACCGGCAGGCATAGCACTTCCTTTTAAGGAAGGAGAGTTAAAGACTGCTGACAGGATAGCTATTACACAGAATGGCAGAAAATGCATGGTTCAGCCGAAGGTTACATCGAAGCATGCAGATGGAAGCATAAGATACCTGTATGTGGATTTTCTTGCTGATATTCCGGCTAATAAGGGCGCAGTGCTTGAGTTTGAAAAAGAGTCTGATGGAAGCTGCGAAGAAAAGGGAGTATCTGTTACTCAGACTGGACAGGGGCTGTGTGTTGACACAGGCTGTGTTACATTTACAGTAAAGAATAATTCCCAGAATATATTTGAAACACTTGATGATGGAAGAAAACATTATACCGCTCAGAATTTTGAAGGACCATATCTGAAAGATGATATGGGATTATACGACATTAATATTGGTGAGTGGAAGATTATAGATGCAGGTCCTGTAAAATGTGTAATCAGAGCTAAAGGAAGTAACATTCTTAATAATAAAAAAGTTGATTTTGAGATAACACTTACATCATATGCAGCTAAGTCATGGATTGATGTATCATACAGAATTATTAATACGACTTATGATGAACTTCATATCAAATCACTGGTATTTTATGCAAAGCCTGATGAGACAGTCACTGCAAGTGATGATTTGTTTGATATGCACATTAATATGGGTAATGATTCTACCGGATGTGGAGATGTACTTACGGATAATTCTAAAGAGAATGGACCTGTGTATCACACAAGAGGAACCGGGGAATTAGAGATGATATCTGGGAAAGCACCTGTTTCCAATGTAAGAACACTTGTTGGAAGCTCTAATTATAAGACTGATTTCTATATTGGAAGAGATGGAGTGCAGGTTAATAAGATTATCGATGATGCATATCTTGTAAAGGAAGCGAATGAACATTTTGCAGAGGTATTCTATGGTACATTTCTTGCAGATTATACTGATGGAAATGATGGATTGTGTATAACTGTATATCAGGCACAACAGAATTATCCGAAGGCAGTTAAGGCATATGACGGCGGAGTAGCTGTTATGCTTGTTCCAGAGGATATTGGAAATGTTGTTATGCAGTCTGGTATGGCAAAGGAACAGAGATTCCTGATGCATTTCCATGAACCGGATATGCAGATGTGGGAGCTTGATAACAGAAGTACAATATACCAGATGCCTGACAGACCATGCATAGCACCAGAGGAATTCAAGAAGGCAGAAGTGTGTATGGATGTATTCCCTGAACATCTTGTGAATGAAGTTGAAATCGCACTTATTGCAAGGGCTGATAATCATTCAAGATGCTACGGCATGCTGAATTGGGGCGATTCTATTGATATGGGATATACTTTACAGGGAAGAGGCGGCGGAAAACCTGTATGGAGTAATAATGAATATGATTATCCGCATTCATGTGCTCTTATGTATGCAAGAACTGGAATCAGAAGATTCCTTGACTATTTAATAGTTTCAGCAAAGCATCAGATGGATGTTGATGTATGCCATTACAGCAAGAATCCATTAAGAATAGGTGGACAGTGGGAACATACAGCAGGTCATTGTAAGAATGGAATAATGGTATGCTCACATGAATGGGTTGAAGGAGTGATTGATTACTATCATTTTACGGGTGATGAGAGAGGTCTTGAGACAGCTATAAGTATAGGTGATAACATATTAAGACTTCTGGATACACCAATGTATGCAAAACCGGGAGAAGCCAATGCGAGAGAAACTGGCTGGGCTTTACGAGCACTTGTTGCATTATATGTGGAGACAAGAGATGAAAAATGGCTTGCAAAATGTGAGTGGATTATTGACAGCTTTAAGATATGGGAAGAGGAGTATGGCAACTGGCTTGCTCCATATACGGACAATACTCTTATAAGAGTAGGATTTATGATATCAGTAGCTGCAGGAAGCGTAATGAGATATTACAGGGTATTCCCAAGAGAAGATATTAAGCAGATGCTTATAAGAGCAATTGATGATATTGTAGAGAATTGTACTCTTGACAATGGTTTGTTCTATTATAAGGAGCTTCCTTCACTTTCAAGGAATGGAAATAACACACTTCTTCTGGAATCACTGGCAATTGCCTATGAACTTACAGGTGATAAGAAATATCTTGAGTATGGTTTCAAAACATTTGAAACTAATATTAATAACACAGGCAGGGCAGGAGTTGGTTCTAAAAAGGTTATAGATGATGCTGTTATTGTTTCTGGTGACAGTACGAAAGGATTTGCACAGAGTTTTATACCACTTGTTACATATTATAAGGCACTTGGAGATACAGGATTAATTAATAATGTAAAGCTGTATTGATAATTGAGATAAAGGTGCATACAGAGTTTAATACGGTGAGAGAAAGCAAACGCGTTTCGCTTGGGCGGGCTTTCTCTCACCGTTCTTTTGTATATAGCAGCATTAACGCCCTCACAGCTTGGAAAAGTCGCAGATATTTACTGGTTTTTTTATGTAATATATAGTATAATCTTTCAAAAGTGTTTGTAATTGACGGAAAGGTGGTTTTTTATGAGAATCGGAATAAGAGCACATGATGTTGCATACGCTCCATTAGAGGAGCTTATACCTAATATACATGCACAGGGTTTTCACTGTATGCATATTGCACTCAGTAAGTCTATTAAGGAGTTTAAGCCGGGCGTGGAGACTATGACTCCGGGACTCGCTATGTATATTAAGGAATTATGTACAGAGAATAAGGTTGATGTTGCAGTACTTGGCTGTTATCTTAACCTTTGCAATCCTAATCCTGAGAAGCATAAGGAGATTGTTGAGAAGTATAAGGCACATATAAGATTTGCAAGTATTCTTGGCTGTGGAGTTGTTGGTACTGAGACTGGTGCGGTTAATGAGGAGTATAAGTATGAGCCGGCTAATCACAGTGAGGAGGCACTTCAGTGCTTTATTGATAATTTAAGGCCAATAGTTAAATATGCTGAACAGTTTGGTGTCATTGTAGCAATTGAGCCTGTATGGAAGCACATTGTATACACTGTCGAACGTGCAAGAAAGGTGCTTGACGCTATTGATTCACCTAACCTTCAGATTATATTCGACCCGGTTAACCTGTTATGTGTTGATAATCTTGCACAGCAGGATGAGATTATTGAGAAAGCATTTGACCTGTTATTAAAGGATATTGCTGTTGTTCACTGCAAGGATTATATTGTTGAAGGCAGTGAGCTTAAGTCAGTGGCAGCAGGTACAGGAAAGGGTAATCCGGTGACCGGAGGAGGTCTTAATTATCCACTTCTGTTAAAGAAGATTAAGGAGCATAAGCCATATGTACACTGCACACTGGAAAATACTGTTCCTGAGAATGCAGTGGCTACAAGAGAATTTATGGAAAGAACATATGCCAGTGTATAAATAATGGGCTTAAGAAAACTATAACGCTGGACAATTACCAGAGAATGGAGGCACGTATGCCAGAGAATATAGAGTTACCAGGCGCAAGCCATAACAAAACTAATCAGGTTGAAAGAGCGGTGGATACACCAGCAGATTTTACAAGTCCTGAGGAATTATATAAGGATCTTATTGCGGCTATAAAGAAATACCACCCATCTACAGATCTGTCTGATATCGAGAAGGCATACGAGACCGCAAGAAAGGCACATGAGGGACAGTTCAGAAAATCGGGTGAGCCATATATAATCCACCCTTTATGTGTTGCTATTATTCTGGCTGAATTAGAGCTTGATAAGGAGTCAATTATTGCAGGTCTTCTTCATGATGTTGTTGAAGATACAGTTATGACAACTGAAGATGTTGCAAAAGAATTTGGTGATGAGGTAGCACTGTTAGTAGATGGTGTAACAAAGCTGACACAGCTCAATTACCAGCATGATAAGATTGAGGTCCAGGCAGAAAACCTTAGAAAAATGTTCCTTGCAATGGCAAAGGATATAAGAGTTATCCTTATAAAGCTTGCCGACAGACTGCATAATATGCGTACAATGCAGTATCAGTCGCCGGCAAAGCAGATTGAGAAATCAAGAGAGACAATGGAAATATATGCTCCAATAGCCCACAGGTTAGGTATTTCCAAGATTAAGGTAGAGCTTGATGATTTATCAATGAAATATCTTATGCCTGATGTATATAATGATCTTGTTGAACAGGTCAACTTAAACAGACCAGGCAGGGAAGCATTTATAAAGAGCATAATTAAAGAAGTCGGCATGCATATAAGCAATGCCGGTATTGAGGCTGAGATAGACGGAAGAGTTAAGCATTTCTTCTCAATCTACAGAAAAATGGTCAACCAGAATAAGACGCTTGACCAGATATATGACATATTTGCAGTAAGAATCAAGGTTGACACAGTAAAAGACTGTTATGCGGCACTTGGTGTAATACACGAAATGTATAAGCCTATTCCAGGACGTTTCAAGGATTATATCGCCATGCCTAAGCCTAATAATTACCAGTCGCTCCATACAACACTTATTGCATCTAACGGACAGCCGTTTGAGATACAGATAAGAACTTACGAAATGCATAAGATTGCTGAGTATGGTATTGCAGCCCACTGGAAATATAAAGAGGGAAAAACTGGCGAGAAGGACAATCAGAGTGAGGAAGCAAAGCTTAGCTGGTTAAGACAGATTCTTGAATGGCAGAAGGAAATGTCTGATAACAAGGAATTCTTATCATCAATCAAGAATGACCTTAACCTTTTCTCAGACAGCGTATACTGCTTTACACCTACGGGTGATGTCAAGAACCTTCCGGCAGGCTCATGCCCTATAGATTTTGCGTACAGCATTCACAGTGCTGTAGGTAATAAGATGGTAGGAGCGAGAGTTAATGGAAAGCTTGTTACTATTGATTATGTTATTAAGAATGGTGACAGAATCGAGATTATAACATCGCAGAATTCAAAAGGACCAAGCCGTGACTGGCTTTCAATTGTAAAGAGCACACAGGCAAAGAATAAGATTAACCAGTGGTTTAAGCAGGAGTTAAAGGAAGATAATATCATTAAGGGCAAGGAAATGGTTGCTAACTACTGTAAGACTAAAGGAATTGTTCTTTCTGATATTACCAAGCCTGAATATGTTGAAAAATGTCTTAACAAATATGGCTTTAAAGACTGGGATTCTATTCTTGCAGCCGTTGGACATGGTGCACTTAAAGAGAGTCAGATAGTAAACAGGCTTAATGAGGAGCATTTAAAGACCAAGAAGGCAGAAGTTACAGACAAAGATGTGCTTGAGGAAATCGTTGCCGCTGAGTCTAAGGAAAAGGCAAAGAAGAAGGAAGGCAAGGGTGGAATTGTCGTTAAGGGAATCCATGATGTTGCTGTCAGATTTTCAAAGTGCTGTAATCCGGTACCTGGTGATGAGATTGTCGGATTCGTTACAAGAGGAAGAGGTATATCAATTCACAGAACAGACTGTGTTAATATAATCAACTTCCCGGCTAATGAACGTGCTCGTCTTATAGAGGCTGAATGGGAGCAGGGACAGACAGCAGGCGATACCTATGAGGTTGAAATCAACATATTTGCCAACAACAGAACCGGACTTATTGTTGATATATCAAGGATGTTCACAGAAGCAGAGATTGATGTAAAGTCTATGAACTGCCGTCTTAATAAGAAAGAATTTGCTACCATAAGTGTCGGTTTTGATATTCATGGCAAGGAAGAGCTTAACAGAATTATAGATAAATTGAGAAAGATAGACGGAGTTACTGATATAACAAGAACTGCCGGCTAAGAAAGGTTTGCAGATTATGATTAAGATAGAATCAAGAGTATTGGGACCGGTAGCTACTAACTGCTATCTTATAATTAACTTAGATAACAACGAGAGCATTATTGTTGACCCGGCAGATTCACCAGAGTCTATATATGATATGGTTGTGCGTTCAGCAAGCAGGCCACAGGCAATACTTCTTACACATGGACATTTTGACCATATAGGTGCGGCTAATGAGGTGCGTGAGCATTATGGAATTAAGATATATGCATCATGTGACGAGGAAAAGCTTCTTGCTTCACCTGCAAGAAACCTGTCGAATGCATACGGCATGAGTCTTAGGGTTATAGCAGATGTACTTCATAATGATGGAGATATTCTTGAACTTGCAGGACTTAAGATAAAAGCAATCCATACACCGGGACATACAGCAGGTGGAACATGCTATTATATCGAATCAGACAAGACACTTATGTCAGGTGATACACTTTTTGCCGGTTCAGTCGGAAGAACAGATTACCCTACAGCAAGCTCTGCTGCAATGATGGAGTCGCTTCATGACAAGCTCTGCAAGCTCCCTGATGATACAGATGTATATCCCGGACATGGGGAGTTCACAACGATTGGATATGAAAAGCAGAACAATCCGTTTATGTGATGCCCGCAAGAGAAAAGGAAGCAACGCGAAGCGTTATTTACTTTTCGCGGGCATCAACGAGCAAACAGCCTGCGAAGCAGGCGGAGAAGCACGATAGTGCGGGTTTGCGAGTATGGAATCAGCAGGCGAAAAGAAACTGACGCGAAAAGGAAGCAACGATGATATATATTAAGATTGATAATGATGTATTTTATGATGATGCGGTTGTGCTTGTCCGTTCATTTTATCCAAGAACTGAGGTTATGGCACTAAAGGCAGATTCCAAACCGGAAGAGAAAGATGAGATTCTTTCAATAGAAGTTCCTGATGTCACAGGGCTTGATAAGAAGAATGCCCACGAAGTGTTTAAGGACAGCTTATATAAGAAGCTTTCAGAAAAGACAGGCAAGAAGCTGCCGTGGGGATATCTTACAGGAGTAAGACCAAGTAAGATTGCGTATACAATGCTTGAAGAGGGGGCAACCAAGGAACAGATTAAGAAACATTTTATGGACAAGCATTATGCAAGTGAAGAAAAGGCTGAACTTGCGCTCACAGTAGCAAGGAAAGAACTGGATATACTTACAGATATGGATTATAAGACAGGTTACAGCCTGTATATTGGAATTCCGTTCTGCCCAAGTATCTGCCTGTACTGTTCCTTTTCATCATATGCACTTGGTGCATACAAAGATTATGTGGATAATTATGTGGATGCACTTATTAAGGAGATAAGATTCGTCGCTGAATCCATGAAAGGCAGAAGACTTGATACAGTGTACATGGGTGGCGGAACACCTACAACTTTGAGTGCAGAACAGTTAGATAAAGTACTGACAGTGGTTGAAGAAGCATTTGACTTGAGCAGATGCCGTGAACTTACTGTAGAAGCCGGCAGACCGGACAGCGTGACACCAGATAAATTCAAGGTTCTTAAAGCTCATAATGTGGGAAGAATATCTATTAATCCGCAGACAATGAATCAGAAAACACTTGATTTAATCGGAAGAAAGCATACGGTTGAAGATATTAAGAATGCTTATGCAATGGCAAGAGAAGCAGGACTTGATAATATCAACATGGATATGATTCTTGGGCTTCCGGGAGAGGGTGTAGACGAGGTTTACCATACACTTAATGAAATTAAGGCGATGAGACCGGAGAGTCTTACTGTTCATTCACTTGCAATTAAGAGAGCTTCAAGACTTAACATATTGCGTCAGCAGTACACAGAGCTTTCAATTAAGAACACAGACAGTATTATCGCGATGACTGAGCAGACAGCAAGAGATCTTAACATGCAGCCTTATTATATGTACCGTCAGAAGAATATGGCTGGTAATTTTGAGAATGTAGGTTATGCAGTTGCTGGACTTGAATGCATATATAATATTCTTATTATGGAAGAAAAGCAGACGATAATTGCGTGCGGCGCAGGTGCTTCAACTAAGGTTGTGTTCCATAATGAAGGTGATGAAAACCATTCTGTGCGTATTGAGCGAATCGAGAATGTCAAAGATGTCAGAAGCTATGTTGAGAGAATTGATGAGATGATTGAGAGAAAGCGGAAGTTCTTTGGGGAGAATGAGTTTTGATAGAATAATTGTTTGGAAATGAGGGCAGTATGATTAAAAAAATATTTATAGATAATTTTAAATCATTGAATGATTTTACAATAGAATTAAAACCTCTGACAGTTATTGTAGGTAATAATGCAATGGGAAAGAGTTCTATACTGCAGGCAGTATCATTTTTGGCTAACTGTACAGTAGATGATTTTAGAATAATATTAGAACGTCGAAACTGGTCTGTTAATAATATAAAATCAAGGGTAGGAAATTCAAATAATTCAAGAATTACATTTGAAACAACGGTTCAGCTTGGAGATGATGAATTACGTTGGAAGATGGTATTACAGACAAATGTAAAAAAGAATACAATCCATCTTATCTCAGAAAGTATAATTGATATATTGAAAGATGAGGTGCTGTTAGAATATAGGAATACTGCCGGTGGTTTTATAAATGATGATGGTGAACTTATAGATATTCCTGCTAATTTTATCGTATCAAGCTCATGTATGAAAATTATAAAAGGAATCAAAAATGTTGGGTACAGATTAAAAAAAATAGCTGATTTTTTCGAAAATTCAGCTTCGTTTGAACTTTTATCACCAAAAGATATGAGACTTTCAAGCAGAGGAGAAGTTAAAACTATAGGTGAGTCAGGAAGAAATCTGCCTTCATTTATAAAACAAATGAATAATATTCAAAAAGAACATTTTATGACTAAAGTGAAAAAGATTCTTGGAGAAAGAATAGATGATGTTTCAGCGTCAATTCAGGGTAAACCAGGTTGGACTCAGATAAATGTAAAAGAACATTATAAATGCAAGGATATAGAGTTTTCATCTAAAGAAATAAGTGATGGTATATTAAGAGTTCTTGCGTTTGTGGCAATTACAGAAATAGATGCGTCTGATTCTGTTTTTTTGATGGATGAGATTGAAAATGGTATAAATGTAGATTATGCAGAACCTTTAATGAAAGTATTGAGTCAGATGTATGAGGATAGTTCCCATCAATTAATAGTGACAACGCATAGTACAGTCTTCCTGGATTATGTAGGATATGAGCAGATAGTATTTTTGTGTAGAGATGATAATGGAATAACAAGGGCACAGTATATGTTTGAAAATGAGGCATTGAAAGAAAAACTAGAATATATGTACCCAGGTGAGATTATACTTAATATGTCACAAGGAGAGATAGCTGAAATGCTTTTAAAGGGTAGCAAATAGGCTTGTATATACAAAGAAAGCGGGATAAGAATGAATATAGCCGTTACGGGAGAAGGAGTTACGGATTACGGACAGCAGGTATTTGGAGAAGATAAATGGGAAGAAGGACCTGTTCAGGTATATCTAAAAAGAATAGCAGATAATTATAAAATAAATGTTAACATTAATCCTATTGATAGAAGAGATGTTGAACGAGTAAGACTTCAAGGAAGAAGCATAAGAGGATTAAGCGGTAAATCTGTACCAGCAAGAAAATTTAAAGTACTCTGTAAAGAAAAAGGATATAGCTATGGAGTATATTATTGTGATGCTGACAGAGAAAGCGGAATGAAAAATAGCGATGAAAAAGCCATAATAAATAGATACGAAGAGGTCTATTCAGAAGTAAAAGAAGGACTTGACAGCGTTAATAAACATTATATTCCGATGATATCATGCCGTATAATTGAAAATTGGATACTTGCAGATAAAGCTGCTATTACAGAACTATATGGAAAAACGAATGTTGATTATAATGTGAACAAAGTTGAGAACTTATGGGGAGATAAAAGAAATCCGCAAAGTAATTATCCCAAGTGTATTATAGAAAGATTACATAATGCATCTGTTAAAAAATCAATAAAAGGGAAAAGCAACAGAGAAATATATGTTAATATAGCTCAGATACAGAATCTTCAGGAAGTGGAACATAATTGTAAAATAAGTTTTAAAAAATTAAAAGAAGATTATGAAACATTATTAGAATATGATAACCATAAAATAATTAAATAAAATGTTAGATTACCTCGCTGGAACATTAATGATTGTTCTGGTGGGGTGATTAATTATCTTGAAGGAAGAATATTAAAATCTAAAAACCTTATTTCACACATCTCATCAATCATGGCGTACATATGATTCTCGGTGTGGAAAAATATTATTGAAAAGTATTAATATGTAAAACATTGGCGAATATAGTCAAAAGTGATAGAATATTGAACGGTGTATTTTGCCCTAGGCTAATATATAGTTATGGGTACAAAACATCTGGCATGGAAAGTGCCATAAGAATAATTGATAAAAAAGCTTACCAGGATAAATCGTTGCTTTGTCACGTTTATTCTTATAGTGGTCATATGTAGATAGTTAATCTGCCAGCATTGCTGACAAAATGGCGAAGCTTACCAATTTTTTGGATTAATGAATCCGGAAAGGAAAGTTATTATGTGGTATGCAGTTAAGGTAGAGACTGGAAAAGAGAGTGCCATAAAAACTACTGTTCTAAATTAGTCGATAAGACAACATATAACGATATATTTGTACTCAGATTCAATAAGGTTAAGAAATTCTATGGAAAGTGGCATCAGGAGAGCAAGGTAGTGTTTCCAGGATACATATTCATAGACACTGATACACCGGAACAGGTATATGAGGCTCTGAAAAATGTGCCGGCATTCACAAGCCTGCTCGGAAGAGACAAGGACAGCTTCGTACCAATTGAAAGAAGCAAGGAAGAGCTATTCAGGGAAATGGTCAATGACAATTACGAAATAGCTATGTCCTGCGGACTGATTGAGGGCGACAAGGTAACTATCACAGATGGACCATTGGCAGGTAAAGAAGCCATGATCTGCAAGATAAACAGGCACAAAAGAACAGCAACCCTGAATGTGGAGATGTTTGGGGATAAGGCTGGGGTGACTGTGGGACTGGAGGTTGTGGAGAATTGGACTATTACGATAATAGAAAATTTTCAGAAGAAGATAAGATACAATATAATTTTCAACAGAAATTTATTATGAATCATATAAATTCTGTGCAATCTGTGTGTGTTCCTTATGAACAATTATAGTGGTGATGAGACTGTTAACGCTGGTACAGGTAAAGAGCTTACTATTAAAGAACTTACAGAACTTGTTGCTAAGGTTATTGGATATGATGGTAAGATTCTCTGGGATACAACAAAGCCTAATGGTACACCAAGAAAGCTTCTTGACGTATCTAAGGCAGAGAAGCTTGGCTGGAAATATAAGACAGAATTAGAAGAAGGAATAAGATTATCATATGAGGATTTTCTCAATAATCTAATGGAGCAGAGAGATAATTATTATGAAATGTGTAATACTGGCAGGCGGTTTTGGAAATACTTTATGGTCGCTTTCAAGAAAAAACTATCCTAAGCAGTTCCTTAATATATGTGAAGGACGCTCACTTTTACAGGATACAATTGTAAGAAATATGCCGTTTGTAGATGAGTTTATCATAGTTACTAATGAGAATTATGCAGATATTATGGAAACTCAGCTTAAGGCATTTCAGGATGTCAGATACAGGATAATATATGAAAGCAGAAGCTGCGGTACATTTGCCGCAGTTTCTTTAGCAAGTGTATTTATGAATCCGTCTGATCTTATGATGGTTACAGTATCGGATCTTGTTATAGAATCAGGAAGTTATAAAGATTCTGTTATCAAAGCTAAAGAAGTTGCCAAGACAGGAACTATAGCTAATATTGTATCTTCAAGGAATGGAGAACACGCGGGAATATATGTATGTATGGTTGGTGTGTTCAATAAAGCTTTGCGTGGAATATACCCTGATATTGCACAGACACGGAAAGTAATAAGGAGAAAGTTAAAGACAGTAAGCCATATTATAAATGTACCTGAGAATATCATGGAAAGATTTCCTAAGCTGCGTATGCAGGCGGATTTATTTACCAGGATTGATGACATAATTGAAATAAATGCTGATTTTGAATACAGGGACATTGACAGTATTGCAGATATTAATGATGAAGATAATCAGAATGATTATGGACATAAGAATATCATTAACAATGAATGTGAAGATGTTGTCATGATTAATACTGCTGATAAACATCTTATTGTTGCCAATCACATTAACAATATTTCTATTGTTAACACTGAGGATGCTACATATATATCAGACAGAGAACACATTTGTTCAATTAAAGATATTGTCATAGCCAATACAGAAGAGTATAAGCCTTATTTTGAACATTCTAAGGTATCTTTTCGAGAATGGGGAATGCATCAGGTGCTGGCAATGACCAAGAATTATAAGGTTAAGAAGGTTACTATATATCCTGGCATGAGTATGAAAATGCATTGTCACGAACACCGCTCTGAGAGCTGGACTGTGGTTGATGGAATAGCATCTATTCAGATAGGAGATGTTATTAAAGAATATTGTAAGGGTGCAACAGTAAGTGTTCCTGTCGGAGTTCCACACAAGGTTTCTAATCATGGAAGTGAAGATGTTGTTATTATAGAGACTGGCATTGGTGAGATTATGTCGGAAACCGATTTCCTGAGAATTGAAACTGTTTCGGAATCTGACAATATTCCGGATATTATAAGACTTGAGCCGGCATTTAAGGATAACCTGTGGGGTGGAACCAAGTTAAGAACTGTATTTGGCAAAAAATGTGATTATGATATTATAGCTGAAAGCTGGGAATTATCAGCACACCCAGATGGACAGTCAGTTATTGCAGATGGTCCATATAAAGACATGTATTTTGGCGAATTTATTGAAAAAGCAGGTGCAGCTACTGTTGGCTGGAAAAGTGGTTCTCTTGATCGTTTTCCGGTTCTTATAAAATTCATAGATGCAATGAAACCACTGTCAATTCAGATTCATCCTGATGATGAGTATGCATTGGAGAATGAGAACGAATTCGGCAAGAATGAGATGTGGTATGTAGTTGACTGTGAACCGGGAGCGTATCTTTATTGCGGATTATCAAGAGATGCCAGCAAAGAAGAGATAAGAAAACGCATTGAAAATAACACCATAACAGAAATTCTTAATAAGATTGAAGTTAGCAAAGGCGATTGTGTCATGGTAAAAGCCGGTACGATTCATGCTATCGGAGCTGGAATCCTTATATGTGAAATCCAGCAGAATTCAAATTGTACTTACAGAATGTATGATTATGACTGTAGTGACAAGTTCGGAAATAAACGAGAGCTGCATGTCGATAAGGCTCTTGATGTTGTTGATACTAAAAGATATGTGCCATATGAAAGCAGCAGTAATGCATATGATGAAGCTTTGAATGAAGCCGCAGCAACTATTGAAGCGGACTCATCAGAAGGTCAGTTATTAGTAAGCTGCAAATATTTTGAATGTTATAAATATGATATATCCGATTCAGTATCAATTAATGTCGATACAGCTTCTTTCCGCTCTGTGATATTCACAGAAGGATGTGGAACTATCCGCGTAGGAGAAGATGTTAAGGCATATAAAGCGGGTGATAGTTTCTATATAACTGCAGGTAATAAAACTGTGGAAATAGAGGGAAACGGGGGTGCTATTGTTACGAAGGTCTGATTGAGATGTAGGTATGCATTTGCAGGGTTTTAGTATTATAGAGGACACAAAATAATGCATGATTTTTTAATTTGATATATGTGAAGATGACCTCCGTTGGTGAAGCATTTGCTTTACTGACGGAGGTTTTTTGATATTCTGAAATGTGGTTTGTGATTGGGACCGAGAATTCGGGAGGAGAATAGCAATATTGATTGATAAACTGATTATAATATGTTATCATTTAAATAAGTTGGGTTGTGAAAATATTTGTCGGATTAATACAATTAGACAGGTTTCAGGAGTAGCATTGCTATGAGGATTATTGGATTAATTCGATATATTGTAATATATAGTTGAATTGTTAGAGAGGTTGATGAAGCCTCTCTTAAAGTGTTGCATGAAATTTGTCTGGTTGACTATAAAATAAAAGCAGTGACTTTATGTGTAATATATTAGGTTAAATGTATAAAGAAGTCCCAGAGGAATGAGTTATGGAAAAATTAGATTATTTAAGATGGTACATAGGAGATACCAGAATTAGAAATTCAAAAGGATATTTAATTAATGTTAATCCGTATTCAGAAAATATATATAAATCTACTATAATTTATAAAATAGTAAATGTTTTTTTGTATTCAGATTTTTTATGGATCAGATGAGAAGGATGTTTATACGGTGGGTTATGTAGCGCTTACGAATGAATTGAGAATTAGTGGATAGAAAAGGGGAGAAGTATTATGATGGATTCTAATATATCAGATTCAATGGCAAAATCTATTTTTAATAATGAAATTATACAGAATATGACTGATGAAACATTTGATAAGATACTTGATGGGATAGGTTTTACTGTACCGGATATTTTAAGAGATATACCAGTATTTAAATATGTGGTTTCATTGTATTCATTATCTAGTGATATAATAAAGTGTATGGAAGTAAAGAGACAATTACGATTTCTAAGGGAATTATCTAAATGTAGTGTTAATCAAAAAGAATTAAATAAGCGTAGAATTGCATATCAGAATAAGGAGAAGTGGGTATATAGAGAAATAGAGCAATTATGTCTGTTCATATCAAGAAGTAATGATGTTAATAAGTCACAGATACAGGCTTATCTTTATATTTCTCTTGTAAATAAAGATATAGAGTATAAGGATTTCGTGGAGTATCTGCAGGTTGTTGATATGATGTTAATTGAAGATGTGAAGGAATTGATAGATATATTTGAACAGGGGAAGAATCATGAATACGATTATGCAAGGTGTTTTAGATTGCAGGCGTTAGGATTATTAACGGGAGGTATAACTCTTTATCCGGGTGAATCGCAAGTGGATAAGTTTTATTTAACAAAAGTTGGGCGTAGGTTATGTGATGTTGTGATGAATAATAGGAATGACTGAGAATAATATATTAGGAGACAGATTTTAAATGGATATTATAGAAGAGTTAAAATATTATTGTAATGAACCACAACCGGTAGGAGCAATAATGCTTACCGGTGAGTGGGGCTGTGGGAAAACATATTTATTGAAAAATGAATTAACTGAAATTATGAAGGATACACATATATTTATACATTTGAGTCTATTTGGGATAGAATCAATAGAGGATATTCATAAAGAGGTAAAGAAAAAATGGATGTATGCTATGGCTGATTCAAAGCATAGTTTAAAAATATCAGATAATATGAAAAATGTTGGTAAAGGACTTAAGAATGCTACAGAAAGTATTACAGATTATTTACCTGAAACAATTGGTAAAATCACTAAGGGAGTACTTTCTATAAATATTATAGATTTTGTAAGTATTAAATCCCAAATTGGCGATAAAAAGGTAATATTAATATTTGATGATTTAGAGCGTGCTAATCTTTCAGTAATAGATTTATTAGGATGTATTAATGAGTATTGTGAGAATATGCATATTAATACAATTGTTGTAGCGAATGAGGAGAAGATAAAGCAATCTGCCAATACAAAGGAGATTACATATGATGAAATAAAAGAAAAAATAATTCAGAGGACAATACGCTATATACCGAATTACTCTAATATAGTCGCAAGTGTTATAGATGGTATAATAATACCTGATGGAAAGGATGAAGAAGGTTTTAAAAAATATAAGGCTTTCCTTAAAGAAAATGAAAATAGTATAAATGCAATTTTCTCAGGGTATTCATCAGAGAAAGTATCAAATGAACATATGACTTCACAAAGGAGTCAGATGTGTTCAGGACAAGAACAGGATAGTGAAAATAATAAAGAGCAGGAAGTACTAAAGTACAGATCACATAATATACGAAGCCTTAAGTTTGCTATTGAAGATTTTAGAAGAATATATTCAATACTTAATGAAAAGAAAGTTGATAATAAAGAGAAGTGGTTGTTCTCATATTTATCATATGTATTATGCTATAGAGCAGGAATGGCGACAGATGGACAAAGATATGGAACATTGTTTTCTGATGAGAAAATATCAATTGTATATAAGGGATTTTATAATGAAAAATACATTACAGGTGGAATAATATCTTGGATAAGGGCAGGTAAGTGGGAAGAAGATGTGATCAATGCTCAGATTGATTATTCTGTAATGAGAGATAAAGCCAAATCACCTACAGATAAAGTGCGTGTAAATAGTTTACTTGATATAGAAGAATCTGATATACAGGAAGGATTCCCGATACTTATAAATGAAGCTTATGAGGGAGTATTGGAATTAAGGGATTATTTAGGATTAATATTAAACAGTGTTTTAGCTAGAGAATATAATATAAAACTTCCAGATATCAATTGGGGGAAAATATGCAAAGGAATTAATATACAAATAGATAAAGTGATTCAATCAGGAGAAGATAAACCACATCTTAAAGCTATCGTGTCTGATTATGATAATAATTCATTTTCAGCAGAGGAAATGAATGCATATAAAATAATTGATGAATTTGTAAAATCTGACAAAATAATATTTGAAAAAAATAAAAATATTTATATTAGGCAGATGGAAATAAATCCACTAAAGGCATTGATTCAATCACAGAATATGCAATTATATTCATTTGATAATAAGATGGCAAATGTAACAGCAGAAGGATTTAAAAAGATATCCAATTTAGAACGAAATGACTTTATTGAATATTTTAAGTCTATGTGGATGGTTAATATGCAGACATCAGACTATAAGAAAGAATTATCAACATATGGATTTAAGACCTTGCAAGAATTAATGAAACAATTTCTCAAGGAGTGTCAGGAGAAATCCTTATATATAGTCGAAATTCATACAAGTTCGTTTATAAAAGTAATTGAAGAATTAATTGATAATAAAGAGCAAGAGATTGAATAATAAGACATACAAATAATGAGATTAATTTAGAAAGGCGCATTTATGGAGATTGATTTTAAAGAAACGCCAGAGTTAGAACAGAATTTACATTGGCATAATAGTTCTAATGTGTTATGTAATTATATGAGAGAACCAGAATATCTTATTAAAATATTGAAAAACCAGGCTATTATTCCAAGATATGTTACTGAGCCATTAGATTACCTTAAGGTTGACGGACTTAAAAGAATAGCGTTTCCTATGACTTGTTTCTGTGATATACCTTTTTCCAAAGTAGGAAATCATATGACTAGTTATGGTGGATATGGAATAGCATTGGACAAGAATAAGGTTATAAGAAATAATAGAATTCAACCAATTCACTATATGAATCCAGCTTCTCCACTTGTCGCAGATTTTAAAGAGGCTTTTAATGCTAATTACAATGTAGGTAAGAAAGCACATAAAGAAGATGAGGTTTTGTTGAATTATCTGCTTAGCACATTGTTATATATGAAACCTATATCGAATTTGGTTGAAAAAAACGGAAAATATAAAATGTATATATTTCAGGATGAATGTGAGTGGAGATATATCCCTGATTGCAAATCTATTTCAAGTATTCCTTTGATAATAAATGATAATAAGATCACAGAAAAGAGAAAGAATACATATTCAGATGTGCTGGAAAAGCATCCTGAAACATGGGTGAAGTTTGACTGGAATGATTTGATATATATTGTTGTTCCAGATGAAGTGGCATTGCAGACAATAATAGATGCAATTATGGAATTACCGCTTGATAATGCCAAGAAGTATTTATTAATATCTAAAATACAGATAAGTAACAGGTTTACGGAGGATTTGGTATGATTGCAGATTTCTATGATACATTTAATAAAGAAACGGATGATGATATTCCACAGGAAGTATTAGAAGTGCTTTCAGAAAAATTACCATCTAATTTCACATATTATAAGAGGGATGATGGTACATATTTTGTAGGACCAAGACGGGAGTGCTTACATGAGACAATGTCTCTTAGTACTATTATTGATAAAGAGTTTATAGATAGCCAGTTGAAAGATATACCAAGAGATAAATGGCTGGAATATATATATAGAATGCAGTTGAAGATTCCGGTAAAGAGTGCGTCAATAGGTAACAAAGAAAAAAAAATTCCATTGGAAAATACTGTTGGAAATCCATTAGAAGACCCACCTAAGTTGTGCGAGACATATATGTATCCGGAACCATTTCCACCAGCTAAAGATATTATTTTCGAAACTATAGAGGGAGATATAGTTGCGCTAAGTGTTGAAAGAAAGCCATACCCAAGTTTTGAGGAATCTTTCTTTACTAATATCAATTTCCCAGCATTACAGATTAAATTCTATGTTTCAGAAAAAGATGCTAATTCAAGGGTTGATTATACGATTACACCTACCAAGGCAGAGTGTGTATCTGATGCTATAGCCGCAATACATGTATTTCAAGGATTATGCAACGGAACCGTTAAAATTAATGGCAAAATGATATCTCAGCCAGCGGTAGATGTTAAAAATTTGAATATAGAACAATGGAATGATAGTATAAAATTCTGGGAAACTGCACGAAAGCTGGAACAGAAATTGGGGGTTACATTTAATCCTGGTGCAGAATTTACAGAGGAGGATGCAAGGTTTTTTGCTTATCTGAATCAGAGTATTCTTAATGATAAAGAAATCATCTGGGAACATCCATTTGATCATTTTCATGTTGGTGGATTTAAAGATAAAAAAGGTGAACTTGAAAAAGTAATAGGCAAGGAAAAAATAAGTACTGAGTTTAAAGAAGGTCCAATTCATGCAGAATTATTGGGAGCGGTATTTGACATATATAGTCATACTAAGATGTACGATTTTATCATAACCAATATCCAATGGGATGATGATAAAAAAGAAGCAGCTGAAATATATATATCAGATCCAGTTGATGGAAAATGGAAATTATCTAGAAAATATTATGTATGATACTTACTAACAGGGGGTATATTGTGCAGGATTTTGTGGCATACAAATACAATGAAATAAAGAATGGTATATTAAGAGAAATTAATAAAATGATGTTGCCAAAAGGGCATCCTTTTTTGAATTATCCTAATACACCTAACTCAAGAATAATTGATATTATTATAATCTTAAAAATGATATTGGGAGAGAACAGTGATGTTCCTATAAGTTTATTGCATAAGTGTAATGGAGTAGAAAATAATAAATTTTCTATGCCTAAATATTTAGAAGGTATAGATGAGATTCTAATATTATATTATATTCTGATTAAAAATTATAAAAATATATCAGCTGTAATATATGAACCCAAAGAAATCATGCATAATGGTAAGATGCTGGAATATTCATTATTGTTTCGATATCCTATTGAATATCTGGTGAATATAGAAGTTAAAACTATGAGATGTGATCCTTTTGAGAAGGAAGATAATCTGGATATTCACACAGTAAAGGATGGTACTGTCTTAATAAAACAATTAATTAATGATGATATTGATTATAATTTATTGAAAAAAGAACATCCTGAGGCAATCGAATTAGAGCATAGTACCTATTATTCTGCTTTAAATAGAAATATTAAGAAGATAGCAGAAAAATTTGACGGGAAAGTTAATGCTGAAATTAAAATGCTTAATATTGGATTTGTTTGCATACATTTCTCAACATCTTTTGAGGAGTTTTATACATATATGTTTAATAAGAAAAAAGGAATATATAAAACAATGGATTGGGGGAATTTAGATGCATTAGTTTTGTTCGTTCTAGATGCAAAGAACGATATATATTTGCAAAATATATATGATATGGGATATGTTGTAACAATGTTAAGAAATGAATCTAAAATTAATCAAGATATAATGAAAATGATGCGGTTGGATAATTATATTTTATTAGGAGATAAGGTACCAACTGATGTGTATGAGGAGGCACAGAGTTGTGCAAAATTATATAAAGTTATGAAAAGAGAAGGAATGTTAAATATAATTCCATATGATACTTCAAATGATGAAATAGAGAAATATGTTTCCTATTTAAAAGATAAATCCGTTAGATATGGAGAAATTTAGATTATTTAAGAATACATTTTTCCCATCTGCTAAATGCAATAGCTGGGATGTTTACTGGAGCTGTAATAAGAGATTTTTTGCATATTATACATTACAATATAAAGGTAGTTACAGTGATGATGCTAAGTCATGCTACGAAAATATTACGCTTAATGCATATGAGGAATACATAAGAAAAAGCAGTAATATTAAAACTGCGAATACAGCAAAGAATCAATTCTTTTATATTAAGTCATTTATTCTTAGCCGGGCACATAATAAGAATTTTGATATTGGCAGCGGCGTGATTTTGAAGCGGTGTGAGGATATATTAATTGAACGCGACAGAGCTATGAAAACAGCTGATATTAAGAAGATTGTAAGGATTATTAAGCATATTGAGAGGCAGAGAAATGGAGTCAGAAATAAAGCTGTTTTCTTGATTTTGCTATGCTTTGGAATGGAGAGAAGGAGAATCTGCGAATTAAGATGGAGTGACATTGGCGATAATTGTCAGACTATTAAGATAGGAAACGGTAATAACAGCAGATTTATGGTTATGCCGGCAATTTTGCGCAATAGCATAAGAGAATTACTGGCGATGAAAACTAATAATGCTGAATACATTTTTGGTAATTCCAGAACACAGTGGTTAAAGCCGTTGCCAGAAGGTGGAATTAATGGCATTTTGGAAAGCATTAAGAATATTGACAGAGAGGACAGGTTTTATAATAATTTTTCTCCCGCTAATTTCAGAAAATGGTTATTCAGGTTTATGTTTTTAGAAAATAAACTGCCTTTATAAGATATACTTGTAACTATGAATATTCCTATATGTAATATTGTAAATTATATTTCGGATGATGAGATGATTGCTGGGTGTACGGATAGGATTGGGAATGGGGATGGTTATATCCTTGAGGATTGGTGTTGGAGGGTGTTGGAGGAGTATGAGAATAGTAAGTAGAAAGTAGCAGTGATAAAAAATTAAATTGTAATTGCTTAATAAATTGTTACATCATAAATATTAGTGGTAAATTGATGTATTTACGGTTTAGAATGTATTTAAATAAATAACTAATGGATTGAATGAAAAGAAAATATACAGAGAATACATAGAAAAATTTTCACGAATATTAAAATCAAATTAAATGAAAGTTATAGGGTGCTATAAGATGAAAGATGAGTATATTCTATATTTGGATGAAAGTGAATTTAAAGCTTCAAAGACATTTGCTATTGCTGGAATTGCTATAAAAAAGATGGTATACCAAGGTTAGAGCAGAAATTAGATGAAATAAAATCTTTAGTATGGGATAATGATTTTATAGAACAGAATAATCCAGTTCTTCATTGCACTGAGTTTCAAAAAGTTTTCAATAATAGAAAAACGCATGACATTTCAAGAGTTAAGCCAGAGTACTATGATTTTATAAAGAAAGAAGATACAGAAATAGAAAAGATATATTATCAGGTATATGGCAAATTATCTCAATTATTAAAGGAAATTGATGCGTTGGTAGCAAGTGATAAATATACACAATTACATAAAGACAATGTGTATATTGATGGGGAATATTGCATAGAGAAGGCAGATCTTATAGACGATGAGAGCGTAGTTATGATAAAGGATCAGCATCAACAGGCAGATTTAGTTTATTTGGTAAAACAGGCTACAACATCTTTGAGATTAGCTAATGCGGGAGAAATAGGAGAAAATGTGTTTAATGGACGTAGTGTATGCTTATGGATGTTGGTTAATCGAAAGAATTTAATCAAACTTTCAGACTTTAAACCATTTCATCTATTGGATGCATTGAATGATTTTAAAAAGGCGGTGGTGGCTCTGAATTTAACGCCAAAAATTTGGATTAGTTTGGGAAAATAGTTTGTGAAGGAAGAACGAAAATTTTTATCGTATTACTAAATAAAATGGCATATAATCTGAATCCGAACATATTGCCATTATACACAGTTACGGAGCGATTGTTATCAAAACCGATAATAAAATAATAACATTAGCCCATATAGGCAGGATAATATTGATAAATCAAAAATTTAAAAGAAAAATAAACATTATATCAAAGAAAACGCTCCAACCCATGTACCTACAAATACCTTGAAAAAATTGATATAATCATAATAATCCAGTTGTACAAGTTGTACGATTTTAACGAATTGTACAATTTGTACAACTATCACAAATTTTTCAGGAGGTTATAATTATTGAACGCTAAAGAGCTGGAAACACAGCACAATCTTAAAAAGTAGGCAGCTTCATTTGTGGAACTTCCTATGAGCAACTATATAATTGGATATTATAGAACAATAAGTTCTCTGATACAAGCCTAGAAGTATCTGCAACTATGGAGATAAATGGAAAAAGTACATTTGGATATGATGAACCAATAGTCTATAAAAGGATATAAAATTATTATTATAAATTAAAACTATTTGGTAGACTATGCATATTACATCGGATAAAAACGATGAGTAAAGAAGATTGCATAAAAGCTAAGTAACTTATTAATAAAATTATGTAATTTGATTTTCATAGAATTTCATCTCCTTTCTGATTATGTTTTGTTATAGAATATAAAAAGCAAAAATACTTGCCAAAATGAAGAAATAAGTAGTCAAAAGTTGCTTAAAGATTTTTTATATAAAAACTAAGAAAATAAATATTTTAACAGAAATACATTAGATTATTCTAGGAAAATAATCAGTAGCAAATATGAGAATAGTTACGTTGTGATAAAAGTAGAAAAAAGCTCTGTGTGCAATGCACATGAGATTTTTTCTACTTTTTTAATTGAAATGTAAAAATTTCAGATTACTTGTATATGTGAATTATTACAGTCGTATCATTTTGTGCATACTTTGTATAATTTATGAAATTGTCTTTTACATATATTTGTTATATCTTTGATATAACAAAATTGTGGGAATAAAATAATTGATATTTTGAAAGGAGAAGTTTCACATGGAAGCAAAGAGGTACCTGAAATGGTATAACAAGGTAGGCTATGGATCAGGAGATTTTGCAGGAAATGTTGTGTATGCATTTCTCTCATCATTTGTAATGCTGTATCTGACAAATACGGTAGGTTTAAATCCGGGTATTATCGGAACGCTGATTATGGTATCAAAGTTGTTTGATGGAATCAGCGATATGTTTTTTGGAACCATGATTGATAAAACAAAAAGTAGACTTGGAAAAGCTAGACCATGGATGTTATATGCGTATATAGGTTGTGCCGTAACACTTGTTGCAAATTTCGCGATTCCAGACAGTCTTGGGACAACTGCACAGTATGTATGGTTCTTTATAGCATATACATTGTTAAATGCAGTATTTTTCACTGCAAACAATATAGCATATGCATCATTAGTTACTTTTTGTACAAAAAACAGCAGGGAACGTGTAGAGATGGGATCATGGAGATTTATCTTTGCATTTTCAACAAACTTACTTATTCAGTCTGTTACAGTACAGTTTGTAAGAGCAGCAGGCGGTGGGGCAGCAGCATGGAGAATGGTTGCCGTTGTATATGCCATTATTGGATTGATTGTAAATACAATTTCAGTTTTTTCAATTAAGGAGCTTCCAGAAGAAGAATTAAAAGCGGGGAAGAATCACACAGAAGAAAAGTATGGACTAATAGAGGCTGCAAAACTTTTATTTTCTAATAAATATTATCTTATGATTTGTGCAACTTATATTTGTCAGCAGATTTATTCAGCTATGTTAAATATGGGCATTTATTATATGATTTATATTTTGAAAAATGAAAATCTGTATTCCGTATTTTCATGGGCAATTAATATCCCTGTTATTATCGCAATGTGCATCACTCCTATGCTGGTGGAAAAAATGAAAGGTTTATATCGAATGAACTTTGCAGGCTATGTTCTTGGAACAGTGGGACGTGTCGGAGTCATCTTTGCAGGTTATATGGGAAGCGTTCCACTTATGCTTGCATTTACAGCGATTGCAGCACTTGGAATGGCACCGTGGCAGGGTGATATGGGAGCAGTTGTTGCAAGCTGTTCAGAATATACTTATCTTACAAAGCATAAACACATTGATGGAACTATGTATTCATGCACATCTTTTGGTACGAAAATCGGAGGAGGAATCGGAGTTGCATTATGTGGATGGTTGCTTGATGCAAGCGGATTTGTTAAGGAAGCAGCGGTGCAGCCGGCCTCTTGCTTAAATATGCTTCATATTATGTATTTATGGATTCCTATGGTATTATCATTAATAATTACATTCATCATGTCAAGAATGAATGTTGAAGATGCAAACGAAAAACTAAAAAAACAGTTGGAGGAATGTTGATATGGAATATAAAGGAATGAAAGGATTGATACTTACCTGTAAGCATCACGACGGCTTTTGCCTCTGACCAAGCAAGTATACAGAGCACAGCATTAAAAACTCACCTTATAAGAATGGGAAAGGTGATATTGTGCGTGAAACAGCAGAGGCGTGTAAGGAATATGGTCTGAAGTTTGGTGTCTATCTCTCACCATGGGACAGAAATTATGGGCTATATGGAAAGTGAGGAAAAATATGAATGCTGATATGAAATGGCTGGACAATCCAGAAGTGTTTAAAGTAAATCAATTGGAACCACATAGTGATCATTGTTATTATCTGGATTATTCAGACATGAAAAAAGAAAAAAATCCATTATTACAGTCATTAAATGGTCAATGGGAGTTTGCTTACAGCAAAAATGTGATGGAAAGACCTGTTGATTTTTATAAAGATACATTTGATACATCAGGATTTGATAAAATTATGGTTCCAGGACATATTGAACTGGCTGGATATGATAAAATCCGTTATATCAACACTATGTATCCATGGGAAGGAAAAGAGTACCACAGAGGAGCCTATAGTATGGAGGCAACTGGAGCAGAAAAAGGAATGTTTTCAGAGGCAAAGTACAATCCGGTGGGTTCTTATATAAAATACTTTGATTTGCAAAAAAGCATGTGTGGAAAGAGAATCCATATCTGCTTTGAAGGTGTAGAAGAAGCTATGTATCTTTGGCTTAATGGTCAGTTTATAGGTTATGCCGAGGACAGCTTCACACCTTCTGAGTTTGATTTGACACCATATATTAGGGAAAAGGGAAATGTACTGGCAGTACAGGTACATAAGATGAGTACTGCAGCATTTTTAGAGGATCAAGACTTTTTCAGATTCTTTGGAATTTTCAGAAATGTTACTTTGAAGGCAATACCAGATTTTCATTTGGAGGATGTTTGGTTCAAACCAGTATTAAACCGTGATAATGTAAGCGGAAGTATAACTGTAAACATGAAAGTGTCCGCCCTTGATGGTCAGAATGTAACTGCAGGCTTTATTTTAAAAGACAGGGAAGAAAATGTATTAGTAGAGAAATCCATACAGCTAAATAAAGATAATGACTATTTAGAAGGTACGATATGTGTTGATTTAGAAAATGTTAAACTGTGGGATAATCATAACCCATATTTGTATCATGCTTATGTTGAACTTAAAGCTGAGGATGGTTCCTTGGCAGAGGTAATCCCTTATGATATCGGTTTTAGACGAATAGAGATTATAGATAAAATAATTTATTTAAATGGAAAACGCCTTATTATTACAGGTGTAAACCGTCATGAGTGGAATGCAAAAACAGGAAGATGCATTGGTATAGAAGATATGAAAGCAGATATATCCTGTTTGTTAAGGAATAATATTAATTCTGTGCGTACCTGCCACTATCCTGATCAGATACCATGGTACTATATGTGTGACAATGCAGGTATTTATGTGATGGCAGAAACAAATTTGGAAAGCCATGGTTCGTTCCAGAAGTTAGGTGCAATTGAACCATCATGTAATGTACCAGGATCTTTTCCACAGTGGAAGGGTGCCGTAATTGATCGGGCAAAAAATAATTTTGAAACTTTTAAAAATCATACATCCATCCTTTTCTGGTCATTAGGAAATGAATCATATGCAGGTGACGACATAGAGGCAATGAATGTTTATTTTGCTGAAAAGCAGGATGGAAGATTAGTTCATTATGAGAGTGCTTATTATAATAGGGCATACGAGGATACAATTTCTGATTTAGAGACCAGAATGTATGCGAAGCCAGAGGATGTAGAGAAATATTTGAACAACAGTCCGAAGAAACCATATATTTTATGTGAATTCATGCATGATATGGGAAATTCCATGGGAGGACTTGGCTCGTATATGAAACTGATTGACAAATATGATATGTATCATGGTGGATTTATATGGGACTATATTGACCAGGCAATTATGGTAAAGGATCCAGTGACAGGAAAAGATGTTTTACGATATGGCGGAGATTTTGACGATAAACCAGCAGACTATGAATTCTCAGCAAATGGAATTGTATTTGCTGACAGGAAAGAAAAACCAGCGATGCAGGAAGTGAGGTACTACTATGGCTTATACAGATAAATTAAGAGTTGTCTATGGTGACTATACACTTGGTGTACATGGAGAAGGATATGATTATATTTTTTCTTATGCACAAGGTGGATTGGAATCTATCGTTAAAAATGGCTACGAGTGGCTGTATCGCTGTCCTAAACCTACTTTCTGGAGAGCATTGACAGATAATGACAGAGGAAGCAGGTTCCACATTAAAAGCGGTAGCTGGCTTTCAGCAGATATGTTTATTGACTGTAAAGAAGTTCAGGTTATCATGGATGGTAAGGAACAAAAACCTTATGCACCAGATAATAATAGCTATGGTTGTGATGTTTATGCTGATGAAATTGTCGTAAAATATACATATGAGACCATAACAACTCCAGCGACAACTGTACTTGTAAGCTATACGGTTGACGTATCTGGAAAGATCCGTGTGGATGTACATTATAATGGGGTACAGGGACTTCCAGAATTTCCTGTATTTGGAATGAGGTTTATTATGCCAACCCTGGCAGACAAATATTTATATAAGGGACTGTCTGGGGAAACATATCCTGATAGAAAGGCAGGAGCCAAAGAAGGAATCTATGAGATTAATGACCTGAGTCTTACACAATATCTTGTTCCACAGGAATGTGGTATGAGAATGGATACAGAGTGGCTTGAAGTTACAAGACATACAACGCTTGATAACAGCAGGACGGACAGCTTATCTCAAATTTTACGAATTGAAAAAAATGACAAAAATTTTGCGTTTTCTTGTCTGCCTTATACGGCATCGGAGATTGAAAATGCCCTCCATCATGAAGAACTGCCACCAGCAAGAAGAACTGTTTTATGTGTATATGGTGCAGTAAGAGGTGTTGGAGGCATTGACAGCTGGGGAACTGATGTAGAAGAAGAATATCATATCAGTGCAGAAGATGATAAGGATTATTCCTTTAGCATATGTTAATCGCGGGATGAGAATATGAAGTTTAAGATTACCAAAGACTGGGTAAAGAATTTTTTTGTGATAACTATATTAATGGTGGTTACATTGGGACCTACAGTGGATTTGGTTGGTCGAATAATTAAAACAAGAAGGGTAGTGAAGAAACAGGGATTATAAATAAAAGGAGTTGCTTGTAAGTGTTATTGGTATATGAAAATAAAAATACGGGATTATCATCCGAGTGGAAAGAACCAGTACATGTGCCGCCGCATCTGCATGAAGCAATAGAAGTTGTGTATGTAACGGATGGAGAAGTAGAACTTGGAGTGGGGCCTGCATTGTTCCATATGGATGAAGGGGATTTTGCAATAATATTCCCTAACGTAATACATCATTATCAAGTTTTTGGGCAAAAGAAGAATAAGGTAATATATTTATATCTTGATCCAAAACTATTTCCCTCATACTATAAAGAACTTCAGAATTACAGTCCTGAAAATCCAGTTGTGAAAAAAAGAAAAGTGCATCCGGATGTAGTAAATGCTATAAAATATTTGGCAGAAATAACAGATGGCAATCCAATGCTGATAAAGGCATATGCACAGATGATTTTAGCACATGTTTTCACAACAATGCCATTGATTAATAAAAGTGCAGTAGGAAGAGACGATCTTATTTACAATGCGGTGGAATATGTAGCCAAAAATTTTAGAGAAAACATCAGCCTTGAAAAAATGGCATATGAATTGTGTGTAAGCAAATATGTATTATCAAGAATGTTTGCGAAGACATTTCATTGTAATTTTAGTAAATATGTGAATGGAGTCCGGTTAAATTATGCAGTTGCAGAACTTGAAAACACGATGGATTCTATAACAAACATATGTCTTGATTGCGGATTTGAAAGTCAAAGAACTTTTAACCGTGTATTTAAGGATAGATATAAAATTACACCTAGAGAATATAGAAAAAGGATGGAACATGATAAATAATATTTTATATGTTGATGGCCAAATTCCCCACAAATAATATGCATATTATTAGAAAAAGCAGAGAACCTATATTCTCTGCTTTTAGTTATATGTTTTTTCTGTATTCAGATGGTGATAAACCTTTTAACTTTTGAAATATTCGGCTGAAATACAGAGGGTTTTCATAGCCCACAATCCTGGCAATTTCGTTAATGTTATATTGAGGATTCTGCAGAAGTGCTTCTGCATTGTATATTCTTTTACGCATAATAAATTGTTTAGGTGTAATACCAGTATATAAGCGGAAATTACGAATGAACCAGCTTGTACTTATATTATTTTGCTCTGCATAGCTATCAATATTAATTGGTTCATTATAATGTTCACTAAAGTATGAAACAGCATTGTCTATTTCATCAGCTTTATGTGTATTATCATGAGATACAGAAGATAAAAAATTCCGATGTAGTCTTATAAAAATTTGTCGTAGATACATTTCTAGCATTTCAGGATATCCATTCTGACACATCTGCAGTTCTTTGATCATTTCACGAAACAGAATCTGATATTCAGATCCAGAACCACAGTAGAAAACTCTTTTGTCATCAGTTAATCCATAGGAACGAAGAAGATTGGTAACATTATTCCCAGTGAAATGTACCCAGTAAACTTCTACATTATCTTTTGCATAATATTCATATTTTTGAGGTTCTTTAGGTCTGTATAATACCATATGACCAGCATGAACGATGGTTTCATCTGAATCATTATTAAAATGGAAGTGGGCTTTTCCAGATGCGATAAAAAGTAATTGGAAATCCAGTCTGCCACGCGGGCGCCATGTAGGGAGTTTTGGTTTAGTATATAGCTTATAGGTACCACACATGGTTATAATTAGTTCCTTTGATTTATCTTTCCTGTCAATAGTGGAATTGTTCAAGTATGCGTTATTGGTATACATATAAAGCCCCCTTTACGTGTAATTAAAAAATAATATGCATATATACTGTTGTAAATATAGGAAATCATTAAATACACAATGTTATTTTATCATTTTATGCATATAATGTCTATTTACTTTAATAAAACAAGTCATAAATGAAACAAACTAATGTAATGTTATAAATTATTTGAATTATAGGCTTTGAATGAAAAATCATAATGGATTAGGAAAATAAAAATTATGCTTAACTGGGATGACTAATAATATTGTTTTGTGCATAATCTGTACAATTTATGATATGGATTTTTTGGGCTATTTTTTGTATATTATGTATAACAAGAATGCAAGGTGATTTTACGGATAATAAAGAATAACAATAGGATTAATTTCTATTAGTAAGTATAATTAGATATGATCGGCTGATAAAAATTATTCGTTATTATATATTATCCGATAAATGTTGATTTAAGTGGGGTGATTGAGATGCAGACAGATATATTGATACAAAGTTTCCTAGATGGCGTGTATGATGAGAGACTTTTTGATGTGTATGCTGATAAGACGAAAATTTATTATCAAAGAGAACGCTATATCAATGCAATAAAGAAATTCGAGCAGTGCTATAAGCCGGGAGATGTGGAAATATTCAGTGCTCCGGGAAGAACTGAGATTTGTGGTAACCATACAGATCATCAGAACGGAGAGGTTTTGGCAGCCTCAGTTAATCTTGATACTATTGGGATCGTTAAAAAGACGTATGATAATGTAATCAGATTGGTTTCTGATAACTATGATGAAATCATTATCCGGCTTGATGATATATCTGTAAAGGAAAAAGAAAAGGAAACAACAAAGGCTTTGATAAAAGGTGTGGTTTCTGGATTTCTTGAGAGAAAATATGCAGTTGGAGGTTTTCAGGCATATATAACAAGTGATGTGCTGATTGGTGCGGGACTTTCATCTTCGGCAGCATTTGAAACTTTGATTGGGACAATTTTATCAGGACTTTATAATTGTGGAACAGTTTCAGCAACAGAGATAGCCATTATTGGACAGTATGCTGAAAATGTTTATTTCGGAAAGCCTTGTGGTCTGATGGATCAGATGGCAAGTTCAATTGGTAATCTTGTACATATTGATTTTGCCAACCCAGAATACCCATATGTAGAAAAAATTGATTTTGATATGGAAAAGTATGGTTATAGGTTATGTATTACAGATACAAAAGGTTCACATGCTGATTTAACAGACGAATATGCAGCAATTCCAAAGGAAATGAAACTGGTTGCAAAATATTTTGGAAAAGAAGTGTTGCGCGACATATCTATAAATGATGTATTGGATAATATTACTGATTTAAGAAAAAAATTTGGAGACAGATGTGTCCTTAGGGCATTGCACTTTATCTATGAAAATAAAAGAGTACAAAAAGAAGTAAGTGCATTGAAAGCAGGAAATATAGGAGCATTTCTAGATGATGTGAAAGCGTCAGGCAATTCTTCTTTTAAATATCTGCAGAATGTTTACTCAAATCAGGATATAAAAAATCAGAATGTATCTTTGGCATTATTTGTAAGCGAAATGTTTTTGGGACAAAATGGTGTATGCAGGGTACATGGAGGAGGTTTTGCTGGAACCATACAGGCGTTTGTGAAGAATGGATATGTGGAGAATTACAAATACGAAATGGATAAAATATTTGGTAAAGATTCTTGTAAAGATTTGAGAATAAGAAAATATGGTGGCATAAAAGTGTTATGAATTAGAAAGAAGGTATTATTATGAGAATCTTGGTTTTAGGCGGGGCTGGTTATATTGGTTCACACACAGTATATGAGCTGGTTGATGCAGGTTATGAAGTAATTGTAGTTGATAATTTGCTTACAGGGTTTAAAGAGGCAGTACATCCTCAGGCAAAGTTTTATGAAGGAGACATAAGGGACAAGATATTCCTTGATAATATTTTATCAAAAGAAAAGATAGATGGTGTTATTCATTTCGCTGCCAGCTCACAAGTTGGAGAGAGTATGAAAAATCCACTGAAATACTATAATAATAATTTATGTGGAACAGAAGTGTTGCTTGAAAGTATGGTTGAGCATGGCATTGATAAGATTGTATTTTCATCAACCGCAGCTACATATGGAGAGCCAGAAAGTATACCTATTTTGGAAACGGATCGTACACTTCCAACAAACTGTTATGGTGAAACAAAGTTGTCAATGGAAAAAATGTTTAAATGGACATCTAAGGCGTATAACTTACGATATGTTTCACTTCGGTATTTTAACGCTTGTGGAGCACACCCGAATGGAAAAATCGGAGAGGCACATAATCCAGAAACACATTTGATACCGCTTGTTTTGCAGGTTCCGAACGGAAAGAGAGAATACATATCTGTATTTGGAAATGATTATGACACAAAGGATGGAACCTGTGTAAGAGATTATATCCATGTAAATGATTTAGCTCAGGCACATATCCTTGCAATGGAATACCTCTCAAAAGGCGGAGAAAGCAATATTTTTAATCTTGGTAATGGGGTAGGTTTTACAGTAAAAGAAGTTATTGAGACAGCAAGAAAGGTAACAAATCATACAATTCCTATAAGAGAAGAAGAAAGAAGAACTGGTGATCCTTCAGTGTTGATAGCATCCAGTGAAAAGGCAAGGAAAGTGCTTGGGTGGAAACCGCAGTATGCAGATCTAGAGACGATTATTTCAACAGCATGGAAATGGCATGTAAATCATCCGGACGGATACTAGGAGGTATAACATGAATGAACTTATTTCAGAATTAGTAGGTTACGGTATTGAAAAAGGATTGGTTGAGGAAGACGATAAAATTTATGTGATTAACAGACTTTTAGAGTTGTTTAGACTTGACAGTTATACTCAGACGGATAAAGCAATCAGACAGTTATCAGAAATTCTATCTGATATGACTGATTATGCAGCGGAGCATGGATTGATACCTGAAAATACAAATGTATACAGGGATTTATTTGATACTAAAATTATGGGGATTTTAACACCTGCACCCTCTGTGGTCAGAGCAAAATTTACAGATTTGTATGTCAAAAATCCAAAAAAAGCAACCGATTTCTATTATCAGTTCAGTCAGGATACAAATTATATACGTAAGGACAGAGTTGCAAGAGATAAAAAATGGAAAGCAGACACACAGTATGGCAAGATAGATATTACAATTAATCTTTCTAAACCAGAAAAAGATCCACGGGACATAGCGAGAGCAGCAACTCAAGCAAAGAATGATTATCCTAAATGTTTGTTATGTGCAGAAAATGAGGGATATGCAGGAACACTCTCACATCCGGCAAGGCAAAATCATAGAATTATTCCACTAAAGCTAGATGGACAAGATTATTATATGCAGTATTCGCCTTATGTGTATTATAACGAGCACTGTATTGTGTTTAATGCAAAACATACACCGATGAAGATTGATGAAGCTGTTTTTGTAAAGTTATTGGATTTTGTAAGACAGTTTCCACATTATACACTAGGCTCAAATGCGGATTTGCCGATAGTAGGAGGTTCAATTCTTAGCCATGATCATTTTCAGGGTGGAGCATATACTTTTGCTATGGCAGAAGCTCCATATGAGTATATGTTTGAGATTGCAGGATTTGAAGATGTGACAGCGGGGTGTGTTAAGTGGCCACTGTCAGTCATAAGATTGCAGGGAAGCAGCATTGGAAGACTTGCAAAAGTGTCTGACTATATTTTGCAAAAGTGGCGTGGGTATACGGATGAAGAGGCATTTATTTTTAGCGAAACAGATGGAGTACCACATAATACAATTACGCCAATTGCACGTATGAATGGGAATTTATATGAAATGGATTTGGTTCTCAGAAATAATATTACGACAGAGGACAGGCCATGGGGTATGTATCATCCAGAGGAAAAACTGCATCACATTAAAAAAGAAAATATTGGATTGATAGAAGTGATGGGGCTTGCAGTACTTCCTTCCAGGCTGAAAAAAGAAATGGATATACTTGCAAAAGCTATTATTGAAGGGAAAAATATTCATGATATAGAGGAAATAAAAATTCATGCTGACTGGGTAGATGAATGGCTGGACTCTTATGATATTACAACAGAAAATATAGAGAGTATTATTCAGAAGGAAATTGCAGATTGTTTTGTGCAAGTTCTGGAATGTGCAGGTGTATATAAACGCACAGAAAAGGGATTTGCTGCATTTAAACGGTTTTTGTCAGTACTATAAAAATCTTCACAGTGGTTTTAATAGATCACATCATAAACTTTACAGTGTAAGAAATTCGTAAAAGTAAGCAGACAGAAAGCTGAGGAAAGTTGTAAAACTGTATTCAGATTTTATTTAGGTACTATGGATATAAACATTTATTGTAACTAAAGAAGTTCCGGCATCAACAGAATTAACTGTTACACATACTGTATGTAAAAATAAAAATGATGACAGTTATTTTAAAGATAATACGATAGCTGCTGTAATAAAAACCAATGGAGTTACATTTGAAATCACCAATACTGCCACACCTGATTTTATAAAAAATATTATAGAGAAATTTAGTACAAATATAAACAGAAATGAACACAACCTCCAGAAATGGAGGCTTATGTTTAACAAGGTGTTCACGAAAAGAAAGATAAGAAAAATCATGAAAGAAAGGAAATAGAAAATAATGAACAAACAAGAAAGCGATATCTTGAATACGCTTTTATTGGAACCATTTATCAATCAAAGGATTCTGGCAGAAGTATCAGGTCATTCATTAGGAGTAGTAAACCGTTCACTAAAGGAACTTATCAAAGCTGATTATTTAGATGAATCTATACGTCCAACAGTGAAAGCAATTACAGAATTCAAACAGAAAACTCCACAGCGTGCAGTTATCCTGGCAGCGGGATTCGGTATGCGGATGGTTCCCATTAATACGGAAATGCCAAAAGGTCTTTTGAAAGTCAATGGTGAGCCATTAATTGAACGTATTATCAAGCAGCTTCATGAAGTGGGGATTAAAGAAATCTATGTGGTTGTAGGTTTCATGAAAGAAAAATATGAGTACTTGATTGATGAATATTGTGTAGAACTCGTAGTTAATGCTGATTATGCGGCAAAGAACAATTTACATTCGATCAAACTTGTAAAAGAACATTTGGAGAATGCTTATATTATTCCTTGTGATATTTGGTGTGATCGAAATCCGTTTCATCGCCATGAATTGTATTCCTGGTATATGGTTAGTGACATGGTGGTCAATGAAAGCAATGTTCGCGTTAATCGTAAAATGGAACTGGTAACTGTGCCAGAAAGTTCTGGTGGCAATGCAATGATTGGTATCTGCTATCTGGTAAAAGAGGATGCCGATACAGTTGCGAAATGTATTGAAGAGTTATGTAAAAATCAGCGGTATGATGGAGCATTCTGGGAGGAAGCTCTTTATAACAAGGATCGGATGATAGTACTAGCTCGCGTGGTTCATTCAGCAGATGTAGTGGAAATCAATACTTATGAGCAACTACGGGAAATCGACAGCAATTCTAATCAGTTGAAAACAGATGCAATTCAGGCGATTTGCAATGCTCTAAAAGCAAAGCCGGAAGCGGTTACGGATATTACTGTTTTGAAAAAAGGTATGACAAATCGGTCTTTTCTGTTTACTTGCAAAGGGAAAAAATATATCATGCGTATTCCGGGTGAGGGAACTGACAAGCTTATCAATCGTCGTCAGGAGGCAGCAGTTTATCAAGTTATTGAAGGAAAGCACATCTGCGATGATATTGCGTATATCAACCCACAAAATGGCTATAAAATCACGGAATTCTTGGAAGGCGCAAGAGTATGTAATCCATTGAACTACGAAGACGTTAAGAAATGTATGATGCGGCTACATGCGTTCCATGACTTGAAATTAAAAGTAAATCATGAGTTTGATATTTTTTGGCAGACGGAGTTCTACGAAACACTGTGGGATGGAATGCCTTCTATTTATAAGGATTATGAGAAAACAAAAGCAAATGTTTTGTCACTAAAGCCTTATATTGATGCACATGTGGGAGAAAAAGTTCTGACTCATATTGATGCAGTACCGGATAATTTCCTTTTTGTGGAGAAGGATGGAAAAGAAGAAATCAGACTGATTGACTGGGAGTATGCAGGAATGCAGGATCCTCATGTGGACGTTGCAATGTTCTGTATTTATTCTCTTTATAATAAACGTCAGGTTGATCAATTAATTGCAGCCTACTTTACTGAAGGCTGTAGTGATGAGATTAGAATCAAGATTTATTGTTATATTGCAGCTTGCGGACTTTTATGGAGCAACTGGTGTGAGTATAAGAGAAATCTCGGTGTGGAGTTTGGTGAGTATTCGCTTCGACAGTACCGATATGCAAAGGATTACTATCGAATCGTTCAAGAAGAATTGAAAAAGCAAGGGGAGGAAGAGTAAATGCCAAAAGTAGAAAGAGCTATTATTATGGCAGCTGGTTTAGGAAATCGAATGCACCCAGTGACACTGTCAACACCGAAACCGATGGTTAAAGTGAATGGGGTGCGGATGATCGACACAGTCATTGATGGTCTGCATGAAAATGAAATTTATGAAATTTATGTTGTTGTCGGTTATCTTAAAGAACAGTTTGTGACACTTGAAAAGGAGTATTCTGGTGTCAGGTTGATTGAAAATCCATACTATGATACTTGCAACAATATATCTTCCCTTTATGTAGCACGAGAGCATATTGAAAATGCGATTATTCTGGATGGTGATCAGATTATTTATAATCCTGAAATTCTTGCACCAGAATTTGAACGCTCTGGTTATAACAGTGTTTGGACAGATGGTGAAACGGATGAGTGGCTTCAGACTGTTGAGAATGGCATTGTTACGGCATGCAGTCGGACAGGTGGAAAAGGCGGATGGCAGCTGTACAGTATTTCCCGCTGGACTGCAGAGGATGGGAAAAAACTAAAACGTCATCTCGAAATTGAGTTTGAACAAAAGAAGAATCAACAAATCTACTGGGATGATGTGGCGATGTTCTGCTACCCAAAGGAGTATCAATTGGGTATCCGTCCTATGAATAGAGATGATATTATAGAGGTGGATAATCTGAGTGAGCTAATTGCTCTAGATGCCAGCTATAAAAAATATGTGGAGGAAAAGTAAATGAATACTAAAAAAGAACATGCAAAAATAGACTGGATGATAACACTGGTGCCATTGGCAATCGTAATTGCATTATGTGTTCTATTCTTTTTGGCACCAGAACAATCGAATGCAGTACTGAGTCAGATTCGTTTTTTTTTAGATGATACTTTTGGAACATATTACTTAGTAATTGGATTGGGAATTTTCATTCTTTCTCTGTATATTGCTGGTTCTAAGTACGGTAACATAGTTTTTGGCGAGCAAAATGAGAAGCCGAAGTATTCTTTTTTTGTGTGGGGTTCAATGATGTTCACCTGTGGTCTTGCAGCAGATATTCTGTTCTATTCGTTTTCTGAATGGGTGTTGTATGCAACTGATCCGCATCTGACAGAGATGGGAAGTATTCAGGATTGGGCAGGCGTATATCCACTGTTCCATTGGAGCTTCATTCCGTGGGGATTCTATCTGGTACTGGCTGTTGCCTTTGGCTTTATGCTCCATGTAAGAAAAAGGAATCGTCAGAAATATTCAGAGGCTTGCCGCCCGATTCTTGGAAAGCATACTGATGGCTGGGCAGGTCGCATTATTGATATGTTAGCTGTGTTCGCACTCCTTGCTGGTAGTGCTACCACATTTAGCGTGGCAACACCGCTGATGGCAACTATTATTGGCGAACTATTCCATGTTGCCGTTAGTCGTACTGTAATCAACATTATTATTCTTCTGATTACCTGCGCTGTATATACATATTCCTTACTGCATGGATTTAAGGGAATCAGCAAGTTGGCAAACATTTGTATTTATATGTTCTTTGGTCTGATTGCCTTTGTGCTTCTGTTTGGTGGAGAAACACGGTACATTATTGAAACTGGTTTTTCTTCACTTGGTCGAATGATACAGAACTTTGTTGATCTGTCTACATTTACTGACCCGCTCCGTACATCGAACTTTCCGCAGAATTGGACGATTTACTATTGGGCTTATTGGATGGTTTGGTGTGTGGCTGCTCCGTTCTTTATCGGAAGCATTTCTCGTGGCAGAACAGTGCGTCAGACAATTCTTGGTGGCTATATATTTGGTGTTGGTTCCACATTGACGAGCTTTATTGTACTGGGTAACTACTCTATGGGAATGCAGGTGACCGGAAAAGCTGACTTTATTGCACAGTATCTGGAGAGCGGTGACCTGTATGGGATGATCGTATCTATCATTAAGACGATGCCGGGTGCGCCTGTTATTATGGTAGTTGTTTTGTTGACAATGATTGCTTTTTATGCGACGTCTTTTGACTCAATTGCATTGACAGCATCCTGCTACAGCTATCACACATTGAGAGATGGTGAGCAACCGAATAAGGGCATTCAGTTGATGTGGTGTATTTTGCTGATTTTGCTTCCGATTGCATTGTTGTTTGCAGAAAGTTCTATGAACAATCTTCAGTCGGTGAGTATTGTGGCGGCATTCCCGATTGGAGCGGTAATTGTGATGATTGCGGTTAGCTTTATGAAGGATGCCAAAAAATATATGGAAAATGTGGAAGAAAACGGTCAGCAAGAGGTTGACAATGTTGACAACGAAAAATAAATTTGACAGGATAGCATGTTGAATTTTAAAAGTACAATATAAAAATGTGTTGATAATAATCAGAATCTTTGCAGTTGGATATAAAAGGGTCAGGTTTTATAATAATTTTTCTCCCGCTAATTTCTGAAAATGTCTATTCGGGTTTATGTTTTTAGAAAATAAACTGCCTTTGCAAGATATACTTGTAACCATGAATATTCCTATGTGTAATATTGTAAATTATATTTCGGATGATGAGATGATTGCTGGGTGTACGGATAGGATTGGGAATGGGTGGATTAATGATAATGAATGGGATGAAAATTATAACATAAATTTATAATAAGATTGAAGTCAGCAAAGGCAATTGCGTCATGGTAAAAGCCGGTACGATTCATGCTATCGGAGCTGGCATCCTAATATGCTAAATCCAGCAGAATTCAAATTGTACTTACAGAATGTATGATTATGACCGCAGGGACAAGTTCGGAAATAAGCGCGAGCTGCATGTAGATAAGGCTCTTGATGTTGTGGATACTAAAAGATATGTGCCATATGAAAGCAGCATTAATGCATATGATGAAGCTACGAATGAAGCCGCAGCAACTATTGAAGAGGACTCATCAGGAGGTCAGTTATTAGTAAGCTGCAAGTATTTTGAATGTTATAAATATGATATATCCGATTCAGTATCAATTAATGTTGATACAGCTTCTTTCCGTTCTGTGATATTCACGGAAGGATGTGGAACTATCAGAGTAGGAGAAGATGTTAAGGCATATAAAGCGGGTGATAGTTTCTATATAACTGCAGGTAATAAAACCGTGGAAATAGAGGGAAACGGGGTTGCTATTGTTACAAAGGTCTGATTGAGATGCAGGTATGTATTTGTCTAGTTCTAGTTTTGTTATGGACACAAAATAATGCATAAATTTTTAATTTAATATATGTGAAATTGACCTCCGTTGGTGAAGCATTTGCTTTGCTGGCGGAGTTTTTTTGTTATTCTGGAATGTGGTTTGTGATTGGAGCAGAAAATTCAGGTAGAGAATTGCAATATTGATTGATAAACTGATTATAATATGTTAATATTTAGACAAGTCGGATTGTGAAAATAATTGTTTGGATTAATTCAAGGATACATAGGGTAAGGAGTAAGGTACTATGGGTAAGGTTGGGTTAATTCAGGTTGTAAAACGAAGTCCCCTTGGGGACTGGGATATATGATGGAGAGAGGTTGATGAGGCCTCTCTTGAAGTGTTGCTATTATTAAATATAAAATTATTGAAAGAGTAAAAAAATTATATATTAAATATGATTATATAAAAAGGAGAATTTATGGCTTTTAAGACACGAAAAAAAGAAGAGTTTTCATATTCATCACCTCAAGAGATGTATCAAGATAATAAACTAAAAAAAATAATGGGACCATTAGATTATCAAGCAGTAATGCTGGATAAGTATATAGAAAATTATGATGAAAAGACGTTGGCATTAGAATTACCGACGGGAAGTGGTAAAACTTTAGTGGGATTATTAATAGGCGAATACAGAAGACGTAAAAATAAAGAAAAGGTGGTGTTTTTATGTCCTACCAATCAATTAGTTAATCAAGTGGTTGAACAATCAAATTTAAAATATGGATTAAAAGCAATTGCTTTCTGTGGAAAACAAAAGGAATATTCGCCAAAAGATAAGAGTAGTTTTCTAATGGCAGAAGCTATTGGGGTTACAACATATAGTTCGTTTTTTGCATTACATTCTTTTTTTGAGGATGTAGATGTCATAATAATGGATGATGTGCATTCTTGTGAAGATTATATTATGTCAAATTGGACTATTCAGATTGATGGTCAAGGTACAACTTTTATTGAAATAGCTGAATTATTAAAACCATTTATTAGCGAAACAGATTATAAGTATTTATTAGAGGATGAATATATTCCAGAAGTTGCATCATGGTGTAATATGTTGCCTATGCCTTTAATATTAAATAAACTAGATGAACTTCAATCAATTTTGCAACAAGGCATAGAAGGTGGTTCTTCAAATTATTATGCATATTTGAGAATGTCTGAAAACTTGAAAGAGTGTAATATATATATTGCAAATAGAAAAATTCTTATACGTCCTTGGATAGCACCAACTATGTCCTTTAAACCATTTGTAGATGCAAAACAAAGAATATTGATGTCTGCAACACTAGGAAGAAGTGGTGAATTAGAAAGAATTACAGGTATTGAAAAAATCTTTCGTTTGCCAATAGTAAATGATTGGGACAAAAAAGGATTGGGAAGAAAATTTTTTGTTTTTCCGGATTTATCATTGGGAAAAGATGAACAGTGGAATATAATTGCAGCACTTCAAAATTTGTGTAAAAAAAGTGTCTTTCTGGTTCCCGATTCTCAATCGGTAGATGCTATTAAACAATTTTATGAAGATAATTTAAACGACACAAAAGTTTTTGATGCAAAGGATATAGAAGAATCTAAACAATCATTTGTAGATAGCCCTGCTGCAACAGTTATTTTAGCAAATCGTTTTGATGGTATAGATTTTTCTGATGATGAGAGTAGATTGCTATTTATTTGGAATTTACCTAAAACGACTAATTTACAGGAAAAGTTTTTAATTACTAGAATGGGAGCTTCAAAACTATATGCAGAAAGAATACGAACGAGGATAATTCAGGCTGTGGGTAGATGCTCAAGAAATCCTAGTGATTATTCTATTGTTTGTGTAATAGGGGATACAATTCAGAATGATTTAACTAAAAAGGAAAAAATTAAGCAATTTGCGCCAGAACTGAGAGCAGAAATTCAATTTGGTTTGGAAAATTCTATGGATTATTCAAATGTGAATGATGTGTTGGAACAAGCTGAAGATTTTTTGAATAGAACTGCAGTGTGGCAAAGAGCGGAAGAGGATATAGTACAATTAAGAAATGAATATTGGAACGAAGAAAATAATGCAGAAGAGCAGATAAATCAAAAGCTACATCAATCGGCAATTCTTGAATTGAAATTTCAATATTCGTTATGGAAAAAAGATTATAAATCAGCATATGAATATGCTAATAATATTGTTCAAAATTTAAATGCACCTGCGCTAAATGGATATAAATGTTTTTGGAATTATATGACGGGATGTATGGCGTATTACTTATTTAAAGATGGACAAGCAGAGTATAAGACATCAGGCATACAGTGTTTATCGGATGCAGTAAAAGAAAATATGGGAATAAGATGGTTGCCTGGCTTATCGGAAAAATTGTTTTTTGCTAAAAGTGAAGATGTTAAAGATACAGATTTTTTCGTTGATTGCATTGAAAAGATAGAAAGTATTTTTACATTATTGCCAACATTGCAAAAAACAGAGAAAAAAATTGAAAGTATTTTAAGGGATTTAAATTCGTCCAATGGAAATGAATTTGAAAGAGGTCATAAAGGATTAGGAGAATTGTTGGGATTTATCTCAGAAAATCCTAATAGTACAGGTGCCCCTGATCCATATTGGATAATTAATGAAAATAATTTAGTCGTTTCAGAAGATAAAATTTATGAGGAAAAAGAACAGGTAAAAAAAGTACCGATATCTGATGTTAGCGAGGCTGGAAGACATAAAGCATGGATTGTTGAACACGAGAAAAGAATAACGAAAGGCGCTAATGTATATACAATTCTAATTACTAACTCGGATGGGATTGATGATGAGGCTCGTATATATGCTGATGATATATATTATGTGAATAGAAAAGAATATGTTGACTGGGCAGTTAAAGCACTTACAGTCATTCGAAGCGTATGGAACACGTTTTCAGGTGAAGGGGAGAGCGAATGGAGAGAAGCGGTTCACAAAGAATTTATAATAGCAGGAATAACTCCTAAAGATTATTTGAATTTTGTATGTAATAAGAAGCTTAAAGACATATAAATATTTGTCGCTTATTGTTTTATTTGGAACTTGGCTGAGTTGCATAAAGTTAAAATTTGAAACCAAAGGATTTGTTAAAAACATTGAGCTTGATGGAGGCGCTGTGATGAACAGTCTGATTGTAACTTATATGTGGGTTCAGATGGAATGTCCTACGGGTGTATGTGGGGTTCGTAGCCAGATGCTTATATGAAATCAAACAGACGAGAGAATAATAAAACGTAAATAAACGAAAATACACCTAGAGTTTTAACCTCTGAACCCCACCAATAGATTATTATAAAAAGTCCGAGACATATCCCGGACTTTTTGTCGACTAGTGTATGATCTTGTGGCTGGCGAACCATTTCGATGAGTCTTTAGATTCCAGAGCCGGTAATGAGTCCTTATAGGGCTAGAACAAACCACCGGTTAAGCCGTTGGTTCTGATTGTTCTTTGGGAGATTTTATGGCTAAGGTATTGAAGATTTATGATGAACAAATAGCACTTTTGAATTGAAACTAATATTAAAAATCTATGAAACTCTAATAAATTAATAACTAATTTAATATTTGATATTCAATGTCAGATAAGAAGTCGGGTTTCAGATTCATGCATATCTCATTATTTAAAGGCACATGAATATATTCCATTATGGGGCTTAATATTATATTAACATTAGGAACAATCAGCAATTTTTATAAAGTTATGAATCAAAAAGAAAAACAGGAGACATCAAAAATATTTAAAATACAAGATAATGAACTTGAAAATATTTTGATGAAATATATATTGCAAAGTAAACACAAAGGAGTCATATACGTCTAAACAAAAAGATAAAAAGATAGTTTTTTCGGAAGAAATAGATAGCAGCATTAATGGTATTGCATTGGGAACAGCATTTGTTATGCTATCTATATTTGTTGTTTATTTTAAGATATTTAATACTACAATATAGCAGAAAAATTTATAGCAGTTATTCTTTTGGGATTGGGAATAGCTGGAACTTTAACTGAAATAGGGCGGATAAAGAAGGCAGATATGAAAGGGCTGGATGATTTAATTGTAGGGTTATTATTAACAGTTGTTTCTGTTGTTGTTATTTTAAAGTTTCGAAATGTAGCATTAAATATTGGTTTATTTATAGTACTGTTACTAGGTTCGTATGGAATGATTAGAGGAATATTAGAAATTCTCTATTCATTAAAGCTTCAAAGAAGAAAGAGTAATAATGTTAAAATAGAAATTATGAAGATTGTTGTAGCTGTAACTGAATTCATTTCATTAATAGTTGTGATTTTACAACTTGTAAAGGAATTAGTATAGATAAACAAGTTAATCTGTATTTACAATTTGTCAAGAATTTATTATGAAGATGCTGAATATATAAATACTGATGATATTGTTTTGTTAGAGAGGTTCTATTTTAAATAAATTATTATTTTGAGTACATGTAATTAGGAAAATGATGAATTTTTATATTGAAAATAAAAACACAAAATACGTTGATAAATAAAAAAAACAATGATATATTATATTTGTATGAGAAATAAAAACGAGTAATGTGTTTATAAATTTGGAGGTAGACATGAAACTTCTTCGTATTACAGCGGAAGGATTGCCGTTATTTAAAGAAAAACTGGACTTATCATTTTACGCACAGCAGAGAGTGTCTGAAGAGCAAAAGAATATTCTATATCCATTATTTTCAAATATTTATGTAAATTCTGCAACAGGCTTTATTGGCATTAATGCGTCTGGAAAGACCTCTGTCTTAAAGGTTATTTTACTTGCATTGGAAATACTCAATAATGAGCCAATTAATCATATTGAATCTCGAGATATATTGGGAAACTCAAGCCAGATTAAATTAAATATGTTTTTTTATTCAAGTAATACAAAAGAAGTATGCCGATTGGAAACAATAATTATTGCTCAGAAGAATAAATCAGAAGGAATAAGGTATAGCATCGGTTCAGAGTCATTGTGGACAAAATCTGCGGATGAGGTTATTACCCGTAAGGCAATGCTTAATTTTGAAGGAAGAGAGCCTATAATGGTTAGAAGCAGCCAGGAGGATTTTTTATCAGATGATGTAAGTATTATGATTGCGAGGAATAAAAAGACTAAGGATAATATGCGTATTGTTAATCTTCTGAAATACACAAATGAAAACGTTTTGCGGATTTCTGAAGATATTCCAGTTGAAGTTATCACTTTTTTGGATCCGACAATTGAAAAATTACACTTTGATGAAAATGACAATAAGATATTAATTCATTTGCAATTCAGAGGCAAAGAGGAAATTCTTTTAAATAATCCGGCAGAGCTTAACGATTATCTTTCATCAGGCACTGTGAAAGGAATGATTATTTTTACATTGGCAAAAGAAGTACTACAGAGCGGTGGTTATATTGTAGTGGATGAAGTAGAAAATCATTTTAATAAAGAAATTGTAACAACATTGCTGCGTTTTTTTATGGATAGCAAGCTGAATAGAAATGGTGGAACTCTTATTTTCTCTACACATTATCCTGAATTATTGGATGAATACGAGCGCAATGATGGTATATTTATTACCAGAAATAGAAATGGCATTACAGTAGAGAATCTTTCAAACATACTGAAAAGAAATGATATCAAGAAGAGTGATGCATACCAGAGTGGATTTCTTGAGGGAACAACTCCGACATATGAGGCTTATATGCAGTTAAAGAAGAGTATTGCCTCAACACTTGGGTAGGAGGTGCTGATGGAATTAGCAAATTATAAGGCATGTATTTGTGAGGGTTCAGCCGAAAATGCTATTATTGATATACTTCTGGATTATGATCTTATGATTTTCAAAAGAGAAGAGATGATTGAAGAAGAAGTACTTCGTTGTCGCGAGGGCAAGAAGTTTGAACAAAAATATTTGAGAAAAGGTTTCAAGGATAAAATTTCTGTAATTAGAATTCTTGATTCAAGACACGAAAATTTTAAACTTAGCAAGGCATATGCTGACAAAGTGGATGTTATTAATGTAGTAACTGCTCCAGAAATAGAGATGTTGATTATTTTTAATGAGGACAAATATAAAGAATTCAAGAAATCTGCGAAAAAACCCAGCAGTTTTTGCAAAGAAGATTTAAAGATGGCAGAAGTAAAGTCATATGATTTTGTGAAGAATTACTTCAGAGATCCAATGGTTCTTGTAACTGCTATAAGAAAGTATCATGAAATGTCGAGAGTACCTAGGGGAGAATACACATTATTGGACTTGTTAAGATAGGTGTATGTGGATAAAAAGGAGAACCCATGAAGGAATACGATAAATATCTAAAGTTATTAAAGGAGAAATATCCCACAAAACAGTCAGTTTACCGCGAACTTATTAACCTGAATGCAATTATGAATCTGCCAAAGGGAACAGAACATTTTATGAGTGACCTTCATGGGGAATATGATGCATTTTACCATATAATTAATAATTGTTCGGGAGTAATTAGGGAGAAGGTAGCGATGCTGTATGGAGATGAACTTACTGTATATGAGCAGCAGGAGCTGTGCACTCTGATATATTATCCGAGAGAGAAGCTTTCTATACTTATGGATGAGAATAAGGTGAATGATGAATGGTACAGAAATGTACTTAACCAGCTGATTCAGATTGCAAAGCTTCTGTCTTCTAAGTACACAAGATCCAAGGTGCGAAAAGCAATGCCTGTGGATTTTGCATATATCATTGATGAACTTATTCATGCGCAGAAGGATGAAGATGACAACAGGAGTGTGTACCACAGACAGATTATGGAAACAATTCTGAGCCTTCATAATGGCGATGAATTTCTTGTTGCTCTTACTGATCTGATTAAAAGACTGGCTGTGGACCATCTTCATATACTTGGGGACATATATGACAGAGGAGCACATGCAGATAAGATATTAGATCTTCTGATGGAACATCACAGCGTTGATATCCAGTGGGGAAATCATGACATATTGTGGATGGGAGCTTTTTGTGGCAATCCGGTGTGTATGGCACTTGTGGTCAGGAATAATATTAAGTACAAAACTATGTCAATTCTTGAGAATGGTTATGGAATAAGCCTAAGATTTCTTCTACAGTTCGCAGTTAATACATATTCAGATAAAAATGTTGATGACGCAGTCTATAAAGCTATTTCTGTGATTTTATTCAAGCTTGAAGGGCAGCTTATTAAGAGACACCCGGAATACAGAATGGAAGGAAGACTTCTGTTGGATAAGATGAATCTGGATAAAGGAACAGTAAGAATAGGGGATAAGGATTATTTTCTTAATACTAATGAATTTCCAACTGTTGACATGAATAATCCATATGAGCTTACTATGGAAGAAATGTTTCTGATGGGGAGATTCAGGGCAGATTTCATTAACAGTATGGCGCTTGAGAGGCATATCAATTTTCTATATGACAAAGGCAGCATTTATAAGATTCATAATGGAAATCTTCTATTTCATGGTTGTGTGCCACTTGATGAACAAGGGGTGTTTGATGGAATTGTTGTGGATTGCAAGTCGTATTCAGGTCGTGAGTATCTTGATTATTGCGAGTCAATGGTAAGGCAGGCAAGAACCGGTGATTCAGATGCAGTTGATTTTATGTGGTTTCTGTGGAGTAATATATTATCACCAGTGACTGGAAGGTGTATCAAAACATTTGAACGAACGTTCCTCGACAAGGATAGAAATGCTGACTATAAGAAGGCAATCGAAGAGGATAAGAATCCATACTATGTTCAGTATGAAAATGAAAGAATCTGTAAAATGATTTTAAGGGAGTTTAATCTTTATAATGAGAATGCACACATTATTAATGGACATACTCCTGTCAGGACAAAAGAGGGGCAGCACCCTGTAAGGGCTGGTGGAAAACTTATTGTTATAGATGGCGGTTTCTGCGAAGGATATCATGCTGCCACAGGAATAGCTGGTTATACACTTATTTATAATTCGCATGGAATGAAGATTAAAGAACATCATCCGTTTATGAGTATTAATATGGCAATTAATAGTAATAGGGACATTGAGTCTGAATCACAGGTTGTTTATGTGGAAAAGCAGCGGGTGTTTGTAAAGGATACTGATAACGGAAAGCAGATTGCGGAGGAGATTAATGATTTAATGAATCTGCTGAAGGTGTATAATTCATAAAATATGTGTAAATATGTAAGATATATAATGATTTCCACTTGATTTCTATCCCTAATAGAATGTAAAATTAAATGATAATCAGATTATTATTACAAGGAGTTGCAGCATGGAAATTTATGAAATGATTGATCTGCAGGATTGTCCAAGATGTTTTGGACCTTCTATATTAGAAGAGGAAAATCACTCTTATTATGTGATGTGTATGGATTGCGGCTGCCAGTCAGCATCATTTAGTTTCGAAAATGATGAAGACAGGCTTGATGCAGCTAAAAGAACAGCAGAATTGTGGAATAGCGGCAAGGTAATATTCACAGGCCGTTCGGAATAGATATTGGAGGGAGATTTTAATTTATGAAGAGCAAAGAAGAACTTTTTAATATGCCGATAGTTGAACTGAGAGAATATATGAATTCTCTTTCTAATCCGGAAATACAGGAAGTGGCAAAGATATTTGAGGAAGATGATATAGAAAGAGATCCGCTTGAACTTCTTACGGCGTCTAAGCTTTTTGATTATATGAAATATGCAAATGGTTCGGTGAATATTGAGTTTTAGTTGTTTAAGATTTTGAAATGATTTTTCATACGTTGTATGAGAATAAATATTAATCAGGAGGATTATTAATGAAAATAGCAGTAACATACGAGAATGGTCAGATTTTTCAGCATTTCGGACATTCTGAGAGCTTTAAGATTTATGAGGCAGAAGGAAAGAATATTGTCCGTGCAGAGGTAATTGGCACTGATGGAGCTGGTCATAGCGCATTGGCAGCTGTTCTTAAGGATAAAGGTGTAGATGTTCTTATATGTGGTGGAATTGGTAACGGTGCAGTCACAGCACTTTCAGAAGCTGGAATTGATGTATATTCAGGAGCAGATGGAGAAGCAGATGCAGCAGTTGAGGCATATCTTAATGGCGATTTAACATCAGTAGGTGTTAATTGCGACCATCATCACGATCATGAAGAAGGTCATGGCTGCGGACACTGTGGAAGCCATGAAGATGAAGAGTCAGGCTGCGGACATTGTGGAAGTGATGAAGGTGAATCAGACTGTGGTAGTGGTTGTGGCGGCTGCGGCGGTGGCTGTGGTACATTTACACCATCATTTGAAGGACCTAATGTGGGAAAGAAGGTAAAGGTTCATTATAAAGGAACTCTTAATGATGGAACACAGTTTGATTCTTCTTACGACAGAGGTGAACCGCTTGAATTTACTTGTGGAGCAGGAATGATGATTCAGGGCTTTGACAAGGCTGTTGCAACAATGAATGTCGGAGACGTTATTGATGTTCATCTTATGCCAGAGGAGGCGTATGGAGAAGCCGATCCAAGAGCTTTCATAACACTGCCTATAAGTGAGCTTCCTGGTGCAGAAGAACTTAAAGTTGATGATAAAGTATATCTTCAGAATATGTATGGACAGCCATTCCCAGCTAGGGTTGCTGCTTTAACTGATACTGAGATTACATTTGATGCTAATCATGAGATGGCAGGAAAAGAACTGAATTTCAGGATTGAGCTTGTAGAAGTATTATAATTGAATAATATTAAGATACCGGCTGGTACAGCTAAATGCAGTATCAGCCGGTTATTTTATTGTCCGGAAACAAGCTCTTTAGTCAGCCGTATCCATTCTTTCAGTTCTTTCCGGTTTTCATCTTCCTTGCGGAAGGCGGCGGAGAATGGTATACGCATGTCTGGGTCGCCAACCTGTAATACAACTGAATCAGGTGAAAGCTTCATTGAAGTAAGATAACTGTTTAGTGTAAATGCAATTCCATATCCCTGTTCAGCAAGTCGGATTCCTGCGTCAATACTGCTTATCTTATAGGTAAGCTCTGGCAGGACATCAGCATAGAAAAGGGCGTCTTCTTCAAGCTGTCTTATACTCTGGTTGCTGTGCTGCAGGATGAATCTTTCTTTTCTTACATGCGCAAGATCAAGCCATGGATAGATGCATGATTCTTTAGACTCTGCGAAAGATACAGCAGGGTGGCTTTTGGGAAGAATGGCAACAAGACAGTCTTCATATATGGTTTCATAGGAAAGTCTGGTGTTGCTCACGCTGTTATATCCAAAGAACATATCAAGGTCACCGGCAAGAAGCTGCTCTTCATGGTCTGAGAGATGTCCGTCAATGGCATATACAACTGACTGTGGATACAGTCTGTTAAATGCAGTCATAACAGAAGGAAAGAGAGACTCAACCTGACGTACCATGTAACCAATGCGGAGTTTAACAGCCACATTTTTGCCAATATCAATCATGCGGTCCTCAAGTTCAAAGCATTTCATAGTAATATCTCTGGCAGATTTCACGAATTCTTCGCCTGCATATGTAAGAATCATGCGGCGGCCTTTTCTTTCAAAAAGCTGTATGCCAAGTGAAGTTTCAAGCTGCTTAAGATGTATGCTCAAAGCCGGCTGCGACAAGAACAGAGCATTGGCGGCCTTGGTAAGATTTCCGTAATTAGCAATTGTAAGAACATATTGCATGTCTTTTTCAGTAATCATATGAATTCCCTTTCTAAAATAGTGCATGTTTCAATAATAATGTAATAATTATACATAATTAAAATGTATCAATCAATCGAAACTATAAATTAGATTTATACTTTCGATAAAAACATACAATTTTATTTTTAGTATGATTTATATTAAAATGTATAAAAATATAAATTTGTTATGGGAGAAAATTTCATGGAAACAAAAGCAAAGAAAAAATGGAAAACGCCACATACATTTGTAATACTTGTGGTAATTATTCTTATTGCTGCAGCGGCAACATATATTGTGCCGGCAGGCGAGTTTACAAGATTTAAAGATGCAGCAACAGGCAAGACTTTAGTTGAAGCTGGAAGTTATCACAGAATAGCATCAAGTCCGCTTAATCCGTTAAAGATTCCTTCAGCAATCTATACCGGAATTGTGAAATCAGCGTCAACAATTACATTTATGCTGATAATCGGTGGAGCTTTTCAGGTAATTACATCAACAGGTGCACTTACAGCGTTATGCAAGAAGTTATCTAAGACATTTTCTAAGCACAAATATGTTGTAATTCCTGTATTTTTGATATTATTTTCTATATTCGGATTCACAATGGGAATGTCATCAGAGGTTATGATATTCGTTCCTATCGGAATAACACTTGCGTTATTCTTAGGCCTTGATAAGGTTACAGGAACAGCGATGATTGCACTCGGTGCAGCGGTTGGATTTACAGCCGGATTACTTAATCCGTTCAATGTAGGAGTTGCGCAGGATATAGCAGAATTGCAGTTGTTCTCAGGAATGGCTTACAGAGTATTCATTCTTGTTGTGCTTCTTGCTGCTACAAGTGCATACATAATCTGCTATGCAAGAAAGGTTGCAGCACATCCTGAAAAAAGCGTAATATATGGAATTCCTGAAGACCAGGAGTACACATTTGACAATGCAACAGACACAATTACGGTAAGACAGATTGCAGTTCTTATTGTTATGGCACTTGGCTTTGGAATACTTATATATGGCCTTTCAAAGAAGGGCTGGTACTTTGAAGAAATGTCAGGTCTGTTCATATTTATGGGTGTAATATGCGGATTTATCAGCGGTTACGGTCCTAGCAGAATTGCAAGGGAATTCGGAGAAGGTGCAAAGGGCATTATCGTAGGATGTCTTATAATAGGAATTGCCCGTACAGTTGAGGTAATCTTAAGTGATGCCAATATTCTTGATACTATCGTGTACGGAATTGTTAATATTGTAAATGTTATGCCAGATTCAATTAAGGCTGTCGGCATGTTCTTATGTCAGTCACTTATTAACTGCGTAATCGTGTCAGGAACAGGTCAGGCAGCAGTAACAATGCCACTTATGGTACCGGTTTCAGACCTTGTAGGAATATCAAGACAGACATCAGTACTTGCGTTCCAGTTAGGAGACGGATTCTCTAACTCAGTACTTCCAATGTCATCATCACTTATGGGATATCTTGCTGTATCAAAGATTCCTTATAGCAAATGGCTTAAGTTCATGATGCCACTGTTCCTTATATGGACAGCACTTGGATGCCTGTTTATGCTGGGCGCATTAATGATTGGATATTAGAATTGATTAGGAGCAGATATTATGTCAGACGATATTAAGAAGCAGCTTGGAGCGGTTATTGACAGCTATAAAGAAGATTTATGCCAGATGGCAGATGAGATATTCGACCTTGCGGAGATAAGCGGGGAAGAGTACAAGACATCTGATATATTGTGCAGTTATCTTGAAAAAGAAGGATTTGTGGTAGAGCGTGGAACAGGACTTGAAACAGCATTCAGGGCAACATGGGATAATGGAAGTGACGGCCCGGTGATTGGAATTCTTGTTGAATATGACGCTCTTGAAAAAATCGGACATGCGTGTGGACATCATCTTCAGGGACCTGCCGGAATAGGTGCAGCTATTGCAGTTAAGAACTGCCTTCAGGATTATCCATGCAGACTTGTTGTGTATGGAACTCCGGCAGAAGAAACTCTTGGCGGCAAGATAATTATGCTTGATAAAGGTTATATGAAAGAGCTTGACCTTGCATTTATGTCGCATGGCTCGCCTAATACATCAGTAGATGAAAAATGTATGGCACTCGAGAATTTCGTGGTAACATTCCACGGAGTAAAAAGCCATGCTGCAATAAGTCCTGAAGAAGGACGAAGTGCACTTGATGCAGCGTTATTATCATTCCATGCAATTGAGATGTTAAGAGAGCATGTTAAAGATGACACAAGAATGCATTACACAATCCGTAATGCAGGTGGTCCTCCAAATGTAGTTCCGGACCTTACTGTTGCAGAATATACACTCCGTTCATACAGCACGAAATACCTTGATGAAGTTGTAGAGAGATTCTACAACATTTTAAAAGGTGCTGCGCTTATGACTGGAACAACATATGAGGTTCAGAGAGACCTTCCATTCAAAAGCAAGGTTGTGTGCCATAAGGTCAATGATCTGCTTATGGCAAATGCAGCATATGAGAATGCCCCATCGATTGCGCCACCACGCGAAAGGACTGGTTCAACAGATTTCGGCAATGTGTTATATGAAGTTCCAGGCTCATGTATAAGAATTGCATTCACAGACAAGGATGCACAGCCACATTCAGAAGCCTACCTTAAAGCTGGAAAGAGTGATGCCGCGCATAATGCTATAGTATACGCAGCAAAGATAATGGCTGATTCAATATGCGATGTTCTTGTTAATCCTGAGCTTCTTGCACAGATAAAGCAGGAGTTTGAGGTGGCAAGAGAAAAAGGCTGATTAGTAAGCGTAAGAATTGATTGTATAGAGCTGGCTGTGTTAAAAAACTGTTTTGAGTTAGAAATGCTGCGACCGGAAAGCATTAGCAGGAAAAGCTGGTTGGGAAAGAATGATAAGTGAGATATGATTGCAAGATAAGTAATCAGGAATGCATGATAAATGAACTACGAAAGAAAGATATGTCATCAGGAATGCATGATAAATTTGTCAAGACCTACGAAATAGTTAGATATGGGTAGAATAGTAGGTGAATTGCAGTCGCCTTAAAGATGAAAATTCATAATAAACCCACTAATTTTGCTATAATACTAAGAATAGTAGGTGAATTAGCAGCAAAATAGATGCAAAACATAATACTTATCAATTTAAGAGCTGAAAAAGACCTACTCAAGCAATACGGATTTGCTGATTAGTGGGTTTTCGCACAATTAAATGTGATTTGGGAAATAAAATAAACCTACGAAAATCAGATAATAAGGCTGATTAGTGGGTCTAGCGATAATATTGAATTGAATTAATAGAATCGAAATCAGGCTGCGGAGAAATCCAAAGCCTGATTTTTTATAATTTGCAAGCATAAAAAATTGTATAGACACAATATGTCTGACTTGAATGCTATTCTTAATATACAAACAACCTGTATTTACAGTCGATTTATGTACAGATGAAAGGAGACATTTATTATGGGATTTTTCTGGGCTAATGTGAAAGCTAATATTGAAGGAGCAGTTGCAAATGCAAAAATGCATTACTATGAGGAAAAGCTGAGGAGCGACGACTATGATGAAGATGAAGACGAGGAAGAAGATTATAATGAGGTGCAGGAGGAATATGATACGGACAGCATAGAAGATAGTCCTGTTGCTAATATCCAAAATAACTGGAAATCAATATTATTAGTTCTTCAGACAGAATATAATATTCAGGATATACAGATGAGTACATGGATTAAACCACTCAGGGTAGAAAATGTGGAAGATAATATTTTGAATTTATCTTTTAGAAATCCTGATGATAACGAACAAGAGCATAATACGAATGTAAAATATGTACAGAAAAGATTTGCAGAGTTATTATCAAATGCAATTGCTGAATATATGGATGCTCAATATGTAGTGAAGATTAAATAAATGGATGATGCATCAGGCGGAGGAGAAATCCAAAGCCTGATTTTTTATAAAATAAAATAATATGACAATAAGTGTCTGACATAACTGGTATTATTTAAAGGAAATAGGCTGGGAGTAATTATGTAGGCAGCTTGAACACCATAAATTATATACAGGATGGAATAATTATGCAGAATGAATTAGAAGGATTATATAACATGCTTGTAAGTCAGACAGATATAATGAAAAATGTGGATGAATTAGTAGAAAAACAGATTGAACATGAGCTGATGCAGTTCAAAGAACTGGCAACATGGATCGATTATGAATGTGAGCGTGATAAATATATGGCAGTTGCTGAAGTTGCGAAAAAAGAAAGCTTCATGGCAGGATTTAACTATGCTGTGAGATTACTTGAGGGCACGCACAACCCTTAAAACACGTTCCTTTTCTTCATCAGAAAGAGATTGAATCTCTTTCATGATTTCCCTGTCGATTGAAGAATAATCGCCAGTATATTCACCAGATAACACATAATCTACAGTTACACCTAGTGCATTACATATATAGATAAGTGTAGGCAGGGAGACTTTCACGCGGTTATTTTCAATATTGCTTATATGAGAAGTGTTGACCTCAGCGGCACTGGCAACAGCGTCTTGTGGCAACCCTTTAGATAAGCGTATTTCTTTTAACTTCTTTCCAATACTTTCAAAATCAATATCCTTCATGAAATCCCTCACTATAAAGATGATAAATACAATACATATAATTGTAATATTGATTGGCTGATGATATAATTATCTACAACTAAAATAAAATTAGCCACAGACAATTAAAAGTTTTTAAAAATAAAAAGACAAAATATGACACTAAGACATATAATGTCCAACCTGTTTGTTATCATTAATACATAAAAGAGAAGCAAAATGAGGAGGCATAAGATGAGCGACAATAATAATGTTGAAAATGATAACGAGAGTGATTATGTATATCTGAAAAGACCATATTTATTTAATATCAGGTACAATTCAAGACAGGTGTGGAACAAGCTGCCAGATGAGGAAAAAGCTCCGTATGTTAATTATGAAGAATATTATGAGGAATGCCGGCTTATAAAGTTGAGAAGCATAGGATATCCGATACTGGCAGGTATATATATGTTTTGCATGCTTGTAATGGTGCTTTATATTATTTATGTGTTTTCGGGATTTAATATATTTTCATTATTTGTATAATGCACAATAATTAAAATATTAATTCGTAAAAATATTGCATAAAAATACACAAAAATTTTATTTTGTATTAGCATTTATTACAATAAAGTGCTAAAATGTTAATAGATTAAATCGTGAAATATTGCAATGTATTATCTTATTAGAAGAAACGAGGAGAACTACATATGGAAAATGACTACAATGATAAAGTAAGCCGAGTACTAAGCCTTTATCAGCGTCTTATGGAGGGGGAAGTAATAGATAAAGAAGCTGAGGCTGCAAAATATAGCGTGTCTGCGAGGTCAATCCAGAGAGATATAAGTGCAATTAATAATTTCTTTGAAAAAGAAGCGGAGAAAAGCGGAGTAATCAACACAATTGAATACGATAAGAAGAAAGGCGGACATTATCTAAGTCAGATACATAAAACGAAGCTGACAAACAGCGAGATACTTGCTATATGCAAGATATTACTGGACAGCAGGGCGTTTACCAAGAAAGAGATGACAAGCATACTTGACCGGATGATTGATTGTTGTGTACCAAAGGACAGTCAGGAACTTGTAGAAGACCTGATAAGTAATGAAGAATTCCATTATGTTGAACTTACGCATAAGTCAGAATTTCTTGATAAAATGTGGGACATCGGACAGGCAATACATGAGAGCCGTTATCTTGAGATGGATTACAAACGTACCAAAGACGGTGAGATTGTAAAAAGAAAAGTAAAACCAGTCGCAATAATGTTTTCAGAGTATTGTTGATTTTAATGAGGCGGTTGGCAATAATAAACCAGATAACAGTTATGTTAATGCAGGTGGACAGAAATATAATTATGAATACGTTATGCCACAGCAGCCGGTTCAGGCAGCAGCCGGACAGCCTGTAGAAGAAGATGTATCAATTAATATTGCAGGACATAAGATTAAGGGCAGACTTATAATGAAGATTGCTGCAATAGTGGCTGCAGCATGCTTCTTTTTTCCTATGTTTACAGTGTCATGTGCAGGGGTTAATGTTGGAAGTGTAAGTATGGCTGATTTAACATTTGAAACGGAAGATACAACTCAGGACAGCTATTATGATTATTATGACTCAGATGAAGAAGAAAATGGCACTGTAGGAATGATTGTATTCCTGCTTGCGCCTATTTCAGCATTTTGCATATGTATGGTCAAGAATGAAGGAAAAGGCTGGGGTAAGGAGGCAGTTGCTGCATTTGGCTCATCTGCACTTGCGTTGATAAGTCTATATTTTGTTATTACTAATACAATGAACGACGAATATGGTGGCTATGTTCAGGCAAAACCGATGTTTTCATATTATTTGTACATAATTGCTTGCGTTATAGGTGCGGTTGTGGGAATCATGATTATTAAGGAATATCAGAAAAAGATTACTGCAAATGCTGGAACTGTACAGCATGTGGAGAAGCCTAATGTATGGGTAAAGACCGCATTATATACAGTTGGAGAAACATTTGCAATATATGTATTGTTCTTCCTGCTTAGTGCGGTTTTTTAAAATGTGATATTATACCCTATGGAATTTTCCATCACATAGTAATATAATATGTAAGCCACCAGTCCTGGGAGGGGTGCTGCGAAAGCGGTACTATCGGAGTCTAGGTCCAATCACTTTATTTTTCCCGTAGAACTCGCGATAGCTGGTGGCTTTTTTATTATGATGGAGTACGGATTTGACATGGAATTACTTGATATCGTTGATGAGAATGGAAAACCAACAGGCGAGACTGTTGAGCGTAAGACTGCACATAGTGAGGGAATCAGGCATAGAACGGCGCATGTGTGGATTGTAAGAAAGTCTGATGAGGGAGCAGAGGTACTGCTGCAGAAAAGGGCTATGAATAAGGACTCATTTCCTGGAAGATATGATACTTCTTCGGCGGGACATATTCAGGCCGGTGACGAACCGGAGGAATCTGCTATAAGAGAACTGCATGAGGAACTTGGAATTAAGGCTTCTGTTGATGATTTACAGTTTGTTGATACATTTGTAATCCAATATGAAAAAGAATTTTATGGCAAGATGTTTAAGGACAGTGAGATTGCATTTGTCTATGTATACACAAAGCCAGTCAATATAGATGAACTTACATTGCAGAAGGAAGAATTGGACGGCGTTGAGTGGTTCAACCTAGAATATGTCTATGAAGAGTGCAGAAAGCATAATCAGAAATTCTGTGCACCGGTTGGTGGATTAGAGATTGTAAGAAGGTTTGTAAGAGGTACCGGATTATGATTTCAAGAAATATATACAAGGCGGTTTCTGTGTTAATGGCACTGGTAGCAGCATTTACAGTGACAGGATTGTCGGGCTGTAAGAGCAGAACGGTGCCTAATGAAGTGACGGCAGATTATGACACACCAGATGATTATAATGATGAACGACCAGGGGTAACATATGGAAATGTTGATGAGATAAGCTATTATTCACCGACAACCGGAAGTGAACGCAAGGCTTGTGTATATCTTCCGAGAGATTATGATGAGTCACAGCGTTATCCGGTTGTGTATCTTTTGCATGGAATGAGCGGAAGTTATTCTGAATATAACAGAATTGGGGCTTTGTATGTTGCACAGAATGCAGTTGATGATTATAACAGGAATCCTGTGATTATGGTGAGCTTTACTGTATTCACAGATGCTGATGGTGGTCAGGAGTCAGACTATGATTTCTCTGAACTTACAGCAAAATATGATGCGTGTGAGTATGATGTTATTAATGCATTGATTCCATATATTAACGAGCATTATTCTACCAGAACGGGAAGAGAGAATACTGCAATAGCAGGATATTCACTTGGCGGAAGAGAATCGCTTTTCCTGTGTTTTGCACATCCTGATGTGTTTGGATATGTAGGTGCATTTGCCCCGGTAGGAGGAGTGGTTGATACAGGAAGTGGAGAAAGAGTTTATGGAAACAGAGGATTTCTTCTGCCTGAACTTGTTAAGGATGGAGGGCAGCAGCCTTTGGTTACTCTTATTGTAACTGGCGACAGTGATCCTTACTGCAAGGAATCTGCTATTAACTATTCAGATTATATGTCAAGTCATGGAATTAACCACATTTTCTATATAAGACCGGGAGCGCATGAGGTCAGTGTATGGAATAATGGATTATACAATTTTATCAGAAGAATATTCTGATACTTGAAGTTATTGCTGATATGTGAGATAATGTGCCGGGTTAGTCAGGTGAAACAAATTGGCTGCCACACATAAAGACAGATTATGGAGGAATGTTTTATGTCAGATATACATAGTGTAGATGTTGAAGATGATCAGTTTGCATATCGTTATGATACACAGCTTCTTATTGACAGAAGAGATGAAGATTTAGATGAGGACGTTATTGCAGATTATATTACAGAGCATTTTGAAGGAAACTGCCTGATTGCAGCAGGTGATGAGGATCTTATCAAGATTCATTTCCATACTAATGAGCCTTGGAAGGTACTTGAGTATTGCAGTACTATCGGGGAGATATACGATATTGTTGTTGAGGATATGATTCGTCAGTCAGCTGGACTTCATGGCTGATAAGCCGCCTGTCATCGATAAACTGCCTGCCGGAGATAAACCGATGGTCATCAATAAACTGTTTGTATAAGGCAGGATTTGACGTGATACCTATAGGTAGTCGAATTGATGATAGATTTATAGGTTGAATTTCAGCGATTTTTGATATTATAAGTGGATTTTATTATGAAATACCCATAAGATAGCATGTAAATGTTGTTTTATGGGTATTTTTGAGTTGCTTTTATTAGTTTAGGTGATTTTTTTAGGAAATATGCCTATAAAAGAAGCAAAAAATAAAATTTATAGGAACGACAGGCCATTGAGCCAGCCGACCCCAGACATTCAATACATTTGTGAAAAATCTGTTAAATAATTGACACAGATATGCCGATGAATTAAAATGTACATAAGAAGATTTAATATACTAATGATATGGATAATTTTGAATACATTTGAACGATAATGATTAAATGGATGCGGCTATTTATTATAATTGCTAAAGACGGGAGGAAGTTGCCATGAAACACAATTATAAGAGAATTACTGCATTAGCTGGTATGACAGCGTTGCTTGTTTCAATGCCGGTATCAGTATATGCAGGACAGATAAGGAACACATATACTGCTAATCTATCAAATGTTTTGGGGAGTGTTGATGTATCTGCTTTGAAGGGAAATCCAGTTGTTAAGGGAAGTAATATTGTGGTCGATTCTGATACAGATGACTGGGATGATATTACATCAAGAACAGCAGATGCTGCTGGTGTTAAGCTGTGGAAAGCAGCGGTTTCATCAGATTATTCAAAGCTTTATTTTATGTATGAAGGAACTGTTCAGACCGAATGGGACTACAGCTATATGGGAAGTAATCCTGTGAGTATTACTTATGCTGACGGAACAACGGGAATATCAGATAAGATTCAGTTTACTGGATGGAAAGACAGTGCACAGGCAAAGAATTCATGGTATGGGGATATAGAGAATTCGGAGACTGTAACTGTTAATAATGCACATGGTAATACAGCCGGACCTTATGTGGTTGAGACAGCTATTCCTTTTGATTTTTTTGCCAATTCGGATTTTAAGATTACATTTGCAGGAACAACTGTAGATATTAAGGATATTGAAGTATTAGACGGACAGAAGGTTGAAAAAGATGATACAGAAGCTGTGTATAATGGCATTGTTATAGATGGTGAGTTTGCTGACTGGGATGCTGTTAAGAAGTATGATGCAGTATGTCCTAATGATGCACATAATGAATGTATATCTAAGACAGCTATGATGTTTGACGGTGATTATGTATATGTGTATGTGAAGGATGGAACTGGCGGTGATGCTTCAGGAGCCGGAACTCATAGTAATGGCAGGTATTCGATAACTACTGATCTGGGTTACGAACTTGTTTTTCAGCTTGACAGCAAAGGATATGTTAATGGTGTGGACGGTGTTGACTGCAGGCATGTTGGTAATCAGTGGGAGATAGCAGTTCCTAAGAGTGCCCTGCCGGCTTATAACAAGACAATATCATTTGGATTATACAGGTCCGAGCCTTTTATATCAGGAACTGCTAATATTAAAGATGATGGATCTTCGGATGATAAGATAATATACGATATCAAGTATGATGGATTGTATGGTGACTGGGAATATTATCCACACACAACTATTCAGTATTCTACAGCCGGAACACATCATAATATGGTGGATTCTGCGGGAGCATTATTCAGTAATGGAAGTACTGTTCTTGGACATGTGTATACAACTATGCCGGAGCATCTTAATGAAGCTGGAGGAGAGTTTACACAGGCAGTAACATTTAAGTTTAATGACAGCTATAATCAGGTACTATATCCAAGATTTGTAACAGTTGACGAACAGGGGAATATTAACTGGAACCCTAAACGTGACGGACTTAGTGATGGTACATATGAATTCTATATGTTTGACACAAGTGCATGGGGAACATCTAAGAATATTAATGAACTTAATGATGCGGATATATGTTATGGAAAGATGATAGTTACAGTTGGAAGCAACAGGGATGAATGTGAGTTTTATTTTGATCTTGACAAGGTTGCTCAGAAACTTGGCTGTGATGTAAGTGATTTCAAGCAGATTAGTGCACAGTTTGGTAGACTGGGACAGGAATGGATTAATACAGCAGGTGCATCATCTGGAGCATGGCTTGGACTTTTCATATGTATAGCTGGAACATGTGGAGTAGTTGTATATAAGAAAAAGAAAGGCAGCATACAGGTATAAGCAGAATGAATCCTATTATAGTAATTGCAATTATAATAATATGGCTTTATATACTTTCTGTAACGAAGAGAGCAAAGCTTCATGCATGGAGCTTCATGTGGGGAAGTCTTGGACTGTTTGTAATTATGATGATGACGGTACAGCCGTTGCTTACAATGCCTCTTGCAAGATGTGTTGCAGCAATGGCAGGTATTGTGGGGGATGTAACAGGTGCATTTACAGCATACTTTAAATACGGAATTATATTTATACATACGGGTGCATCGTCAATGACACTGCTTATTGATTTTGAGTGTTCGGGAATCATTGAAATCATGGCATTTCTGTCATTACTAATATTCTTTAATGTGTATAACTGGAGTGAGAAGCTGATGATAGGAATTGGTGGCTTCTGTTACATTATGTTATGTAATGTTTTAAGAATAGTAATGATATGTCTTGCAGTACATTTTTTAGGCATGAATGCATATTATGTATTTCATACATTTATAGGAAGAATATTCTTCTATGTACTCAGTGTGTATCTGTATTTTTATGTATTTACGAAACCACAGATTGTTAAGATGAAAGTAGGAAATTTCTCATATGGCAAAAATAATTCTTAATTCATTTCTTTTCTGGGGCGGATGGATAATTATTCCTTTCATTATGGAAATTGTTCCTGCGATAGGAAGCGTTTTTCTTCTTATAAGAAGGAATCTGAGACATAAAATCCATAAAAAGGAACTTGAGGTTTATCCAGAGATTACGCTTATAATACCAGTATATAATTCGGCAGATACACTATATGGATGTATCAGATCGATTAATGACAGTACTTATCCGAATGACAGGATAAGAATTTTTCTGGTTAATAATAAAGGAAAAGATAACAGTTTTGATATATATGCACAGTGTCAGCAGGAATTTCCAGAACTTCTGATGCAGTGGATGAATTCTGAACAGGGAAAGTCAAGAGCACTTAATCTGGCACTTTATAACAGTGATGGAAAGTACATTATCAATCTGGATAGTGATGGAATGCTTGAGAAGAATGCACTTGTCAATATGATTACAAGATTTGAGAATGATACGGCTATTAACTGTATGACAGGCTCTATTCTTACAGTGCCTGAACAGATTAAAAAATACAAAGCAGGACCATCAAGACTGCTCCGTGAACTTGAGTTTATGGAATATGCACAGGCTTTCCTTGCGGGAAGAAGTTATGCATCAGAGCTTAACTCCGTGTATACATTGTCAGGTGCATTTTCAGCTTTCAGAAAATCAGCAGTTCTGAAGTCATGGATGTATAACACAGATACTATCTGTGAGGATACACATATTACATTTCAGATGAGGTATCTTCAGAAAGAACGGGTTGAAGTGTGTGAGGATGCACTGTTTTTTGTTGATCCGATTGAAAATGTTAATAAACTATATACACAGAGACAGAGATGGCAGAGAGGAAGCCTTGAAGTATCCAAGATGTTTATGGACAAGTCTTTCAAGGTAAAGAACCTTTTTACTAATATAAGTGTCAAAACTCTTTTGTATGACCATACATTTGCATTTCCAAGACTTATATGGTATCTGGCACTTATATGCCTGATTGTTGTGGGTTATTCTGGGAAAACGGTTATTCTATCTACAGCAATAATATTTGGTTTATATACGCTTATCGGATATCTGTATTTTATTGTTGTAGCATATTTCCTAAGAATTAATAGGGATATAAGAAGATATTACATGAGGCACTGGTGGTGCATACTGTTTCTGCCATTTTTTAATTTTGCTGTCTTCTTTATAAGACTTGCAGGAATTATTAACAGTATTGAAACTGACAGTTCATGGAAAACAATGAATCTGTCAGAGGAATGCAGGGCATTTGCAGATGTGGTTAAAAGTGATTTCAGTAAGCCTGTTAATGCAATAAAGAAAGTAAGAAATGCACTTAATTATGATGTTGTAGAAGATAATAATAACAATAATCAGAGGGAAGAACATGGAAAAGAAGCTTAATAAGAAGCGTGTTAAGAAGAATAAAAAGCCAAAAAATGTGCTTGTTATCACAACTATTTATGTAATATGTTTCTCGGTTATTGCCGGAGTATTTGCATATACAAGGATTAATAAGTACGAAGAAGGAGTCCTTGAGGTGTGTGCAACACAGCAGGACGCTTATGTGCAGCTTGTTTTAGACCAGATTAATCTTAAAAGCAATCGTGATGATGAACAGATTATTAATGATATTCTTGGTACGATGAATTCATCTTCTAATAAATACTGGACATTTTCTAAGAATCAGTCAATTCTTTTTGTAAAAGATGTTCTTGAAACTAACAGGTATAAAGGTGTTACCACAGCTACATATTATGAGTCAGAGAGTGCCACGAAATTTCTTAATAATCTTCAGAATAACAGAGTTACTCATGATTTCATAGAAATTGATGGGAATAATTATGTAGCATCAGGTGTTACATTTGAATATAAGAACCAGTCATATAAGCTGTGCCTGCTTACAGGCAGGAATGCAATTATGGATAATAACAGTTATATGCAGATTAAGATTCAGATGGAGACTTATGTGGTGATTCTGCTTTTTGTGCTTATAATAACAGCTATGCTGCTTGCACATAAGCTAAGACGGATGCAGAAGTCGATTAGTGAATCTGACAAGACGGTTGCGGAGCTTAACAGTATGGTTTCTAAGATGAATAAGAAACTTTTAGAGAAGGATTTGCATGATACGCGCAATAATGTCTGGGATAATACGGCAATCATGCCTTTTCTTGATAAATTAGTGGCAAGAGACATTTATCCCGTAACATTTATGCATATTGCATGTGCTGATAATAAAGAACGGGCAAAGTTTATAGCAAGAGCTAATTATATTCTTGATAAAAATGTTTTGAGATTTACATATGAAGATAATGATATTGTTCTTATATTTGTTGGAATGAACAGAAAGCATTCTAAGCAGAGCCTTCAGCTTTTAATGGAAAATTCAATGCAGATAATGTATGCAATTACTATTAAGAGCAAAGCGGATGTAGATAAGTTGAGAGTTAAGTATGAAGTCAGATAGAATAGACAGGTAATATAAGGGAGGCGGAATTATGGCAGTTAATATGTACAGGGAATACAGACTGAAATTTTACCTTAATATGAGACATTATATTATCATTAATGAGGTTAAAGGTGAAACTCACCCACATACATGGGAGTTTGCACTGGATATTAAGTTTTCAAGAAATTTATTTGTTGAATTCAATATATTTGAACATGGAATTTCGCAGTTCCTTGAACAGTATCAGAATAAGATTCTTAATGAAGCAGAGCCGTTTGATTCAATGATGCCTACACTTGAGAATGTTACTGATTATTTTGCAGAAGAATTTTTTAAGATTATATATAAGACAGGTGGCATGCTCACAAGAGTTGAGGCTAGTGAAACTCCTACAAGAAGCTACATTGTAAATATAGCGGAGCAGGAACGTAATTCAATATTGAATAAGAAAGCTGATGAAAAGATAATATCAGAGGTTATGGACGCAGTGCTGGACGATATTGTTAAGCAGTGATGTTGTTAAGACGGATTGGAGAAGAAGTTGAAAAAGAAAAATAAAGCAATTTACCTGCTGTTTCTTATGCCATTCGTGTATTTTGCAACAGCATGTTTTGTTGTCTGGCTGGTAAAGACAAGTGGAATATATCCTTCAGGTTCAGATACTATGTATCATGTCTACAGAGGAGATTATGTATATAATGCGATTAAATCGGGCAACTGGTATCCTTTATATGATCCTGCATGGTATAACGGCGTGGAGATTTTAAGGTATTGGTCTCCATTTCCTGCTTATGTTATGGCGTTTTGTCAGTATCTTGCGGGTGGAAGCCAGTTTGGTGCATATCTTTTTTATATAGGAGGAGTGTGTTTTTTAGGCGCATGTGTATGGCCATTTATCGGAAGAGGCTTTAACAGACCTTATCTGGGAGCATTTATCGGACTCCTCTGGTTCTTTATGCCTAATAATCTGTGTGCAATATTTATAGAAGGAAATCTTGCCAGAAGTCTCAGTATGATATTTTTGCCGGTATTCATATATTCTGTATATAAATATTTATACAATCATAAATTAAGATACATACCGCTTATGGTATTTACATTTTTACTTATGGAATTGTGTCATCTTGGATATGCTGGAATGGTGGCTATAGCTGTGATTATATATGGAATTGTTTATATTATACAGAAGGGCAGAAAGAAGGCAGTACTTGATGTTGTAATATCAATGATTTTTGGATTTATGCTGCTTGGAATATGGCTGGTTGCGTCCTTAAGAGGTGGAATAACTTCACTTGATAATTCTGAAAATATGGCTAATTTCTTCCAGAATTTATGGATAACAATTAATCCTTTTGAAAGATTAACAAGAGGTTTTGAATATTTTTATTTCGGATTTGCAACTTTGGTTGTTATTGTATTTGGCATTTTATTTGGATATAAGAAATCGAGAACAGGCTTTGTAACAGGATTCATTATACTGCTTATGACAACTAAATCAGCATATGCCGTTTTGAAGCACTTGCCAGGAAGCCAGTATTTATGGATGTTAAGATTCATATCCATTGCATTATGTATGATTCTTATGAGCTTTCTTATGTGGGATAGGCTAAAGAAGACTCTGGTCTTGATGCTTTGTGTTTTACTGGTGGTAGATACTATACCATCTTTAAGCCTTATTGTTGGTGAACATAATGATATATCTGTTCAGGAAAGAATGGTAGCAAGACAGGACAGTACTCTTATTTCAAGTGCTCAGGCAGTCACAAAGCAGAGACTTGCCCTGATGGACGAGAGCATACTGGGGGCAACCGGTTCATGGCTGGTTTCTGATTATGGCAATCCGGTTGATGCTACATTTGGTGCAGGAAGAGAAGCTGCTAATACATCTGCTAATATAGTTAATCTTAACAAAGCATTTGCACAGGGAGATTTCCTGTATGTCTTCGACAGATGCTTAGAACTGGGGGATGATTCTGTACTTGTGAAAAAATCATTGCTTGAACAATATAATAATTCTTTAGATGATCTTGAAGCAGCTGCGAATACTGTTGGATATAAGAAAGTGGAACAAAACAATGATTATATTCTTTATCATATTGAAACACCTGACAACTGGGGAGTTATCAGCAGTTACAGGGCAGTTGCGATAGGCTCTGGGGCAGTAGCAATATCAATGCAGTTCCCTGCGGTTGAAACAGCAGATTCTGCTAATCTTAATGATTACACATATGAAGAACTGTCGGGATATAAAGAGGTGTTCCTGAATGGTTTTACATATGATGATAAAGAAACAGCAGAAGACCTTGTACTGCGTCTAAGCAGAGCAGGAGTTAAGGTGATTATATATGCCGATGGCATACCAAAGGATAAGCGTACACATAGTCAGAATTTCCTTGGCGTAACATGCAGTTTGATAACATTTCACAATGGATATCCGGATATGGATACAAGAATTGGAACGATATATCCAGATATGTTTCCTCAGGGACATACTACATGGAATACAGTGTATATTGATGGACTTGATACTGTGTGGGGAACTTTTTATGATAATGGATTGAATCTCGATTTTTATGGGACTGTTAATAACGATAATATTATAATGACTGGCCTTAATCTTACATATTTCTATAGTCTGACTGATGACGTATCTGTTGGACAGTTGCTTAGTAATATGAGTGGTATATCATCAGAGGAACTTCCAGACAGAAAGATAGTTCCTTTAAAGGTGGAATACGGAAACAATGAGATTACAATTACATCTAATAATGATAATGTTAATATAACACTTGCATATCACGATATATTCAGCTCTTCATCGGATATAACACATAGGAATAATCTTATGTATGTGAATAAGGGAACAACTGTTATTAAGATGAGATACCCGTATCTGTGGCAGGGGGCTTTAGTTAGTGCTGCAGGAGTTGTGTTAATGGTTGTGTGGCTGATTGTTAAAAGAAGAAATAACAATTAATTTTACAACAAATTTGTTGACATATTTACAAAAAGAATACTCTATATATAGAAAATATATGGAGGTGGTAAATGTGGCAATAGCAACTAATATTTTACAATGTCTGATTCCAATTTCTCAATTTAATAAAGGTCAGGCTTCAAAGATATTTGACAGACTTCATGATGAAAAGGAGCTGATTGTTTTGAAGAATAATCAGCCATCAGCAGTTATTCTGTCACCAGAGGAATATACAAGACTAACGGAGATTGAAGAGGATTATTATCTTCTGATTGAAGCTACTAAGCGTATTGAAGATAATGGCAATAAAGAAACGGTTTCTATGGATTATGTTATGAGAAATCTTGGGATAGATGAAAAAGAGCTTGAAAATGCGGAGGATATTGATATCGAATGATATGGGGGATTGAGTTTTTACAGGAAGCAGAGAAGGATATGAAAAGGCTCGACCATTCCGTTCAGATTCAGGTTATGAAAATAATTGTTATTTCAGCGCGTACTGATGAGCAGGTTTATAAAGAAGAGTCAAAAAGAAGAAAAGAACATAATATTTAACACAAATGCACCGTAAGTATGTTAGAGATATACTTACGGTGCATTTATTTATGCATAATTAATTTAAAATACCTTTAGCGTACAAAAAGATATGCCGTATATCCCACATACATAAGAATACATGCAGCACCTTCCCATCTGCTCATTGTCTTCTTGGTAAATGCGAAGAGAAATAATACAATTCCACTGGCAAGAAGTATGATACAGTCAATAAGTGATTCAGAAAGAACGTGAAGAGGCTGTATCGCAGCAGACATTCCTAAGATAAATAATATATTAAATATGTTAGAGCCGATTGCATTGCCAAGTGCGAGTCCGCTGTCACCTTTCCTTGTGGCAACTATAGAAGTTACAAGCTCAGGCAGGGATGTTCCGATTGCGACTATTGTAAGACCTATGAAATTCTGGCTTACACCAAAGTTGGCAGCTATGATACAGGCTTTATCTACAACAAGATTACCACCGAATATTACTGCTATAAGACCACCGGCAATATAAAGAAGACTCTTAGGCAGAGGCATTATTTTACAATCCTCAGCTTCTTCCCTGTTTTTAAGTGCTGATATTATCATGCATGTGATGTAAGCTGCCATTCCGGCAAGGAGAATAATGCCTTCAATTCTTGAAAGTCTGCCATCAATAAACATAAAGCAAAGAATAGCAGTTATTATGATATTAACAGGCATATCACGCTTGAGAATGTCACGGTTAGTAGAAAATCCTGCGATAAATGCACAGATACCTACAACGACAAGACCATTAAATATGTTAGAACCAACAACATTGCTGATTGCAATGTCATTACTGCCAGAAAGGGCAGCGTTAATACTAACAGATGCCTCAGGGGCACTGGTTCCCATTGCAACAATGGTAAGTCCTATGATAACGCTTGGTACTTTAAGGATTTTGGCAAGGGAAGAACTTCCCTCCACGAAGAAATCCGCGCCTTTTATTAATAGCACGAAACCGATGAGTAGTAACAAATATTCCATAATAAGCTCCTTTCTTGCGATAAAGGAATGGAATAATATAAAAAGAGACCTTTATCGCATCAAAAATGAATTGATAAAAGTCTCGTTAATTGTAATAATAACCGGCTGTTCAGCGTGATGACGATTACTATTGCACCGGATACGATGCTAACTACTCCCTCTTATTAACATTATACTAATATATATGTGTAAATGTGTCAATTAAATATTATAATTCAGATTATTTTTCACAGAGTGATATAAAATACTCATGAATTCTTGTGTCACCTGAAAGCTCAGGGTGAAATGCAAGACCAATCTGGTTATTATATTGAACAGCAACGGTTCTGTCATCAACAGCTGCAAGAACATCAACATTATCCTTGATTGATGAAATGTATGGCGCACGGATAAATGTCATTGGAAATTTATCAAAGCCTTTCATAGGAGCAGTTCTTACAAAGCTGCCTAACTGTCTTCCATATGCATTTCTTTTTACAGTGACAGGCAGAGTCCCAATATGTATACTGTCGTCATTGTCAATGTGTCCGGCTAAAAGAATCAGACCGGCACAGGTTGCAAGTGTTGGAAGACCATCTGTTATTAAAGACTTAATTGTAGCAAGCATATCCAGCTTTCTTATAAGCTGTCCCTGAACAGTGCTTTCACCGCCCGGAAGGATAATTCCGTCAATGCCATCAAGGTCTTTTCTTTGACGTATTTCAACTACTTCATGTCCGATTTTTTCAATGATATGTTCATGCTCAATGAATGCACCCTGCACAGCAAGTACGCCTATTTTCATATTATCTGCCTCTTTCTTCCATGATTATCTGGATTTCACTAGGATTAATACCAACCATGGCTTCACCTAAATCTTCTGATAATTTAGCAATAAGTGCAGCATCTGTGTAGTTAGTAACAGCCTGAACGATAGCGGAAGCTCTCTTAGCAGGATTTCCAGACTTGAATATACCGGAACCTACAAATACACCCTCAGCACCTAACTGCATCATAAGTGCGGCATCTGCAGGAGTAGCAACACCTCCGGCAGCAAAGTTTACTACAGGAAGCTTTCCGTTATCATGTACATAGAGGACAAGGTCATATGGAACCTGTAACTGTTTAGCTTCCTCGAAAAGCTCGTCCTTTTGCATAGATGTTATTTTTCTGATTTCAGAATTCATCTTTCTCATGTGTCGTACAGCCTGAACAACATCTCCCGTACCAGGTTCACCCTTTGTTCTTATCATGGATGCACCCTCATTGATTCTTCTTAATGCTTCTCCTAAATCTCTTGCACCACATACGAAAGGTACTTTGAACTGGGTTTTATCAATATGATATATATCATCAGCAGGAGATAATACTTCAGATTCATCAATATAGTCGATCTCAACTGCCTGTAAAATCTGTGCTTCAACGAAATGACCAATACGGCATTTTGCCATAACAGGAATACTTACAGCATCCTGAATACCTTTAATCATCTTAGGGTCGCTCATACGCGAAACACCACCTGCAGCCCTGATATCGGCAGGGATTCTCTCAAGTGCCATAACAGCACATGCACCAGCAGCCTCTGCAATCTTAGCCTGCTCAGGAGTAGTAACATCCATGATTACGCCACCCTTTAACATCTGTGCAAGTCCTTTGTTTAATTCATATTGTGAATTTGTTGTCATAACTGACCTCCTTGAAAATGAATTTTATGAATTGATTTTTACATATAATATTGCACAACTGGTCATAAAGAAATATCCAATTTAATAAAAATGTCACATGCCAGAATAAGGTCAGAATAAATCAGGAATATGGTCAGATGAAAACTGACTATAAAAAAATTGTCGAATTATGTCGAACGAAAACTGTCAGTCTGATTAGTAATCAGCAGCTTTTTGTATTATAATAGAACATATTTTATAAATATGTAGGAGATGGAAAGTAAGTGCGTAGGATTAAAAGCTTTTTGATTATAATATGTATGCTAAGCATATATGCAGCTTCTTTTTATGGCTGTGGGAAAAAAGAATGGTCAGACAGTCACAATAATGAGGCTGGATTGCCGGAAATAGTCATAGGAAGTGACAACTATCCGCCATATAATTATGTTGATACAGATGGCAATGCTACTGGAATTGATGTTGAGCTTGCTACGGAAGCATTTAAAAGAATGGGTTACAAGGCCAGATTCATATATATTGACTGGGAAGATAAGAAGAATCTTCTTGCTGACAGAACAATTGATTGTGCATGGGGAAGCTTTAGCATGAACGGCAGGGAGAATGAATACAGATGGGCAGGACCTTATATGACCAGCCGTCAGGTTGTTGCTGTGAATATGGAAAGTGATATATATTCTCTTGAGGATCTGGAAGGAAAGACGATTGCAGTACAGACTACAACAAGACCTGAGAAGATATTTCTTAGCAAGACTGATGAGCGTATCCCGGCTATAAGGTCATTAATAGCTTTGCAGAAGAGAGAACTTATATATCCTTTTTTAAGCAAAGGCTATGCAGATGCTCTGGCAGCTCATGAAACTGCAATACGCCAGTACATGGAAGATTATAATATTAAGTTCAGGATTCTTGACGAACCATTAGAGACAGTAGGACTGGGAGTAGCATTTGACAAAAATGATGACCGTGGGATAGAGAAGCAGCTTACAGAAATTCTTAACCAGATGAGAAATGATGGTACAGAGAAGAAGATAATCAGCAGATATATTCCTGATGCTGATAAATATCTGGAGGTGGACAGTTATGGAAAATAATACCATTACCAGAAAGAAAAGAAAAAGAATATGGCCGATTGAGATTATAGCAGGCCTGTTTATAATGATGATTGTGTTTTTTATTGCTGTAAATGTTGATATAAAAACTACACAGGAAACACTTTCAGATACTGCGCATTATATTAATGAACAGTGCAACAGCTTTACAAGACTTAATCTTGCGTCAGAAACCAAGAGCCTGCTCAGGGTAATTGAAAGTGCGCAGCAGATAAAACATAATATCACATATGAGCGCAGCCTTTCAGATAAAGATATATTTACAGAAGAATTTATCAAAAAGAATATGCAGGAATGTTATCTGACGGCAGTTATAATCATGGATTCAAAAGGTAATCTTATAGCACAGGAATATACAGATGAATATGGTGCAGATGAGCTTAACGAATATCTTGACAGTACTTCACTTATTGATGTTGTTGATAATACTGAAAAAACATACGCAATAAGAATTGACTGTGAAGATGGTTCATATGTTGACCTTGCAGCATGTGGTATGGCGGATTCAAGTGGGATAGTTGTTGTTTATTACCACACACCGGCAGAGTATGTTAATAATTACAATCTTTCATTTACACATATATTATCAGGTTATGATGACAGGGAAGATGGAAAGATTGTTGTTACAAAGGGAAATCAGATAATAGCGTCTAATGATGACAGTATGGTTGGTGAAGATATTGATAAATATAATGTTATTAAGAAGATAAAGGAGACTGGTGCAAGTGGCAAAATAGTACATGCTGATAGTAACAGAAGGTGGGGTTCACATAATTATGGTCTTATGGAACGTGGGAGAGATTATTATGTGTATGTTTATATGCCGGAAAGAAATGTTTTTAAGACAACACCAAGAAATATGCAGTATACATTTGTTGCCTATATGTTTGCTGTACTTGTACTTAATATGATGCGCTGGAAAACGGTTCAGGGATATGAGCGTGAACAGTATGAAATGCAGCAGCAGTATGCAAAGACACTGCAGGAAAAAAATGAACAGCTACAGGAGGCAGTACGCCGAGAGGAAAAGGCTAATGCTGCCAAGACTGATTTCTTATCAAGAATGACACATGATATAAGGACGCCGCTTAATGGCATAATCGGATTGTTAAGAATTGATGAGAGCCATAAAGAAGATACAGATATGATTAATACTAACAGAAAGAAAATGTCAATAGCTGCTAATCATCTTTTATCACTTATTAATGACATTCTCCAGATGAGTAAGTTAGAGGATGGCCAGATTGAGCTTTCAAGAGAGATTGTGGATCTTAACAAGCTTGCAAAGGATATTATTACTATAGTTGAACAGCGTGCCTCAGATTCAGGTGTCAATCTTAAGTATGACAAGGTGGCAGGAAAAGTTATGTATCCATATGTATACGGAAGTCCTCTGCATTTACGCCAGTTATTTCTAAATATATACGCTAACTGCATCAAATATAATAAAGCAGGAGGAATGGTTTCAACATATTTTAAATGTATTGGAACACAGGATGGAATTGTTACATATGAATGGACTGTTACTGATACGGGAATTGGCATGAGTGAAGAATTTCTTGAACATATATTTGAACCATTTGTACAGGAAAAGACAGATGCCAGAAGTGTTTATCAGGGAACAGGACTTGGTATGGCTATTGTTAAGAGTCTGGTTGACAAAATGAATGGAACAATTAGTGTCACAAGCAAGGAAGGGGAAGGCTCAACATTTGTAATCAGAATTCCTTTCGAGATTGCAAGCAAAGTTGAAGAAACGAAGGTCGATAAGGAAAAGAGCAGTAATGATATTTCGGGAATTAAGATTCTGCTAGCAGAGGATAATGAACTTAATGCTGAGATTGCACAGACTCTTCTGGTGGATGAAGGCGCTAATGTTACTGTTGTCAGTGATGGTGAGCAGGCTGTCAGGGAATTTACAAGGTGTGCACCACATACATATGATGTGATTCTTATGGATATTATGATGCCAAAGCTTGACGGAATTGCCGCAACAAAAGCTATAAGAGATATGGAAAGACCTGATGCTGTGGAGATTCCGATAATTGCAATGACAGCCAATGCATTTGAGGAGGATGCCAGAAAATGTGTTGAAGCCGGAATGAATGCTCATCTGTCAAAACCTTTACAGATGGATGTTGTAGTTGGTACAATTGCACAGTATTATAAAAGATGATTATGCAGGATAAAGGAGTCTCTGCATAATACAATAACTGATAAAAGGGGATAGCTATGATATGTAGTAATTGTGGAGCAGATATAGGAGATAACGAGACTGCATGCCCATATTGTGGTGCTATGCAGTATGAGAATTCTGAACAGAAGTACATGAAAGACCTGTACAATCTGAATGAAGGAATGGAGAAGCTGGATAAGAATACCAGAAAATACATCATAAAAAGTACAATGAAAAGTGTAGGTATAGTATGTGCGGCAATAGCGGCAGCAGTTCTTGCCGGAAGTATGTTTGGATATGGTTCATATAAGAGCATGTATAATTCTTCACACAACAGGAAAGAGATACACCAGTCATTAGATTGGTACAATAATAATATAGGTGAACTTAATTCATTATATGAAAAGCGGGACTATGCAGGCATTTCAGAACTGACAGATAGTTATAAGGGCAGTTCAAGTGTTTTGGAAAAGTGGAGTCATTACAATTTTATTAATATTTATGATTATTATTATAAAAGGGTGGCAGATATCTACATTATGGTTCATAAAGGCGAAAAACTGAGTGATTATCAGTTTGGAACAGGCTTTGAAGAGTCACTTGACATGATATATTTCATTAATAATAAAAACGGATATAATTACCGTAGGTATGAGGGCTGTACGGCAGAAGAAAAAGAAACTGTGGACGGCTGGGTTGCAGAAGCACAGAATTATCTTAAGAATGTTGCAAAGGCGACGGACAAAGAAATTAATGATATGCTTAATGAATTGTATCAGAATGGCTATTATGATTACAAGCTTGGAAAGAGCTACGAAGAGTCATTTTATAAAAAATATAATGAGGGAGGGAACAACTGATGAAATGTAATAATTGCGGCGCACCTATACAGATGAATCAGAAGTTCTGTCCTAATTGCGGCTCGCCAAATGTGGAATTTAAGAAGCATATTGATGATATGGAACAATATAATAAAAAGTTTAACAGCACGCGTTCCAAAGTAATTGGTAACAGCAAATGGTTTGTGAATTATATTGCACCAATAACAGCTCTTGTTATAACAATGACTGCACTTACACTGGCTATTATTGGTAAAAATTCAATGATTGGATACGATATAGCAAGAAAAAATCAGCAGAAATATTATTCATCCCATAGTGATGAAATCCAGACAAAACTAAAGCTTCTGTTAGAAGCAGGAGACTATGCAACTCTGTACAGTATGGATTATGTGGGAGATTGTTCAATAAAGGATAATGATGATAAATACGCATGGAATGATTTTTACAATGTCGCAGGTGATTATGTGTATATAAGAAAAGGTATAATAAGTATGATGGAAAGGAATAATTCATCATATTATGGCGACGAATATATGAATACGATTTCAAGGGCTGTTGCGGACATGGAAGATATTGTCAGCAGACGTTTAAATTTATCATATCATAGTGTATCGAAAGAAAGTATTAAGTATATAAATGATATATATGAAAAATCACATGAACTGTTAAAGGCATACTGCAATCTGACAGATGAGGACATAGCCGGACTTCCTGATATGTCACAGGCAGATATACTTACACTCATTACAAGGAGGAGCTTTGAATGAGAAAAAAGATGAAATTTAATATATCACTTCTGGCTTATGTACTGTGTGCAATTATGATTATTATTATAATCCCATGTGTTTCAGATATATCAGGTGATGTATTCAGGAGTAAAGGAAGAATGTCGGGCTATGAAGAAGACAGTCTTTATAATGATTTTATAGAGAATAATTATGAAGGGCTTCTTGAAAAGACAGAATATAACACAGGCATAGGCAAAGATATTGATAAAGATACGCAGGACTACTATACATTTGCCATTGCATATAAAAAAGCTGTTGATTACAGGGTGTATGTGAATAATGGAGAAAATGAGAAAGCAGAACAGGTGGTTAAAGATATAGATAATGCACAGTTTAATAATGTGCTGTTTAAGGAAGCACTTGAAAATGTAAAAAATATATATATTAGTAACGGACTGTCACAATAATGTGTTAATGTAATTGACTTTAAAAGAAAGATAACGAAGATAAACAGAGGATGATGAAGATGAGTAACACAGGAAGGAATAATATCATGACCGACAGGGTGTCATATTATTTTAAATCCCAGTGGAATATACTTCTGATAATAACGATATCTGGTCTTATATACAATCTCGGACTTCTTGCAGGTCCGTGGTTTGAAGGAAGAATGACAGGCTGTCTTGTTAATATACTTGGTGGAAAATCAACATTTACAGATATGCTTATTCTTGTAATATGTTATGTGATTGCAATTGCAGTAGTGCAGATATCAAGGTATATAAAAAGATTCTATGTAAGAAGATTCGCTAATAATGTTAATAAGAACATGAAAGAGGTTTTGTATAACAGCCTTGTACATAAGAGCAGACCACAGTTACAGGAAGAAGGAGCGGGAGATATTCTTACCAAGGCTATCCTGGATGTTGATGATTGTGCTGAAGGGATGAGAAAGTTCACGACTGAGATATTTGATACGGGTGTTGCACTTGCAGCATATGCAGGAATGCTTCTTTTCTATGACTGGAGACTTGGGCTTATATGTATGATATTCCCGCCAATATCTTATATCATTGCAGAGAAGATGAAGGCTGTTGTACAAAAGACAGGTGCAGAATATAAGGTACAGTCAGGAAGACTTAGTGCGGCAACGCTTGAAAGAGCAGAAAATGCGGTTACATATCGTGTATATGGCTGTGAGCAGGAAAGAAAACAGGCGTATGAAGATAATCTTACAGCCTATGAAAAGTCGGCAGTAAGGGCTAATATATGGGGAACAGCATTTCCTCCGATATACAAGGTTATAGCACTTGCCGGAGTTATATTTATATTATATTTTGGAAGCAGAAATGTTCTGGGAACAGGCTGGAAAGAATGGGATATTGCTATTTTGGCTACATATGTATCATGCTTTGCAAAGCTTTCTAAGAAGTCCTCACATGCAGCAAAGCTGTTTAATGCAGTACATAAGGCACAGGTGTCATGGAAGAGAATTAAACCGCTTATGAAGCATGAAAATTATGAAGATGCGGATAACAGTGTAAAGTGTGACTCACTTGAAGTAAAAGGACTTACATTTGCTTATCCGGGAGGCCATGATATATTCGAAAATGTAACATTTGAAGCAGAAAAAGGTGACATAATCGGAGTAACGGGTTCTGTTGCATGTGGCAAGTCAACTCTTGGAAAGGTGTTTTTATGTGAATATCCATATAAGGGGAGCATTAAGATTGCAGGCAATGAACTTTCAGAACTTGATGATGCGAAAAAGGCAGGACTTGCAGCATATCTGGGACATGATCCGGAATTGTTTAATGATACAATTAGAAACAATATTCTTATGGGTGATGATGAGGATGTGGCTAAGCTTCTTAAGGCAGTGTGCTTTGACAAAGAAGTAAATGATATGGAAAACGGACAGGACACTTATGTTGGGAATACAGGTGTGAGACTGTCAGGAGGACAGGCACAGAGACTTGCACTTGCCAGAACACTCTGCCATAAGAAGCCGTTAATTATATTAGATGATCCATTTTCAGCACTTGATAAGGACACTGAAAGAGAGGTATTTGCTAATATTAAAGAATACACCAAGGATTGTATTGTGATTCTTATTTCACACAGATTATATCTGTTCCCACAGATGGATAAGGTTATATGGATGGAGAACGGAAAAACCATAGCCGGTACACATGATGAGATTATGAATAAATGCCCACAGTATGCGGTTCTTTATAATGAACAGAAGGGAGGCGCATCTGATGAAGAATAAAAGTGTTGGCAGAGTTATATTGAACACAATAAAAGAAAAGTGGATGCTTACAGCAGGAATTGCAATTACTGTTGTTGGCGCAATTGTAATGGCACTGTTTCCACCACTTATTCTTGCAAAGATTATTGATACAGTTGCATCAGGTACAATGCCCACATTTTATATGGTTCTTATGTATTTCGGATTTCTTCTTGTAACCGGTTTTATGGAGAGTGCAAGAGAAACTTTTCTTACAGTATTCGGACAGAAGATTACACATTCATTAAGGAGTGCGTTGATGTATAAGTACAGCTGTCTTACAACAAGCGGTCTTACAAGTCAGGAGCCGGGAACTGTTGTTTCAAGATTCGTTGGTGATGCTGATACAGTTGAGAATTTGTTTACATCAGGAATTATCAGTATGTTTGCTGATGCCTGTAAGATAATAAGTATAGTTGCTGTTATATGGTTTAAGAATAAGGGACTTGCCATTGTGCTTCTTGTTATTCTTCCATTCCTGTTCGTATTCACAAGAATTATTCAGAAGAATATGCTGGCAGCACAGATTGAGAACAGAAGAGCTGTAGGAAGAGCATCAGGACATGTGCCGGAAACTCTTCACAACATAAGAACAATACATACACTTGGCAAGGAAAATTATATGGCAGAAAGATACGATGAATATATATGTGAAAGTTACGCAGCAGTTGAGAAAACTAATTTCTATGATGCAGTATATTCACCTGTAATTCTTACTCTCAATGCAATTGTTGTTGCTGTGGTAATGCTTTTTTCAGCATCAGGTAACCAGACAGTGCTTGCATTTTTTGGTATGTCAGCAGGTACAGCAGTTGCGGTAATTAATTATATTTCACAGATATTTGCTCCTGTTGAGAGCCTTGGTATGGAGATTCAGACTATACAGTCAGCAATAGCCGGAGTACATAGAATAAATGAATTTTTCGAGATGGATGAATTATCAGTTAAGAAGGATTCATACATTGCAGACAATACAGCCATGGAAGCTGACAGTGATGTGATTGTCGATTTCAATAATGTAACATTTGCATATGATGATAAAAATGTTGTGGAGAACTTAAGTTTTTCTGTTAAGGAGGGCGAGCAGGTTACTCTGTCGGGAAGAACAGGTACAGGAAAGAGTACAATATTCAAGCTCCTTCTTGGGCTTTACGAGCCGGATAAAGGAAGCGTATCAATTGCAGGTCAGAAGGCTACGGCTATTCCGGATAGTGAAAAGAGGAGAATATATGGATATGTTGAGCAGACTTTTCATATGGTTTCAGGAACTGTCAAAGACCAGATAACACTGTATGATGTATCAATTACTGATGAAGATGTAATTGAAGCAGCTAAGGCAGCAGGTATTCATGATGCAATTATGGAACTTGACAATGGATATGATACTATATGCAAGCCAGAAGATTTCTCACAGGGACAGTGGCAGTTATTGTCAATTGCAAGGGCTGCAGCAGCAAAGCCTGAACTGCTTCTGCTAGATGAGATAACAGCTAATCTTGATGCTGATACTGAGAAAAATGTGCTTGATGCATTAAACAGGGTAAGCAAGAACAGGACTGTTATATCAATATCTCACAGAACTAATGCAAAAACGGGAAGAATTATAGAAATAGTTTAATTTTATTAATGTTTCTACTGGCTTATTATGCATTAAAGAAGTATAATACCCATACAATATTATGTTCAAATGAGAAAGTTGGTATGTTTTATGAATAATAGATGGGTTAAATATTTAATGGCAGGTTCTGTTACAGTTCTTATGGTGCTGGTGATAATATTTATCATCAGATCTGTTAAGGAGAACAGTCTGGCGGTGTCATGCCCTGATACTTTAGTTGTTGAGTATGGAAGTACCGATGATGAAGCGGATATTAATGAAACTATTAAGAAGAATGTACTTAGAAAGAAAGATAATAAGACAAATATAGAGATTGAGGGAAATGTTGATGTCACAAAGCTTGGAAAGTATGACATTAAGATTGTTGCGTCAAGAAAGAAGAAACATATTTCTAGAAAAGTAGCAGTAAAAGTTGTGGATACCCAGGCACCTGTTATCAGTCTTTCAGGAGATACAGAGATTACCTTAGAAGCTGGAAGTAATTATGAAGAAGCAGGATTTTCTGCAGTTGATAATTATGATGGTGATATTACAGATAAAGTGGAGACTTCTGCGGAGGTTGACACATATACAACAGGGGATACTACAATTGTATATTCAGTTAAAGATTCTTCTGGTAATGAAGCATTTACAGAACGTGTTATACATGTAGAAGATACTACAGCACCACAGATATCACTTACTGGTGGTGAGGTGTATTATATCAGGATGGGAGATACATATAGTGAACCAGGGTATATAGCTGTGGATATGTGTGATGGAGATGTAACTGACAAGGTATCAGTATCTGGGAATGTTGATACAGCTAATGCAGGAAAATATACAGTAACATACAATGTATCTGATAATTGTGGTAACGAATCTGAAGTGCAAAGAACTGTGAAGGTAGTTGCACCAATGTCAGATGATGCAGTTAATCCGGGTGATAAAGTTGTTTATCTGACTTTTGATGATGGCCCCGGACCATATACAGAAAAGCTGCTTGATATTCTTGACAGATATAATGTTAAGGCAACATTTTTTGTTACTAATGGAAAACCGGACTATCAGAATCTTATTGCCCAGGAAGCACAGCGGGGGCATACTGTTGCAATACATTCAGCATCACATGATTATGCAAAGATATATCAGAGTGTAGACGCATATTTTGCAGATTTTGATGAGATGAACAGTATTATAACTGCACAGACTGGAAAAGCAGCAGATCTTGTAAGATTTCCAGGTGGTTCTAGTAACACAATAAGTAAAACGTACTGCTATGGCATAATGAGCCAGCTTGTATGTGCTGTTGAAGAACGTGGATTTAGATATTGTGACTGGAATGTTTCTAGTGGAGATGCAGGTGGAACAACAAGCACATCACAGGTTGTGGCTAATGTTATAGAAGGAATTAAAAGTAATAATGTATCAGTAGTTTTACAGCATGATATAAAGAATTTTAGTGTTGATGCAGTTGAGCAGATAATACAGTGGGGGTTATCGGAAGGGTATACATTTTTACCTATGACATCAACCACACCAATGTCACATCATGGCGTTAATAATTGATTTTAAAGTGACTTGAATTATATATATTAATAACAGGTGGATTTGCTATTGGTATTGTGATATAATTCTATTATATTGAAAGTACGGATGTATATGAGGAGTGGAATCGTTATGGGAGGCTGTTATCTTGGAATGGCAGGGCATGATGTGTTTAACAATAAAGTGCGTGAGATTGTGAACACTAATGAACACAGAGTTGTTCTATTAGCTCTGGATATAAGTAATTTTAAGTATATTAATGATTTTTACGGCATGGATGAAGGTGATAAGGTTATGCAGGATATTGCAGACTTTTATTTTGTTAATGAACCATTGTGCCTTGCTTCACACGGAATCGGGTTTGACCAGTTCAGGGGTGCTTATAAAGTTGATAATATGACGAATGAAGATGTGGTGGGATATATTGCAAGAAAGAATCGCATCTTTGAGAAAGAATTGTCAGAAAGATATCCGCTTGTGTATCAGCATGTTTATGTTGGATTGTATTTTTATGACGATTCGTCACTTGATGTACGTATGGCAGTTGACCGTGCTAATCTTGCAAAGAAATCAACAAAAGGAAGATTTGATATTCCATGTTGTGTATATTCAGCGGATAATTGCAATGAATATCTTGAACATATGGATATGTCTAATGAATTTGTGAGAGCGTGTGAGGAAGAAAGAATAGAAATTTTCCTTCAGCCTAAGATATCAGTATCGCATAATTGTGTTGCAGGTGCAGAGGCACTTGTAAGAATGAAGACAAGAGCAGGTGAGCTTGTTTCACCAGCCAGATTTGTTCCGGTGCTTGAACATACAGGAATGATTGGAAAGCTTGATGATATTATGCTTGATAAAACCTTTGCTTTCCAGAGACAATGCATTGATAAGGGAATTAAGCCTGTTCCTGTCTCGGTTAATATATCAAGGCAGAGATTTACAAGTGAAGATTTGTTAAAATATATGCTTCAGTTACAGGATAAGTATCAGATTGATTCATCGCTTATTGAACTTGAGATACTTGAAACAACATTTATTGATGCACTGGATGCTATGATTGATGTTATTAATGCATTAAGGGCAAAGGGATTTAAGATTAATGTTGATGATTTTGGTTCAGGATATTCATCACTTAACCAGATTGCCAATATTCCTGCTGATATTATTAAGTTTGACAGAGTATTTGCAAGCAGGTCATTAAAGAGCGATAAAGGAAGGCTGGTTATAAAGTCCCTGATTGAGATGCTTAAGATGGTAGAATATGAACTTGTATTTGAGGGAGTTGAGACTAAAGAGGATCTCGATACAGTTGTTTCTTATGGTTGTGATGTTATACAGGGATTTTATTTTGACAGACCACTTCCTGCTAATGAATTTGTTAATAAATATTATACTGGCAGCAGGGAGATTACTGATGGGACATAATATGGACATTAATGAGAATGAACATTTGCAATATATTTTTAATGATTATAAGAGTGGTATAGAACATGGGATTCTTGTTGCTAACCTTACATATGAGCTTGCTAAGAGACTTAAGCTTGATGAACGGGAATGTTATGAACTCAAGATTGCTGGAATGATGCATGATATTGGAAAACTTAAATTATCAGAATACTTATATGGCAGAAATTCGGGTGAATTATCAGTCGAAGAGATGAAATATATGAGAATGCACTCTAAAATCAGCTTTGATGTATTGAAAAATTATGATTATTCAGATAATATAATGAAAGTTGTTCTCTATCACCATGAGTGTTACGATGGAAGTGGTTATCCCGATAATCTTAAGGGAACAGATATTCCATTGGGTGCAAGAATTCTTAAGGTGACAGATGAATTTGCTGCGCTGATATCTGACCGGCCGTATAGGAAAGCATTTGACATTGATACGGCTGTGAATATTCTTATTGAAGAGATTAAGAATCTTGATATGAGAGTATTTATTGAGTTTCAGCGAATGATTCACGAGGAAGAAACATTTGAGATAATAAGAAATAGTAAGGTAGACTTAGAAAATCTTAGTCTTAAAGATATTCTATCCTTCGCAGATTAGTATTTAATTACAGGAAAGAGGTAAAGTAAGATGGCAGAGTCAATGGTTGGCTTAAAGAGATCGCACAGATGTACAGAGGTTTCATCGGCTGATATTGGTAAGAAGGTTACTGTAATGGGTTGGGTTGCCAAGAGAAGAAATCTTGGTTCACTTATTTTTGTTGATTTAAGAGACAGAAGTGGAATTCTTCAGATTCTTTTTGATGAAAATATAATTGGTAAGGAAGGCTTCGACAAGGCATATACACTTCGTAATGAATTTGTAATCGCTGTTGAGGGTGAAGTTATTAAGAGAAGTGGTGCTGTTAATGAGAATTTAAAGACAGGTGACATTGAGATTGCTGCAAAGACTTTAAGAATTCTTTCAGAGTCAGAGACACCTCCATTCCCAATAGAGGAAAATATCCAGACTAAGGAAGATATCAGACTTAAGTACAGATGTCTTGATCTTAGAAGACCTGATATACAGTCTAATATTATTATGAGAAGCAAGGTTGCAACTCTTACAAGAGCATTTCTTGCAAATGAAGGCTTTTTAGAGATTGAAACACCTATGCTTACCAAGTCTACACCAGAGGGAGCAAGAGATTATCTTGTACCAAGCCGTATTCATCCAGGTAAGTTTTATGCGCTTCCACAGTCACCACAGCTCTTTAAGCAGATGCTTATGTGTTCTGGCTATGACAGATATATGCAGATTGCAAGATGCTTCAGAGATGAGGATTTAAGAGCAGACAGACAGCCTGAATTTACACAGATTGATATGGAATTATCATTCGTTGATGTTGATGATGTAATCGATGTTAATGAAAGACTTCTTGCATACCTTTTTAAGGAAGTTCTTGATGTTGATGTAAAGCTTCCAATCCAGAGAATGACATGGCAGGAAGCTATGGACAGATTTGGTTCTGATAAGCCTGATTTAAGATTTGGTATGGAATTACAGAATGTATCAGATATTGTTAAGGATTGTGGATTTGGAGTATTTACGGGAGCACTTGAGAATGGCGGTTCTGTAAGAGGAATCAACGCAAAGGGACAGGGAAGCATGCCTCGTAAGAAGATTGATGCACTTGTTGATTTTGCTAAGGGATATGGTGCAAAAGGTCTTGCTTATATTGCAATTCACGAAGATGGTTCATATAAGTCATCATTTGCAAAGTTTATGACAGAGGATCAGATGAATGCCCTTGTTAAGGCTATGGATGGTGAAGCAGGGGATCTTCTTTTATTCGCTGCTGACAGAAATAAGATTGTATGGAATGTACTAGGTGCTTTAAGAGTAGAACTTGCTGATCAGATGGGACTTCTTGATAAGTCTGATTATAAGTTTTTATGGGTAACAGAGTTTCCACAGTTTGAATGGTCAGATGAAGAAGAAAGATATGTTGCAATGCATCACCCATTCACAATGCCTATGGATGAGGATCTTGATATGCTTGAGACTAATCCTGGTGCAGTTCGTGCAAAGGCTTATGATATTGTTCTTAACGGAACAGAAATCGGTGGCGGTTCAGTAAGAATCCATCAGGCTGATGTTCAGAGCAGAATGTTCAAGGCACTTGGACTTACAGATGAAGTTGCTAATGAAAAGTTCGGATTCCTGCTTGATGCATTCAAGTATGGTGTTCCTCCACATGCAGGACTTGCTTATGGTCTTGACAGACTTGTAATGCTTATGGCTAAGAGAGATTCAATCAGAGATGTTATTGCCTTCCCTAAGGTAAAGGATGCATCTTGTCTCCTTACTAATGCACCTGATGTTGTAGATGCTAAGCAGCTTGATGAGCTTTCAATTAAGATTGAAGAAGAGAAAACTGAAGAGTAAGATATAATAAATGCCCTGCACTGATTTGAAAGTGCGGGGCATTATTTTATATGATATTTATAAAAATGTTATTTGATAGTAATCTGTTCAACAGATGTATCAGCACCACTTGTGCTTACTCTGTAAAGGACTCCCTGATCTTCATAATACTGGAAAAATGTGTATTTTGATGTGCAGTGAATGTTGGTAATATTGCCTATAGCAATAGTTTCAATCTGCGTTCCATCAATATTCATCCTGTAAAGGCCTGTCATTCCATCTGTGCTTTCCACCTGGAAAAATATTTTGTTTCCATACACATTATAATTAACGACTTTGTTTCCTTTTTCTCCATACAATAATTCAAGAGTTTTGTTAGATGTATTAAGTCTTACAAGTGAATAGTTCTTACTTAAGTCAATATAATATGCATAGCCGTTCTCAACATCTGCAAGATATGAATTGCAATCATATAATACAGAGGTTTTATCAGTTTTGGTATCGTAACTTAATATGTTGTGTTTTCCGACAGGATCAGAAAAATATATTGTTCCGTTATGGACGCACGCAGGTGAGTAAGGTGTGTCGGAAATTTTGGTATCCTTCTTTCCTGCAATGTCTACTTTATGGAAAGCCAGAGGCGTTGTATCACTATAATGCTGGTAATATAACGAGTTACCAGATAAGGCTATTGTTCCGGAAAGACTGTCGTATAATGCTTTCAATGACTCGCCGTTTAAGTTACAGCGGTAAACACCGAATAGCTGTCCCCTGAATATTGTTCCAATTGTTTCCTGCTTGAAATTATTCTTGACATAATATATGTAACTGCCACAGACATTGATGGATGCAACACTGTCATCATTTAATTTCATGGCATTAGTGCAGTCTGAATTCATTACATATAATTTGTTATAATCGTATGGATTGGCAAAATATATTTTGTTATTGTATTCGCAGAACAAACCTCCGTTATTGAGGTTGCCTGCCGAATTGCCAATAGCATTATCGTTGTTGTATACGATTCGGCTGCTTCGTATAGATAAAAATATTAATACTGCGAGTAATAATCCTATTATAGTTATTACACTTATTGTGATGGCTTTTTTCATATGTTATCACTACTCCCTTATGAACATTATTTAAGAACATTTTCTTAAGTATAACATAAAGTACCTTTATTGCATATCATTAAAAATGTGATACAATAAGAACAATACATCGCTTTAAAGAGGAGAAGTATATGTTAGATCTTAATGAAATACGAAATAATATTGATAAAATCGACAGTCAGCTTGTAGAACTGTTTGAAGAGAGAATGAAACTGACAACTGAGGTTGCAGAATATAAGATTGAGACAGGAAAGAAAGTTCTTGATCCAGCAAGAGAGAAAGCTAAGTTAGAATCTGTAAAGAAGCTTGTCAAGAATCCTGATAATGTGCATGCTATTGATGACCTGTTTGCACAGATTATGGCTAACTCGAGAAAGAATCAGTATATGTTGCTTGAAAAGATGGGGCAGACTTTGAGAGAACCATATGAGGCTATTGATGAGATTAATAAAAAGAACTGTAAGGTTGTATATCAGGGTGTACCGGGTGCATATTCATATGCTGCCATGATTAATTTCTTTGGCAAGGATGTTGATAATTTCAATGTTCCTACATGGAGAGAGTGCATGGAGGCAGTTAAGCAGGGGAAGGCTGATTATGCTGTACTTCCTATAGAAAATTCCAATGCTGGAATTGTTGCTGATGTGTATGATCTGTTACAGGAATATAATAATTACATAATAGCAGAAACTTATGTTAAGATTGAACATTTGTTACTAGGACTTCCAGGAACTGAACTTGAAAACGTAACTGCTGTATATTCACATCCACAGGGACTTATGCAGTGTGACAGATTCTTAGATACTCATAAGGACTGGCAGAGAATCAGTCAGGCTAATACAGCACTTGCGGCAAAGATGATTTTTCAGGAGCATAATAAGACTCATGTTGCTATTGCAAGTAAGGAAGCAGCAGAGCTTTATGGCCTTGATATCTTAAAGTCTGGAATTACAGACCAGGAAGGCAATACAACAAGATTTGTTATTGTTACTAATACAAGAAAGTTTGTTAAGAATGCACAGAAGATGAGTATTGTGTTTGAAACAGCTAATGAAGCAGGCACTCTATATAATCTTTTAAGTCATATTATATATAATGGACTTAATATGAATAAGATTGAATCAAGACCTATTGAAGGGAATGTTGAAGGAAAGAGATGGAATTTCCGGTTCTTTGTTGATTTTGCTGGTAACATTGATGATCCAAAAGTTATGAACGCATTAAGAGGTATTGAAGAAGAAGCTGAATCTATTAAGTTGCTTGGAAACTATTAATGTGTTAGAATTATAAAGATGTCGTCAGACAATAAGCTATTATATAAGTGAGGGAATTAGAGTGAATTTAGAAGAAGCAAAGCTTAAGCTTTCAAAGTACGGTCAGGAACAGATATTAAGATATTATGATGAATTATCAGATGATGAGAAGGCAGCACTTCTTAAGCAGATTGATAAGACTGATATGGAAGTTTTATCGGCAATTGAACATAAGTCTGAGCTTGTTAAGAAAGGTGAAATTACACCTCTTGGTGCAATGGAACTTGATGAGATAGAAGCTGACTATGATACATTTAAGAATACAGGTGTAGAGGCAATTAAGGCTGGCAAGGTTGGAGCAATTCTTCTTGCAGGCGGAATGGGAACAAGACTTGGTTCTGATAATCCTAAGGGAATGTATAACGTGGGAGTTAACAGGGAACTTTATATATTCGAGTGCCTTATTAATAATCTTATGGATGTTGTTAAAGAGACAGGAACATATATACATTTATTCGTTATGACTAGTGAGAAGAATAATGATGCTACAGTTTCTTTCTTTGAAGAGAAGGACTTCTTCGGATATAAGAGTGAATATGTACATTTCTTCAAGCAGGAGATGGCAGCAGCCACTGATTATGATGGTAAGATATATCTTGAAGATAAGGGAAGAATGGCTACATCACCTAATGGTAATGGTGGCTGGTATATCTCTTTAAAGAAGGCTGGATTAACAGAGGTTCTTGAGAATAACGGAATTGAGTGGCTTAATGTATTTGCTGTTGACAATGTTCTTCAGAGAATTGCAGACCCTGTATTTATCGGTGCTACAATTGAAAAGCACTGTGCAGTTGGTTCTAAGGTTGTAAGAAAGGCAGCTCCTGATGAGAAGGTTGGCGTTATGTGTCTTGAAGATGGAAAGCCTTCCATTGTTGAGTATTATGAACTTACTAAAGAGATGATGGATGCTAAGAATGCAAAGGACGATCCAGCATATAATTTCGGTGTTATTCTTAACTATCTGTTCAGGGTTTCTGATCTTGAAAGAATTGTTGGAAAGAATCTTCCATTGCATATTGTTGAGAAGAAGATTCCATATATTGATGCGAATGGTAATCTTGTTAAGCCTGAAAAGCCTAACGGATATAAATTTGAGGGTCTTGTTCTTGATATGATTCATGAGCTTGACAGCTGTCTGCCATTCGAGGTAGTAAGAGAAAAGGAATTTGCACCAATTAAGAATGCAACAGGTATTGATTCGGTTGAATCAGCAAGAGAACTTCTTAAGAAGAATGGTGTTGCAATTTAACATATTTTGTTGTATGTTATTAATAAGCGCTGTACAACTGGCGGAAGATGCCTTATAGGCATTGTGGGATAACCCACAGGGAGTACAGTTTATATTAAGAAAAGCCGACCGCCTGGGCAACGTTAAGCTATAAGCTGCGTTCCCAGATGGTCGGCTTTTTTGTGCGAGTAACGATGAGAGAAGACATGGAAGTTTCACAGTTGTGCTTGCACATAATGCGAAACTTATATGGATTCTCGAGGAGCACCGCGACAATGCCAGAATGAAATTCTGGCATTTGAGTTACGAGCACTGCTCATGAAAAAGAATAGCGAACGCAGTCATCACATTTAACAGGAGGTCAGTTATGACAATTAAGAACCTTTCAGAGGAATTATCAGGATGTGCTTATCCGGGCAGAGGAATTGTTGCCGGTATGTCAGAGGATGGTAAGAAGGCAGTTTCAGCTTACTTTATTATGGGAAGAAGCGAGAGCAGCCGTAACCGTGTATTTGTACAGGACGGAGAGGGTATCAGAACAGAAGCTTTTGACCCATCAACACTTTTAGTTGCACCAGAGCTTATTATCTATGCCCCTGTAAGAGTACTTGGCAATAATACTATAGTTACTAATGGAGATCAGACTGATACGGTTTATGATGGTCTTTCAGAAGGAAAAACATTTGAAGAATCTTTAAGAGTAAGAAAATATGAGCATGATGCACCTAACTATACACCAAGAATTTCAAGTGTGCTTCATATTGAGAATAATGAATATTCATATGCAATGTCTATATTAAAGAGCCATAATGGTAATCCTGACATATGTGAAAGACACACATATACATATGATGCAGCATTTGCAGGAGAGGGGCATTATATCCATACATATATGGGTGATGGCAATCCACTTCCAAGCTATGAGGGAGAACCTACTTGGGTTAAGATATCTGGCGATATTGAAGAATTCACACAGATGATCTGGGATAATCTTAATGCAGATAATAAGGTTTCACTTTTTGTAAGATATATTGATATTGCTACAGGTGAATACGAAACAAGAATTATTAACAAGAATGTAAAATAATTAAGGAGAAAGAATATGAACGAATTTCAGTTAAAATACGGATGCAACCCTAATCAGAAGCCTTCAAGAATATTTATGGAAGACGGAAGTGACCTTCCTGTAGAGATTCTTAACGGCAGACCAGGATATATTAATTTTCTTGATGCATTTAACGGATACCAGCTTGTTAAGGAGTTAAAGAAAGCTACAGGACTTCCAGCAGCTACATCTTTCAAGCATGTATCTCCAGCAGGTGCTGCAGTAGGACTTCCTCTTACAGATGTTGAGAAGAAGATTTACTGGGTTGACGAAGCAATCGGAGAATTAAGCCCAATCGCATGTGCATATGCAAGAGCAAGAGGTGCAGACAGAATGTCATCTTTCGGTGATTTCATATCATTATCAGATGTATGTGATGTTGCTACAGCAAAGCTTATCCAGCATGAGGTTTCAGATGGTATTGTTGCACCTGGCTATGAGCCGGAGGCATTTGAGATATTAAAGGCTAAGAAGAAGGGTAACTACAATATCATTAAGATTGACCCTGAGTATAAGCCTGAACCAATCGAGAGAAAGCAGGTGTTTGGTGTAACATTTGAACAGGGAAGAAATGAGTTTGTTATTGATAAGGAACTTTTATCAAATGTTGTAACAGAGAATAAGGATATTCCAGAGTCTGCTAAGATTGATATGATTATTGCACTTATAACACTTAAGTATACACAGTCTAATTCTGTATGCTATGTAAAGAATGGACAGGCAATCGGTATCGGAGCAGGACAGCAGTCAAGAATCCATTGTACAAGACTTGCAGGTCAGAAGGCTGATAACTGGTATCTCCGCCAGAATCCAAAGGTCCTTAATCTTCCATTTAAGGAAGGCGTAGGCCGTGCTGACAGAGACAATGCAATTGACCTTTATATTGGTGATGAGTATGAAGATATTCTCAATGACTGGGAGAGAGTATTCACAGAGAAACCATCTGTATTTACAACAGAGGAAAAGAAGGAATGGCTTGCAGGCAATACTGATGTAACAATCGGTTCAGATGCATTCTTCCCATTCGGAGATAATATAGAAAGAGCTTATAAGTCTGGTGTTAAGTATGTAGCACAGCCTGGTGGTTCTGTAAGAGATAATCAGGTTATAGAAACAGCCAATAAGCGAGGAATGGCTATGTGCTTTACAGGAATGAGATTGTTCCATCATTAATACAGAGCCAGTACATAAAAATGTTGATAATTACTCATATTCATTGACTTTAGAGGTCTTATTTGTTAAAATTTACTCAATCAATACATGTGACAATTGAAAAAGAGGTGGTTTAAGCATGAAGATTCAAGATTTTGCTGATATGGAGAAATTTGAATCAATTATGTCTGACTGGGCTGTGGCAACAGGATTAGCCACGGTTGCAGTTGGAGCTGATGGAAAGTATATTTCCGAATGTTACAACTTTACAGATTTCTGTATAAAGCTTACCAGAGGAAGTAAGGAAGGATGCAGAAGATGTGAGAAATGTGACGCTGAGGGACAAGGTGTATATCATTGTCATGCTGGACTTGTGGATTTTGGTATTCCGCTTAAGTTAAGCGATGGTACAGTGCTTGGCTCTGTAATCGGAGGTCAGGTTTTACCTGAGCATCCGGATGAAGAGAAATTCAGAGGTGTTGCAAGAGAACTGGGTATTAATGAGGATGAGTATATTGAGGCGTTAGGAAAAGTTACAGTAAGAACAGAGGCAGAGATTAATGCGGCAGCTAACCTGCTAGGAGCAGTACTTAATAATTTTATTAATTCAGAATATAATTCTAAGTACAATGGACAATTGATTACAAAGCTTACAGGTGGTGTTAAGAGCTGTGAAGAGTATGTGAGAGATATCAAGGAGAATACCAAGCAGCTTGATGGCATACAGAGAAAGCAGAATATTCTTGCACTTAATGCATCTATTGAGGCTGCAAGAGCCGGTGAGGCGGGAAAAGGCTTTTCAGTTGTAGCATTAGAGGTAGGAAAGCTTGCTAAGAGCTGTACAGATCTTAATAACAGAATAACCTCAACTGTAGAGAATATATCTGATGTTATACATGATATGGCAGATATAGGTAAGAGATAAAGAATACCAGCGGGTAATTACATATGGCGAATGTCAACTGCAAGGCACAATTTGTTGACATTCGCCTTTTTCAGTTCTATAATCTAATAAATATTTTTCAAAAGAGGTATGTATATATGACACCATTAGAACTGGCAGAAGAGATTATTAACGGAAGAAGAATTAAAAGACAGGATGATTTGACATTTTTTCTGAATTGCGATTTGGATGAACTTTGTGAAGGGGCAGACAGGATAAGAAAACATTTTGTTGGAGATAAGGTTGACTTATGTTCTATAATTAATGGAAGAAGCGGCAAATGTCCAGAGGATTGTAAGTACTGTGCACAGTCTGCACACAATCACACTGACTGTGAGGTATATGATTTTCTTCCAGAAGAGGATATTGTAAAGGCGTGTAAGCTGAATGAGTCAGAAGGTGTTGACCGTTTTTCGATTGTTACAGCTGGAAAAGCTCTTACCGGTGAGGAATTTGAAAAGGCTGTTCATGCTTATGAGACTATGAATAAAGAATGTGATATTGAGCTGTGTGCATCTATGGGATTTCTTAATGCTGAGCAGCTTCACAGACTTCATGAAGCAGGTGTTACAAGTTATCACCATAATATTGAGACTTCAAGAAGAAATTTCCCTAATATATGCACTACACATACATACGATATGAAGATTGAAACTTTAAAGCTTGTAAAAGCAGAAGGTATGTGGGCATGTTCAGGTGGTATAATAGGAATGGGCGAAGACTGGGAAGACAGACTTGATATGGCAATAAGTCTTGCGGAAGTCGGAGTTGACTCTATTCCTCTTAATGCACTTATGCCAATTAAGGGTACACCTCTTGAGAATGAGAGAAGACTTACTGAGCCTGAGATATTAAGAACAATAGCATTCTTTAGATATATTAACCCGGAGGCTGATATAAGACTTGGTGCAGGAAGAGCACTTCTTACAGGAGACGGAATCAAGGCATTTCAGTCTGGTGCGTCTGCTACTATTACAGGTAATATGCTTACTACTGTTGCATGTGCTACAATTAGAAGCGATAAGAATATGTTAAAGGAAATTGGAAGAGAGACAAAATAATGAAATTAACAAAATATTTGAAAAAAGGAATGGCTGTGTTACTTACAGCGACATTTTGCATGGGATTATCAGCAGGGCTGACAGGCTGTGGAAAAGATACAACTAAAGAAGATTCTAAGGATATTGATACATTCAGAATAATGATTGCACCGTATCAGGATGCTGATACGCTGCTTACAGGACTTGAGCCTCTTGGCGGCATGATTAAAGATGAACTTGCTACACAGGGGTATAATGTAGGCAATGTTGAGATTACAGTAGGAACTTCTTACAGTGCAGTAGGAGAAGCTTTAAGTGCCGGAACAGCAGATGCAGGATTTATTTCTGGCGGAACTTATGTTACATATGATGATGACTGTGATGTTCTGCTTACTGCACAGAGAAAAGCTATTAACAAGGATTCTCTTAATGCCAAGGACTGGAATGACGGAACGGAGGAAGCGTTTACAGATAATCTTACAACATATTACCGTTCAATAATTCTTGCAGGACCAAGTACTAAGGGACAGGAGCTTGCTGCCAAGGTTAATGCAGGACAGAAGCTTACATGGGATGATTTGAATGGTGCAACATGGGCTGTAATGGGTGCTTCATCAGCATCAGGTTATATATACCCAAGTTTGTGGCTTTACAATAATTATGGGAAGCAGATAAGTGACCTTGCCAATGTCGTACAGTCTGATTCATATACAACATCTATGTCAAGACTTGCAGCAGGACAGGTTGATGTTATTGTCGGATTTGCACATATGAGAGCAAAATATGCAGCTAACTGGATGAGCAAATTCGGTGGTACAGATGATTGTTATAAACAGACTGCAGTTTTGGCAGTGACAGATCAGATAATGGATGATACAATATGTGTTAGTAAGAATTCAGATATTATGTCAGAAGGCTTTAAGAAAGCATTTGCAGATGCTTGTATTAATATAGGAAAAAGTGAAGACGGACTTAAAGTTTTGAATGTATTAAGCCATATTGGATATCAGTATGCCCAAAGCTCTGATTATGATGCAGAGCGTGCGGCGCAGAATATGTTAAAGAAATAATTCACCTTTAAGCTGTCTGGGAGGACAATATACATGTTACAGATAGACAGTGTGAGTAAATTATATAAAGGTGGAGATAAAGCCCTTGATAACATTAGTTTTTCAGTAGAACAGGGCGAATTCATATCAGTAATTGGAAAGAGTGGTGCTGGAAAGACCACTCTTTTTCGCTTGCTTAATGGAATGATTAAGCCAACTGCAGGCCGTATTATTATTAATAACCAGGATTTTACAAAGCTTAAGGGAAGAAAGAAAAGAGATATTCAGAAAACAATAGGCACTATATATCAGGATTTCTGCCTTGTTGATACAATTACCTGCTTAGACAATGTGCTTAATGGGGCATTGGCAGATAGAAATGCTTTTCAGGCACTTTTTGGTATATTCACTAAGGAACAGAAGGAATATGCAAGAAAGCAGCTTGAAGCAGTGGGATTATCTGAAAAAATGTATTCATATGCGGGAAAACTTTCGGGAGGACAGAAACAGAGAGTTGCAATTGCAAGGGCACTAATGCAGAAGCCTGATATTATTCTTGCGGATGAACCGGTTGCTTCTCTAGACCCATATAGTGCAGAACAGATTACGGATATTCTTGTACAGCTTAACAGGCAGTACAATATAACGGTTATTATGAACAGTCATTCGGTAGAGCTCGCATTGAAGAAATCGGACAGAATTATAGGAATTGCTGACGGCAGACTTGTACTTGATAAAAAGTCGTCAGAGGTAACAGATGAGAATATTGAATTCATATATGGTGGTGCGTATGAAAAGCATGAATAGAATGAAGGTTATCAGAAGAATTACGGCACTGGTAATGCTTTTTATAATAATATTCTGTTTTGCTGTAACAGGCTTTGATATGAATGTAATTATAAAGAGAGGCAGTCAGGCTGTATTATTCATAAAAAGAATGTTCCCACCGGATACAGGATATTGTGGTAAGATTATTGAACCACTTATTAAGACTGTGCAGATGTCAATTGCGGGTACATTTATAGGTGCTGTGTTTGGACTTTTTACTGCATTTTTATATGCAGGCAATCTTATTAAGAAATCATATGTAAGGATTGTGGTGAGAGTTATTGTACAGTGTGTAAGAACAATACCTGTGCTTATACTTGCACTTGTAGCAACATTTATATGGGGGCTTGGTGCGGCAGCAGGAACTATTGCAATAGCTGTATCGACATGGGCTGTAATGGCAAGAATTGGTGGTGAGGATATTGAAGGTCTGACACTGAAGCCATACGAAGCAGTTACAGCTATAGGAGCAGGAAAATTTAAAGCATTTTCACGGACAGTTATTATTGAACTGCTGCCGGGATATCTTAGTAATTCGCTTTATGTACTGGAAGCTAATATAAGACATGCGGCAATACTTGGCTATGTAGGTGCAGGTGGAATAGGACTACTGCTTAATGAAAAGATAAGCTGGCGTGAATACAGCAGGGTTGGAATGATTCTTGTTATGCTTTTTGTCGCAGTGCTTGTGATTGAGGGAATAAGTACATTCCTGAAAGCATATCTTGATGGACGTATTAAGAGAAATACAACTGCAAATGTGATTATAAGTGTATGTATCATGGTATTTTTTGTATACAGTCTCAGTGCAGTTAAAGATGTATCAACATCAAAGCTTGGTATTAAGGTTGTTGGTGCGATTATGCACGGAATTACACATCCGGACTGGGAATACATGTTTATGACCGGAAAGAGTGGCGTTATGTATCTTATGCTTGAAACTATTGCAATCGCAGTTGCGGGAACATGTGCCGGAGCAGTGTTTGCAGTAATACTTACATTGATTAATTCGAGAAAATTCGTTCCAGCACCTATGGCTTTTATTGGCAGGCTTGTTGTTATGGCAATAAGAACTGTACCTGTGTATGTGTATGGACTTATATTCATAAGGGTTACGGGACCTGGCAGCTTTGCCGGAGTGCTTACAATGATGATGTGCAGTATTGGACTTCTGACAAAGAGATTCACAGTTGCAGTTGACAACTGGAACATGGCGGCGTGGAATGCGTGCAAATGTGCAGGAACGGGATTTATAGCAAGATTACGGTATGTGGCAGTACCTGAGCTTAAGATTCAGTTTAAGGATGCTGTGATGTACAGGCTGGATGTGAATGTGCGGTCGGCAAGTACATTAGGACTTGTTGGAGCAGGCGGAATCGGCGCCCCACTGATTGTCTACATGAACAATTACAGATGGGACGCCGTTGGCTCAATTCTTATTGTATTGTTTGTTGTAGTTCTTCTTATAGAACTTCTTTCAAAATGTTTAAAGAGAATCCACTAAGCTTTCTTTAAACAGCTGTAGTCAATAACATATATGAAAATGTAAAGAACGATATAAAGAATTATTGCTCCGATTACATCGACTACAGAATGCTGCTTTAAAAATACGGTTGCAAGGCATATAAGGATGCAAAGAATGGAAGATAATGTCTTTGTTATTATATGTCCTTTTAAAGCTTTGCAACGCAGTAATGCAAAATTAACTGCCAGTGAGTTGTATACATGTATACTTGGGAATACATTTGTTGAAGTATCTATTGTATATAGTGCATTGATTATCTTTCCACAGAAGTTATCAGGGATATAATCAGGTCTTAATGTAAGACCATTAGGATATATCATGCATATAGTAAGAGAGAGTGACATACCGATTATGAGTGATAACGCAAACTGTATGAATTCTTTATTATCTGCCTTAAAATACATATATATGCAAGCTGCAACCACATATAAAAACCATAATACATATGGAATTATAAAGTATTCACAGAAAGGTATCATATTATCAAAAGGAATATTGATGATATGAAGCCCGGGATAATCACTGTTAATTACTTTTTCAAGAGTTGAAAACCATGGAAGGTATATAAATATATATACTGCAAAGCATATTCTCCAGCCTTTTCTTTTAAAAAAATCTTTCAATACTGTACACCTCTACATTTTTTTATATTATTAGCAAAATATTTCAAGATTATATCATTGTTGCTGAATAAATGCAATATAATAAGGTTTTGAAGGTTTACAAACCAAATAAATATGTAATATAATGATATGACACATTGGATGCAGGAGATTTATAAATGTTACATTTGAATCATTTGAAGAAAAGTTTTGGTAAGAACGAAATTCTTACTGATATTGAATATACATTTGAAGAAGGAAATATATATCCGGTTCTTGGCGGTGCAGGAGCAGGAAGAACAACTCTGTTTGAGTGTATCGCAGGAGATATTCCTGTAGACTCAGGCACTGTTGAGACTAAGGAGAGGTGCACGCTTTTCTTTGCTGCAAAGCAGAGTGTTCTGCCTATGCTTATTACAGGATATCAGTTTATCAGTATGCTCTGTGATATGAATAAGAACAGCGAAAAGCCTGAATATTATCTTGATAAAGTGAAGCTTACAGGGCTGATAAGAGACAGACATATTGCAGATTACAGTTTTGAGGAGAAGAAGAGGCTTCAGTTAGCAGCTTTTCTTATTCAGAAACCATATGTAATGATGTTTGATGAGGCACTTGATTATTGTACTGATGAATATATTGATGATATGCTTTCAGTTCTTAATGAATATAAGAATGACCATATAATTCTTATATCAACAGGTTTGTTGGATATTGCACATAGAATATCAAAGGATGTGCTGGTTCTTAACAATGGTGAACTCAATCCTATATCACATGAAACTATGCAGATTCCAGAGATAAAAGAAGCTGTATTAGACATACTTGGGGAGGCAGACAATGAAATTATTTAGAAAGCTGTTTGCTGAGAAAATATTACGATATTATGAGGGAACAGAGGCAGGAATTAAGATGATAAAGAGTTTTCCTGTAATAAGGAAACTGGTGAAGGATGATGCTTTTGGTGAAAAATCAAAAAGCAGGGCTATCGTTGGAACTATGGCACAGATATTTATGCTTGCATGGGAATTTATAAGAAAGTTCATGTATGTAATTCTTCTTATATATGTTCCCTATACAATACTTGCATATTTCTTCCCACTAATAAGGATTCATCAGGATATTTCTATAATATATCTGTTTATAATGCTTTCAACTATATGTGGAAGTCTTGCTAATACAACAATATTTGCAATGGGTGACAGGGATTATCTTATGATTCGTGTAATGCTTGTTAGTCCGTATATGAATTTTCTGGGGAAATTTATATATAAGATAGTAACAGAATTTGTATTCTATTTTATTATACTTATAATACTTGGAGAACCGGTATTTAATGCACTTATGTTGTGCATTGTTACAGCATGTGCAAGACCTGTGGGTGAGATGATGGCAATTATAACATTTGACCATTTCAGAGGTGTGTACGAAAACAGAAGTGTCCTTAATGGCACAATAATGGCTATATGTGTAATACTTGCATATGGACTGCCTGTGCTTAATGGCAGAATTGCAGCAAGCTGGATATATGCAATACATCCGTTTGTTGTCTGTGTTATGTTTCTTGTTGGAGCAGGCGCAATGTATTTTCTGTGGTGGTATAAGTATTATCGTGTGATAATAAGAGAGGCAATGCATAATAAAAGAGAATTTTAATTAAAGCAGGAGGACGATTATGTATCAGAAAAGCAGAAGATTTCAGACAAAAATAATTACATATGCAGTTCTGGTTATATTCAGTCTTCTTGTCATAGGGGTGTTTGTATACAGCTATGTATCTAAATATCAGGAAAATAAGCTGGATATTAAATCACGTTATACATTTTCAATAAGAATTGATGATCAGTGGAATGTTGTATCTGATGATTATGTATCTGATTATGATAATGATAATGTGTCTAATTTTACTAATCCGGATATGGTGGGGCTTGGAACTAAATGGCTCGAAAAATATATCTCACAGTACAGACAGAAATATGTTCCATATTCAAAGTATATTGTAAAATCAGGTATTGATTCAGTAAGCGTGCTTGACCTTTCAAGCAATACTGTTCTGCTGTCCTTCTGGGTTATTCCGCAGAATCTTAATTCGGATTATTTTTCTTCATGGGAAGGTATTCAGGATGACGGAAGAATAAAATGTGAGTGGGTGGTTTCATTTTATCTTGATAACAACTATGATAATACTGCGAAGCTTTATGTTACTTCAGTCATGAGTTCAGAAGACTATGGACTGAAACAGTATTATGCACAGCAGGGAATTGATTCAGGCGGAGATACAGAGATTACAAGTAATTCTAACAAGGATCAGCTTGCTAATTATTCAATAAAGGATAATTCACTTCTTGTCACTTATGATAGAGAAAAATATATTTCGGTTCCTGTATCTTATTCTTATCTGTTGTATGAGCCTAACAGTTCAACAACACTTAAAGAAGGCAGTTATATGATAACTACTGAAAAAACTGCTTTTGTGTATGGAGGAAAGACAGCTAATAACACTAAAATTCCGGTTACTGTTGTTTATTCGGATGATAAAGGCGAAAACTGGACAACATGTGAACTTGATAAGATATATACGGCTGATTATTATTATGTAAAATTCTTTGATTCTGACAATGGGGTGATTGTTTGCGGATATGCAAAGAGTAATGATACTAATGAATCATCAAGGATATACAGCACAAGTAATGGTGGGGAAAGCTGGGACATAGTTGGAAGCGGACCTGCTACTAATATAATTAAGGGTGTTGTTTATGTGTCATCTGATGTCGGCTTTTTCTGTTATGATTATGTTGAAGGTATGGATAGTAATCTTTATAAGACAGATGATGGTGGTAAAACATTTGCAAAGGTAATGCTTGAGGAGCAGGAACTTGACAGTTCAGCTGCAAATCCACAGGGGCAGGAGACTGAAACTAAAACTGATTCCGGAAAAAACGGTGCAGATTCTTCAGAACAGTTAAGATGGGGCGATGTATATAAGGAAGCTCTTACACCGGTTGTTGATTCTACCGGAATTATAACAATATATCTTACTCAGGGCAAAAATGCTGTTTACAATGATGGAAAAACAGCGGCAAAATATCAGTCATCTGATAAAGGAAGTACGTGGAAATATATTGGTCAGGTTGAGATAAAAGATTAAATGCTTATTAAAGTGTAAAAAGTATTTGAATAATATAAACATGCATGGTATTATAATTATAGCAAAAGGAATTATAATACCACGCATGTTTTTTTGATATATGCATTTTCTTATGGACGCTGGACGTGAATGAGGATTATTCATAAGGAGATTGTAATATGAAAAGCAGACATGGAAAGAAAAAGCGCCTGACAGCAGCAGCTGTACTATTAGGTATACTGGTTATTGGCTGGGCGGTGATATCATATGCAGCGGAAGACGAGTATAAGGTTCATCATAATATTACTATTGATCTTGGTGGAGGAACATGTGATAAGATATATTATCAGTCACAGATTGATAATGGAGATAATGCGGGACAATGGAATGATGATCTGAGAATTGGGGAATATCTTGCTGACCGTTATGGAGAATACCATACTATTATTGATTATAAGGCATCTGTGCCCAAAGCAGATGCGGTAACATCTAATTATTATGACTGTGTAGGAGTTACACCATATGTAAGAATTGGTGCGGTAAGCAGGGATGGATATATTCTGAAAGGCTGGGAAGTTTCAGGAGACAAAGGATGGCATACTGATTATGGAAAGAATGGCATTCGGGTTGAAATAGGGGCTTATACGGAAGAAGATATTGTTATCAAAGCAATATGGGAAAGACAGACATTTACAGTTCATTATAGCGCAGGAGTTGCAGCTGACAGAGGCATTAAAGCTTATCTTCCGGATGATGAGGATGCTTATTATGGAAGAGGGGATGAACTGACAGGTTTTACTGAGGGTGCATCTGCTGATAATGGACTTATATTTACCGGATGGTCCTTTGACAGATATGGTGACTCTGGCATATTAGAACCGGAAGATCTGAGTGATTATAACAAAGATGTGACTGTCTATGCTATATGGGATTATATAATTACATTTGATAATAACACAGACGCAGAGGTTACCGGTTATATGGAGAATATTACATCAAAGCTTGGCAGCAGAATCAGACTTAAAGGAAGCAGTCTGTCAAGAAAAGGGTATTATTTGTCTGGCTGGAATACGAAAAGTGATGATACAGGAAAGTTTTATTCAACTATGTCTGTTGTTGACCTGACGCCTGATGATAGCGGAAAGGCTGTTCTGTATGCGATATGGCAGCCGATTTTTTATGAAGTACATCTGTATTGCAATAAGCCGGAAGAATCAAGTGAGATGATGAAGATTATTGATAATTCAGACTGGGACTGGTATGAGGATGAAGGTTATTACAGCAGATTCTATACATATGATGAAGAAGATGAGCTTCCGTGTGTATCGCAGCTATATAGTCTTACCGGTTGGACAGGTTTAGGCTGGGAAACAGAAGACGGCACATATGTTGAAGGCGGCGTGCCTGGAAAGCTTAATCTGGCTGATAAGCTTGGGGCAGTTGTTGATATGTCAGCTGTGTGGAAAGAGAATATATACAATATTAATATTGATTCTAATGGTGGATATGATGCCGGTTCTACAATTATCACAGGATATGAGAAAGAGAATGAACTTCCGGATCCGCCACTAAGACCTGGATATGATTTTGATTCATGGAACACTGAAGAAGATGGAAAAGGTACAAAGTACGAAAATAAGGATGTAGTTTCGAAGCTTGTTGAAGATGATGGCGGTAATATGACAATATATGCTCAATGGAAGAAGAAGAAAAAGTTGTGTCTTAAAGTTTCTTCTAATTCATATCTTAAATCATTGATTAATCCCGCAGCAGAAGCTCTTGCAAAGAACTGGTTTGGAAAGAATAATAATACATTGGTGGAAAATATGATGAATAAGTCTGATAAAGAGTGTATTCAGGTGTGGTCAGTAAGCAGAGAAGGAATCTCAAGAACGAGATGATATAACAGAAGATTATAGATGACAGCCTCCTGTTTTGGGGGCTGTTTTTAAGGTATGTATTTTTATGCAATATATAGATAAATATTTGCTTGAAAATTACATTTAATTATGGTAACATATTGTAAAGTTTGAGAGAAAAAAGGCATTTTTGTGTCTTTTTTTTTGCGCAAAAGTCATTTTAGCGCCTCTTGGCATATGATTAAATTAAATAAACGAAAGGAATTAAGGTGGCATTCATGAAAGCATTTTTGATACTTGAAGATGGAACGGTCTTTGAAGGAACCAGCATAGGTTCGACCCGTGAAGTTATTAGTGAGATTGTCTTTAACACATCTATGACAGGATATCTGGAGGTGCTGACTGATCCTTCATACGCAGGACAGGCAGTAACAATGACATATCCTCTTATCGGTAATTACGGAGTGTGCTATAAGGATATGGAATCCCAGAAAGCATGGCCAGATGGATATATTGTACGTGAGCTTTCCAGAATGGCAAGCAACTTCAGAAATGAAGATCCTATCCAGAAATTCCTTCTTGATAATGATATCCCAGGTATTTGTGGGATTGACACAAGAGCCCTTACTAAGATATTAAGAGAAAAGGGTACTATGAACGGTATGATTACAACTAATGAGAATTATAATCTTGATGAGGTACTTCCTAAGATTAAGGAGTACAGTGTTAAGGGCGTTGTAAGAAAGGTTACATGTTCAGAAAAGTATGTTCTTTCAGGAAAAGGACCTAAGGTTGCTCTTATGGACTTTGGTGCAAAGAAGAATATTGCAAGATCACTTAATAACAGAGGCTGTGAAGTTACAGTATATCCTGCATATACTAAGGCAGAAGAGATTCTTGAATCTAATCCTGATGGAATTATGTTATCTAACGGTCCTGGAGATCCTAAGGAATGTGTAGAGATAATTGAAGAGATTAAGAAGCTGTATAACAGCAATGTACCAATATTTGCAATCTGTCTTGGACATCAGCTTATGGCACTTGCTACAGGAGCTGATACTCACAGACTTAAGTACGGACACAGGGGTGCTAACCATCCTGTTAAGGATTTAAAGACTGGCAAATGTTATATATCATCACAGAACCATGGTTATGTTGTAGATGAAAGCACATTAGACAGTAAGGTTGCAGTACCTGCATTTGAGAATGTTAATGATAAGACTAATGAGGGACTTGAATATGTTGGTAAGAATATATTCACAGTACAGTTCCATCCAGAAGCCTGCGCAGGTCCACAGGATACAGCGTACCTGTTTGACAGATTTATGGATATGATGAAGAAGGAGGACTAAGAACATGCCAAAGATTGAGAGTATTAAGAAAGTATTAGTTATAGGTTCTGGTCCAATCGTTATTGGTCAGGCAGCAGAATTTGACTATGCCGGAACACAGGCATGCCGTTCTCTTAAAGAGGAAGGAATTGAGGTAGTACTGGTTAACTCGAACCCTGCTACTATCATGACAGATAAAGATATTGCTGATGAGGTATATATTGAGCCTCTTACAGTTGAAGCATTAAAGCAGATTATCTTAAAGGAAAAGCCAGACAGCATCTTACCTACACTTGGTGGACAGGCTGGACTTAACCTTGCAATGGAAATCGCAGAGACAGGCTTCCTTGAGGAGCATAATGTAAAGCTTATCGGTACAACTGCACTTACAATCAAGAAGGCAGAAGACCGCCTTATGTTCAAGGAAACTATGGAAAAGATTGGTGAGCCATGTGCACCATCACTTGTTGTTAACAACGTTGAGGATGGCGAAGCATTTGCCGCTAAGATTGGTTATCCGGTAGTTCTGCGTCCAGCTTACACACTTGGTGGAAGCGGCGGTGGTATCGCTAACAATGTGCAGGAATTAAGAGAAATTCTTGAGAATGGATTAAGACTTTCAAGAGTTGGCGAAGTTTTAGTTGAGCGTTGTATCGCCGGTTGGAAAGAAATTGAATACGAAGTAATGCGTGACAGCAACGGAACATGTATTACTATCTGTAACATGGAGAATATCGACCCAGTTGGTGTTCATACAGGTGACAGTATTGTAGTAGCTCCTTCACAGACACTTTCTGATAAGGAATACCAGATGTTAAGAACATCTGCATTAAGAATTATTGATGAATTAGGCATTACAGGTGGATGTAATGTACAGTATGCACTTCATCCAGACAGCTTTGAGTACTGCGTAATTGAGGTTAACCCTCGTGTAAGCCGTTCATCAGCATTAGCTTCTAAGGCTACAGGTTATCCTATTGCTAAGGTTGCAGCTAAGATTGCACTTGGTTATACACTTGATGAGATTAAGAATGCAGTTACAGGAAAGACATATGCAAGTTTCGAGCCAGCACTAGATTACTGCGTAGTTAAGATTCCTAGACTTCCATTTGATAAGTTTATCTCAGCTAAGAGAACACTTACAACACAGATGAAGGCTACAGGTGAGGTTATGAGTATTTCTGATAACTTCGAGGGTGGTCTTATGAAGGCTATACGTTCTCTTGAACAGCATGTTGACAGCCTTATGTCATATGACTTTACAGGACTTACAGATGAAGAGCTTCTTGAAGAGCTTGCAATTGTAGATGATAGAAGAATCTGGAAGATAGCTGAAGGTTTAAGAAGACACATTTCTGCAGCCAAGATGCATGATATTACTAAGATAGACTTATGGTTTATTGATAAGCTCCAGATTATTGTTGATATGGAGAATGCTCTTAAGAGAGGACCTCTTACAGAGAGCCTTTTAAGAGAAGCTAAGAGAATTGAATTCCCTGACAATGTTATCGGCGATTTAACAGGTCACACAGAAAGAGAAATCAAGGAATTAAGAGACAAGTATAATATACATGCAGCATTTAAGATGGTTGATACATGTGCTGCAGAGTTCGCAGCTACAACACCATACTATTATTCAGTATATGGCAGTGAGAACGAAGCTGTAGAGACTAAGGATAAGAAGAAGGTTCTTGTACTTGGTTCTGGTCCAATCAGAATCGGACAGGGTATCGAGTTCGACTTCTGTTCAGTTCATTGTACATGGGCATTCAAAAAAGAAGGTTTCGAGACAGTTATTATAAATAATAACCCAGAGACAGTTTCTACTGACTTTGATATTGCTGATAAGCTTTACTTTGAGCCACTTACAGCAGAAGATGTTGAATCAATCGTAGATTTTGAGAAACCGGATGGTGCAGTTGTACAGTTTGGTGGACAGACAGCTATCAAGCTTACAGAAGCACTTATGAAGATGGGGGTTCCTATTCTTGGAACTAAGGCAGAAGATGTTGATGCTGCTGAGGATAGAGAACTTTTCGATGAGATTCTTGAGCAGACACAGATTCCAAGAGCTAAGGGACAGACTGTATTCACAGTTGATGAAGCTCTTAAGGCAGCCAATGAGCTTGGATATCCTGTACTTGTAAGACCTTCATATGTACTTGGTGGACAGGGTATGCAGATTGCTGTATCTGATGAAGATGTAGTTGAATTCATGAATATCATCAACAGAATTAAGCAGGATCACCCAATCCTTGTTGATAAGTACCTTATGGGTAAGGAAATCGAAGTTGATGCTGTATGCGATGGTCAGGATATTCTTATTCCTGGTATCATGGAGCATATTGAGAGAGCCGGTATCCATTCAGGAGACAGTATTTCAGTATATCCAGCTAAGTCTATATCACCTAAGATTGTAGATATGATTGAAGATTATACAGGAAGACTTGCAAGAGCACTTCATGTAAAGGGTATGATTAACATTCAGTTTATCGTATATAATGACCAGGTATATGTAATTGAGGTTAACCCTCGTTCAAGCCGTACAGTACCATATATCAGTAAGGTTACAGGTATTCCTATTGTTAAGCTTGCAACACAGGTTATTATCGGTAAGACAATTAAGGAATTAGGATATGAGCCGGGACTTCAGAAGGCAGCAGATTACTATGCAATTAAGATGCCTGTATTCTCATTTGAGAAGATCAGAGGAGCTGACATCAGCCTCGGACCAGAGATGAAGTCTACAGGTGAGTGTCTTGGTATATCTAAGAGCTTTGATGAGGCACTTTATAAGGCGTTCGAGGGAGCTGGAATCAGACTTCCAAAGCATAAGCAGATTATCATGACTCTTGCAGATAAGGATAAGCAGGATGGTATTGATATTGCACAAAGATTCGAAGCATTAGGTTATAAGATATATGCTTCAAGAGGAACTGCAAAGGTTCTCAAGGAAAATGGAGTACATGCAATTCAGGTTAATAAGATTGGACAGGAAGCACCTACACTTCTTGACCTTATCTTAGAGCATAAGATTGACCTTGTAATTGATACACCAGAGAATGGAATTGAGAGAGCCAAGGATGGATTCCTTATCAGAAGATATGCTATCGAGACAGGAGTTCACTGCCTTACAAGTCTTGATACAGCCCATGCACTTATATCAAGCCTTGAGCATGCATTCAATAATCAGGAATTATCTATAGTTGATATTGCCAAGATTGATAATCGTGGTAATAACTAATCTGATAATAATTAAATAATGTAATGAAAATAAGGGGTATCATATCATTTTGATATGATATCTCTTTTTTTAAACTAATAATATAGCATGTTATTTGCATTAGTTGCAGAGTTATCTGTTATCACGCTCTTACTTTACAAAGATATTTCATCAACAGGATAAGTGAATCAAACGGGTGTATTTTAATAAAAACATAGGAAAAAGGTATGGTGTTTTTATTGACAGATAAAAAGAGGATGATATAATTCTATCTGCTAAGTTAGCAGATGCTAACCTATTGACACATTAAACAGGAGATTTTTGATTATGCCACTAAATCTTGCAGATAAAAACAAAATATATATAATTCAGAGAATTGTTGGAAATAAAGATATGGTACACAGGCTTCAAAGTCTTGGATTTGTTGTGGGTAGTAAGATAAGTGTACTATCTGAAATCAATGGAAATTATGTAGTAGTTATTAAGGATATTAAAATAGGGCTTGCTAAGGAGTATGTTAAGCGTATTATAGTTGCCTGATGTAAAGGAGAGAATTATGTCTAATAGGAAATATATTAAAAGCTTACTCCTTGGAATGAGTGTCATGATGACTATATTGATAGCTATACAGATATATATTACTGTTTATGTGCTAAAACATAACGAAATGCTTCCGAGGATTCTTTCGTGTACAGCACTGATTCTTGATATAATCATACTTGCTGTATTCTTTGTCAGTTCAAGGATAAACGCAGATGTTGACAGTATGGCTTATACAGATGTAACAGGGATTAATAACAAGCTGGCATACCAGAATCATATAAACAGACTTAATAATGCAGATGATACTTTTTTAGTGGGAGTTATAATGCTTGATCTTAATAATCTGAAAAGAGTTAATGATACTCTTGGACACGAGATGGGGGACAGATATATTGAGAGCTTTTCAGCTATACTTGCAGGCATGCAGAATGAACGTATTAGTGCGTACCGTATAGGTGGTGATGAATTCTGCGTTATTCTGGAGAAGACAAATGCAGTAGAGATACACCAGATTCTGGATAGTCTTGAAAGAAAAATAAATGTTTACAATGAAAAAAACAATATTAAGATTTCATATGCCAAGGGATGTGAAATAAGCACAAGAGAGCATTATTATCTTATGGAAGAGCTTACTAAGCGTGCAGACAGCCGCATGTACGAAAACAAGCGGTTAATGAAGGGAAAAAGATTGGATGGCAGAAGGTTAAACGTATGATAACAGGAATTGTAGTAGCATTATTATTAGCAGTAATAGTGTTTCAGTATATGATTATAAAAATAGACAAGGATAAAAGACATGAGGCCGGACATGATAAGCTTACTGGATTATGCAATCCCGAGCATCTTATGCAGAAAATGAAAGAACTGCCAGATAAGAAAAAGAACAGACTTATCATTTATTCAGATATAGCAGAATTCAAGCTTATTAATGAAATATTTGGAATAGAAAAAGGTAATGAAATATTGCTTAAGCAGGCAGATATAATAAAAAAACATGCGGTAGATGGATATTTATACGGAAGAGTTGGTGAAGATCATTTCGTAGTGATTGCAGATGAAGCTACATTTAATGAAGAATATCTTTATGAATGCAGGGAGACATTACAGAATGTGCTTTCTGATTCAGTATATAATGTCAGAGTCTGTTTTGGGATATACAGGACTGATAATATGAATGAATCATTATCATTTATGTGTGACAAGGCTTCATTTGCAGTAGCCTCGATTAAGGATGATACACATAGCTTTATTGCTTATTATGATGACACAATGCTTGAAGCTGCTATTAAATATAAGACAATAGTTGATGAATTTGATGATGCTATAAAAGCCGGTGAGTTCAAGATGTATCTTCAGCCACAGATTTCTGCAAAAACAAGGAGGCTTACAGGTGCAGAAGCTTTAGTAAGAAGAATAAAGCCAGATGGAACGATTATTTCACCAATAGACTTTATACCTGTATATGAGAAGTCTGGGCTCATAAGCAGACTTGACAGATATATCTGGGAGCAGGCAGCGGCTAAGTTAGGAGAGTGGAAGAAAGCTGGTATCAATATGAGCATATCGGTAAATATATCTCCTAAGGATTTTTATTATATTGATATATTTAACACATTTGCAGGTCTTATAAAGAAATATGATATAGAACCATCTAATCTAAAAATTGAAATCACAGAAACTACGATTATGTCAGATGTACCTAATCTGATGGGAGAGCTGGAAGAACTAAGAAAAGCAGGATTCACACTTGAAATGGATGATTTTGGAAGCGGTTATTCATCGCTTAATACATTAAAGGATATTAATGTTGATGTATTAAAGGTTGATATGGGCTTTATAAAAGAGACTAAGAATGTTAAGAAAAGCCGCATAATACTTGCTTCTGTGATAAAAATGGCAAAGGAGCTTAATCTTTTGATTATTACAGAGGGGGTTGAAACAGAAGAGCAGGTTGATAATCTGACAAAGCTGGGATGTGATGTATTTCAGGGGTATTATTTTTCTAAAGCTATTGATGTTAACGAGTTTGAAAAGAGATATCTATATAGGAAAAAAGCTGGGTGAATATAATTATAAAACATATATTATTCTGGAATTACACAGATAAAGTAAAGTCATAACATAAAGAGAAAGACAGATAAAGCCAGATAGATGTGAGGATGTGGGAGAAAATCCTGCGTCCTTTTTTGTCGCTTTACATCATTGGTGCAATCGGTGAAGCAAGTGAACCAAAGTGTATTAAAGCAGAATGTGACAACAAACAAGCATCTGGCAGCAGTTATTCGACAAAGAGTCATTCTTCTAGCAATAAGAGCAATCCATATGCTTCTTATGATAGCGGATATGATTCTATCTATGATGATGGAGATTATGACTGGGACAGATATCAGAAAGATAAGGACTATGCTGATGGTGTAGATGATGCGATGGAAGAGCTTGATGAGGACTGGTAAGTATGGCAGGTAACTGGAAAGAACCGGAGTTTGATTTTTCAGAGCGTTCAGATAGAGTGACATTAAAACTGGAAGTTGGATAGGTTGTTTATATTCCGGGTGCGGCAGATATTAGAAATGAAAATACAGACCAAGCGGAACTAAAGTCAATGTCGAAAGAAGAAAGAATATTAGAGTATATCAGACAGAATGGAAATATTTCAACGCAGAAGGTTATGGATTTGTGCAATTACAAGTCTAGAACAGGTGCAAGAAATTTATTAGAGAAATTAATAAAATCCGGCAAGATTGAAAAAGTTGGAGAGAATACAAATACCATTTATACAATATTGGAATAGAGATAGTGGTCAGTGCTGGTCATTTTTATTTAAAAGTGACCAGTAGGTGGTCACTAATATATGATAAGTGACCAGTAGTGACCAGTAAATGACCAATAGTATCCGATAAGTGTCCGATTAGTGACCACCTATCGGACATTCGTAATCACTAGATTAAATAAAATGAATTTATGCAGACCGTCTGCACAAATTGGATTAGGAGCATATATATGGATTTACAAAACATACAAGACCAATTAAATACTGAGTTTGCCAAGGACAGCACGAAGTATATCATGCGTCACAGATATAAGAGATAAGAATGAATTTGAAGGTGAAATCGTGAAAACTCATAAATATTGGGCAGTGGGTGCATTAGCATGTATATTTCGGTCAAAGGTGCAGTTAAGAAAAGTGAAGAAGTAGAAAAAAATTAGAATATTTATGCAATTTGGTAACATATGTTACGGAATATGGTTTGCCTAAATACTATAATACATACATAAGATAAATAAAACAGAATCTGAAAGGAGATTTTTATTATGAAGAAATATGTATGTGGACCATGTGGTTATGTGTACGATCCAGAGGTAGGAAATCCAGATGGAGGAATTGCACCTGGAACACCATTTGAAGATATTCCAGATGATTGGGTATGTCCAATCTGTGGATTGGGTAAAGATGTTTTTGAAGAACTAAGCGAATAAGAAGACTAGTTTATTCGATATAGAGTAAAGCCTCAGCATCAAGAATTTTGATTGATTTCCTTGAAGACAGATGAATAAATCCGTCCTCCTGAAGTGATAAAAGCGTCCTTGAAAGGGAAGGTCTGGTTGTATTCAGATACAGAGCCAGTTCTTCTCTATTCATGGATAATGATACAAGATTGTTGTTATCTGCATGCTCTAATAGGTATGTGGCAATACGCTGTTTGAGATTACCGCTGGTAAGGACTTCAAGCTGTTGGTTATTTTCATCAGTTCTTTTGGCAAAGAGTTCCAGCATATTAAAAACTACTTTGCTGTGATGAGAGCAGTTTTTTTCACACCTGCCACCAAAGAAGTCCTTTGCAATCTCAAGAAGCTTTACATCAGTTTTTGCTTTTGCATATCCGCTATAGCGGTCTTTATTAAGAAAAAGTTCAACTTCGCCAAAATCTTCCCCTTCGGAAATGTTGGTAATACGAAGAACTTTACCATTAACATTGATGGAGCCAAGTTCTACTTCACCATTGAGAATGAGGTAGAGCTTATTGGGAACATCACCCTGAAAGAATATATAATCGTTTTTCTTATATTCATGAATGACGGACTGAGTACAAACGAGACTTTTCTTAAATTCAGCGTCATCCAGATTATGGAAAATAGACAGGTCTTTGATTTGCATATAAGTACCAGCTTTCTATTATAGTAACATTTATTTTAACATATATGAGGTGGATTGTAAGGAGGTTTTTATGACAGTAATTACATTTGATGATAATTTAATAACAGGCAATAAGACAATAGACGAGCAGCATAAGGAGCTTATTGATCGTATTCAGCAGTTTGTGAGTGCATGTGAATCAGAAGATGCAAGAGTAAAGGCAATTAAAATGCTTGATTATCTTGATGAATATACAGAATTTCATTTCAAAGAAGAAGAAAAACTGCAGAAAGACGTTGATTACCCAGGCTTGGAGGAACATATAAAGAAGCATGAGGAGTTCAGGCATACTGTTAAGGAACTCTATGATTATCTGGATGAAAATGAGGGACCAGATGAAAAGTTTATGGAGCAGGTAAAAATCAATGTTATTGACTGGCTGTTTGGTCATATCAAGACATTTGACAGATCTGTAGCTGAATATATAAATATATATGATAATCCTGAAAGATTATAGAACTGTTTGTTACGCAATTATATTTTAATAAAGTATGCCCCAGTCAGACAAAATAACTGGCTGGGGCAATCAATAATCTTTAACTTAAAAAAGATATTTCATTATTGATGAAGATTATAGTATCACCAGCACAGAACATAGCGAGAATTAATTCTATGAATCTGTATAAACTACTTACACCTACTGTTTTGGTTATGTATTCAGAGACGAAATTTCGTCAGGTAATGAATACATATTTGAAAGAATTGTAGAATAACAAAAGGAAGGGATGATTGAATGAATAAGAAAAAATCAAATTCAAAAAAGGCAGTTATGATAGGCTGCGGATTCGTAGGCTCAGCATCTGTATTTGCGCTTATGCAGAGTGGATTATTCACTGAAATTGCCTTGATAGATGCGGATAAGAATAAGGCAGAGGGAGAGGCTATGGATATCAGTCATGGAATACCATTTGCCAGCCCTATGAAAATATATGCTGGTGATTATGATGATGTGGCAGATGCTGCAATTGTAATTATATCAGCAGGTGCAGGGCAAAAGCCAGGAGAAACAAGACTTGATTTGGTAAATAAGAATGTGGCAATATTTAAGTCCATTATTCCGGAAATTACCAAAAGAGAATTTGGAGGAATCCTTCTGGTTGTAGCAAATCCTGTGGATATTCTGACACAGGTTGCAATCAAACTGTCAGGACTTCCGGAGGAAAGAGTTATCGGCTCAGGAACAGTTCTTGACAGTGCAAGACTTAGAAGCAAGCTTGGACAGCATTTATCAGTGGACAGCCGAAGTGTGCATGCATTTATAGTAGGAGAGCATGGAGACAGTGAAGTTGTGGCATGGTCATCTGCCAATGTATCCGGTGTTCCGCTTAGTGACATGTGTGAGATGAGAGGACATTATAACCATAAGGAAAACACGAAGGAAATCGCAGATGCTGTCAAAAACAGTGCCTATGAGATTATCAATAAGAAGCATGCGACATATTATGGAATTGCAATGTCAGTAAAACGTATCTGTGAAGTAATTATGCGTGACGAAAAATCAATACTTCCTGTATCGCACATGATACATGGAGTATATGAGATTGATGATGTTGTATTAAGTATGCCTGTTATTGTTGGTGCAGACGGAATTGAATCTGATATACCGATTAATCTTAGTGGAGAAGAAGCATTGAAGCTAAAAGAATCAGCAGACGCATTAAAGAATATAATTGAAACATTAGAGCTGTAGTAAGAGTAGATAATATACCAGCTTATGTGTAGATTGGAGGAAACGTTATGTTAGAAGTAGGAACAAAGGCACCGGATTTTGAATTACCAGATCAGAATGGAGAATTGCATAAATTAAGCGAATATCTTGGAAAGAAGGTAATTCTGTATTTTTATCCAAAGGATAATACATCTGGATGTACAAAGCAGGCTTGTGGTTTCTCAGAAAGATATCCGCAGATTTGCGAAAAGGGAGCTGTTGTACTCGGGGTGAGCAAGGATTCTGTTGCATCCCACAAGAAGTTTGAGGAAAAATATGGACTTGCATTTACACTTTTATCTGACACTGAGCGCAAAGTGATTGAGGCTTATGATGTATGGAAAGAAAAGAAGAATTATGGAAAAGTGTCAATGGGAGTTGTCAGAACAACATATCTTATTGATGAGAATGGTATCATAATAAAGGCAAATGACAAAGTAAAAGCTGCAGATGATCCGGAAAAAATGTTACAGGAATTAAGCTGATGAAGATAATATTATCACCTGCAAAGAAGATGAAAGTGGATACTGACAGCATAGATACCATGAGTAGTCCGGTATTTTTAGAGAAAACAGAAGAAATTCTTGGGGGGATGCAGGGAAGAACGGAAGAAGAATTAAAGAAATTGTGGAAATGCAATGATAAAATTACGACAGAGAATATTGAACGGATTAAGACAATGAATTTTCAAAAGCAGCTTACTCCGGCAGTATTGGCATATGAAGGGATTGCTTATCAATATATGGCACCAGCTGTATTTGAAGATGGGCATTTTGATTATGTGCAGGAACACCTGAGGATATTATCAGCATTTTATGGAGTATTAAAACCTATGGATGGTATCACACCATATAGGCTTGAAATGCAGGCAAAGGCAGCGATAGGTGATTCCACGAATCTGTATGATTTCTGGGGAGATAATTTGTATTGGGAAGTTATAGATGACAGCAGGATTATTATTAATCTGGCTTCAAAAGAATACTCTAAATGTATTGAAAAATATCTGACACCTGATGACAGGTATATAACTATTTCATTTTGTGAGCAGTCTGGTGGCAGGCTTATCACAAAAGGCACATATGCCAAGATGGCTCGTGGTGAAATGGTACGATATATGGCAGAAAATCATATTGAAAATCCAGATGACATTAAGGAATTTGACCATCTTGGATATGTGTTCAGAGATGATATATCATCGGATAGAGAATATATATTTGAAAGAAAAACTGTAAAATAAAAACATGGTTGATTACTGGATAAGATAATTGCGAAGGATAGAACAGGAGCAATAAGGGGAAGAAAAATTTTTGAAGTATAAAGTTACGGAGGAAACAGAAATTGAATACAAAGAAAAAATGACTGATTCCACTTGGAATGTGGCTTGTATTTGAAATTGTTGCAGTTACATTATGGTTGACCAAGGATAATCTGTTTTATCTTCTGAATTTCAGTTATATAGGCTCGGCAATAGCGTTAGGGCTGTTACTTTTTCAGTTAAACTATAGACATGCCAGAAGAATCGGTTTTATTCGATATATCACCTTTACCGAATCACTTGTTTTTGTGGGAGCACTGTTTTTATGCCACGTGGAGAATATCGAGCAAATTATGTTCTGGGCATTTCTTGTTGGCAATATCCTGTATTATGCCATTGGAATCATTCTGGCATTTGCGTTTCGGGATAATAGGGCATTCTGTAAATATATCTGCCCAATTACCGTATTCTTAAAGCCTATGAGTTATTTTAGCCTACTTCGTGTGAAGTGTGATAAGGAAAGATGTGTTTCCTGTGGAAAGTGCAAGCGAGTATGTCCGATGAATGTTGATGTAACAGATAATTCCCGTAAAAGAGAAAATGGAACAGAGTGTATTCTGTGTATGGAATGCGTCAAAGCATGTCCTAAGAAGGCATTATAGTGACTAAAAATATGTATGTACAGGAGACTCTATAAGAGCTGGGTGGCATCTACCCAGCTCAATCGTATGGAATTATATTGATAGTTATCGGTATAATATTGGCTGCTCTTCATTTTATTGTGGCTGGAGATGGTATCAGAGATTTATCCTGATAGTGTTCGGCCACTTCCGACCACCACGTAACAACATTTTCTATATTTTTATCACTTGGGTCATTTTTGAATGCATCCGCCTGATAAGCTATAATGGGAATAATCCCATTATCAAGGCAGTCCCGAATCTGCCGGTCAAGTCCCTCCAACAGTTCTTGGTCCACTTTGTCCGCAATACGGATTCTTACATGCGAAATCCCCGCCGCCGCAAAATCCACAGCCGACTGTCTGTTATAGTATTTGCGCCCCTGATTTGTTTTTGACCAATCCACATCCATTCCCTTTCCCAGAAGGGTTTTATACCCTCAAAGAGAAGGTGTTTTTCTTGTAAGAGAGTACACCTTCTTTTTGTAATTTACTCAATTCACTAGATAGAGCACTTCGGTCTGCATTCAGATAATCTGCCAGCCCTTGTCTATCGTAAGGGATTGTAAATGTGTTAGAGCCAGCGTGCATAGATTCGCTAGACAAGTAATTAAGTATCTTGTCACGTAAATTTTTCTTAGAAACATGATCTATTTTGTTCATCAATCTTACATTTTTTCGTGCTATTATCTCTAAAAGGTTATGAATCAATCTTGTATGGAAACTACAAGATGAAGAACAGGTTGTAACAATATGATTTATATTGAAAAGCATGACAGTGAGATTTTCATTAGCAATAACACTGATTTAAGCAGGAACACTGCTGATGCAGGCATAGCTTTCGCCATAGAGCATTCCTGATGATAGCTCTGTAATAATATTGCGATTTCCCCAAACATCATCATTTATTATGAGAGCCTGACCAGATAGAATCATGCCGATAGTTTGTATCTTATCTCCACTTCTTAACAGATATTCGCCTTTTGAATAATTTTTAATGCTGACAGATAGACATTTAAGCATTGGAAGAATTTCTGCTTCTGAAATTCCTTGAAACAAAGGTGTATTCTTTAAAATGTTAATATATTTTTCCATGAGATTTTTCATCCTTCTTTTTATCTTTTCCTTAGTATATCACAAAAGTTGAAAATAATACGAAAATGTTGCCTAGACAACAGAATGATTAATGTAAGTTTGATATAGTTCCATTAAGCAACAAAAGATGATGAATAAAGCAATAGAAAAGGAGAAGAACATGGAAAATAAGATGTTTTGTTATCAATGTGAACAGACAGCAGGATGCACAGGATGTACCGGAAATACAGGAGTATGCGGAAAGTCTGCCAATACTGCAAGATTACAGGATGAGCTTACAGGAGCATTAATTGGACTTGCTCGTGCAACTGAGGGTAATGAGCAGCTTGTAACTGAAGAGATGAATCAATTAGTTCTTGAGGGATTATTTACAACTATTACAAATGTAAACTTTAATGATGAAACATTAAAGCTTTTAATTGATAAGATAGAAGATACAAAAAAGAAATTAGTACCAAATTGCTTTACATGCTCTGACTCATGTGGAAGAAACAATAATTTTGATATGAGTACTCTCTGGACTACTGATGAAGATATTCGTTCATTAAAATCCTTAATACTTTTTGGAATTCGTGGAATGGCTGCATATGCATATCATGCAAGTGTGCTTGGATATACCGATGAAACAATCAGCAAATTCTTCTATAAGGCACTTTTTGCAATCGGAATGAAAGATTGGGGAATGGATAAACTACTTCCTATCGTATTAGAGGTTGGAAAAGTTAATTTAAGATGTATGGAGCTTTTAGATCAAGCAAATACTACAACTTATGGAACTCCTGTACCAACAACGGTACCTCTTACAATTGAAAAAGGACCATTTATTATTATTACAGGTCATGATTTAAAAGATTTACAACTTTTATTAGAGCAGACAAAAGATAAGGGAATCAATATCTATACACATGGTGAAATGCTTCCAGCACATGCATATCCAGAACTCAAGAAGTACTCTCATCTAAAGGGAAACTTTGGTACAGCATGGCAGAATCAGCAGAAAGAGTTTGATAATATTCCTGGAGCAATTCTGTATACAACGAACTGTCTTATGCCTGTAAAACCAAGCTATGCAGACAGAGTATTTACAACAGAAGTTGTATCTTATCCAGAAATTGTACACATAGGAGAAGAAAAGGATTTTACACCAGTTATTGAAAAGGCACTCGTCTTAGGTGGATATACCAAAGATCAGCATATGACTGGAATTAATGGTGGAATACAGGTAACAACTGGTTTCTCACATGGAACTGTATTATCTGTAGCAGATCAGGTGATTGAAGCGGTAAAGAATGGAGATATTAAACATTTCTTCTTGGTTGGTGGATGTGATGGAGCCAGAGTAGGAAGAAATTACTACACAGAGTTTGTAAAACAGTCTCCTGCAGACAGCATTATTTTGACGCTTGCATGTGGAAAATACAGATTCAATGATTTAGATTTAGGAACAATCGGAGGACTTCCAAGAATCATGGATATGGGACAGTGTAATGATGCTTATAGTGCAATCAAGGTCGCAATCGCTTTAGCAGAAGCATTTGAATGTGATGTGAATGAACTTCCGCTATCGATGGTACTTTCATGGTACGAGCAGAAGGCTGTATGTATTTTACTTACGCTTCTTTATCTTGGAATAAAGAACATTCACATAGGACCAACATTACCAACATTCATTTCGCCAAATGTGCTGAATTTCCTGGTAGAGAATTATGGGCTTTCTCCAATTAGTACACCTGAAGAGGATATAAAAAAGTTATTAAATAAATAATCATGAGGGAACCAAACAAAATAGGTGAAAGGTGGTAAAATATTATGAATAAAAAAATGAATTTAAACTGGTCGGTGGATGAAATTACTGGTAATATGCCAGATATTTCTTCTATGAGAAGCAAAGAATTTCAAGTCAAAGAGACTAGCAATACAGAATTGCTGAAGGATTATTTAAAGAGACTTGGAAATGGAGAAGATTTAGAAAGTGTTAAAAAAGATTTTGTTCAAAATTTTTCTGATGTAGAAGCTTCTGAAATCATGAAGGCAGAGCAGGAACTTATAAAAGAGGGAACACCTATTACAGAGGTGCAGAAACTGTGTGATGTGCATAGTGCATTGTTTCATGGCTTAACTAAAGAAGAAAAAATAGCAAATGCTGAAAAGGCAGTCGAAGAATCTTTAAAAAAAGAAGAAAGATCCGAAATGAAAATTATGCCGGATGCGTATGTCAGAAAACATGAGCTTGCAAAAGCACTCAGAGAAACAAAGGGGCATCCTCTTTATTCTTTTACAGAAGAAAATGAGAAGTTTAGTAAAGAAATATCAGATATTAGAGGTGCACTAGAAAAGGGCGAAGATGTAAGCAAAAAAATATCAGATTTTAGACAAATAGCAATACACTATGCAAAAAAGGGTGATTTGATTTATCCACTCCTTAAAGTTCGCTATGAAATTTCAGGGCCATCGGATGTTATGTGGACTGTTGATGATGAAATCAGAGATGAATTAGCAGCAATAGATAAAGAAAGCAATCATGACGAAGAATGGATTAATAGAGTACAGGCTGTTTTAACAAGAGCGGATGAAATGATTTATAAAGAGAATAATATATTGTTCCCTATCTGCGCAGTGAATTTTACAGTCGAAGAATGGTATGGAATCTATGAAGATGCCAAAGACTATGCATTAGTGTATGGCATTGAGAATAGATGGGAAGAAGCAGAAAAATATGTGCAGGATAAAAAGAATCGTCATAAGGCGGCTATTAATGAAGGTGAAATAGTAATGGGAGGTGGACATATGAGTGTAGCACAGCTGGAAGCTATGCTTAATACATTGCCAATAGAGATTACATTTATCGATGATAATAATATAAATCGTTTCTTTAACGAAGGAGCGAAAGTGTTCAAACGACCTGGCATGGCAATTGACAGAGAAGTATTCTCTTGTCATCCGCCTAAGATAGAGCCAATGGTTCGTTCCATTATAGAAAGTTTTAAAAATCATACTAGGGATAGCGTTCCGGTCTGGATGGAAAAGCAAGGAAAACCATTTTTAGTAACTTATTATGCAGTGAGAGACAAAAAAGGTATTTATCTTGGAACTGTAGAAGTGGTACAGGATATGCAGTTTGCAAAAGAGCACTTTACAAGCATTTGAGGCTAAGTATATTATCAAAAATAATGTTATTCCAATGTATGTATTGTATGTAGAGAAGACTAATATGATGTAACGCTTTCCTTGACCTTATATAGATTATTAGGTATAATTTATAAGTATATTTTAAAAAAAGGGAAGGTTATGAAATGAACGAAAATCGTAATTCATTCAAGGGCTCTATAGGGTTCGTCCTTGCAGCAGCGGGTAGTGCTGTAGGACTTGGTAACATATGGAGATTTCCTTATTTGGCAGCTAAAGATGGAGGAGGATTATTCCTTGTTATTTACATTGTTTTAGCATTAACATTTGGTTTTACTCTACTCACAACAGAAATTGCTATTGGACGAAAGACAAAGCAGAGTCCGCTTACAGCTTACAGCAAGTTAAAGAGTAAGTGGAAGCCACTGGGTATTATTGCGTGTATTGTACCTATGATGATATTTCCATACTATGTAACAATCGGTGGATGGGTACTTAAGTATCTTCTTGTTTATATTACGGGTAATGGACATGCAGCAGCACAGGACGGATATTTCTCAGGATTTATCGGTCAGACAGCAGAGCCAATCATAATGATGCTTGTGTTTACAATAATTGTTGCATTTATTATATTCCGTGGTGTTAACAGTGGTATTGAATCATCATCAAAGATTATCATGCCATTACTTATTGTGCTTGTTCTTGGTGTATCTGTATATTCACTTACAATTTCATATACAGACATTGATGGCACAACAAGAACAGGTTTACAGGGATTAGGTGCTTATGTAATTCCTAACATGAAAGGAATTACTGTTAAGCAGTTCTGTACAGTTCTTATGGACGCAATGGGACAGCTTTTCTACAGTTTAAGTGTTGCTATGGGTATTATGATTGCATATGGTTCATATGTAAGTGATGATGCTAATCTTGGAAAGTCAATTAACCAGATTGAGCTATTTGATACAATAGTTGCATTTCTTGCAGGTGTAATGATTATTCCTGCTGTATTTGTATTCATGGGAAGAGATGGAATGACAGCATCAGGTCCAAGTCTTATGTTTGTTTCGCTTCCTAAAGTATTTGATTCTATGGGATTTGCAGGAAATGTAATTGGTGCAATATTCTTTGCAATGGTATTCTTTGCAGCCCTTACAAGTGCGGTTTCAATTATGGAAGCTATTGTTTCAAGCTTTATGGATGAATTTAAGTTAAACAGAAACAAGGCTACAGCAATAGAAACTGTAATCGGTATAGCTGTTGCAGTTATCGTATGCTTAGGATATAATAAACTGTTATTTGATATTAAGCTCCCTAACGGAGTACATGCACAGGTGCTTGATATTATGGATTATGTCAGCAATAATGTACTTATGCCAATAGTTTCTATAGGAACATGTATCCTTATTGGATGGATACTTAAGCCGAAGACTGTTATAGATGAAGTTGAGAAAACAGGAATTAAGATGGTAAGAAAGGGCCTTTATACAGTTATGGTAAAGTGGGTTGCTCCAATTCTTTTATTCCTTCTTCTTCTTAAATCACTTGGAATTCTTACTATAATCTGACAAGTAAGATATTACGGCAGAGGTTAACAAGAGGTTTTTTGTATGATTAGTAAAAAATGTTTTATAATCGCAATGGTTACACTTATGTCAATTCTGACACTGACCGGATGCAGCACTATGCTAAAGAATCCGATGAAATACATTCTTTCTCAGGACGAAACCAGACAGGACAATTCAGATAAAGATAATGAAACAACATCAGAATCTGCAGATGATAACAAAGATGACAGTAACAGTGAGCCTGATATACGTGTGTATGGAACAGAAGATAATACAGATTATTCCATTGATGGAATGCTGGCAATAGCTAAAGACATTAATTCAGATATGAATAATAAAGATGTTAAAGGAGTTGTTCTTGTTCTCAATAAGAAATACTCAGAAGATGTCAGATATTTTCTGTCGCTTACAGTTAAGGATGATAAACCTCTTGTGATAATACCATATGATTATAACAACGGCAGTCCGGATTATAAGGTAGCGCAGGCAAAGAAGTATATTGATAAAGAACTTGATAAGACAGATAATGCCGATAATCAGTTACCAGAAGGATTTTTGGTTAATGTTAATGATTATATGATATTTGATATCGCGGACACTAAGAGATTAGATAACATAGATATTGTATATGATTATGTTGGAATTGATGCAGATGCATTATATAAGAAAATGTATCTTAATGATGCTATAGTTATAGTTTCTTCAACTGCTGATGGAGAACTTTCAGAAGAACTTTCAGAAGCTGTATCAGGAAAGAATGCGGGTATTGTAGTAGTATCATGTAGTGAAGATGCATATATGAAAGGTGATTTTGCAGACTGTGGAGATAGTATCTTCTATACAGACATATCGCCTACTAAAGCGAGAATTATGCTGGCATTATTGTTAGATAATAATAGTGATTCAGATACATTTAAAAATGCTTTTACCAGGAGGAGAGTTTAATGGATTCAATTAAAGCACAGGACATTATAAGACACATTTTTAAGGATGAAGATAAGGGTGTTGCGTATGTAACCGGACTTTCAATTACAGACGGAGTAGAAGTTCTTACTAAAGTTCTTCCAGAGCTTATCAAGAAGGCACAGGAAAAGAATAATGTCAATGATGAAGGATATTTTAATGAAATAGGTAATGTGTATAGAAAGATTGTTGTAGATAAGCTTCTTAATGCTGATCACTTATGGACAATATATTGTGACAGCACAGGTTATCCATATATGGTTGATGATGATATAGTTGTATTATATGATTATACTAATCATGCCAGAGTAGAAGAACAGCTTGGAAAATATGGATATGACATTTCATATGGTATTGAGGATAAGGATTCAATGCAGTATGAGATAGCTCATTTATATCGTAACGGATGCAGGAATATCAGATTCACAGATGGCAAGGATAACGAGCTTATTGTTTCAAGAGAAGAGATTGGAACATATGACCAGTATATAAGAGAAGATTTCGTGACTAATCCAGGACTTCAGAATGCACTTATCAAGTTCTTCCAGGAGTACAGAAAGCCAGGAGATTCAACAGCTAAGGCGGCAATTTTAAGAGATAAAGAAGCAGAACTTAAGAAAGCTATACGTAATGCGGATTACATGGTTCCTTGTACTAAGGAAGAGACAGATGAAGAGGTATCAATTTCACATCCATATGTTGATATTACTGATAAAGTAAGCCACAAAGAAGGTGAGAAAGTTCTTGCACTTCCAGTATTTACAGATGGTTTAGAGATGGAAAAATGTTATGCAGGTAAGCATGAGGATATGCTTTACACATATATGGAACTTCTTAAGACAGTAAAGGAATTGGGTGCTTCAGGGATAGTTATTAATCCTTTAGGAGTAAGTTATTACGTTCCGGTTGATATAATGAAGCAGCTTATAACAATGTAATAAAAGAATAAAATGTATATTTTAAAGACACACTGGTATCGTAATAACTGGTGTGTCTTTCTGAAATTCGGGAAGGAGGATGTGATGGAAAGAGTATATATTGCAATTGATCTAAAATCATTCTATGCAAGTGTTGAGTGTGTTGAACGAGAGTCAGACCCGCTTACCACTAATCTCGTTGTAGCTGATGAATCTAGAACAGCCAAAACAATATGTCTTGCAGTTACTCCTTCTCTTAAGAAATATGGACTTTCCGGACGAAGCAGGCTTTTTGAGGTAGAACAGAAGGCAAAAGAAATTGAAGAACGCACAGGAAAGAAGCTAGAATATACTGTAGCAGTTCCAAGAATGGGACTTTATATAGAATATTCGTCGAAGATATATTCTATATATCTTAAATATTTCAGCAAGGATGACATAACTGTATACAGTATTGATGAAGTATTTATTGATGCAACAGATTATATGAAGCTGTATAATATGACGGCAAGACAACTTACCGCAAAAGTTATTGAGGATGTGTATGATACGACAGGAATAACGGCTACTGCAGGAATTGCACCTAATCTGTATCTGTGCAAGATAGCAATGGATATAGTTGCAAAGCATATACAGGCAGACAGCAAGGGTGTGCGTATCGCAGAATTAAGTGTTAATGATTACAGAAAAATGTTATGGGGTCATACACCTCTTACTGACTTCTGGAGGGTTGGACCAGGAATATCAAGACAGCTTGAAAAACATGGGATAAAGACTATGGGGGATATTGCGAGAATGTCTCTTGAAGATGAGGACTGGCTGTATAAGCAGTTTGGTGTAGATGCAGAGATTCTAATAGACCACGCATGGGGATATGAACCGTGTACAATTGCAGATATTAAGAAATATAAGCCCAAGGCGAGCAGCCTGTGTTCAGGACAGGTGTTAAAAGAGCCATATACATTTGAAGACGCAAGAATAGTAGTTGGAGAGATGGCAGATGAGCTTGCATTGGATTTAGTTGATAAAGGTTTTGTGACTGATTCGATTGCGTTAAATGTAACTTATGACAGGGTAAATGTTGATAAAGGAACTTACAAGGGTGAAATCCATGTGGACAGATATGGAAGGGAAGTTCCACAAGGACTTAATAAATCTGTTTCACTTACGACATGTACATCTTCATCAAAACAGTTAAGAGAAGCTTTTCTTGATATATATGATAAATACACTAACAGAAAGCTGTATATCAGGAAGTTAAATCTTACAGTTGCCAATCTTACTAATGAGGGGTTTCAGCAGTTTGATATGTTTACAGACCAGACACAGCTTGAACGCGAAAAGAAGATGCAGCATGCAATGCTTGATATTAAGAAAAAATATGGTAAGAATGCGGTGATGAAAGCTAATAACCTGCAGAACAAGGCGACTGCAATTGAAAGAAACGGTCAGATTGGAGGTCACAGGGCATAGCTTATGGGAAAATATGATGATATAATTAATATGAAATGGCCGGTACCGAGTAAAAGACCAAGAATGGATATGGAAAGCAGAGCTAAGATATTCCTGCCTTTCTCAGCATTGAAGGGTCTTGGCAATGCTATTGATGAGCAGAATAAAACCAAAGATAATATGAGAGAATACGAATATTTTGACGAGGAGAATAAGGGAGAAGAATTTTATGAGTAATACAATGAAAGAAAATAAAATGGGTACAATGCCTGTTAATAAGCTGCTTATTAATATGGCGCTGCCAATGATGATATCAATGCTTGTACAGGCACTGTATAATATTGTTGACAGTATATTTGTTGCAAGAATAAGTGAGGAAGCACTTACAGCGGTTTCAATGGCATTTCCAATGCAGAATCTTATGATTGGTGTTGCAGGCGGCGTGGGTGTAGGTACTAATGCGCTGCTTTCAAGGGCATTAGGAGAAGGAAGGCATGAAGAAGCTGATAAAATGGCTGTGCATGGTATATTCATAACGGCTTGCAGCTATATAATATTTCTTGCCATAGGGCTTTTCTTTGCCAGAGAGTTTTTTGTTATTCAGGGTGCTAATGAAGTGATAGCTGACTATGGTTATGATTATCTTTCAGTTATTCTTATAGTCAGCTTTGGTTGTCTGTTCCAGATGATATTTGAGAGGTTATTACAGGCTACAGGAAGAACATTTTACAGCATGATTACACAGGGTACAGGTGCAATAATTAATATTATTCTTGACCCGATACTTATATTTGGTCTGTTTGGTGCACCAAAGCTTGGTATTGTAGGTGCAGCAGTAGCTACGGTTGCGGGCCAGATTGTTGCAGCCGTTATGGCAGTGATATTTAATATTAAGGTTAATAAAGAGATACATATTACTTTTAAGGGATTCAGACCATCAGGAAAAAGAATTTGCAATATCTTATTCATAGGAATTCCATCAGTTATTATGATGGCAATTGGTTCTGTTATGACATTCTGCATGAATAAGATTCTGGTTGTATTTACATCAACAGCGGTTGCTGTATTTGGTGTGTATTTTAAACTGCAGAGCTTTGCATTTATGCCAATATTTGGTATGAACAGTGGAATGGTTCCTATAATAGCTTTTAATTATGGGGCCAAGAGAGAAGACAGAGTTATACAGACACTTAAGCTTGCAGTAATGTATGCAGAGATAATAATGATACTTTTTATGATTGCAGTTCAGATATTCCCGGTTCCAATGCTGTCAATATTTAGTGCATCGTCAGATATGATACGAATGGGAGTTCCTGCTTTAAGGACTATATCAATAAGTTTTATATTTGCAGGAATATGTATTATATGCAGTTCGTTCTTTCAGGCACTTGGAAGCAGCATATACAGCATGCTTGTATCATTTGTAAGACAGATTATATTCCTTGTGCCATGTGCTTATATTTTTTCGAAAACAGGGAATGTTAATCTTGTATGGTGGGCATGGCCTATTGCAGAGCTTGCTTCAGTCGCGTTAAGTGTATTCTTCTTTATCAGGGTAAGAAAGAAGAAGTTCGCATTTATGGAACAGTAACGGATATAATTCAGAAAGATGAGGATAAGATATGAACAGACATATAGAAAAAGCTAAAGAACTCCGTTCACCTGAAAAATGTTATAACTGTGCAGAAACTATTATGATGGCTTATGCTGATGATCTGGGATTGAGTGAGACACAGGCAGAATGCCTTGGATGTAATTTCGGCGGAGGTATGAAATGTGGTGGAACATGTGGTGCAATTACCGGAGGGCTTATGGTGCTTGGAGCATTGGGAGTAAGCAGTCCGGCTGTTGTTGGTGCATTTCAGAGAACTATCAGGGATAACCACGATGGAATGACTAACTGTGCGGATCTTTTAAGAGATAATGCTTTAAAGGGTGGCGAAAAAAAGGCGCATTGTGACAGTATGATTATGGAATCAATAAGGCTTATTGATGAGCTGGCTGATAAAGATAAATAAAATGCTGCGAAACTATTGATAACTTTTATCAATAAGAAGCGGTGAATTATATAGTAAAATATGATAAAGTAAGCGTGGTTAGGGCGTTCTAACCAATGCTTACTTTTTTTGTGCCTATTGATGATGAATTATTATATATTGACACAAAATTAATAAGTGCTAATATAATGAATATATGAATAAGTGTTCATATAATAATATAAGAGGGCATGCCCGAAGGAGGTATATATGTTTTTAGAGATTAAGGGAATCAAAAAGCATTATGGAGAAGGCGAGAGCCGGGTGGAAGTGCTGAATGGTATTGACATAGAAGTTAATAAAGGGGAAATCGTTGTATTACTTGGTCCATCAGGTTCTGGTAAGTCAACACTGCTTAATATAATTGGTGGTATTGATGATGCAGACGAGGGTTACATATCAATAGATGGCGAAAAGACAGCAGATATGAATGAGAAGCGTCTTACACAGTACAGAAGAAAGCATCTCGGATATGTTTTTCAGATGTATAATCTTATACCTAACCTTACTGTAAGAGAGAATATTGAGGTTGGTGCTTACCTAAGTGATAAGGCACTTGATACAGATGAGATTCTTAATACATTAGGACTTTCAGATCACGCCGATAAGAAGCCTAATCAGTTGTCAGGCGGCCAGCAGCAGAGAACTTCAATTGGAAGAGCTATTATAAAAAATCCGGATATCCTGTTGTGTGATGAGCCTACAGGAGCACTTGATTACAACACATCTAAGGATATATTAAAGCTTATTGAAGACGTTAATAAGAAGTACGGTAATACTATAATAATAGTTACACATAATGACGCTATCAAAAATATGGCAGACAGGGTTATTACATTAAGAGATGGCAGAATCCGTAAGAACTATGTTAATGATAATAAGATTGCAGCAGCAGACCTTGAATGGTAAGAGAGGAGTTAAGTATGAGAAATCCTTTAAATAAGCGTCTGCCAAGAGAATTAAAGCATGACTTTGGTAAATATCTTGTTATATTCTTATTTATGGTTATGATGATTTCGTTAGTAAGCGGATTCCTTGTAGCAGACAACAGTGTTAAGCACTCATATGATGAGGGCTTTGAAAAATATAATCTTGAAGATGGACATTTTACATTAGATAAAGAGCCTGACAGTTCTCTTATAAGAGATATTGAGAATAAGACTGACAGCAAGCTTTACGACTTAAGATATTTTGAGGAAGATGAGGCTGACAGCGGTGATACAATCAGAGTGTATAAAGACAGGACAAAGGTTAATCTTGAGTGTGTTATGGAAGGCGAAATGCCTGCTGCCGATAATGAAATAGCACTTGACCGTATGTATGCACAGAATGCCAAGATTAAGATAGGCGACACAATTAAGCTCGCAGGAAAGGAATTAAAGGTTACCGGTTTTGTTGCAGTTCCTGATTACAGCTGCCTTTTCGAAAATAATTCAGATATGATGTTTGACGCAACTAATTTTTCTATTGCTGTTATGACTGATAAGGGCTTTGAAAATGTTTCAAGTAATCATGTCAAATATAATTATGCATGGAAATATAACAAAGAGGTTATAGGAGATAAGGCTGAAAAAGAGGCTTCTGAAGATTTTCTTGAAAATCTTGGCGATATTATCAAAGAATATGATACAAAGCTTATAATGAGTGGTAATACGGATATTATCAGTGTTTCTGATTATCTTCCAAGATACACTAACAAGGCGGTTAATTTTACTGGTGATGATATGGGTTCAGATAAGGCAACAATTATGCTTTTTGACTATATTGTAATGGTTGTAATTGCATTTGTATTTGCTGTTACAACATCTAACACAATCAGTCAGGAGGCAGGTGTTATCGGAACTCTCCGCGCATCAGGTTATAAGAGAAGTGAGATTGTAAGACATTACATGGTCCTTCCTGTTGCTGTAACACTGTTCGTTGCTGTTGTTGGTAATATACTTGGCTACACTCTTCTGGAGAAGTTTTTTGTAAATGTGTATTATAACAGCTACAGCCTGTGTACTTACACGACACTGCTTAATGCAGAAGCATTTGTTGATACGACAGTTGTTCCAATTATTATTATTTTTGTTGTTAATCTTATTGTACTTGAAAAGAAGCTCCGGCTTTCTCCGCTTAAGTTTTTAAGACATGAGCTTACTAACAGAAAGAGAAAGAAGCTTATAAAGTTAAGCCACAAGCTTCCTTTCATGACAAGATTCAGATTAAGGATAATGTTCCAGAATATACCTAATTATCTGACATTGTTCTTAGGAATACTGATTGCAGGTGCACTTGTTGTATTCAGCATCATGTTCGAGCCGCTTATTGATGATTATGCTGATGTTGTTAAGAAGTCACAGATATGTGATTATCAGTATGTGTTAAAAAGTCAGGCAGAAACTGATGTTTCTGGTGCAGAAAAGTACTGTGTGACATCGCTTGATACAACTGATGAAAAATACATGACAGATGATATTATGATATATGGTATTCAGGATAACAGCAGGTATGTTGATGTGGATATCAAGGATGATGAGATACTTGTATCTAATGGTGTAATGGTCAAATACGGACTAAAAAAGGGTGATACATTTAAACTAAAAGATCCGTATTCAGATAATGAGTATGAATTCACAATAGCAGGAAGTTATAAATATGATGCTGCACTTGCAGTATTCATGACAAGAAAAAACTTTATTGATACATTTGACAAGGCTGATGATTACTTCACTGGATACTTCACAGACAAGAAGCTGACAGATATTGATGATAAATATGTTGCTTCAATAGTTACATATGAAGACCTTATAAAAGTGTCTAACCAGATGAAGGTTTCAATGGGCGAGATGATGTATATACTGAAGTATTTTGGAATTATAATGTTCGTGCTTCTTATGTATCTGTTATCTAAACAGATTATTGAAAAGAATGCACAGTCAATTTCAATGACTAAGATTCTTGGTTTTAAGAATGGAGAGATAGGCGGACTGTATATTGTAGCTACTTCAATTATGGTAGTTATATCACTGGTTGTTTCTGTACCTATAGTAAATGCTTTGCTTAAATGGGCATTTTCATCATATCTGTACACTTCGATGACTGGATATATTCCTTATATGGTAAGAAGAAGCTGTTTTGTTGAGATGGTTATTCTTGGAATTGTATGCTATGCGGTTGTTGCTGTGCTTCAGCTTGTGAAGATTTCTAAGATTCCTAAGACGGATGCATTGAAAAATGTAGAGTAAAACCATAGAATAAAACCAAAATTTACTTCTTGACAATACAAAAATAATTTAATAATATACTAACAAATAGTGAGTAGCATTACAGCATAAATCCGACTGTAATGGGACTCACTGTATTTTTTTATGCAAAAACACCATTGCAGTAGGAAAAGGAGGTAACAATGAAACTGAAAAAACAGTACGACTGCAATCTTGTTATGATGAATGATCTTATTGGTGGAAAATGGAAATTAAGAATTTTATGGCATATTATGAATGGAGATAACAGATTTTCTATGCTCGAAAAAACTATTGACAGTATAACGCCAAAGGTTTTAATGTCACAGCTTAATGAAATGGAAGAAAGTGGTCTGATATTAAAACATGTATTAGTAAGTACACCACCTAAAGTTGTTGTTTATGAGATAAATCCTGAATATTCAGGTATATGTGAAATAGTTAATATTGCCCATTCATTTTCCAGAATGTATGGCACTAAGAATAATATTGACATACTTACAAAAAAGTAAGTTCTTGTCAATAAAGATTAGCTTATTTATAATCACCGTTGTTCACAGCATTTACTAATGCTGTTTTTTAAAGGATGCGAGTTAGTGTATTCTAACAATAGTAAGCGAAAAAGGAGAATAATGGTAATTATGATAAAGATATTTATTAAGAAAAATATAATTACATTGACTCTAGCGATACTTCTACTTGTGTTGTCTGGTGTGTCGCTTTTTATAGGGGTAATTGATATTAATATAAAAAATCTTTTTTTGGATTCACAGTCAATGGAAGTCTTTGTGATATCAAGACTTCCAAGACTTCTGGCAATTTTGTGTACAGGAGTAGGAATGAGTGTAGCAGGACTTATAATGCAGCAGCTGTGCATGAATAAATTTGTTTCGCCAACAACCGGAGCAACAATTTCATCAGCTCAGTTTGGAATTCTTCTGGCACTTATATTTGTGCCGGATGCCACAATATGGGGCAGGGCGATATTTGCATTTATCAGCGCAATACTTGGTACATGGATTTTTGTCTGGTTTATACAGCGAATACAGTATAAGGACATTGTCATGGTTCCGCTTGTCGGAATAATGTTTGGAAATGTTATCGGGGGAGTTACGAACTTCCTTGCTTACAAGTATGAAGTTACACAGGCATTGTCAACATGGCTGGTAGGACATTTTTCAATGGTATTAAAGGGAAGATACGAAATAGTTTATCTGACCGTGCCACTAGTAGTACTGGCATTCATATTTGCTAATCATTTTAACATTGTGGGTATGGGAAAAGATTTTTCAAAGAATCTTGGCGTTCCATATAATTTGGTCCTTTTTGCAGGACTTACAATAGCAGCGATGATTACAGCATCAATAATAGTGGTTGTTGGTTCGATTTCTTATATAGGACTGATTGTTCCCAATGTGGTTGCAATGTTCAAGGGCGACAAGATAAGAGGAACTCTTGTTGACACTGCGCTTTTTGGAGCTTTGTTTGTTCTGGTATGTGATATTATCGGAAGAGTTATTATTATGCCGTATGAGCTTCCAATTGAACTTATAGTTGGAATACTTGGAAGTCTGATATTTGTAGCACTGTTAATATACAGACTTAAGCATGGAAGAAAAATTGTGAATATTAAATTATTTAATGAGCAGAAAGAGGTAAATAATGAACAGGAAAAGGAATATATATAAACTGATAATTCTTGCTGTTATCGTTCTGCTTGCAATGGCAGCTTATATGACAATTGGTGTTAAATTTCATAATGAAAGACTTATGAGATTTGCATTCAAAATAAGATATCCCAAGCTTATTGCAATGGTAATAACTGCATTTACGATAGGTGGGGCATCAATAGTGTTTCAGTCAGTTATAAATAATACTATTGTTACACCGTGTCTTTTAGGAATGAATTCGCTTTATACATTAATACATACAGCAGTAGTGTTTTTCTTAGGATCGGGCAGCATGCTTGTTATTAATGCAAATATGAGCTTTGCACTTGACCTTGTGATAATGGGTTTTGTAGCAACATTTATATATAGTTATCTGTTTAAAGCGACTAATCATAATGTGCTTTATGTTTTACTTATTGGAACAGTTCTTACATCATTCTTTTCGAGCATACAAAGCACACTGACAAGAATAATGGATCCCAATGAGTATGACACACTTCTTACTTCATTAGTAGCAAGCTTCAGCAATGTTAATTCAGAAATAATAATTTTTTCATTGATTATTATTGCAGCAATTATTGTGATATTCCGAAAAGAACTTGCAATGCTTGATGTACTTACACTTGGAAAAGAGCAGGCTGTTAATCTTGGAGTTGATTATGACAGATGTATAAGAAGACTTCTGCTAGCTGTGACATTATGTATATCGGTTGCTACAGCAATGGTTGGACCAATATCATTTCTTGGTCTGATAATTGCTAATCTGTCAAGACAGATGTTAAAAACATACCGTCATACACAGCTGATACTTGGTTCTGCATTATTTGGGATGATAGGACTTATATTTGGACAGCTTATAGTTGAAAGAATATTTGTCTATGCAATTCCTGTAAGTGTGTTTATTACGGTTGGAGGAGGAATATATTTCCTGTATCTGCTGCTTGCAGGAAAGAGAGCTTAATACTTAGAAGGAGAACAATAATGGTTGTAGATAAATTGTTGAAAAAATATGACAAAAAAGTAGTTGTAGATTCAGTAAGCTTTTCTATACCAAAAGGTAAGGTTACATCATTTATTGGACCTAATGGAGCGGGAAAATCTACAGTTATGGGAATGATATCAAGGCTTATTGCTAATGATGCAGGTATTATTGAATTTCAGGGAAAGTCAATGCATGACTGGAAAAGCAAGGAGCTTGCAAAGCATCTGGCAATACTTACCCAGAGTAATAACATACAAATGAAGCTTACAGTTGAAGAACTTGTGGCGTTTGGAAGGTTTCCTCATTCAGGTGGAAGGCTTACTGATAAGGATAAAGATATAATTAATAAGTCAATTGAATACATGGAACTTAATGAATTCAGAAACAGATTTATAGATGAGCTGTCTGGAGGACAGAGACAGCGTGCATATATTGCGATGGTTATAGCACAGGATACAGAATTTATTCTTCTTGATGAGCCTACGAATAATCTTGACATATATCATGCAACTAATCTTATGAAAATTATAAGAAAACTAAGTGATGAACTTGGAAAAACGGTTGTCACAGTTTTACATGAAATTAATTATGCGGCATTTTATTCTGATTATATATGTGCATTTAAAGATGGCAGGGTTGCCAAATTTGGTACAGTTGATGAGGTTATGACCAAAGAAGTATTATCAGAGATATATAATGTCGATTTTGAAATAATGAATATACAGGGCAGACCATTGTCAATATATTATTAATTTATTATGGCTTCAGGCCTTGCATGCGGGCTTTAGCATATATGTATGATGTCAGTCGCGAAGCATTGTACAGAAAAATAAAAATAGAAGAGGATAACATATAATGAAAAAAATCACAGCTATATTATTAATGGCACTTATGGTTCTTTCACTTACTGCGTGTGGTAACCAGACAGGTAAGGATAATAATGGTTCAGAGGGAAGTACAGAACCAACAAGCGTAACAATAACAACATTAAATGGACAGAAAGAGCAGACACAGCTTGAGGTTCCATATAATCCTGAAAGAATTGCAATTCTTGACCTTGCTGCTCTTGATATAATAGATAGTATTGGTGTTGGTGACAAAGTTGTTGGAATGGCACAGACAAGCATTGATTATCTTTCTCATTATTCAGAAAACAAGAGCATAAAGAATCTTGGTACAATAAAAGAAGCTGATATTGAAGCAGTTATGGAATGCGAGCCGGATATAATATTTATCGGTGGAAGACTGTCAGCTTCATATGATAAATTAAGTGAAATAGCTCCTGTTGTATATCTTGCAACAGACAACAGTATTGGACTTGTTGAAAGTACTTTGAAAAATGCAAAAACAATAGCATCTATATTTGGCAAAGAAAACGAAGTTGAAGATAAGGTTAATCAGTATAATGACAGAATTAACAATTTAAAGAATATTGCATCCGGAAAGAATGCTCTTGTAGGAATGACAACAAGCGGAAGCTTTAATATTCTTGGCAATGATGGAAGATGCTCAATTATGGGTAATGAGATTGGCTTTAACAATCTTGGAGCAACAGGAAATACTTCAACACATGGAAATGAGGCTTCTTTTGAAACAGTAGTTGCAAAGAATCCAGAATATATATTTGTTATGGACAGAGATAAGGCTATAGGAAAAGCAGGTGCAGCATCTGCTAAGGAAATAGTTGAAAATGATCTTGTAAAATCAACTCCTGCATATAAGAATAATCATATTATTTATCTTGAAAATCCTAATGTATGGTATACAGCAGAGGGTGGAATTCAGGCACTTGATATGATGCTTAAGGATCTTGAAAAGGGGCTTGGAGTAAAATAATATAATGAAAAGTTATAAGCTGATAGTGGCTTATGTATGATTTTTGATGTGATACCTATAGGTAGTCGTATTATCGGCGGATTTATAGGTAGAAATAAGAAAAAATCATGTATTATTTTGATAATTATTCTGTAAACACCTATAAGACAGTTCATAGGACTCGTCTTATAGGTGTTTTTTTGTTGGAAATTATTGGAATGAGTGAAAAAGTACCTATATATGCTTATGAAAAATGATATATATAGGAACGGCAATTCCACATGAATAAATCTATACGAAAATAAAAATCACATAAAAGAATCCGCATGAAAATAAAAGAGGCATAAACCAAGAGGTTATAAGCAAAATTAAGCTTATTTCACAATGATAAGCAGGAATCTCTATATAGAAATCATGTTGACGCCACAAGAATATGCATATATAATTACCTATGATAATTAACAAAGATAATCAATTATATAATTATATAGCTTAAGGAGACGAATGTATTATGAAACCAGACAAGATTAAGAGAATGTTGGATGCCTGTTATCTGGCTAAAAGGATTAGGGAACTGCTGCCGGAGCTGCCAGATGGGGTTGCACCTGCTTATATCCAGTATATTGATGTGATTCATCATCTGTTGGAGACTAATGATTGTGTCAAGGTTTCGGACATCAGTGACTGGCTTAATCTGCCAAGACCAGGTGTTACCCGTACTGTCAAGGAAATGGAAGCTAAGGGATATCTTAAGAAGACTACTTCACAGGAAGATGCAAGGATAACTTATATTACGGTTACAGATAAGGGTGAAGAGTTGTCTAAGAAATATGATGCTGACTATTACAGCCGGCTTAGCAAATATCTTACGGATATTAGTGATGAAGAGGCTGATTCTATGATCGAAACTATTAACAAATTCTACAAGGTGATGAGCGAAAGGAAAGTTGACATTGAATAATTCAAAATCAGATTTTACACAGGGAAGTATATTAGGGAAGCTGATTCCTTTTATGATGCCAATACTTGGGGCATTAATATTACAGGCAGCATATGGTGCAGTTGACTTGCTTGTTGTTGGAAGATTTGGAACTACTGAAGGCCTTTCAGCAGTATCGACAGGAAGCCAGGTACTTAATTTAGTTACATTTGTTATAACACAGTTTGCAATGGGTGTTACAGTGCTTATTGCAAGATATATTGGTGAGAAAAGACCGGAGCAGATAGGCGCTCTGATAGGCGGAGCTATTGTTGTGTTTACAATGATTTCAGTGGTGCTTTTCGTTGTTATGATTATTTTTTCAAGACAGATTGCAGTTATAATGCAGGCACCGAAAGAAGCAGTAGGTCTTACATCTGTATATGTAAAAATATGTGGCTCAGGAATATTCTTTATAGTTGCATATAATCTTCTTTCAGCAATATTCAGGGGGCTTGGAGACAGCAAATCACCTCTTATATTCGTTGCAGTTGCATGTGTTATTAATATTGTGGGTGATCTTGTTCTTGTTGCAGGGTTTAACATGAATGCTGCCGGAGCTGCTATTGCGACAGTCGCAGCACAGGCGGTAAGTGTTGTATTTGCACTTGTATTACTTTTTAAGAGAAAACTTCCGTTTAAGATAACTAAGAAAGATTTCTCAATTAACAGACATTGCAGGAGAGCATTAAAGGTCGGACTTCCACTTGCATTACAGGAATTTCTTACACAGATTTCATTCCTTGCTTTATGCGCATTCGTTAACAGACTGGGATTACAGGCATCGTCAGGATATGGTGTTGCATGTAAAATAGTTAATTTTGCAATGCTCATACCAAGCTCACTTATGCAGTCAATGGCGTCATTTGTTTCACAGAATGTCGGTGCAGGCAATGAAAAGAGAGCAAAGAGGACGATGTTTGCCGGTATTGGTGTTGGACTTGTGATAGGCTGTATAGTATTCCTGTTTGTGATGTTTAAGGGTGACCTTCTCACAGCAATATTTACAACTGACGAGGCTGTTATCCAGAATGGATATGATTACCTTAAGGGATTTGCATTAGAGACGATTGTTACTGCGATATTATTCAGTATGATTGGATATTTTAATGGTCATGACAAGACGGTATGGGTAATGATTCAGGGCCTTACACAGACACTGCTTGTCCGTCTGCCATTTGCGTATTATATGAGTATACAGCCTGATGCGAGCCTTACTAAGATTGGTCTGGCTGCTCCTGTAGCAACTATTTTTGGAATTGTGTTAAATGTGGTATTCTATATCTGGTGTAACAGAAATGATAAGAAATATATGTAATATTTGTAGAATATTTGCTACATTTCATCAGGCATGTTATAATAACTGACATTAATATAAAGGAAGATTTCTGCAAAAGAAACAAGGTCAGATTATGTTAACATACTCGTTTGAAAACATTGGAAAAGAATCAATATATGAATATTTATACAAATGTATCAAAAAAGATATAATAGAAGGCAGACTTGTTAAGGATGAGCATCTTCCTTCAAAGAGAACGCTTGCTGTCAATCTTGGAATAAGCACCATAACAGTAGAGAATTCATATGGACAGCTTATGAGTGAAGGATATATATATTCTGTTCCAAAGAAGGGCTATTATGTATCAGATATTTCAGGTGTTGCAAGGATAAAGCCAGTAAAATATGAAGTTCCTGAAATAACCGCAAAGAAGACTGGATATAAATCGGATTTATCATCAAACAGGACAGATCCTGGAAGCTTTCCATTTGCAACATGGGCTAAGCTTATGAGACGTGTTATAACAGACAGGCAGGATGATCTTATGAAAATATCTCCGGGAGAAGGAACATGGGAGTTAAGAAAAGCAATTGCTATGCATCTGGCTTCATTTCGTGATATGCAGGTAACACCCGGACAGATAATCATTGGCGCCGGAACTGAATATATGTATAGTCTTCTTATACAGCTTTTGGGAAGAGATAAAGTGTATTGTGTTGAAGATCCGGGATATTCTAAGATTGCCAGGATATATGCAAGTAATAATGTGAAATTCTGTTATGCCAGTATGGATAATGAAGGAATGAAACCGGAAGCGGTAAGAGAATGTATGGCAGATATTGTTCATATAAGTCCTACACATCATTATCCGACAGGTATAACAATGCCGGTAAGCCGGCGTTTTGAATTGCTTGCATGGGCTAATGAAAAGCCGGACAGATATATAATAGAAGATGATTATGATTCAGAATTTCGTATGACAGGAAAGACAATTCCGACTATGAAAAGCATAGATATAAGTGAAAAGGTTATATATATGAATACATTTTCAAGAACACTGACACCGACAATCCGAATCAGTTATATGGTTCTGCCACCACACCTTGCCGCAACATATCAGGAAAAACTTGATTTTTATGCATGTACTGTATCTAATTTCGAGCAGTATGCACTTGCTGCATTCATAGAAGAAGGATATTTTGAGAAACATTTAAACAGAATGAGACTGTATTATACGAAACAGAGAGAGGCTGTTCTTTCGGTACTTAAAGAGGATCCGTTCAAATGTGTTGGAAGAGTAAGAGAGGCTGATTCAGGGCTGCATTTTATTCTTGAACTTAATACATTACTTTCTGATAATGAGGTAAAAAGAAAACTTGAGGCAGAAGGCATCCATATAAATGCGTTATCGGAGTATTATCATAATAATACAGATGAATACAGCCACAGCTTTGTTATCAGTTATTCTGATATGAAGATAGAAAACTTCAGAAGTGCTTGCAGTAAAATGTCAGAACTTACACCTTTATGATGATTATTTATGATTGATTGTGAATGAATATAACAGTTGCAAAGAATGTAATAAAGCGGTAAAATCTGTTTATATGATTTGTAAATAATGTGAGAGGGTATTGACAAAAGTATGGTAGACTACAGCATTTTTCCGCTCGATGAAGAGATTAAAGACAAGCTTGCAAAGCTGGAAATAAGTTATGCATTTCAACCTATATTTTATCCGAATGGCATGGATATATATGCATATGAGGCTTTAATGAGACCTAAGAATATTGGTGTTATGGATTTAATTGAAGAGTTCAGGATAAAGAATGATTTGCATACACTTGAGGTCGCAACTATATTTGGAGCAGTACAGTGTTATGCAAAGCGAGGATACCATTCATATATAGCAATTAATTCATTTCCTGCGGAATCATTTACTGCAGAGGAGCAGGCTGTTTTTGATGAATTCTATGCCGATGTTCTTGGAGATAAGGGGATAATAGAGATTTTGGAATACACAGCACTGGACATTGACAAATGGCAGTCTAAGAAGAATTCAATTAACAGAAGCAGATTCAATATTGCACTTGATGATTTTGGAACAGGCAATAATAATATGATGGCAGTGGATATATTTGCACCGCATATTGTAAAGCTGGACAGAAGTCTGATAACAGATATTGAGAATGATGTTGATAAGCAGGAGTATTACTATTATTATAGAGACAGCTTCCATAAAAGAGGCATCAAAGTGCTTGCTGAGGGTATTGAATCAAGAGAAGAGTATGAATTCTTAAGGGATAATGGTATTGATTTAGTGCAGGGATTTTATCTTGGACGACCGGAATAAGATGAATGCCAGTTTATATTTTTTTTATAAATGCTTTATACAATATATATTAACATATCACAAAGTATGTTGTATTATGATGGAGTAAAGAAAACATTTTTTCTCCCTCATATTTTTTTAAAAAGAGCGATGGCAGAGTTAATTTGCCGTCGCTCTTTTTTTGCGCGGACAGCGATGAGAATGTACAAGAAGAAGTGACAGCCATGCTTGCATGGGCTGGGGCTTGTTCTTGTATATTCGGGGAGCGTCGCGACAATGCCAGAACGCAGTTCTGGCATATGAGCTGTCCGTGCGGACAGCGATGAAAATAGATAAGAAAAAGTGGCAGCGATGAGTATTTCAAATTATATATGGCAAACACCGCCATATTAGTGATATAATAATTAATATTTTCAGTATTTCAGGTTCAGTGATATCTAAGGCAATGAGACTGGAATAATATATAACACAGAATAGGGAGAAAATTATGGGAAAGAAAATTGCCAGAATTATAGGCAGAGTATTACTGGTGGTACTTGTTACTATAGTAATGCTGGTGGGAACTTTATTCATTATGATTAAGAGAATATGCAGCGATTCAGCACCTGCAGCTAGAAATCTTTTTATATCAACAGTTCTTGAATCAGGTCAGATGAAGTTTCTTGCTTCGTGGTTCTGTACAGATGCACAGATTAATGAGGTAATTAATGCTAATAAGATGGAGTCGATGGATTCAGATATTGATACATCTCTTATTAATATATCGTCAGACACAGATACACAGACGGTTGACAATAACGGAGAAGTAGAGCAGTTTGATGGGAATGGAATAAGAATGGTTGAGATTTCAGGAAGGTCATTCTTTGGAAAAATGCTGATTATAAAAGATCCGTCACAGGTTAAGGTCGGAACTACATACCCATGGGGAGATTACGGTAAGGAGCTTCATGAGATTGTAAGCGGAGCAGGAGCTGTTGCAGGAGTTAACGGAGGTCTGTATGTTTCATCAGGAAACAGAGGCGGCTCACCACTTGGAATTGTGGTGCAGGACGGTAAGATTACATATAACAGTCCTTCAGCACTTTCAGGTCTTTACTTAATTGGACTTAATAAGGATAACCTTTTAGTTGTTAAAGATATAGATGGTATGTCGGCAGCAGATTTTGAAAGCTATGTAAATGAAGCCGGGATCAGGGATGCTGTTGCTTTCCAAGAGGAAAGCTCTGATTCTAATAATCATTTTGTTCCGCTTATTATTAACAATGAAGCAAGAGTATTAAAAGGTCAGGGAAGCGGGGCTAACCCTAGAACAGCAATCGGACAGAGAGCTGACGGAGCAATACTTCTTTTAGTTACAGATGGAAGAGGTGCTTCAGGACATCTTGGTGCAACTGCGTCAGACCTGATATCAGTCATGCAGGAATATGGAGCAGTCAATGCAGCCAACCTTGATGGCGGAAGTTCTTCAACAATGGTATATAACGGTGGCTATGAGATGACAAGCGTAACATTTTATTATCAGAATTCATCATGGAAGCTGCCAACAGCATTTGTTGTAATGCCTAAGTAATTGGAAGGAGAACTGTGTAGATATGAAAAATAATACTAAGAAGTCTATAAATATAGGCAAAATCAATATACCATTAAATTACTGGACAGGGCTTGCCGTATATGCAGTGATTCTTCTTATTCTTGCAATCTGTATGATTGCATATACAGGTTCATGCCTTAAGAAATATGAGAATTCACAGTCGGACAAGGTAATGAATGATTTCATTAATGACTTTACAAAGATGGCTGCTGATAAGACATTGGCTGATAATATTGAGCTTCCAGCCAGCAGTGAATTTGAGGGAAAAGATACATTTGTCAATATGTACATGTCCGAATTAGATGGTACAACTGACTATACATATAAGAAATCAGAGGGCAGTTATAATACAGAAGAGCCTATGTATGACATATATGCTGATGACAAGAAGGTTGCCAGAATGACTCTGGAAGCTAAAGACCAGCATGTCGTTCTTGGGATACTTACAGTGTTTGACTGGAAGGTTAAATCAATTGAGCCTGTATTTTCAGCAAAGACTAACGATTATACTGTATCAATTCCGGAAGGGTATACATTTACAGTTAATGGAATAACTGTGTCAGATGATTACAAGACTGGTAAGGTTATAGAAAATCCTGATTTTGTGAATGTTTCTAAATATGTTACAATGCCAAAGTCAGTTGAATATAAGCTGACAGGATTTGTCAATAAGCCGGAGATTAAGATATATAATGCATCAGGCAGTGAAGTTACTGCAAATGTGGATGCTAAGGGAAATGTATCTGTAGCTGCAAGTGGCAATTCTGCCGATATGCCATCAGAAAGAAAAGAAGAAGCTCTTAATATGGCAAAAATATGGGATAATTTCCTTACTAATGATTTAAGTGGTTCAGGTCATGGACTTGCAACAGTGCAGCAGTATCTTATTGAGGATTCTTATTACTGGAATCTTGCGAAAGATTATGCGTCAAGTGCAGATATTACATTTATCAGTGACCACACATTGTCGGGGAATCCGTATACAGGAGTGACAGTTGATAATTATATTGAATATAATGATGACTGTTATTCATGTCATATTGCATTTACAAAGAATATGACGCTTACCTCAGGCGGTGCGAGAAAAGATGTTATTGATTCGACATTCTATTTCGTGAAATATGAGGGCAGATGGGCGATTGCGGATATGATTGCGACTACTAAGTGATTTATTCCCCGCAGAAGTGAAGCCGAATATTAAGAAAAATGTGCAGGATGCCAATTAAGGGGTGTCCTGCACTTGTCATATGTGCTACAATAAATATTGAGAAGAATTATCAATAATGATTTGGGCGGATTATTTAGAAAAGGAAAACACACATGAAGTTAAATGAACTTAAGATTGGACAATGTGCAAGAATTACCTCAGTTGGCGGTGAAGGCGCATTAAGACAGCATTTTCTTGATATGGGCGTAATTCCCGGGGCGGAAGTTACGCTTGTGAAACTTGCACCTATGGGTGATCCAATGGAATTACAGATACATGGTTATGAACTGACACTTCGAGTTGCCGATGCAGGAGAGATTACTATTGATCCTATAGATGAGCGTACAAGAAAACACGAAAGACCAGACCGAATATATAAGTCTGATCATCCGGGACTTGGTGAAACTGGTAAATACCATGCTAAGGGAGATGGGGAAAAGCTTCCTGAAGGAACAAAGCTTACATTTGCATTGGTTGGTAATCAGAATTGTGGAAAGACAACTCTGTTTAATCAGCTTACCGGTTCTAACCAGCATGTCGGAAACTTTCCGGGTGTTACAGTTGACTGCAAGAGCGGTATGATTAAGGGACATGAGAATACATCAGTAACGGATTTACCGGGAATATATTCTATGTCTCCATACAGCAGCGAGGAGATTGTTTCAAGAAATTTTGTGCTTAATGAGAAGCCTAAGGCGATTATTAATATTGTTGATGCAACTAATATTGAGAGAAATATGTATCTTACAATGCAGCTTTTAGAGATGGATGTGCCTATGGTTCTTGCACTTAATATGATGGATGAGGTAGTAGGCAATTCAGGTTCTATTGATATTAATGGCATGGAAAATATGCTTGGAATCCCGGTTATTCCTATATCTGCTGCCAAGAATGAAGGCGTTGATGAGCTTATAAGGCATGCACTTCATATTGCAGAATATCAGGAAAAGCCGGAAAGAACTGATTACTGTGATGAGAATGATTTCGGAGGAGCAGTACACAGATGTATACATGCAGTAATTCATCTTATAGAGGATCATGCAAAGAGAGCTGATATTCCAGTAAGATTTGCAGCAAGTAAGATTATTGAGGGTGACCCTCTTATATTAAAACTGTTGCAGCTTGATGAGAATGAAAAAGAAATGCTTGAGCATATTGTACTTCAGTTGGAGAATGAGAGAGGTCTTGACAGAAGTGCGGCAATCGCGGACATGAGATTTACATTTATAGAGAAGATATGTGAAGCTAATGTTGTTAAGCCTAAGGCAAGTAAAGAAAGAATACGAAGCCAGAAGATTGATAAGATTCTTACTGGAAAATATACGGCAATACCTTGCTTTGTAGCAATTATGCTTGCAATATTCTTTCTTACATTCAATGTGATTGGTGCATTTTTACAGAATGTTCTGCAGATGGGTATTGATGCACTTACTGGCGTTGTTGACAATGCACTTGCAGCGGCAGGCGTGAATAAGGTTATTCACAGTCTTGTAATAGATGGAATATTTGCAGGTGTCGGCTCAGTGCTTTCATTCCTGCCGATTATTGTTACACTGTTTTTCTTCTTATCACTTATGGAGGACAGTGGTTATATTGCAAGAGTAGCATTTTTTATGGATAAACTATTAAGAAAGATTGGTCTGTCAGGAAGAAGTATTGTTCCTATGTTGATTGGATTTGGATGTACTGTTCCTGCGGTTATGGCAACAAGAACGCTTCCAAGTGAGAGAGACAGGAAGATGACAATTCTTCTTACACCATTTATGAGCTGTTCAGCCAAGCTGCCAATATATTCATTCTTTGTCAGTGCATTTTTCCCGGGAAAGGGCGCACTTATAATGGGAGGCTTATATTTCTTTGGAATTATTATGGGAATTCTTGTGGCATTGCTTTACAAAGGAACATTGTTTAAAGGCGAAGCTGTTCCTTTCGTTATGGAACTTCCTAATTACAGACTTCCAGGCATGAAAAATGTTTTGCAGTTATTATGGGAAAAGGCCAGAGATTTCTTGCAGAGAGCATTTACAGTTATATTTGTTGCAACTGTAATTGTCTGGTTTTTACAAAGCTTCAATCTGCACCTTAATCTTGTTACAGATTCAAAGGACAGCATACTTGCACTTATTGCGGGAATAATAGCCCCTGTATTTGCACCTTTAGGATTAGGTGACTGGAGAATATGTACATCTTTGCTGTGTGGTGTCATGGCAAAGGAAAGTGTCGTATCAACAATGCAGATACTTTTCGGGACAGGCATACGGGCAGCACTTTCAACAGCCGGTGCAGCCGCAATGCTTGTATTCAGTCTTCTGTACACACCTTGTATCGCAGCAATTGCTTCAGTAAAGCGTGAGCTTGGCGGAAAATGGGCAGTTATAATGGTTGTATGGCAGTGCCTGATTGCGTGGGTGATGGCATTTGTTGTGCATGCTGTTGTGATGCTATTCTAGAAAGCATTTATTTCATGTGACATTACTGGTGAAAATGTGGTAAAATAATCTAAGATTATGCTAAAAGCAAGGAGCGGATGGTTATGAAATACATTTTTACTAATGGACATATCCTTGATGGAACTAAGGATATGAAAGTTTTGGATGGTCATTCTGTGCTTGTTGAAGATGACAAGATTACTGGTATTGTGAAGGGTAACACTGTACCAGACGGCTTTAAGGAGATTAATCTTGAGGGTAAATACCTTATGCCGGGGCTTATTAATATGCATGTTCATCTTGCAGGCAATGGAAAGCCACAGAAAAAGCAGAGAGATAATGAAAAGACTGTTAAGCTGCTTATGGGAACAGCACTTTCAAGGGCTGTGACATATAAGGTCGTAAAGGATTTTGCAAAGACAGAGCTTATGAGTGGTGTTACTACTATAAGAACTGTCGGTGGCCTGGCGGATTTTGATACAAGAGTAAGGGATGATATCAGAAATGGCAAGGCTGACGGACCAAGAATACTTGCAGCTAATGAAGGAATTTCTGTGCCGGGTGGACATATGGCTGGTTCGGTTGCGGTAGCTGCTAACAATATAGATGAAGCACTTGTTCAGGTTGATATTGCAAAAAGCCAGAATGTTGACCTTATTAAGCTTATGATTACAGGCGGCGTACTCGACGCAAAGGCTAAGGGTGTTCCTGGTGAGCTTAAGATGAAACCTGAGATGGTTAAGGCTGTATGTGATAAGGCACATGCACTTGGATACAATGTTGCTGCACATGTAGAGTCGCCAGAGGGTGTAAGGGTTGCACTTGAAAATGGTGTTGATTCAATAGAGCATGGAGCAAAGCCTGATGATGAGATAATACATTTGTTTAAGGAGAATAATGCATTTTTATGCACAACATTATCACCTGCACTGCCATATGCTCTTTTTGACAGAAGCGTATCTAATGCGTCAGAGGTTGAGCAGTACAATGGCAATATCGTGTTTGAGGGAATAAAGGAATGTGCCAAGGCAGCAATTGCCAACGACATTCCGGTCGTACTTGGTAATGATGTTGGCTGTCCATGGATTACACAGTATGATTTCTGGAGAGAGCTTTATTATTTCCACAAATATGTAGGTGTAAGCAATGCATTTGCATTATACACAGCTACGCTTAACAGTGCAGTAATGGCAGGGATTGGTGATGATACAGGTTCTGTTGAAGCCGGTAAATGTGCTGACCTGATTGTAACTAAGAATAATCCGTTAGATGATCTCAGGGCACTTCGTAACGTGGATTTAGTCATGGCACGAGGCAGATTATACAATAATCCGAAGTTCAAAACGAAAAATATTGTCACTAAAGAACTGGATAAATTTTGTGATTTGTGTTAATTTTATTAAAGAATTTTACTTAAAGGAATAAGATTATGAAGATAGGATTTGATAATGACAAATATTTAAAAATGCAGTCTGAGCATATTAAGGAGAGAATTGCCAAGTTTGACAATAAGTTATATCTTGAGTTTGGCGGAAAGCTGTTCGATGATTATCATGCTTCAAGGGTTCTTCCAGGATTTAAGCCGGACTCAAAGCTTCAGATGCTTTTACAGTTAAAGGAGCAGGCTGAAGTTGTTATTGCAATAAGTGCAGAAGATATTGCAAGTAATAAGATTCGTGGCGATTACGGAATTACATATGATCAGGAAGTATTAAGACTTATAGATGAATTTACGGAATATGGACTTTTTGTAGGCAGTGTCTGCATCACTAAGTATTTCCAGCAGCCAGAGGTTGATAATTTTATCAAGGTGTTAGATGCACATGAAATTAAGAATTTCAAGCATTACAAGATTGCCGGATATCCTAATGATGTTGCCAAGATTGTAAGTGATGATGGTTACGGAAAGAATGAATTTATTAAGACTACCAGACCACTTGTAGTTGTTACTGCTCCTGGTCCTGGAAGCGGAAAGATGGCTACATGTCTTTCACAGCTTTACCATGAATATAAGCATGGTGTTAAGGCTGGATATGCGAAGTTTGAGACATTCCCAATCTGGAATATTCCACTTAAGCACCCTGTTAATCTTGCTTATGAGGCAGCGACAGCAGACCTTAATGATGTTAATATGATTGATCCTTTCCATTTGGAAGCATATGGTAAAACAACGGTTAATTATAACAGAGATATCGAGATATTCCCTGTGCTTAATGCTATGTTCGAGCTCATTGCCGGTGAGAGTCCATATAAGTCACCAACAGATATGGGTGTTAATATGGCTGGTAACTGTATTGTTGATGATGAAGCATGCCGTTATGCTTCTAATATGGAGATTATCAGAAGATATTACAAATATTTATGCGACCAGAAGAGAACTGGTGTAAACAGTCAGGAAATTTATAAGATTGAGCTTTTAATGAATCAGGCAGGAATCACACCATCTTCAAGACCTGTTGTTAATGCTGCACTTGAAAAGTCAGCAAAAAGCGGTGATAAACCGGCGGTTGCAATTGAGTTAGAAGACGGAACTATTGTTACTGGAAAAACAGGTGATCTGTTAGGTGCTGCGTCATCAGCATTGCTTAATGCATTAAAGCAGCTTGCAGGAATAGATGATTCAGTTGACCTGCTATCACCTGAGTCAATCAGTCCAATCCAGACCTTAAAGACTAACTATCTTGGCAGCAGGAATCCAAGACTTCATACAGATGAAATTCTTATTGCACTTTCATCTTCAGTTGTAGCCAATCCGTTAGCTGACAAGGCATTAAAGCAGATGCCTAAGCTTTATGCATGTGATGTTCATTCAACAGTTATTCTTTCAGCGGTAGACAAGGATACATTTAAGAGACTGGGCATGAATCTTACATGTGAGCCTGCTTATGAGGAAGAAAAGAGATTTCATAAGAATTAGTTATTGACACACATGCAGGCATTTGATATTATTTATCAAGTAATTAAATATTCCATGAGGGAGTAGTTAGCGCGAAAGTGTGATTTGTCAACATTCTGATTATAATTAAAGAGTATAATCTGGCAAATCTTAAATAATGAGACTCATGTATATCAATTAACAGTTAGTGTTGTACACGGAAGGTAGTTGATATACATGAGTCTTTTTTTATCTGTTGGATATAGTAGTGGCAGAGTTTTTAAGCTGACGACACTTATTATGGAGAGAAAAAAAGGAGGAAAACATGGAAAAATTCATTAACAATGCACCATTTGCTCTTGTACTTGTATGTCTTATAATCGGTTTTGTTCTGCTTATTAAAGGTGCAGACTTTTTCGTAGAAGGAAGCTCAAGTGTAGCAAAGAGACTACATGTTCCATCTATTATTATTGGACTTACAATTGTTGCAATGGGAACATCGCTTCCAGAAACGGCGGTCAGTGTATCTGCATCAATTACAGGCAACAATGAGCTTGCAGTAAGTAATGTAGTCGGTTCTAATATATTTAACCTGATGGTTGTTATTGGCGTGTGTGCAATGATTGCAACAGTAAATGTTGCAAAAGAAACAATAAAAAGAGATATCCCATTTTCACTTATCTGTGCAGGACTTTTATTGATTTTAGGAATCCTTGGGGTTGGTGATAAGTCAGGAATGATGCTTGGACATTTTGATGGTGTAATATTTATCGGTGCATTTGCAGGATACATTTTTTACATGATTAAGATTGCACTAAAGGCAAGCAAAGAAGGCAAAAAAATCGAGATTGAGGGCGGTTCTGATGAAGATATTAAGTTGATTTCAGTTCCGCTTAGTATTCTGTTTATTATTGGCGGTGCAGCTGCGATTGCAGTAGGCGGAGATATTACCGTAGACGCTGCCTCAAGGATAGCGAGTGACCTCGGAATGAGCCAGACACTTATTGGGCTTACAATAGTTTCAATAGGAACATCACTTCCAGAGCTTGTAACTTCAATAGTTGCAGCCAGAAAGAACGAAGTCGATATGGCACTTGGTAATGCGATTGGTTCAAATGTATTTAACATACTTATGGTACTTGGTATTGCATCAGCAATCAGCCCAATCAGCATAATTACAGAAAATATTATAGATTTGTGTGTGCTTATTGTATTTACAATATGTGTATGGATATTTGCTGGAACAAAGAAGAAAATCGGAAGAATCGAAGGTTTTTCAATGGTTGCACTTTATGTGATATATGCAGTTTATATCATAATAAGATAAATGAGGTAACATACAAATGCTGTTGTTTTTAAAAGTGTTTTTTACTGAATTCATAGCTGAGATGGGCGATAAAACCCAGCTCATGCTTATTGCTCTTACTTCTAAATATAAGTTAAGAGATATTATATCAGGAACTGCTGTAGCAATTCTTGTACTTAACGGACTTGCTGTTTTAGCAGGTGGGCTTGTCAGTGAATTTATTCCTGACTGGCTTATAAAGACTATTGCAGCACTTGCATTTCTTTATTTTGCTGCATCAACTATTGCAGGGGATGATGATGACGAAGAAGAAGGCAGCGGCAAATCAAAGATTAAGTTTGCACCACTTGCAGTTTTCTTTACATTTTTCATTGCAGAACTTGGTGATAAGACACAGCTTACAGCCATAACATTTGGTGCTAATGAAGGTATGAGTGCAGCTCTTGTTGTATGGATAGGATGTTCACTTGGACTTTTTGCGGCTGACATTCTTGGTATGTTAGTCGGATATCTGTTAAAGAGCAAGACTCCGGACGGACTGCTTAATACACTTGCATTCGCAATATTCTCGATATTCGGTGTATATACACTTTATCAGGGACTTAAGCTTATAAGAAGATATGTCTGTCCGATTCCTGTATGGCCAATACTTATAGCTGCAACTGTTGTTTTTGTTGTTATATGTGTCTGTCTTTTTATAAGAAGAGAGAAGGAAAAGAATGATTAGAATGAAAGTAATCGTATCATTTTTTATGTGATGCGATTATTTTTTTTGTAAATATGCCGATATAATATTAAGAAAAGTCAAGGATGACTTTATCCAATACATTTACATTCAAGGAGGAATGAATTATGAGTAGTATATCTTCAGGGAATTTTTCCCAGATAGCCGGTTCGTATGCAGATACAGCGGCTGTTTATTCTAAGCCAGAGACAACTAAGACCGATGAGACAAGCGGAAAGAAGAAAGTCAGTGGTCAGACTATTGGCAATCCCAAGTTAAGCGAGAAAGCAAGCAAATATTATGAACAATTAAAGAAAAAGTACTCTAATATGAACTTTATTCTTGTAAGTGAGGATCAGAAAGAGAATGCCAAGGCTAATGCTGCAGGTTATGCTAATTCTAATAATATGGTTGTCCTTATTGATGAGAATAAAATTGAAAGAATGGCTTCTGATGAGAATTACAGAAAACAGTATGAAGGAATTATTGCAAATGCTGCCAGTGGAATCTCACAGCTTGCAAGCAGTCTTTCAGCAACAGGAACTAGTGTAAAGGGCTTTGGAATGCAGGTTAATGATAATGGTACAGCATCATATTTTGCTGTGCTTGAAAAGTCAAGTGCTGCACAGAAGGAGCGCATTGAGAAGAAGGCTGTAGAAAAGAAAGAAGCTAAGAAGACAGCACAGAAGAAGGCAGAAAAGAAAAAGAATGAGGAGCGGCTGGAAAAGAAACGTAAAGAGACCGGGGATGTCGATGATACTGACGATACAGAGACCGTAACAGTGACAGCTTCATCAATAGAAGAGCTTCTTGAAAAGATAAAAGACCAGGAACAGCTTTTCTTAAGTGATACAGTAAAAACTCCACAGGAGAAGAATGTGGGTCAGAATGTTGACTTTTCTGTATAATGTCAGGGGGTGTGCCTAGTGATATTATCAGGAACAATAGCAAGTACCGTACAATTGCAGATGCTTAACAACAAATGGATGCAGAAAAAGGAATCTGGCAATGTTTTATCTAAGCAGGAGTTAAACGAGCGTTCTACATGGACATCCGAGCAGTTTATGATTGCAGATTTTCAGGACCAGTTAGAACATAATCGAGAAACACAGAAGCGTCAGAAAATTGATAATAAGATTATGTCAGGTGGGAGTCTTTCGCCTGAGGAAATATCTTATCTTGAAAAGAATGATCCTGTTGCTTTAAAGAAATATCGTGAAACTAAAGAAGATAAAGAAAGCTACAAGGAAAAACTCAGACAGTGCAAGACTAAGGAAGAGGTTGACCGTGTAAAGCTGCAGAAGCTTGGAGAACTGGAGAGTTCATTAAGCAGTGTCGTCAATGACCCGACAATACCTAAAAGTGCCAAGTTAGCGAAAGCCCAGGAAATACTTGCAAAGACTAACAACATTGAGGCTGCACATCTTGAGTTTGTCAAATCCGCAGATTATCAGAGTATGCCAACTGATGACGAAAAGAAAGAACAGGATGCAGCAGATAATGATATATCAGATGAGATAACAGACAGCGAGAAAGCTGATGATACTGAACTTACTGATGCTTCTGATAATATACCAGATAAAGCAGATTCTGTAGATACAAAAATATCAGATAAAACATCTGAAAAAGATAATCACAAGAAAGAATACAGTACAGAAATTAAGAAAGTTAGCCGAAAGCTTAAGAAAGGTTTTGAGGCGGCTGACATGCATGTTGACATAATTGTATAATTATGTATGATAGGGAATCCACTCAGATATGACTAAGAATAGTTATGTCTGGGTGGATATTATTAAAAGGATTAAATATTTTGTCACATGGTAATCACTTCGCTAAAGCATAGTTTAACGAAGTGATTCAGAACGCTCCGTTTGCGTGGTTCTGTTTGTGATACTAAATACTCTAATTAATATTTACACTATACCACATAACCCTCGATTCTATGATATAATATCCTAAGAAATTTCTCCGAGGAGGATAATGTATGGAATACGATGTTATTATTATTGGAGCCGGACCGGGCGGAATCTTTTCTGCGTTCGAGCTTATGAAAAAGTCACCCGAAACCAGAGTGGCTGTGTTTGAAGAAGGCAACACATTAGAGAAGAGAAAATGTCCTATAGACGGCAAGAAGGTTAAATCGTGTATTAAATGTCCAACATGTGCGATTATGAACGGATTTGGTGGTGCTGGTGCATTTTCAGATGGTAAATATAATATAACTAATGATTTCGGCGGAACTCTTTATGAGTATATCGGCAGGGATCAGGCAATCAATCTGATGAAGTATGTTGATACAATCAATACATCACATGGTGGCGAAGAGACTCACATGTATTCTACAGCAGGCACTAAGTTCAAGACTTTATGCATGCAGAACAAGTTAAAGCTCCTTGATGCGTCAGTAAGACATCTTGGAACAGACATTAACTATGTTGTTCTTGAAAATATGTACAATGAGATGAAGGACCATATAGACTTCTACTTTAATACTCCTGTAAGCAATATTGAGGTGATTGATGGTGGTTACAGAGTATTCTATAAGGATGAGTACATGGATTGTGACAAATGTATTGTTTCCGTTGGTCGAAGCGGAAGCAAATGGATTGAAAATGTCTGTCAGAAGCTTGAGATTCCAACCAAGTCTAACCGTGTTGATATCGGTGTGCGAGTTGAGCTTCCGGCTGTTATATTTTCACATCTTACAGATGAGTTGTACGAAAGCAAGATTGTATACAGAACAGAGAAATTCGAAGATCTTGTAAGAACATTCTGTATGAATCCTAATGGAATCGTAGTTAATGAGAACACTAATGGTATTGTAACAGTTAACGGACACAGCTATGAAGGTGCTGAGAAGCAGACAGAGAACACCAACTTTGCGCTTCTTGTTGCAAAGCATTTTTCAGAGCCATTCAAGGACAGTAACGGATACGGTGAAAGTATTGCAAGACTTTCCAACATGCTTGGTGGAGGTGTTATTGTCCAGAGATTTGGCGACCTTATGAGAGGAAGAAGAAGTACAGAAAAGCGAATTGAGGAGGGGCTTGTAAAGCCTACTCTTGCTGCTACTCCGGGGGATTTAAGTCTTGTACTTCCTAAGAGAATTCTTGATGGAATTATTGAGATGATTTACGCACTTGATAAGATTGCACCGGGAACTGCCAATGATGATACACTTCTGTATGGCGTTGAGGTTAAGTTCTACAACATGGAAGTTGAGATTGACAACAATCTTGAGACAAGATATAAGGGCTTATACATAATTGGCGACGGAAGCGGCGTTACACATTCATTATCACATGCTTCTGCCAGTGGCGTATATGTTGCAAGAAAGATTATTGAAGAAATGTAGTCACATAATATTAATTAATAAGGGAGATTGCCATAAGACAGTCTCCCTTTAATAGTTTAATTAATATTTTTATTAAGCTTTATTATTTCAGCCCCTAACAGATTGGCATCATCAGTTCCATGAGTTGCAATAAGCAAAGTACGGTTATTACGCATTTTTAAGATATAGTCTATTACATTTAACTTAGTATCCTTATCTAAACCTGTGAATGGTTCATCAAGTATTATAAGTTTCCCGGGATATGATAATGCTCTTGCAAGTGCAACTCTTCTTTTCATTCCACCGGATAATGAACTTACAGGAATATCAAGACTATCATCTGGAAGAATTGATAACAGATTATTACGGATTTCATCCCTATTGTTTTTTCCATGAAGCACTATTCTGACATTGTCTATTGCAGAAAGGTAAGGAATAAGCCTGTCCTCCTGAAACATACAAGATATGCTTTTAGTATCTATACCGGATACACTGCCGGAATCAGCACGTTCGAGTCCTATTAGAATTCTTAAAAGTGTAGTTTTTCCTATACCTGATGATCCCATAAGACAGTATATAGAATTATCTTTAAGGGTAATATTAACATTTTTAAGAACTTCATTGTCATCAAAGGTTTTGCATAAATCAGTGATTATAATACTCACAATAATTCTCCTGACATTTTAAATTTATTGGATAGAAAGCAGGCTTGTAACACAGTAAAGTGTCTGACCGTTATATACAACCCTTGACCAGCCAACCTCTGTATTATAACCGGTTCTCGTAAAAAACTCGCCTTTTTTAGCAGTTGCAACAACAACAGAATCTGCATCAGTCACACTAGGCTTATTCCTAAGATTAACCTCTTCCTTAGGAGTTACAGTATCGTTACAGTCTGTGAATTTCGTGTTAAATCCGGTTGCAGGACTTTCTGTTGCTTTAGGTGTAAGGTCTGTTGTTAAGTAACTTGTAACAGCGTATACAGTTTGTCCATTGTATACAAGTCTTGACCAGCCACTGCTGCTTGTTCCAGTCCGTGTAATTGTTTCACCATTGATAAGTGTTGCAATTACTGTTGCGTCTGTATCCTGACTAGGCTTGTCACGAAGCCTTACTTCATCTTTGGCAGTAACGGTGTCATTAACAGAGGTGAATACCATGCCTGCTTCTACATCTGGGGATGCGGCAGCTGCAGTTTCACCGCTTAGAGAGCCGTTACTTTCTGAATAACCGAAATAAGCAACGTTAATATCAACATTTGTACCAATTCCTGCTACCCTGCCCTGATTAGTATACTGCCACATGCTGTATGTTCCTGTATATGATGTGGATGGAGTCTCTGGATAAGGCGTTGACGGATATTGTGCAACCCATATCTTAAATGATTTTTCAAGACTTGCAATGTTCCACTGGCTGTTATTGGTAAGTTCAGAGCAAGCGGCATAGAACATAGGTGTATAGCCTTTATCATATATTTCCTGTAAAAATGCAACAGCTACGTCAGTTCTTTCAGCCTTAGTCATGCTCTTCTGCCTGCTTTCAGATGTGTTGAAGCCTTCACAGTCAAATGCTACAGGGTAAGTTATACTGTAGTCTGCTATGAAATCAGCAACCCAGTCTGCTTCTTCAATAGCTTCAGCTTCATTAACTGCTGATGAGAAGAAGTATACACCAACTTTAATTCCGTTGGCTGCAGCCTGCTGCATGTTGTATTTTGCATTGGTGTCAGCATAGATAACACCTGTTTTCTGCGCTCTGTAGCCAACTCTTATCATTGCAAAATCAACACCTGATGAAGCAGCCTGTGCCCAGTCGATAGTTCCCTGAAATTTAGAAACGTCTACGCCAATAGTTATATCTGATGTTTCATTAGTGCTGTTAGAAAGAATTACAGAAGCACCATTACCGGCTGACTGATTCATCGCTCCATCATTGTCGGAATACTGCGGATCCTGTTCTTTCTCATCTTTATCGCTTAAAGTATTATTGCCGTCGGTATCTGTTTCACTGACAGACGAAGTTTCTTCGGTTGAAGATGCATTTGCAGGTACTTTTTTCCCTCTATGACCGAAAGAAACAATAAGTACAATTATTAATGCAATTACTGCTGCTGCAACAATTATGATTGCAGGCAGTAATTTCTTCCAGTTAATATGAATAGAATCATCAAGATATCCAAAATCATCGTCATCAGAATTAAACAGCTTAGACATGTACATCGCCTCCTAATTTAAATAATCGCTGCACAGATAATTAAGAAGCAGAGCTGCACCATTACTATCCATTGCAGTACCATTTAGTCCCATATAGTTAATTGTCCAGTAACTAATGGATTCATCATATGTGAATTGAATCTTCAATGAAGAATTAGTGTTATTATATACTACTTTACCGTTGAATTCTACAACCTTTTTATTATCAGTAGAACTGAAAATAGTCCATTCGGGGTCTGTACATTTGTTATCCAGACATTGACCAAAGGTTATAGATTCATCCTGAAATATCTGCTGTTCTTTTACTGTATCGATTCTTGAATCTTGCATTGCGCTGGCTTTAGTACCAATGCCTGCGCGTGTCACACCAATAAAACATATTATTAATGTGAGTATGACAGCAAGAAGTGTTGAAACTGTTCCTGAAAATGCACCATCTAAACTGTCATGGTACAGAATGAACACAAGAATACCACCTGCTATCCCACCACCGAGATGACCGAGAATATCTACATTTGCACCATTAGATATAAGAGCATATACAACAATTAACGCAATAGATACGATTACAGTTGTCTTATTGGAATCAGTTTTTGAACTGAAATTAGTAAAAAGTGTTGCACACATTACACCGAATATTGCACCTGATGCACCTGCAGCAAAGCGGATTACATCGGGATTGATAAGGTGTGATACATATACAGATACAAGGCCTGATGCAAGTCCTGAACCGAAATATATAATTGCAGTACGAAGAGAACCGACACGGGGTTCAAGTCTTGAACCGAACAGATACAGAGCAACCATATTATTAATAAAATGTGGCAAATTAGCATGCAGAAACATATAAGTCAGAAGCCTTATATATTCTTTATTATTATGAATATACTGGTAATTAAGTCCACCTGTTTCAAAATGATCACTGCCTGCTATTATGCACATAATGCCTGCAAGTAGATTGGCAAGGATTATAATAAGCACAACAGGCATGTTCCTAAGACTGACTTCTGAATATCGTTTCTTTTGACTGTGTTGATAAAAATCTTCAGGATTAATTCTGTCAGATTTAATCTCGTATACTTCATCATCAAGATGAAGGTCATCAAATCCATTGGGCTTAAACTCGCTTTGATAGCTGTTATGATAGTTGTTATTGTAATCTGGTTCCATAGAATATTTCTCCCCTCATGTTAATTTTCCACTCTACAAAAAAAGAATTCAGCATTACACTAAATTCTTTTTCATTATAACATATTGGGTCAATATGTGTTATTTAATATGAAGCTGTGCTTTAATAATAATTCTTTGAGAACCATCCATTTTGGCTTTAATACTTCCGTTATGCTCGGAAACAATAGCCTTTGCAATTGAAAGACCAAGACCATATCCGGTTATCTTAGCAGATGTTGAATCAGCCCTGTAGAATCTGTCAAACATTCTGTCAGTAAGATTCTTATCAATATTATCAACATCATTGCTTACGATTAAAACAATATAGCTTCCTGAAGAATATAATTTAAAGTCTATGTTACCTTTACCTGATGAATATTTAAATGCGTTATCAAGAAGAATTGTAAATAGCTGCCGTACTGATGATGCGTCACCGCAGCATGTAAGGTCAGGTGTAATATCGTAAGTAAAATGTTTACCTGAATCAAGTGCAAGTGCATTATAAGAGTGCACAGCTTCTTCTGCAAGGTCAGAAACAGGAAAAACCACACGTTTTATATGACCGTTGCGCTCATCCATTCTTGCAAGTGATACAAGACTGTTAGTCATAGCTGTAAGATTTTCTGCCTGTTTCTTTATATCTTCAATCCATTCATTATCAGGATTATCCATCTGTAATATATCAGCATCAGCTCTTATTACTGTAATCGGAGTCTTAAGCTCATGACTTGCAGATGTTATGAATTCTTTCTGCTTGCGGTGTGCTTTTGCAATAGGCATGACGATAAGCTTTGAAGTAAATATAAGAATCAGGAGCATAACCGCAATACCTGCACATGATGATTCTATAAGCGAAACAGCTGTTTTCTTAACATCATCTATCATATTACTTCGAAGTACGAATACAGCAATTGTACGTTTCTCTTTTTCATATATGCAATATCTGTAACCATTGTAAAATCCATCAAGTTCGCCTGTCTCATATGCCTCATAATATATTGCCAAAGCCTCATCTTCAGAAATATCAGATATGTTATCGATATTAATGGTTCTGGGGCGGTTATCTTTACCAAATGTAATATAGAAATACCTGGCATCTGCTTTAATTGGCTTCTTATCTAAAATATTAATATATATAGACGAAACAAGATGGTCGGATTTAGCGACCATCTTATTGTATGTGTTTCTGACACTTGTATATACTATAAATCCCTGCATAATTATTACAACTGCCATTGAAAGAACAATAAATTGTATTCTTAAGCGGGTAAGCATTTTCTCATTATAATTAGATGCTTTATTATTTTTTGACATTATATACCTTCTTTATATTAGTTGTTATTTTTTAAATAATATCCCATATTTCTTCTTGTAGCAATAGAATAATCAGACTTTAAAGCTTCAAGTTTTCTCCTGAGATAAGATATATAAGTCCATACGGTGCTGATATCAGAATCAGATTCACTGTCCCAGATTTTCTCCATAAAATGTTCTGCCGAAATAACCTGAGTTTTATTATTCATGAACATTAGCATCATCTGATATTCCTTATTAGTAAGAAGAAATGAACCTGAAGGAGAAGATAATTCACATGTAGTTGTGTTGAGCGAAATATTTCCAAGTGTAATAACATTATCTTGTTGTTTTTCAGAGCGTGTAAGTACACGGATTCTTGCAAGCAGTTCCCTTGTGTCAAATGGTTTGGTAAGATAATCGTTAGCACCATTATCAAGCCCTTCTACTTTATCATCTATTTCAGTCTTTGCAGTAAGCATAAGAACCGGAATGTTGCTGCCGCGTTTTCTTAAATTCTTTAAAGCTGTAATTCCATCCATTACCGGCATCATAATATCCATAATTACAGCATCATATATATCTTTTTCTAGATAATCAAGGGCCATCTGACCATTTTCAACGCAGTCAACAGAATAATTATTCTTCTGTAATATAGTTGAAACTGCCCTTGATAATGAGCGGTCATCTTCAACTAATAATATTCTCATATATAATCCTCCAGTCGAATAATATTAATTCCAGTAGCCAAGTTCTATACCCTTTAAGTATATAGCTTTGGCTTTGGAATAATATCCATAAGAGTTAAAATGTGTGAAATCAGCACGAATCTGTTCAGGAAGATTGCCTGTCTGTATATCAATTATATCATTTTCGGTTGGAGTAAGTCCACAGTCAGATAGTGCATTTTCCATAAGATAAAGTCTTGTGTTAAGGAAATGTTCTCCAAATGCATCATACAGAGCTTGTTCCCATAATGTTGCATGAAGTCCTGCATAATTACCATTATTATCGTATACATCCTGATATATGTCAGCTGATTCTCCCGGATTATCAGTATCACCAACAATTATATAATCAGCATAATAGCTGTTATCAATTATATTCTGATATTGTTTTATAAGTTCATCATAATCATTCTCCCAGCCACCATTACTTCCCATCTCAAGAATAAGAATATCATTGCGATGGTCATAAGCTGCTTTAGGAATAACCCTTGTCCATGCGTTAATATACATTTCAGTTACAGAATCAAAGTCTGCATCAGAACATATAGAAATATATAAGCCTTCATCAGCTCTTTCGACACAACATAAAACATCATTAATATATACTGTGTCTGGATATGTGTTATCTTCATATCCATATCCGCTGTAGTCATCCATAGTGATTGTTTCTTCATTTTCATCAACAAATTTTACATAAGCTAATGAGTGGTCGGTTATATAGATATCACGGTCAGTGTATATTGGAATTCCGCCCGCACGTAAAGAAATCTGATATGAATTCTCACCACCTACACCAAAGTTGTAGGTATTGATTGATGTAAAATATTGCAGAGCAGATGGAGTTGTAAAGTAAGATATGTCTTCAATACCATTATCAGAGTATATATATGCTTCGTTACATCCAGCTCCCTGCATCATACTATCACCCCAGCATGTTATGCTGCGTTCAGGGATTTCATCATCTAATACTGATTCATTAGTGTAAGACTCAAGAACAATATTATTGTTATTAGATAAAATGCATTCGGGCTGAGAGCTGTTTAATGTTATCTTAGATTCTTTTCCAGAACATCCTGTTAAGAACAGGCTTAATAATATAGTACATATATTTAATAAAGCAAAAAGGTTCTTTTTCATATGAATTTCTCCAATCTGATATCTTTTATCTTTGTTCTGACATTAATATAAAATATCAACCTAAAATTAATTTAAAAAATATTCACTAATCATCAATAAAATGGTAAAATATTAAAATATGTTTAGATAATGGAGGCAGATTATTATGGATTCAACATTAAGAAGAACATGGGCTGAAATAGATATGGATGCACTTGCACATAATTATGAAACATTACGGAAAAGAATTGGAGAAAATGTTAAGTTTTTAGGCGTTGTAAAAGCGGATGCTTACGGACATGGTTCTGTACAGGTAAGCAGACTTTTACAGGAGTCCGGAGCAGATTATCTTGCAGTAAGCAGTATAGATGAAGCTGTAGAATTAAGACACAATGGTATTACAATGCCGGTTCTTATACTTGGACATACACCTAAGGAAGAAGTATCTGAGCTTATTAAGAATAATATAACACAGGCTGTAACATGCAGGGCTAAGGCACTTGAATACAGTGAGGAAGCTGTTAAATGTGGTGGTACATTAAAGATTCATATTAAAGTTGATACAGGAATGTCAAGACTTGGATATCTGTGTGACGGAGATTATTTTGAAAGTGGTGTTGAAGGAATATGTGAAGGCTGTACTCTTCCAGGTCTTGATGCTGAGGGAATATTCACACATTTTGCAGTATCTGATGAATTTGGAGAAGAATATGAAAGCTATACTAAGCATCAGTTTGAATTGTTTACCAGTGTGATTGATGAAGTTGAGAAAAAACTTGGAAAGAAATTCAAGATAAGACACTGTGCCAATACAGGTGCTGTTGCAAGATATCCTGAAACATGGCTTGACATGGTAAGACCAGGACTTCTGCTCTATGGATATGGAGATTTTGCACAGGAACTTGGACTTAAGCCTGTTATGTCACTTAAGACAACAGTAAGCACAATCAAGACTTACCCTGCCGGAACAGCAATAAGCTATGGAGGAATATACAAGACTGACAGAAAGACAAGAATGGGAGTTGTTCCTTATGGATATGCTGATGGATATTTCAGATGTCTTTCTAACAGATATGAGCTTATGACAGAAGAAGGTCCTGCTCCACAGAGAGGCAAGATATGTATGGATATGTGCATGATTGATCTTACAGATAAAATGAATGTTGACGTTGGTAGTGAAGTAGAGATATTTGGTAAGGCTAATCCTATTGAGCATATGGCACAGCTTGCAGGAACAATTCCTTATGAGCTTACATGTGCAGTAAGTAAGCGTGTCCCTAGAATGTACATAAAGGATGGCAAAGTTTATGAAAAAGAATTATTGTTAAGAGGATAAATGAATGAAGAAAATATTATGTGTATTAATGTCCTGTTTATTGTTTGTGATGGCAGGATGTAGCGGGCATAGTAAGAATTTGAAATTTGGTGCAGCAGATATAGGCGGAGTGTATTATTCATTTGCAAGCACGTTTACACAGCTGGCAGATAAAGAGATTGATGGATATACATTTGAAACAAAGACTACTGCTGGTTCGGTTGCTAATTTAAGGCTTATATCTGATGGGTATATAGACCTTGCTATTGTCCAGGCAGATCTGTTAAGTGATGCATATAATGCAACTGGTACATTTGCTGATAAAAAATACCAGAAGGGTTACAAAGCGGTTGCTTCCCTTTATACAGAATGCTGCCAGATTGTTGTAAGGAAAGATTCTGGAATCACAGGTATTGATGACCTGATTAATAAAACTGTAAGTGTCGGTGCATCAGAGTCAGGAACCGAAAAGAATGCAGAACAGATATTAAAAATGAGTGGAATTACTGATGAGCTTATTAATAAGGTCAATATGGATTATACAGAAGCGGCAGAAAAACTTAAAGCTGGAGAAATTGATGCATTTTTCTGTACAGCAGGAACAAGAACAGAAGTTATAGGACAGTTGTCTAAAGAATGTGACATACGTCTTATAAGTCTTGATGACAAATGCATAGACAAGATGTTATCAGCGTATTCACTCTGTGAAAAACATACTATTCCGGCAGGAACTTATAATGGTCAGGATTCTGATGTGACAACTATTGGTGTTAAGGCAGTTCTGATTGCAAAGCAGTCACTCTCAGACGATGTTATTAAGAATGTGACTAAGACAATATATGAGCATGCTGATGATTTTAAGTATGCTACATCTCTTGATATTTCATTTGATATAAATACGGCGGCTGATGGAGTAGATATTCCGTTCCATTCAGGTGCAGCAGCTTATTATACAGAGCGTGGCATCAATGTTTTGACAGAATAATTCTGTATATCAGGTTAATGCTATAAAGAATGGAGAAATTTAATGAAGGTTCAGTTAGATATGTATCAGACGCTGTCTATTGCGGTACTTGTACTGCTTCTAGGCAGCTATTTACGAAAGAAAATTAAATTCCTTGAAAGGTTCTGTATACCGGCACCTGTTGTAGGAGGACTGTTGTTTGCTATATTTACATGTATATGTTATGTTACTCATATACTAGAGTTTTCATTTGATGACACACTTAAAGAAGTATGCATGGTATTCTTTTTTACATCCGTAGGATTTCAGGCTAATCTTAAAGTACTTAAAAAGGGCGGAAAGTCTATGGTGATATTTTTAGGATTAGTTATAGTACTTATATTTATACAGAATGGTGTTGCAGTAGGTTTATCTAAGATTATTGGGCTTGATTCACTTATAGGAATGTGTACAGGCTCAATACCTATGGTTGGCGGACATGGTACTGCGGGTGCATTTGGACCGGTACTTGAAGATTTTAATGTTAAGGGTGCAACGACAATATGTACTGCTGCAGCTACATTTGGTCTTATATTTGGAAGTCTTGTAGGAGGACCATTAGGCAAGAGACTTATTGAGAAGAAAAAACTTTTAGATACAGCAATTCCAGAGGATGACAGTCTTCTTATTGAAGACGAAAAGAAGCATGAAAGACATTCCAGAATGTATGCATCAGCCGTATTCCAGCTTATTATTGCTATTGGTATAGGAACTATTTTTTCATGGGCTCTTACGAAGACAGGACTCACTTTTCCTATATACATCGGGGCCATGATTGCAGCTGCGCTTATGCGTAATATTGCAGAATATGCAGGAAATGGAAAGCTTGTTATTCATATGGGAGAAATTAACGACCTTGGAGGTATAAGTTTATCATTATTTCTTGGAATGGCTATGATTACACTTAAGTTATGGCAGCTTGCATCACTAGCTCTTCCGCTTGTTATACTTCTTGGTGCACAGATAATTGTTATTGTTTTATTTACATATTTTATTGTATTCAATATTATGGGAAAAGATTACGATGCAGCAGTTCTTGTTGCAGGTACATGTGGATTTGGAATGGGAGCAACGCCTAATGCCATGGCAAATATGCAGGCAGTATGTGACAAATATGTTCCATCAGTTAAGGCTTATCTGTTAATACCACTTATAGGAAGTCTTTTTGCAGATTTCCTGAATAGTCTGGTTATAACTTTTTTTATCAATATATTATAATTATAGAGGAGTTAAATATGTTTAATATATTCAAAAAGGTAAAAAATAAAGTGAATACATCTGAAAAGGATTATAGTCTGTCGTATGATAATCTTGCTATTCCTGAGATACACAAGAAAGATTCAGGAAGTGAAGAAGATGATGCGGATATATCATCAGATATTGTTCCGGATGATAATAGAGATAAGCCACATGTCACATATGACAGTCTGGCAGTTCCAGAAGTGCATTTTAGAAAGAATAAATAAAAATAATGGGATGATATCACTAAAGGTATCATCCCATTATTTTTTATTAACCCTCAAGAACTTCTTCAATATTCTTAAGAATCTCTTCTTTATCAAATGGCTTGGTAATAAAACGTTTGGCACCAAGCTTAAGAGCTTCAATTACTTTATGCTGCTGTCCGGCAGCAGTTATCATAATTACTTTGGCATTAGAGTCATAAGCCTTAATTTCTTTAAGAGCTTCTGTTCCATCCATGTTAGGCATTGTAATATCAAGTGTAATTATATCAGGGTAATATGTCTTATAAGCAAGTACGCCCTCTAATCCGTCAGTTGCTTCAGCTAATACAGCGTAACCGGCTTCTTCAAGAATATCACGCAGAATCTTTCTTGACATTCCAGAATCATCAACGATAACTACTGTTCCTTTGCTGTCTAATGTCACTTCTCCACCTGCTTTTGCCATAATCTTTCTTACAACAGGCATATCTCCAGCTTTGGTTTCATCAGAGGCAGATATGAAAAGCAGAACTTCACTGTCATGGATATGAATAGGGAGTACATAAGCATCTCCTTTGGCAAACTGGTTTTCATAAGCAAACTGTGGAGTAATCTCCAACATGCTGCCCTTCTTAGAAAGTGCTGTTGCAAATAATCCGCTTATACAGTTAGTAAATTCACCTATAGCATCGTACACTTCTATTCCAAGATTAGCTATATTACTATGAGAGAATCCATTAGCTATATCAACTATAGCTGTCTGTTCACCAACACTTGCAAAACCAACAATAATATCAAGGTCACCTTCTAATTTCTGACCAGCAAGACATCTGTATTCAAGTTGTGAAATATGCTTAATTCTGTCTATATAGAAATCAGAGGTTACAAATCTTTCTATATTAGAAAGTGCAAGCCTGCATATATCAGTTACATATGACTTTGATGAAAAGGCAAATATCGGAACAATCTGTTCTAAATCATCATTCTTAAGACCATCCATATCCTCATCAGTAAAACCATGCTCCTTCTGGAATTCCTTAAGAAGCTCATCAACCTTCGATACCGATATATCTGCTGCTTCTGAAAGAACAGAAAGGAATATTGCATAGGCGCTTCCCTGCTTTTTAAGAAGAACATCTAACTGCTCTTCAGTAATATAACCCTCTCCAACAGCAATTTCACCAAATCTTGCATCCTTAGTTGTCTGTAAATGATTAATTTCATTCGCCTGTTTCTCAGTAATAATGCCATCAGCTACAGCAATTACACCAAGCTTTGCTCTTGATTCTGCAAGCCTTTCCATTATAGAATTGTACTTATTCTTATCTATAACCTCTTTTTCGATAAGAAATTTACCAAATAATTGACAAAACATTACATATCCTCCTAAACATTCACGATTTATTAATTAAATATATTTTATCAGCATTAGTCGGATATGTAAAGAATGTGTCGATACAAATTATTGTAAAGCCTTGAATGCTTCATCAAGATCTTCAATGATATCATCAATATTCTCTGTACCAATTGAAAGTCTGATTGTGTTAGGCTTGATTCCCTGATCAAGAAGCTCAGCTTCGTTGCACTCTGAATGAGTTGTGCTTGCCGGGTGGATTGCTAATGACTTAACATCGGCAACATTAGCAAGAAGTGAGAATAACTCAAGGTTATCAATGAACTTCTGTGCCTCAGCAGCACCGCCCTTGATTTCAAATGTAAAGATTGAACCACCGCCGTTAGGGAAGTACTTTTTATAAAGAGCCTGCTGTTCTTCGTTAGTAGAGATTGAAGGATGATTTACCTTCTCAACTAATGGCTGATCCTTTAAGTACTGAACAACCTTTAATGCGTTCTCTACATGTCTCTCAACTCTGAGTGATAATGTTTCAAGTCCCTGAAGGAAGATGAATGAATGAACTGGAGAAATTGTAGCTCCTGTATCACGAAGAAGGATAGCTCTGATATATGTAACGAATGTAGCAGGTGCTGTATCCTTTGCAAAGCTAACACCGTGGTATGATACATTTGGCTCAACAAGCCATGGGAACTTATCAGCAGCCCCTACCCAGTCAAATTTACCACTATCAACGATTACACCGCCAAGTGTTGTACCGTGTCCACCGATGAACTTAGTAGCTGAATGGATAACGATATCTGCACCGTATTCAATAGGTCTTACAAGGTAAGGTGTCGCAAATGTGTTATCAACAACAAGTGGAATGTTGTGTGCATGTGCAATCTTAGCAATTCTTTCGATATCAACAACTTCTGAATTAGGATTTCCAAGTGTTTCAATCTGAACAGCCTTAGTATTAGGTTTGATTGCTGCTTCAATAGCATCATAATCAAAAGGATCTACGAATGTAGCTTCAATTCCGTAATCTGGAAGTGTATGTGCAAGAAGATTATATGTTCCACCGTAGATATTCTTAGCTGCTACGATGTGGTCTCCTGCATGAGCAAGTGCCTGAAAAGCATAAGCTAAAGCTGCTGCACCAGAACCAACAGCAAGTGCTGCTACACCACCTTCAAGTGCTGCAATTCTTTTTTCAAATACATCCTCTGTTGGATTAGTAAGACGTCCGTAGATGTTACCTGCATCCTTAAGGCCAAATCTGTCAGCAGCATGCTGGCTGTTATGGAATACATATGATGATGTAAGGTAAATAGGTACTGCTCTAGCATCTGTTACCGGATCAGGCTGTTCCTGTCCTACATGAAGCTGTAATGTTTCAAACTTTAAATTTCTTTCAGAGTAAGATTTCTTTGCCATAATTAATTACCATCCTTTTTAATTTATTTCAAAAATGTATTGCTTTCTTGATGTTGATGATAATATAAACCCTTATCCCTACTATGTCAATAGGTTTGTATGATATTTTTTAAAAATATTTTGGAAATGTGTATTGGTTGTGCTTTGGGATGTGTATTTGGATTTGTTTTGCAGTGTGTATTGGGATGTGTTTTAGAATTGGCTGTATTATTGTATGAATTTTGCTGGAGACCTACTATACTCTGATAAGATAATAAAATAGTAGGCTTTTATTTCATGAATTAATCTTTGATTATCTGCAGAAATGCACTAGTCAACAAAAAGTAGACATCACTTTATATTTTTATACATCATTTAATGAGCATAATACTCCCTATACTGTTTTGGAGTCAGATAATTCAGAGAGTATGCCGGACGTTCTTCATTGAAGAATCTGATGTATTTCTCCACCTCATATGTTATATTTTCATTACTTGTAAGATGGAAATCATTAAATATCTCTGCTTTGATCCAACCATTGATTGCTTCCATGGCAGCGTTATCTGTTGGAGTACCAGCTCGAGACATTGAATGAACTATGTTATATAGTGGCAATAATTCATTGAAACTTTTTGAAGAATATACAGATCCTTGATCAGTATGTAACACCATTTCAAGATCTGGATTTTTCTTCTTAAGTTCAATTAATCCTTCTAACCCGTGAATATATGTCATACGATCACCTTTTCGTGATGAAAGTGAATATGAAAGTATTTCATTGTTCCATAAATCCATAAAAAGTGTTAGTTCATAATAACTTCCTTTTAAATGAAATGCGGTCATATCACTTACAACACACTGTAAAGGTCCTGTTATATCTAATCCTGTCAGTAGAAGATTTGGATAAATGCGATAAGGATCTCCTGGCTTTTTGTATCGATAATGCTTGGAAACACTTGCTATGCCCGCTGTTTTACATAGCTTATGAGCATACTGATCTGATACCATAAGTCCTGTATCCAGACGAATTTTTGCATTTAACCATCTATATCCATGTGATGGATATTTACTATGATATTCCTTAAATAATATAAGATTGGATACTAAAGTTTTTAATTTGTCAGAAGGTTTTTCTAAACGTTTTTTCCATTTATAAAATCCACTTCTGTTAATATCCAGAACATCACATAGATGCTTAACAGGAAATTGAGATGACATTTCCATTATGATTTCGTATTCTTGTTGTTTAAAATACTGTACTCCTTGTTTGCACCAGCTCCTTTCACTTCGTATCCTTTTTTTGCCCTTAATTCATTCGCTTTAGCTATAATAAGTTCATTTATTAATTCTTCTTTGGACATAGCCATATATGTATCAATGTCAGGTGAAGACAATGATTTTAAGACTGCTGAATTTTTCATTTTAGGCACTGTATTAGCAAGAGGAATTCCTTGTGCTTTCTTATAATCTGTCATGTATTTATGTGCACAGGATTCACTAAGATCATAAATCTCCATAGCCTCTTTATAAGTAATCTCGTGTAAATACATACGTCGTCCTATATCCATTCTTTCTTCTAAACTGTGCTTCATGTGACACCTCCATGATTCCATTATTGTATAAGTGACTAACTTATAAAAAATGGTACTCTTATATATAAATAATGTCTACAATAATTGGGTTGGTGTCTACTTTTAGATTACCACTTCA
>NZ_WKRD01000004.1 GCF_009680455.1 Lachnospira eligens
TATAAAAAATGGTACTCTTATATATAAATAATGTCTACAATAATTGGGTTGGTGTCTACTTTTAGATTACCACTTCAAAACCTACTAGAAGGGAAGTTAATATATGTTTCGTGGGTTATTTTGAAGAAAAAGTGTTGCAAATGTGCTGATAAAATAGCTTAGATAGCGAAAAAGACCCACTAAAATATATAGAAAAGTTGTATGAGTGGGTCTTTATGCTATTCAACAGAAACATCAGCTGTAATAAAAACCTACTCAATTAAGAATTCATAGTTGGTTAGTAGGTATTCCAAATAATTCATGCTAACTAAGTTGTTATCCATTATCAGTGCAGATTAATAGCGAAGTATACTCTGGCAGGTTATCCGCAAAGTCTACCTACGCAGCCTTGCAACAGCGGCTTTCAGTGCATCTATTGTATAGTCAGCATCTTCCTTGGTTAAATCCTTATCTATGCTTAATCTTAAAGCACCTTTAGTTTCACCTTTGCTTCGTCCGATAGCAAGAAGCACATGTGAAGGGTCGATTGAGCCTGCAGCACATGCTGAACCGCTGGATGCACATATACCGTTCATATCAAGCATAATAAGTAAAGAATCACCCGAAACATCTTTAAAGCAGAAATGCATATTAGACGGAAGACGCTTCAGGCTGCACATGGGCAAACCTACCGAAACAGCATTGACATCGGCATTAGCATCAATACAAGGTCCATCAAAAGTAACGTCAGGAATCTCACCAAGAATTCTGTCAACAATATAATTACGCATATTAATAATTGTATGTGTATCTTTATCAAGTGTACCTAAGGCAAGCTTTACAGCCTGACCCATGCCGACAATGCCTGGAACATTGCTTGTTCCAGCGCGTCTTGCACGCTCTTGTGCCCCGCCATGGATGAAAGGCTCTAACTTAGCGGTATTCTTCATGTACATGAAACCGACGCCTTTAGGACCGTGGAACTTGTGTGCGCTTGCACTTAACAGGTCAATATTCATCTCTGTGACATTAATTGGGACATGACACATAGCCTGAACTGCATCAGTGTGAAAAAGAATGCCATGCTTATGTGCAATCTCACCTATTTCTCGGACAGGTTCAATTGTTCCGATTTCATTGTTGGCAAACATAACACTTATAAGAATTGTTTTGTCAGTGATGGCATTCTCGACATCTTCTAATGAAACAAATCCCTCGCTGTCAACATCAAGGTAAGTTACCTCGAATCCGTTCTTTTCAAGATATGCACATGTATTAAGAATTGCATGATGCTCTATCTTAGTTGTTATTATGTGGTTTCCTTTATCTCTAAGGCCGAATGCAGCAGACTTTAAAGCCCAGTTATCAGACTCGCTTCCACCGCCTGTAAAATATATTTCATTGCTTTTTGCAGCTCCAATACTGTCAGCTATAATTTCCCTTGCATCTTCAATAGCCATCTTGCTTTTCTGGGCAAAATTATATACAGAAGAAGGATTGCCGTAATATTCAGTAAAGAATGGAAGCATTGCAGACACAACCTCTGGTGCGGTTGATGTAGTTGCTGCGTTATCCATATATATAAGTTTTTCCATAATATTGTCCTTATTAATTAAAAAATAATTAAATAATAGTTCCACCGCCAAGTACATTGTCCCCGTCATATAATACAAGCGCCTGACCTGGTGTTACGGCACGAACAGGCTCGTCAAATGTACATTCAAGAGTATTTTCATCAAACATTCTTATAGTACACATAGCACCCTCATGGCTGTAACGGATTTTACCTTTGGCATGCATTTCACCTTCAAGTGAAGGTATCGACATGAAATTAAGGTTGTTGGCGTAAAGCTTAGGTGAGAACACATCTGAATTATCACCGATTACAACCTCGTTGGTTTCAGGTCGTATAGCAACAACAAATGCCGGCTTTCCAAGAGCAAGTCCAAGACCTTTTCTCTGACCAACTGTGTAGTGTATGATACCTTGATGTCTTCCAATTACATTGCCATTGACGTCAATGAAATTACCGGGAACAGAAGTATAGCCTGTTTCACGTGTTATAAAGCCTGCATAGTCATTATCAGGAATAAAGCATATTTCCATACTGTCAGGCTTCTTGGCAACAGTGATACCAATCTTAGATGCAATTTCACGGACCTGATCCTTAGTATAGTCACCAATAGGAAGAAGTGTGTGTGATAACTGATCCTGTGTAAGATTATAAAGGGCGTAGGTCTGGTCTTTCCTGGCAGTTACTGAATTGCATATAGTGTATCTGCCATTAGGAAGCTGGTGGATTCTTGCATAGTGTCCTGTTGCAATGTAATCTGCTCCTATTTCAAGACTTCTCTTAAGAAGAGATTCCCACTTTACATAACGGTTGCAGGCAATACATGGATTAGGTGTACGGCCTTTTTTATATTCATCAACAAAATAGTCGATTACATTACATTTGAACTCATTCTTAAAATTCATTACATAATATGGGATGTCAAGCTGACCTGCAACACGTCTTGCATCATCAACAGCACTGATACCGCAGCAGCCGTTCTCAGCGGCTTCTGTTGCATCGTCCTGCCATATCTGCATAGTCACACCTATTACATCATAGCCCTGTTCCTTTAATAGATAAGCGGCAACAGAGGAATCAACGCCCCCTGACATGCCGACAACAACTTTTTTCTTCATTACTAATCCTCAATCATTTCTTATATCTCTTATTTCGTCTGCAAATGCGCAGATTTCGTTCCAATGCTTCTTAGAATCCTCATCATATACAGCACATATCTTAAATCCACCCTGTCTGGCAGATTCAATGCCGTGAAGAACATCTTCATATACCCATGTATCTTCCGGTTTAAAATGCATTTTTTCAGCGATAAGCTTGTAGCTTTCCGGATTCTTTTTATTATATGGAATGTCATATACTGTAAAAATGTTGTTAAAACAGTCAGTTATTCCAAGACGGTTAAGTGCAGCGTCAACACAGCCTCTGTCAGAGCTTGTAAATATGCACATGTCAGATCCAGCTTCATGCTCACGTCTGATTAATTCAAGCATTCCATCTTTAGCCGGAATATCTGTGCTGTAGTGTCTTGTCATAATATCCACAGCAGTCTGCCTCATAGTTGTTGCATCAGTGTTTATGCCTAATTCATCACGGAAATAAGCAGAACATTCATCAAGGTCCATTACATAAGTACGCTCGTCAAAGTCATCAGGTAACTTATCAACATACTGCATGGCGTATTCCTTGGAAACATTTCTCCAGTAGGGCATAGAATCAAGAATAGTTCCGTCCATGTCAAATATGAAATCCCTGTGATAATTAAATACACGGCCAGTCTTTAAGTAAAGCTCTTTCGTAGCAAGTCCAGGATCATCAGCGGCAAATATAGCTGAAACAACAGCAATCCCGTCAACACCAGTGCCTGCAAGCTCACCGCAGTTGTCGTAATCAATACCGCCGATTGCAACGACAGGGATATTAACTGAACCTGCAACCTCAATCAGTCGCTCACGAGGCATGTATACAGCATCCTTTTTGGTACTTGAGCCAAATACAGCACCGGTTCCGATATAATCTGCACCAAGTCTTTCGGCTTCTTTCGCTTGTTCTACTGTCTTGGCGGTCATGCCGATAATCTTATTATCTCCAAGAATACTTCTTGCAGTCATATAGTCAGTGTCACTCTGTCCGATATGTACTCCGTCAGCGTCAGCTTCAAGTGCCGCCTGCACATCATCATCAATAACGAATGGTATTCCATATTTTCGTGCAATTGGCTTAATTGCTTTTGCTTTTGCAACAATTTCTTCATGTGTTGCATTCTTTTCTCTTAATTGTAAAAATGTTGCTCCATTTTTTAATACATTTTCAACAACATCAATGAGACTGGCTCCGTTAAGCCAGCTTGTATCTGTGATTGCGTATAGACGCAGCTGTTCTTTTCTAATCATAATTAATTCTCCTGAATGAAATTCAATATGTATAATAACACATCTGCCTGTACCTTTGGCATACATTTTTTGACACATTTTAAAAATTTCTATAAAATATCTTGAAAAATGTTGTAACGAAAATCCATTTCGTGCGTCTAACCTATGTAAGACGGAAGGAGGTGACCAGTTCTGAATTACGAAAAATTGTACAATTCCTATTATATGCAGGTGTATTCTTATGTGGTTACTATAGTAAAGAATCAGTCTCTTGCTGAAGAAATCACACAAAATACTTTTTACAAAGCCATGACTGCCAAACGTCCGTATGAGGGCAAGGCGGGTGAGCTCACATGGCTTTGCAGTATTGCTAAGAATCTCGCAATTGATGAATGCAGGAAAAATAAGAAGTTTTCTGAGCTTGATGAGACTTTACCGCAGCAGACGGCTGATCTGGCGGATAAAGTTTCAGATACAGATTCTGCTTTGCAGATTCATATGGTTCTTCATGAACTACCGGAGCCGTATAAAGAGGTATTTCAGTTGAGAGTTTTTGGAGAACTCACATTTGCACAGATTGGAATGGTATTTGGAAAAACTGAGAACTGGGCCAGAGTAACTTATCATAGGGCCAGACTGAAAATAAAAGAAAGGATTGATTAGATATGAGTAATAAAGAATGTGAAATCGTGCAGGACTTACTGCCCCTTTATTATGACAAAGCCTGCAGTGAGGCAAGCTGCAGCTTTGTTGAAAAGCATATGGCAGGCTGTAGTGACTGCCAGAAGATATATAATGAATTACAGGAAAACAACGTTGATGAAGTGCTTGCAAAGGAATCAAAAGGAGTACTTGAAAGACATGCAAAAAAAGAGCGTAATGCAGCATACAAGGCAGGAGTTGTGATTGCCGCAATACTTCTACTGCCAATTGTCATTACATTTATAGTACAGCTTGCAACTGGTATGGGTTTAGGCGTATTTTCGGTTGTTACTGCTTCTATGATGCTTGTTGCAGCACTTACGGTAGTTCCGCTTATGTCTACGAATAATCGTCTGTTAAAATGTATTCTTGCAGGCGTTGCATCACTTATGCTTATATTGTTTTTCGTTGACCGGATGAATGGCGGAGGAAACTTCCTTTTTTGGGCTATACCTACAGTATTTGGTATATCAATAGTGCTGTTTCCGATAGTGATATGTCTTGTGTCACTTCCACCGGTACTTAGTGACAAGAAAGCACTTATAACAATGACATGGGATACATTGTGGCTATTCCTTACAATGTTTATAGTGTATTATCATTCTGGTTTTACAGGTATGAAAGACGGATATACAGTAGCTGTTGTACTTATGCTTGGTGTATGGCTTGTATTTCTTGTGATCAGATATCTTCCTGTCCATGGACTGATGAGAGCCGGAATTAGTACGATAATATCTGTATTATGGGTTGTTTTTGCCGATGATTTTCTTGAGTTTATTCTCTACAAAAGGAAGGTGCTTACAATAAGTCATATGAATCTGTCTGATTGGAGCACGGCTCTTAGTATTAATGGAAATATATTTTTTATTACTTTAGTGTCTGGCTGTGCAATAGGCTTGGTACTTATAGGTATTGGTGCGTTGCTTATGAGAAAGAAAAATGTTCAGAAGATGAGATAATAATAATCCCCTCACAAGGCTGATGCTTTGTGAGGGGATTATAACTATCTTATACTTTTAATATATGCCCTATAATTCTTAACAAGCAATGGCACTTCCGCAATAAGCATGCCAATCCAGCCAGCAAGATAAGAGAAAGGAAGTGCTTCTATTCCCATGCCTAACGCAAATACAAGTGGAATTGCGGCAAGCACGCGGACACCCATATTGATAAAGCTTGAAAGCAGTGTAATCTTTAAGTCGCCGATTCCTCTGAAATATCCCTGAATACCATTAGTGATGGCAGGAAGTATGTACATTATAGAGATAAGCTTAAGGTAGATTACACCGTGTCTTATAACCTCAGTATCCGAAGTGAACAGTTTCATAAGTGGTCTTGCAAATACAAAACATACAAAGAATATGAAGATTCCATATATTATCTCAAGAATAATACCGGCTTTAAAGCCTTTGATTACTCTGTCGTCTCTTCTGGCACCTTTGTTCTGTGCCATCATAGCTGTCATTCCGTGTGCAATATTCTGCTCGGGTGTATATGCATAGTCATCAATTCTGTTTACTACTGCAAATGCGGCTGAAACCGAAACGCCCATAGTGTTAATAATAGCCTGTATTCCTATTTTACCAAGTTGTACAGTAGCCTGCTGCATAGCAGATGCCCAGCCGTAGCTTATAGTTTTCTTAAGCAGTGAGTGGTCAAATACAAGCCACTTCTTGCCAAGACACAGAATCGGTACTTTGAATTTAATATATATCATGCAGAATACACAGCAGAGAGCCTCGCTCACTACAGTTGCAACTGCACATCCATTGCTGCCGGCTTTCAGGACAACAACAAAGAAAAGGTCACCAAATACATTTAAAACTGCACTTATGATAAGAAAATACAGTGGTGTTGCACTATCTCCCAATGCCCTTAAAGTGCTTGAGAAAAAGTTATAAAGGAATGTGAAGATGAGTCCTAACATGATTATTCTTAAGTACTGGGTTGTAAGTGTCATAATTGATCTGTCAACCTGAACAAGCATAAGAATAGGTCTTGTAAATACTATTGCAATCAGTGTAAGTGCAAGTGAGAATATCATACCTGATATCATAGTTGTACTTATCTGGCGGGAAAGTGTGTCCATTTTCTTACCGCCGAAATAATTACCCATAAGAATACTTGCACCCATACATAATCCGTTAAGGAAAAGAATAATGAGTGTAGTTATTGGATTGCATATTCCAACAGCAGCCAGTGCTTCTTTTCCAACAAATCTTCCGACAATAATAGAGTCAACCGCATTATAAGTAAGCTGAAATATATTTCCTAGTATAAGTGGAATTGTGAATTTAATTAACATAGGCATAATTCTGCCCTGAGTTAAATCTTTTGCCATAATTGATGAAACCTCTTGTGTGAATTTCGTAAATGATACTGTCCAAGTGCTTGATTTTAATGCTTATTTTTAAATATGTCAAGAAATATATTATTTACAATTACAAGCCGCAAATTAAGATAAAAAATTAATAACCTGTAATAACAGTACTTAGTCTGCACTTACGTTCATAATCAAGAGATGTCTCTTGTCTGTGACCGGGGTATATTTTATAATCGCCAATTAAAGTGTTCATCATTTTTTCTATTGATGAAATAAGTAATTTCTCATTTCCACCAGGTAAAGAAGTTTTACCATGTTTTTCAAACATAATGGTGTCACCAGAGAAAATATTATCATTAACAATGATTGCCATTGAACCGTCTGTATGTCCTGGCATACCTAAGAAAGAAAATGATAACTCATCAAGATTAATTATATCGTCCTCACAAATTAATATATCGGCTTTTACAGCTTTATAAGGTATTTTAACATAAGGTCTTTCATTAATGAGTTCTTCGTCTTCAAGTCGTCCGGCATCAATTTTAGATATAATAACAGGTACATTAAAATATTCTTTCACTTCTTTTAATGCTAAAATATGATCTGTATGACCATGTGTTATAAAAATGTATTTAAGACATAATCCATTTTCTTCAATTGTTTTAATAATTTCAGCAGCATTATCTGCTGGGTCAATCAGAATTGCATTTTTCTTATTCGAAGAAACAATATATACATTTGTGCTGCATGCACCCAATACTAGTTTTGTAATATTCATAATTCTTTACACACCCCATTTTTATGAGAATATATTTATATTGATTATATCAATTCTGTGTATATATAAATACTAAAAAAACACATGATGATATTTAAATCACATATTTTTATTCAAGAATTTCCTGTTGAAACTTTGAATATCAAAATACCCTTGACAATTATTTAATTAAATGATAACATTCAACAAGAAACTTTGAATATCAAAATATATCAAAATCTTTAAAGGAGAATGATTATGTTAAGAATTATTGCTGACAGCACATGTGATATATCAAAAGAAGATGCAAGAAAAATGGGGATTCAGATTGTTCCTATATCTGTAAGGTTTGGGAATGAAGAATTCTTAGATGGAGTTGAGATAACACACGAGGAATTCTATACAAGACTTGCTGAATGTGATGAATTACCTAAGACTTCACAGCCAAGCCCTGATACATTCATGAAAGTATTTAATGAAGCTGTTGCTGCCGGGGATGATGTACTTGGAATATTCATATCTTCTGATTTATCAGGAACATATCAGAGTGCCTGCCTTGCTGCTTTAGATGTTGAAGAAGAAACAGGAAAGAAACTATACATGGTAGATTCAAGAAGTGCTTCGATTGGAACAGCCCTCCTAATCAGAGAGGCAGTAAAGTTAAGAGATGCTGGTGTAAATGCGGCTGATATCGCTGCTGCATGTACAGGGATGTCAAAATACATCAAGCTTACAGCAGTTGTCGGTTCACTTAAATATCTTAAAATGGGTGGCAGACTTTCAGGAGCTGCTGCATTTGCAGGAACAATGCTTCATATAACACCGGTTGTAAGTATTGAAGATGGAAAAGTTGTTGTGATTGGAAAAACAAGAGGAAAAAAAGCAGCTGAAAAACTTATGCATGATAAGCTCACCAAAGACGGATTAAGTCTTACAAGAGATTTCATGTTTGGTCATATCAACTGCTCTGAATCCTTAGAAACATTTATTAATAAGAGTCTTACTTACATATCTGATGTTAATGGAAATGTTGGTGTAAGCTCTATTGGCTGTTCTGTTGGAACTCATGTAGGTCCAGGAACATATGGAATTGCTTATGTAGAAGCCGCTGAATCAGGAATGAATCGTGAAAGCATCGTAAAGACGGCCTGATTCTTATAGCGTCGCTGTTCTGATGGAACGAATCTGTCAGAATTAACAAGCTCATCAAATTCCTTATACGGAACATACATGTAGTCCATGGTTTCTCCTTCCTGAAGGGTAACATGGACTTCTTTTTCTATTAAATTAAGGTAACTGTGATATATGGCATGCTTAGGCTTATCCACATAGCTGTAGAGTACAATGAGGTCTTCAGTAGAAATCTTAATGCCTGTCTCTTCATATAACTCACGAACCGCACCTTCAGCCGCTGTTTCACCTTTAAGTATAGAACCACCTGTAACTTCCCACTTAAGAGGGTATGTTTTATTTCGTGAACGTTCTGTCGTAAGAAGCTTACCATCCTTAGTCATAGTATAGACATTGACAATGACATGATATACCCCATCAGGTAAAGATTTTGCCTGGCTTCTTTTTAAATCGAAACCTAACAGCTTTTCATTCTCATCATAGGCATCCCATAATTCCTCGTCAACTATTTCAACAAAACTGTCGTAATACTGCTCTTCGAAATATATCATTTCTTCAATCTGCTGGATTGTGTAAGATATATTTTCAGGTGCTATTATCCAGACTGTTTCAGGATCATCACGGCGTCTTGCTACAGCAATAAGTTCTCCGATATATTCATCAACGGCAACATCTACACCTAACAGATAAACTCTCTGTTTATCAAGCTCAGAAAATCCGGCTGTTCTTTCGACATCTACATAGCCACAATTAATAGGATAGACCACCGAGGGGTTATCTTCATCAGTGCTACCTAATGGGTGGTCGATTTTCACGGTTACAGTTTCTTCTCTCATTATATCTCCTTGTTAAATGTTTATTAATTTGATATACAAATATGAATATACACCAATTAGAACAAAGGTGCAACCAGTCTTAATATACATTGTCCGAATCTCAGAATTCTCGGCTTATTGATGTACTTGTCGGTTACTTCCTCACTTCTTCTGAAAATGTTGTAGAAATCATTAAGTATGTCAGCAGCAGTTTCCTTGCCATATACATATGCAGCATTTTCAAAGTGAAGGTAAAGACTTCTGAAGTCCATGTTGATTGTGCCTACAACAGATACTTCTCCATCGCTTACCCACTGTTTTGCATGAATGAAGCCCGGTGTGTATTCGTATATTCTTACGCCGTATCTTACGAGATCTGCATAATATGATCTTGTGAGGCTGTAAGTAAGCTTCTTATCAGGAATACCAGGTGTTACAATTCTAACATCAACACCTCTCATTGCTGCCATTGCAAGCTCTCTGGACATCTCTTCTGTAATAAGCAGATATGGTGTTGTAATGTAAAGATAATGCTTGGCACTCTTAATAATATTAAGATAAACATTTTCAGCAACCCTGTTGTTATTAAGTGGACTGTCAGCGTAAGGAACAACATACTGATTATTATTAACAGCCTTGTAGCCATAGTCAGAGGCTTTAATATATTTGACATAATCATCCTGAGGCTCGTCTGTTTTCTTAATAGAGTTCCACATAGAAAGAAACAGCATTGTAAGAGTCTTAACGGCATCGCCGGTCAGTTTAAGACCGGTATCCTTCCACTCCCCATATGGGTGTGTTATGTTAAAGTACTCGTCAGCAAGATTATAACCTCCAGTGAATCCGACCTTACCGTCAATTACGGTAATTTTTCTGTGATCACGGTTATTCATGAACATGTTAAATGCAAGCTTGATTGGATTAAATACACGGCAGTCAATGCCATTTGCACGCATTTCCTTGATGAAATCCTTGTTAAGGAAGAAGATACTTCCTACATCATCATAGAATAAACGGACTTCAACGCCTGCAGCAGCCTTTTTTATAAGAACGTCCTTAATTCTGTCAAAGCTGGAAGCCTCTTCAATAGCGTGATATTCCATAAATATGAACTTCTCAGCTTTTTCAAGTTCTGTAAGCTGTGCTTCAAGGCCTTCCTCACCTATAGAATAAAATTCAATATCTGTATTCTTATATACAGGATATCCTTCATGATCACTAAGATAATGGAACTGGTTATATATATAGATATCCTTATCTTTAACCTCTTTAAGAATGTTTTCATCCTGAGAAAGAGATTTTTTATAGGATTCTTCTATTGAATTGAACCTTTTCTTTACCGCCCTTGTAACAATGGAACGTCCAAAAAGCAGATAAATAAGTATACCAAGTATAGGAAATGCAAGAATTACAATTATCCATGGCATTTTCATGGCTGAATTAGTAGATGTTCCGTATATCTTAAGCACAAGAATAATTGCAATAAATGTGCTTAATAATGAAATCCATGCGTAGTCCCTGTAAAAATATAATAAAAGATAAGCCAGCCACGCAACCTGGATAAGTACAAATATACCTGTAGCCAGAAGCCGTCCAAAACTGTTTTTTACGGCTGTTTTCTTTTCGGTTCTCATATGCTTGCGATTATCCATAATTTTCTTATCTCCTTGTCCTATTAATCAGATTGCCTTTCCAGCAAACTGTGTCATATACAGCTCATAATATCTGCCTTTAGCAGCAAGCAGAGACTCATGCTTACCTGTCTCGACAACTCTTCCATTATCCATAACAACTATGACGTCAGCGTCCTGAATAGTTGACAGTCGGTGTGCAATAATAAGGCTTGTTCTGTTCTTCATAAGATTAGTCATTGCATCCTGAATCTTTTTTTCTGTTCGTGTATCAACACTTGAGGTTGCTTCATCGAGTATAAGAATCTTAGGACTGGCAACAAATGCTCTTGCAATTGATAGTAACTGGCGTTGTCCCTGTGACAGATTCTGTCCATCTTTGGCAAGCATGGAATCATATCCGTCAGGAAGATGCATAATCATATTATGGCAGTTAGCCTTCTTTGCAGCAGCAATGATTTCAGTATCCGTTGCATCCTGTCTTGAATATAGAAGATTATTCTTTACAGTGTCGGCAAAAAGAACAGTATCCTGTAAAACAATTGCAGTATTCTTCCTAAGATTCTCACAGTCGATATCTTTAATATTAACACCATCAATGGTTATACTGCCGTTGTCAATATCGTAGAATCTCATAAGAAGATTGACAACAGTAGTCTTGCCGCTTCCGGTGCTTCCTACAAGTGCAACCTTCTGTCCTGCTTTAACCTTAAGGTTGAAATCATGTAATACTTGTTTCCCCGGAATATAAGAGAAATCAACATGGTTAAATTCAATGTTGCCGGTAGAATTATCCATTGTAAATTCACCTGATTTGTCCTCGGAAGGTTCATCAAGAACAGCAAATACTCGCTCAGCACCGGCTATTGCAGTCTGAATCTGACCCCATATATTGGCAAGCTCGTCAATAGGTCTGCCAAACTGCTTGGCATATACGATAAATGCTGATATTACACCGATAGATACATATCCTTTAATTGCAAAATATCCTCCGGCTGCGGCAATAATGACAAAGCCGATATTGTTAATGACATTCATAACAGGTCCCATAGAACCACCAAGAATCTCAGCTTTAATACCAACCTTAGTCAGTTCGTCGGAAGTTTTATCAAAATCACTGCATACATTTTCCTGTCTGTCAAATGCTGTAACAGTCTTGATACCAGTGGCCATCTCCTCAACAGTTCCATTAAGCTGGCCTAAAAGAACCTGTCGTCTGGAATAGAATTTTCTCATAGCTTTAGACAAATTCTTAGTTGCAAATATAGTAAGAATTATTGTTGTGCAGGAACATAATGCAAGCTGTGGGGATAAAGCAACCATCATAATGACAGTTCCAATAATAGTGAGAACACCTGAGAATAACGAACTCATGGACTGTGATACAGTGTTGGAGATATTCTCAACATCATTAGTCATCCGGCTCATAATGTCGCCATGTGAATGCTGGTCAAGATACTTGACAGACATGCCGACAATCTTATCAAAAAGATCCTGTCTCATATGCTTTACAATTCTCTGGCTTAATATGGCACTTAGTCTTGTCTGTATAAATGTACATATACTGTATATTATGTATACCACCAACATGAAGATAAGTATATGGTTTAAATTATTAAATTTTCTTAAAGAAATATAATCAATTGCCTGACTCTGAAGCTTTGGAGCATAGACAGAGCATACAACCATTACAACTACAGCGATGAAAAGAGCGATAATCACAGGTATTTCTTTAGCAAAATACTGCATAAGGCGCATAAATGTTTCCTTGCCGTTGACAGGCTTTTCGACAGCTGCCCCCCTGTTTCTAGGTCCTCCCTTCATGCCGGGAATTTTCATATTAACTTGTGAAGTATTCTTATCCTCAGCCATAATATTTCTATCTCCTTGATTAGATTCTAACTTACATTTTGTAAAGCCTACTTCTTATTCAACTGCGAATTATATATATCCTGATATATAGCACTGTTTTTCAGCAGCTCCTCATGAGTACCGACAGCACTTATATGTCCGTCATCAAGAATTACAATTCTGTCAGCATCTTTAACAGAGGCAATTCGCTGTGCAATAATAATCTTAGTAGTGTCCGGATATGCATTTTTAAGCATTGAATACAGATTAGCTTCTGTCTTTAAGTCAAGTGCACTTGTTGCATCATCAAATATAATAATCTCTGCCTGTTTAAGAATTGTACGGCTTATGGCAACTCTCTGCTTCTGACCGCCGGAAAGACTCGTTCCCTGTTGTGTTACAAGAGTGTCAAATCCATCTGCTGAAGTACTGATAAATTCTATAGCCTGTGCGATAGAAGCTGCATTTGCAATGTCATTGTCAGTTGCGTTTTCACGGCCCCACTGGATGTTCTCTTTAATAGTGCTCTGGAATATTTCACTTTTCTGCAGAGCGACAGATATACGCTCACGCAGATTCTTAAGGTTATATTCCCTTACATCAATATCATCAACAAGCACGCTTCCTTCGCATACATCATAGAATCTTGGAATCAGGTTAATAAGACTTGTTTTACCACAGCCGGTTTCACCAAGAATACCGATAGTTTCGCTGGGATTGATAACAAGATTAATATTATCAAGAATCTTCTTATCGCCAGTTAATGGATATGCAAATGTTACATTTTTAAATTCAATCTTACCCTTAACTGAAGGTTTTCCGTCAAATGAACCGTTTTTGATAGAAGGCTCGCAGGCAAGCACCTCATTAATTCGTCTGCCTGAAGCAATACCTCTTGAAGCAGTCTGGAACATATTAGTCATTCTCATAACCGCATTAAGTGACTGCGTGACATATGTAATTGCTGCCATGACATTACCTGGTGTAACAGAACCGCTGGAAACCTGAATACCACCGACCTTGATAACTGCAACTACAGACAGGTTGAGAATAATATTCATAATTGGCTGCATATATGAGAAAATCATCAGCACATTAAGCTGAGTATTTACAAGGTCGTCATTGGATTTTCCGAACCGCTCTTTTTCGTAATCTTCTTTAACATATGCTTTGACAACACGGAAGCCTGATACATTTTCCTGCATCACATTATTAACATTGTCGAGCTTCTGCTGAAGCCTGGAAAAAAGTGGATTAGCTTTAGAAAGAAAATATATAACACATATAATTACAAGCGGCAGGGCGCACGCGATTACTGCACCAAAGCTTAGGTTAAGGGATAACATGCATATTATGCCGCCAGCAAAAAGCATGAATGTCCTTATAAAACCACGCATGCTCATCTGGATAAAATTCTGTAACTGCGTTATATCGTTGGTAACTCTTGTGATAAGTGAACCTGTAGAGAATTTGTCAGTCTGTTCGAATGAGAATGACATAATCTTTTTGAATGCGTCTTTTCTTAGATCATTACCGAAATTCTGTGATGCAATATTAGAACACACACCACATAAGATACCAGATAATCCGCCAAGAATTACGAATATTATCATCTTGAGTCCTTCGGTAAGTACAAGATTCAGATTCCCAACACCGTTATTTGATAAACCTAAAACACCTTCATCCACGATGGTGCTCATTAAACGAGGCTGAACGAGGTCCGCAAGAACCTCGCCCACCATGAATAAAGGTGCAAGAATGGCAAAAAGCCAGTATTTTTTAAGATATTTCAGCATATAAAACTCCCTGTCTTTAAACTAATTATTCAAAAACCTTCCTTATGCTGTCGTAATGAAGAAATTCTCCCCTGTCAGCGATAACCTTGATTTCGTCTGCTGTAGCAAATCTGAAACCGGCAGTTTCTTCTGTCTGTAAATGTATATCTGCTTCTGTAATATCCATGTTAAACTTATAGATATCAACAAAATAATTATCCTTTTCTTCAGGATTATCTCTTCTGTAAGAAAATTCAAAGCCGCCATCAGCCTGTGATACATCAACACCGGTTTCTTCTAATACTTCACGGCAGACAGCCTGAAAAGATGTCTCTCCAGCCTGGCATGCACCGCCTGAGACTTCCCAGTGCCCCGGTGCCCATGCTTTAGTTAAGACTCTCTGTGTTATTAAAAATGTATTATCAGGTCTTTTGATTATGCCAAGAACAGTCAGGTGATAGTCCCCATCTTTCATGTTCCAGTCATTACGTTTCATAGTACGGCCTGTAAGTTGTTTATCGACATCATAGATATCCCATATCTCGCCCATTATTAATCGTCTCCTGTTAAACTAATTATCTTTATGTTCTTTAAGATATTCAAGTACGCTGTGTACAGCAACATTTCCTTCACCAACAGCCTTGGCATACTGATAAGGTCTGCCTGTACAGTCACCTGCTGCATATACACCATCAATGTTAGTCATCTGAGTTCTGTCAACAATAATATGTCCACCAGCCATATCAAGTCCTGATAATAATACACCCGGATTGATAGAATCCTTTAAGAAGAAAGCTCCGCTTACAGGGATAGCTTCTCCCTTGAAAGTTACTGAAGCAACCTTCTTATCTCCGTCAACACTTGCAGGAAGTCCGTTAAAATGCGTTATGTTATCATATTGTAACGTGGTTTCCTTATAAGGTGTGAAAAGATATATATGATTAGCAAGTCCTGCTAAAAATGTTACTTCATCCTCGAATTTAGGTGATGCACATATAACAGCAATATCCTTATTCTTATATAATGCTCCATCACATGTAGCACAATAACTTACGCCACAACCTAAAAGCCTTGCTTCACCTTCAATCTCTCTTGTTGTTGTCATACCAACAGTCATTATGACAGCTTTGGCTTCATATATCTCATTATCAGCACCGGCTGCAAAATAACCGCCGCAGTCATATATGGAATTAACCTGTGACTCTGTTATAGTAATGCCACAGTCGTCAATCTGCTTTAAGAACACAGACTGCATTTCGCTTCCTGTAACAGCAGGAAGTCCAGGATAATTCATGATTTTCTCGGCTTTCTCTATCTTAGTGCTTAGTGCTCTTGAACCAAACCATATAAAGTTAAGATTTCTTGCTTTAGCAGTGAGTGCAGCAGATATTCCAGCAGGTCCGCTGCCGATTATCATAAGGTCATACATATTACATAGCCTCCTTATTATGTTGACTTATAAACTAGTATTAATTAAAGGAAACGGCTTATACGCTCTTTCATCTGCTCTTCGCCCATGATATGAACGATAGTCCATAAATCAGGTGTATTAGCTCTGCCGGTTACAGCAATTCTTACAACCTCTGCAACGTCTGATACATTACCCTTGAAGTTCTCCGGATTAGCCTTGTAAGCCTTCATATCAGAAGCATAGCCGTTCTTGTCAGCTATTTCCTTAAGCTTGTTAAACCACATGCTGTTATCATCATTATGGTCATAAGCTGCAAGGTAATCATTAAGAATAGCCTTAACCTCGTCATCAACTAATCTGAATTCATCTCTTTCACCAGACTCGCCATCAAAGAAGAAGCTGATAAGTTCAAATATCTGCTTAGCATACATGAAGTCTTTTCTTCTTCTCTTAGCACCAACACCCATGTAAAGTCTTAATATAGCAAGTAACTTCTCTTTGTCAGCAAACCATACCTTTTCCATCTCAGGTTCATTCTCTAATGCCCAGTTGTGAAGGAATTCATATAAATCATCCTCTGATAACTTGGAAAGCTCATTCTTACAGATGTTATGAAGCTTTTCTTTATCAAATAAGGCACCTGAAACACTCATCTTATCTACTGAGAATGGGAATTCATTGATATCCTTGTCAGGGAACTTCTCATGCCATTCCTCAAAGTTAGAGTTAAGGAGTGTAAGAAGATAGACCTTCATTGTATATGGATGATATCCGTCTTTTCTGTAGTAATCAAGTGAAAGCTCCGGATCTTTTCTCTTAGATAACTTTCTCTTTCCACCTGTTTCCTCATCAAACTTCATAAGATGTGCTGTATGTGCGTATTTTGGCATCTTAAAGCCTAATACATGGAATAATTCATAGTGGATAGGAACAGAAGCAAGCCATTCACCGCCACGTACAACTGTAGTAGTTCTCATAAAGTGGTCATCAATTGCGTGTGCAAAATGATATGTTGGAATACCATCTTTCTTAAGAAGAACTACATCATGGATATTCTCTGGAAGCTTAATCTCTCCCTTAATGCTGTCTGTAAATGTGATTTCATTCTCAGGACTTCCCTGTGAACGAAGTCTAAGCACATAAGGCTTTCCTGCCTTAAGATTTTCCTCGATAGTCTCTAAAGAAAGGTCACGGCATACAGCATATTTGCCATAATATCCAGTAAGAACCTTATCAGTCTCCTGCTGTAATCTTACAGCCTCAAGCTCTTCCTCTGTACAGAAGCAAGGGTAAGCAAGACCTTTAAGTACAAGCTCCTTTGCAAATGTATGATAGATATCAACTCTCTGTGTTTGATAATATGGTCCGTATGCATTAACCGGGTCAGAATCCGGGAAGCCTGCACCTTCATCAAATTCAATATCAAAATATCTTAAAGAATTGATTACAAGGTCAACAGCACCTTCAACAGTTCTCTTGGCATCAGTATCTTCAATTCTTAAGTAGAATACACCGCCGTTCTTATGTGCAATTCTCTCATCAGCCAAAGCACTGTAGAGATTGCCAAGATGGATAAAGCCTGTAGGGCTTGGACCTAATCTTGTTACTTCTGCCTTATTAGGAAGTTTTCTATATGGGTATTTCTCCTCATAATAATCAGGTGTCTTATCCACATCAGGGAATAAGAGCTCTGCTAATTTCTTACAATCCTGTTCGTTCATTATTAATCTCCTTATATTGCTAAATAAATCTCATAATATTTTACACATTTTGCAGACGCATTTCAACCTTGAAATTAATCTGTGGTAATTCTGGGATTTTTATTGTATTTAAAATGCATATATGCCTGTCTATAGCTCACAATCTCCGATTTCCTCGCTTAGTATGAGTAAATACCGCTATCTACATAGTTTATTACGGTGTGCGAAGTCAAACGCGCTTCGCTTGAACGAGACTTCACACACCGAACTTTTGTATATAGCGGTATTAACTCATACACAGCTCGTCAATAGTCGCTTGTGAGCTATAGACAGGCATATATGCATATAACTATATTGAAAAAGCCCAAGATTAACATATATTAAGTATATTGCGGAATGCGTATGCTACGCCGTCTTTATCGTGGTGCAGCGTTACGTGGTCGGCTATTTCTTTAAGGTGTGGGGCGGCGTTTTCCATTGCGATTCCGGTTCCGGCGTATTCTATCATGTCTGTGTCGTTGTCTGCGTCACCGAAGGCTGCTACATTTTCACGGGACAGACCTAGGTATTCTGTTAAGAACTTAACACCTGATTTCTTGCCGGCGTCTTTATATGATATCTCAAGGAGCTGGCTTATTGAACTTGTCATGTAGACTTCGTCTGTGGCTTTTCTTATTCTGTCCATTATGTTTTTCTTTAATTCTTCATCACCGACTACTATGTCAATACTGTCTAATTCATGGCAGTGTTCAAGTATGAAGGATACAATGTCGTCTTTAAGAATTCTTGTTTTCTTTACATAGTTAAGTGAGTGTTCTGTAGCACCGTATTTTTCAGGATGTGCAGTATATTCTGTTGAAGCGAAGGCCTGTCCTTTTATAAATGCTTCATATGTCACAATATCATTCTCTGTGAGTTTAAGTATTGTCTTTACTGATTCCGGTGTAAGAACATAGGATTTAAGGCACTCTTTGCCTGCAATACGGTATATGGCAGCACCATTGCTTGTTATTGCATATTCAATTCCGGGAACTGATATGACATCCTCAGGCAGTGTGTCAAATGCACGTCCGCTTGCGATACATACATGTACTCCGTTGCTTATAGCATCAATTAATGCCTGTCTGTTTACTTCTGATAGATGGCTTTCTGAATTAAGAGTTGTCCTGTCTAAATCAAGAGCCACAAGTTTAATATCTGTATTCATAATAATCACCTTGTTTTCGTACTTTTCATAGAATAGCCATTATAAATAAATAAGGCTGTCCCTTTAAGGACAACCTTATATGTATAGTGATGATATGTCAATATTTTAAGCGGATTTTTTATCATCTTTCGATGGCTTAATCTGCCCCTGAACGATTTCGATAATTTCATCAGATAAGAAATTAAGCTCGTCTGCGTCGTGGCAGGCAATTATAATTAAAGCACCTCTTTCCCTGTGCCTGATGAGTATGTCACGAATCTGCTCTGTACCTGTATCATCAAGTGCATTGATTGGTTCATCAAGGATAATGATATCGGGATTCTCCATGATGGCAGCAGCAATTCCAAGTCTCTGTTTCATACCAAGTGAGAACTTATGGAAAGTTCTCTTATCATCAGGATCAAGACCAATCTCGGTAAGAGTCTCGCGTATGCGGTTATCATCAATACGCCTGCGGATAGATGCAAGTGTTTTAAGATTCTCAAATGCAGTGTAATTATTAATAAAAGACGGATTTTCAATTAATAATCCGATACTTGGCGGAAACATAATATCTTTTCCGATAATCTGTCCATTAATATCAACAGTACCCTTAACCTTGATAAGACCTGATATAGCTCTCATAAGCATAGTTTTACCACAGCCGTTCTTTCCCTTGAAACCATATATTTTGCCTGATTCCATGCGCAGATTGATATCTTTAAGGATATCATTGCTCTTAATTTTCTTTGAAACATTTGTAAGCTGAATATACATATTAATCCCCCTTAGATAAAGTCTTTTTTCTTTGAATAAATAATACCGGTTGCAACCAGTAATATATTGATTGCCAGCATTAAGCACAGACCGTACGGCCATCTGTTGTATACATGAGGTATGCGGATAGTCATGAAATAATTATAGAAAAAGAACCATTTCATACTGCATATACTCACAATAAAGAAGAACAGATTAACAACGAATCCGAATACCGCATTGCTGATATAAGCAAGCAGAAGGCTTATGCCCGTCATAGTTACGAGACACACAAAACACAGTATAATAACCAGAGGCATATTGAAATCAAGTTCAAGCTTAGTCTGTAAAAATATTCTTACTGCCTCGGTGCCTGTAATGTTAAGTGACATTGAAAATCTGCTGCCAGTCATAATCAGACCAACAATTGTGTTAGCAGCAAATATACCTGCCATATATATAATTACAGCCAGTAACATAGTGATATATTTGCTGAGCCACCAGCCGGAAGCTGAACCTGAGATAACAAGAATATTCTTTCCGACAGCTTTCTGGTCAGCCGTTATGTAATAAGTTATTATAAATGTGATATACAGCACTATAAGAATCTCAAACAGCGGAATGTCAATCTGCATGCCGGGAGAGAATTCTTTTGCACCTCTGAATACATACAGCAGGGAATCTCCAAGAGAAATACTGCTGATTCTGGAATTCTTAATACATCTGTATACATTTGAAAAATACGATACAGCCTGAAATACGCAATATATATAGAAAACCATATAGAATTTCCAGCACATCGACCAGAAGCGTCTGATATCAGCCTTTAAAATACATAAGAAAGTATTCATTAATTCTTAAGCATGTCCTTTCTATAGAATTTAATTACAGCCCAGCTTATCAGAATCATATCAATCCATATAATAAACGGAGTTATAACATCATCAGCATAATAGATACCGGATATGTACACATCTGACTGATTAAGACACATCTTTCTATAGAAGTTCTCAAAAGGCAGAACAGATACATAAGTAGTAAATATACATGCGTAAGTGATAATAAAATCAGCAACCGGATTTCTTATAAGCCAGTGCAGCGCACAGATTGTAAGAATTGTTATCTGAACACGCAGAATATCAAGCAGGAAGCAGATAAGAATTATTACAAATGTGTTCTCAGTCGTAATATTTCCATTAGGTATAAAATTTCTTGCAACACTGCCCTCTTCCAGCCAGTTACAGTTAATAACTGAAGGATAAGATAATGCACAGCCTGTCAGTACCACTGAATTAATCAGAGGAAATACAATACTTATCCATGCACATTTTTTTACACAGTTAAGCCACAGCTTCGACATTGAAGAATACAGTACAACCCTGAAATCAGACATTTCATATCTGACAATGGATATAATCATGAAAGCTGCAACAACAAGTTCGAGATTGCATAGAAAAATGTTGTTTGGAAAATCATAAAAAAACAAAAAGAAATCCGAAACACAAGGTACTGCGTTATCAAAATATCTGCTTGTGTATGGCAGAGTCCTGATTAATATTGCAATTACAATTGTATATATAATTAATATTTTAATATAATGTTTATGTCGTTCTTTAATCATAGGCAAGCCTCTTATCAATGACGGTCAAATACAATGCGCAGCCTTTTTGGATAGAAAGAATATACAAGACTGATATCAGAAGAATCTATCTTGTCAAGTTTACTTTCTTTAACCATGGAACTTCCTAATGTGCATTGCAGGCGCACTTCTTTCTTTTCACCGGGAACAACTACAATACGTGAATCTTTTGATGAATACATAGTTACTCCGTTGTGTGCATTAAGCTCGTCAGACAAGAAAACGAATATTGATGGTGAGAAATTAACAACCTTATCGGATACATTTTCTAATTCTATAGTCATAACCACAATACGGCTCTTACGGGCAGTTTCCTCACGCATATTAAGCTGCTGACCTGATTTCTCGCGGTATTCGTCGATTGTATATACATTATAATCAACAGGAGTAATCTTTAAACCGTCAATAATAGGAGGATTATCAGATGTGTAAGTTACATCTTTGGCATTAGGAAAAATCATATTGATTCTCACGGTGAATCCTATAAATATTGCAATAAGCAGAGTTATTGCTCCAATAATTATTATTCTATAACGCTTCATTATTCTTTCCTTTCATAAAAAATATAATTCCACATATAACACAGATGATAATTGGTTCACATATGTAGGCAAATAACATTCCGTCCTGCAGCTTGGTTGCAGGTGAAAGCAGAGCCATAGGATTGAATGAATAAATATTCATTACGCTTTTACATAATGTAGAGATAATACCAAGTCCGTAATAGGTAACGAATGGAGATATTATTACTAAAAATGTATTGTCGATAAAGAATGAAACCGCAAGTGAAACAAGTGCAAATGAACCGCCATATATAAAGAACTGTAATACATATATCAATACATAGATAAGCGGATGTTCACAGAAAAGATTTCCCATTATATACGCACCTGAATGAATAAATAAGCCGTTGCCGGATGGCTTCAATGCAGGAATAAACATCATAGTTGCGCATAGATTCAGTAAAAGAGGAAGCATAGTTACAAGTCCTCCTGAGATAAATGTTGCAATGAATCTGGCAGCATGAATCTTATTCTTTGACATTCTGCTGTAATATTGCAGAATGTACTGGTTCTTGTTATCTCTGCAGAAGAATCCACAATACGGAAGTGCTGCAAGCAGCATAAATATATACAGATAAGATGTAGATATAGGCTTAAGCCCCATAAACATTCCCATCCACGAATTAAATACAGAGAACGGATATGTTTCCACTCCCCCGTTAAAGCCATTAGTAATATTAAGATGCGGCTTCGCACACTCAATAAATCCCCCGACAGATAAGGCAAGTCCTATAAAAAGACTTACATAAAATAATTTGCTTTTAAATAATCGTTTAAGTTCTATTCTTAACAGAATTAAAATATCGCGCATAATCCTCCCCCATAAAAGTAAGTGTAGTGATGTTAGTTATAATTTATTCAACTTCTTCAATGTCGTTAAGTTCGACAAGGTAACCACTGTAATGGTTTCCGCCAAGAAGTTTCTGAAACGAACCTTGAATATAATATTTATTTGTATCAGAATAACGGTATGCTTCATATAAAAACCAGCTATCAAATTCATCGCCAGGGTTCAAAGTCAGGTGTTGCTCGTTGTTTTCAGCTAAAGACCTGTCTATAAAATTTATACCTCCTAATTCATATGTTGTCCCGTCAGGATATTCAGCTATAATTGTTGATGTAAATTGAAATTTTGAAGTTGTTTCTCCTAAATATTTAATATGAACCTTTATCCAGAAAAATCTATGTCCCTCATAAAATAGATTGCCATTTTCATCATAAATTCCCCTATATAGATTAAGCTGATTCATTACAGGCTGGATATATTCTTCGTCAACTAATTCGGTGGCAAATGATTTAGATATAGTTGAATATACTTTTAATATCGTATAATCAAATGAGCCTGTATTATATGTTTCATTCATTTTTATGTATTTTATAGAATTTTTGTTTAATTTTACGATTGGTTCTTCTGTTATTTGGGGTTCATTCGCATCAACAGAAGGTTTCTCTTCATTGTAAGCAGTGCTTACTTCACCATTGGAATCTGTTTCATAATCGTAGTTATAAAGATAAGTTTTGGTTTCGGCTATGTCATTTGTGTTGTTATTGGTATTTGTTGCGCAGCCACATAAGGCAGTTAATAATAGTGGTATAATTATTATATATTTTTTTTTCAATTATTGACCTCCATAGGTTAACTTTTTTACAATTAGAAGACTACGTTGTGCATAGACACAACGTAGCTTTAATAATAAATCATATATAAATACTAATTTATATGTGATTTGTTTTAAATGTCTGGATTCCAATAGCCTCCAAACCATGCACCATGATAATCATCAACTGAATATCCCTCACATCTTACACAAGTCATATTGTAATGTTCTTCATATACCCAGTTAAGCATATTATGTGAGTCATTTACATCAAAATAATACTCGTATCCATGAGAGACATCTATTCTTGTTCCCGCTGAATTTAAAGCATAAACTTTTGCATAGTAATAAGAACCATCAATATCTTTGTCCGTGCAAGACATCCAAACAGATGATGACGTGTTTTTACTTTTTCTATCTGTGTAATATGTGTCTCCATCAAAATCAAAGGATGCTCCGTACCAAACATCATCTCCAGCTTTTGATATCACAGGTGCAGTATACACACCAATAACCAGCATCATAGTAGCAAATATTATTGTGTTTTTAATTATCTTTTTAAATTTCATATTAAATATCTCCTCTTAAAGTAGTAAGACTAATCAATTTCAGTCAAATCATTTAGTTCAATCAAGTAGCCATTATAACTATTATTGTCGTTATAATTTTGAAAATTACCTTTAACATAATAAGTGTTGTCACTAGAATAATTTGAAAGATTATAGAAAAACCACATGTCATATTCTTCATTAGGTTCAAGATAAATATTATCAAGTTTATGGATAGAAAAAGATTTATCAATAAACATTAAAAAACCTAAAAAAAGTATTTCGTTATTAGTGTCTTTGCTGAATATTGTAGAGTATATATCCATAGTCATGGCTTCTTTACCGGTATACTTCATATGTACTTTTACACAGAAAAAGCGAGAAGTATCGTCAATGAGTTTTCCAGTTTCTTTAGAAATATCGCGTTGTTTTGAAATTTCATCTGATAAAATATTGTGATAATTTTCATTAACTAATGTGTAAAAATAATTAGAATTCGAGGTGACATAGGCTTGTGTAATAGCACATTCACAACTTCCAAATGAATATTTTTCATTCATTTTTATGTATGTAACAGCATTTTTTTTGAAATTGACAGTTGCTCTTACAACATCTCTGGGTTCATTCAAATCAACAGATGGTTTTTCCTCATGATATGCTGTGCTTAATTCTCCATTAGGTTCTGTTTCATAATCATAACTATATAGATATGTTTTAGTTTCTAACATATTATTGGTATCATTAGAAGGCTGTGTTGTGCAGCCACACAACACAGTTAATAATAGTGAAAAGACAGTTATTTTTTTCAGTTTCAATTATTAAGCCTCCTAGATATCTGGATACCAGTAACCACCAAACCATGCACCATGATAATCGTCTACAGAATACGCCTCACATCTTACAGCAGCGCGTGTATAGCCTTCCTCGTTTACCCAGTTAAGCATATTATGAGTTTCGTTAACATCGAAATAATATTCATAGCCATGTGAGACATCATAATATTGTCCACTTTTATAAGCATATACTTTGCCGTAATAATATGAACCATCAATATCTTTATCGGTGCATAACATCTGAACTGAAGATGATGTGCTTTTGGATTGTGTATCTGTAAAAGTAGTTTCACCATCTACACTAAAAGCAACACCAAAGCTGTTGCCTGCTTTGGATATTAATGGTGTTGAATTAATACCAACAATTAGCAGCATTGCTGTGAATATGACAGCATTTTTAATGGCTTTTTTACATATCATATTTTGTCCTCCTGTTAAATTATTTTAAATAAGTATTTATCTCTTAAAAACAGAATAACAGCCCCGTACTTAAAGCACAAGACTGTTATTTTGCGGTTTGTCGTAAGATGCATGTTTAACGACGTAAGTTACATATTTTATTAGTATAGTTGCAAAAACATGGATTTATTCGACATCTTCGATGTCGTTAAGTTCGACAAGGTAACCAGTATAGCTGTCATCATCAATATAGTTTTGAAAAGAACCTCTTAAATAGTAGGTCTTATCATGACTATATCGGGAAGCTTCATAGAGAAACCATGCGTCAAATTCATCATCTGGGTTTAATGTTAAATGACATGTGGAATTTTCTGACAAAGCTCTGTCAATGAAACCAAGTAATCCAAGAGAATAATATGTACCGTCTGGATATTTACATATAATTGGTGATGTAAATTGAATTTTTGAAGTAGTTTTACCTGAATATTTTAAATGCATCTTAACAAGAAAGAATCTATGTCCTTCGTTGAATAGATTACCATTTTCATCATAATAGCCACGAAATTTATTTAGATAGTCAAGTAATAGCTGTGAATATTCTTCTCCAAATGTATCAGCGCAAAACTGCTTGGAAACAGTTGAATATGCTTTTAAGACAGTACATTCACATGCACCCGAATTATAAGTTTCATTCATTTTCACATATGTGACAGCACCTTTTTTGAAATTAACAGTAGGTTCAACTTCTTCGTGTGATTCATTCAAATCAACAGAGGGTTTTTCTTCATGGTAATCTGTATGTACTTCACCATTGGAATCTGTTTCATAATCGTAGTTGTATAGAAAGGTTTTAGTTTCTGTTATGTCATCTGTTTTATTTGATGTAGATGATGAACAGCCACTTAAAGTGAATAACATTATAAAAATAATTATTATTTTCTTTTTCAATAATTTTTTCCTCCCAATAAAATTATTGTTTATATTTACAAATTCGGTAAGCTTTATAAGATATTTATTATTAGGAAGCTGCGTTGTGCAGTCGCACAACGCAGCTAGTATAAAATAGAGAATATATAAGCTTATATTTCAATATTTATAATTTTAAATATCTGGATTCCAGTAACCTCCAAACCATGCACTGTGATAATCGTCAACGGAATAGCCAGTACATTTAACAGTTGCTTTATTGTAATGTTCTTCATAAACCCAATTTAACATAGTATGAGTTTCATTAACATCAAAATAATATTCATATCCATGCGATACATCAACAGGATTATCAGATACATTAACAGCATTAACACGTGCATAATAATATGAACCATCAATATCCTTATCAGTACAAGACATCCACACAGATGATGATGTGTATTTAAATTGTGATGGTAAATATTTTTCATGACCATCAAAATCAAAGGATGCTCCGTACCAAACATCATCTCCAGCTTTTGATATCACAGGTGCAGTATACACACCAATAACCAGCATCATAGTAGCAAATATTATTGTGTTTTTAATTATCTTTTTAAATTTCATATTAAATATCTCTTATCTTAAAGTAGTAAGACTAATCAATTTCAGTCAAATCATTTAGTTCAATCAAGTAGCCATTATAACTATCATAATCGTTATAATTGTAAAAATCACCTTGGATATAATAAGTATTATCACTGGAGTATGTTCCTAATACATGATAGAAAAACCATAAATCATACTCTTTACCAGGTTCAAGATATAAAGTATCTTTTTCTTTATTTGATAAAGCTTTATCTATAAAGAAAAGAAAACCTGAAGCATAAATCAAATTATCAGTTCTTTTTGAAAATCCAGTGGTATAAAAGCTCATATTAGTTGGTTGAGAACCAGTATATTTCAAATGGATTTTCACACAAAAAAAAGAATTTTTCTCATCAATTAATTTTCCTGTATCTTTTGAAATATAATTAGGCTTAGCAATTTCTTTTGCTAGAGCTTCATGATATTGCTCATCAACTAATGTATAGAAAAAATCAGAAGATATAGTTTTATAAGCTTTTGTTACGGTACATTCATAATTTCCCTTTGAAAATGTTTCATTCATTTTTATGTATGTAATAGCGTTTTTATTTTTGAAATTGACAGTTCCTTTTTCAACATTTCTGGATTCATTCAAATCAACGGATGGCTTTTCCTCATGATAAGCTGTGCTTAACTCTCCATTAGGTTCTGTTTCATAATCATAACTATATAGATATGTTTTAGTTTCTAACATGTTATTGGTATCATTAGAAGGCTGTGTTGTGCAACCACACAACACAGTTAATAATAGTAAAAAAAAAGTTACTTTTTTCTGTTTCAATTATTATGCCTCCTAGATATCTGGATACCAGTAACCGCCAAACCATGCTCCATGGTAATCATCAACCGAATACGCTTCGCATCTTATAGTAGCATGTGTATAGCCTTCATCATTTACCCAGTTAAGCATGTTATGAGTTTCATTGACATCATAATAATATTCATAGCCATGTGATACATCAACCGGATCGCTATTGCCATCAATTGCGTATACTTTACCATAGTAATAAGAACCATCAATATCTTTATCAGTGCATGACATCTGAACTGAAGAAGAGGTATATTTATTTTGGCTACCTGTAAATTTAGTTTCACCATCCACACTAAATGCCACACCAAAGTCATTGCCAGCTTTAGACATTATAGGTGCTGAGTTAACCCCGACAATTAATAGCATTGCTGTAAATATAACAGCATTTTTAATAAAATGTTTGTGAACCATTTCTTATCCTCCTGCAAAATTATTTATAAGTACTTATCTCTTAAAAACAGAATAACAGCCCCGTACTCAAAGTACAAGACTGTTATTTTGAGGTTTGTCGTAAGATGCATGTTTAACGTCGTAAGTTACATATTTTATTAGTATAATTATAAAAACATGGATTTATTCGACATCTTCAATGTCGTTAAGTTTGACAAGATAACCACTATAGCTGTCGTCATCAATATAGTTTTGAAATGAACCTCTTAAATAGTAGGTCTTATCATGGCTATATCGATAAGCTTCATAAAGAAACCATGAATCGAATTCATCACCTGGATTTAAGGTTATGTGATGAGATTCATTTTCTAGCAAAGCTTTGTCAATGTAATCAATTCCTCCAAGGGAATAATATGTACCATCTGGATATTTACATATTATTGGGGAATCAAATTGAATTTTTGAAGTATTTTTACCTAAATATTTCAGATGCATCTTGATAAGAAAGAAACGATGTCCTTCGTTATATAGATTGCCATTTTCATCATAATAGCCTTGAAATTTATTTATCTTATCAAGTAATAATTGAGAATATTCTTCTCCGAATGTATCAGCAGCAAATTGTTTTGAAACTGTTGAATAAGCTTTTAAAACTGTACATTCAAGTGTTCCCGAGGTATAAGTCTCATTCATTTTAATAAAGGTAAGACCAGCTTTACTTCTGAAATTGACAATAGGTTCAACTTCTCTATGAGATTCATTCAAATCAACAGATGGTTTTTCTTCATGATAAGCAGTACTTACTTCACCATTGGTTTCTGTTTAGTAATCGTAACTGTAAAGATAAGTTTTAGTTTCTGTTATATCATCTGTTTTATTTACTTGTGGTGATGAACAACCACATAAAGTTGTTATTAATATAAAACTAATAACTACTATTTTCTTTTTCAATAATCTTTCCCTCCCATAAAATTATTGTATATGTTTTCAAGTCTATTATGTTTTATAAAATATTCATTATTATTAGAAAGCTGCGTTGTGCAGTTGCACAACGCAGTTATTACAAGGAATATTTAAATTTCATATTAAATATCTCCTCTTAAAGTAGTAAGACTAATCAATTTCAGTCAAATCATTTAGTTCAATTAGATAACCAGTGTAACTTTTATGATCATTATAATTTTGAAAATCGCCCTGAATATAATAAGTATTTTCACTGGAATATGTTCCTAATACATGATAGAAAAACCATAAATCATACTCTTTTCCAGGTTCGAGATATAAAACATCTTTTTCCTCATTTGCTAAAGCTTTATCTATAAAAATAAGTAAACCCGGATCATACATTAAATTATCAGTCTGTTTTGAGTAGCCAGTCGTATAAAAGGTCATATTAGTTGGTTGAGAACCAGTATATTTCAAATGAATTTTTACACAGAAAAAAGAATTTTTCTCATTAATTAATTTTCCTGTATCTTTTGAAATATATCGTCTTTTGAATATTTCTTTTTCTAGAGCTTCGTAATATTGTTCATCAACTAATGTATAGAAAAAATCAGAAGATATTGTTTTATAAGCTTCTGTTACGGTACATTCATAATTTCCTTTTGAAAATGTTTCATTCATTTTTATGTATGTAATAGCGTTTTTATTTTTGAAATTGACAGTTCCTTTTTCAACATTTCTGGATTCATTCAAATCAACGGATGGCTTTTCCTCATGATAAGCTGTGCTTAACTCTCCATTAGGTTCTGTTTCATAATCATAGCTGTATAGATATGTTTTGGTTTCTAACATGTTATTGGTATCAATAGAAGGCTGTGCTGTGCAGCCGCACAACACAGTTAATAATAGTGAAAAGACAGTTGTTTTTTTCAGTTTCAATTATTAAGCCTCCTAGATATCTGGATACCAGTAACCACCAAACCATGCACCATGATAATCATCTACAGAATACGCTTCACATCTTACAGCAGCGCGTGTATAGCCTTCCTCATTTACCCAGTTAAGCATGTTATGAGTTTCGTTGACATCAAAGTAATATTCATATCCATGTGAGACATCAACCGGATCGTCATTGTCATCAATTGCGTATACTTTACCATAGTAGTATGAACCGTCTATGTCCTTATCAGTGCATAACATCTGAACAGATGAAGAAGTCCATTTTTCTTGTGTACCTGTAAATGTAGTTTCACCATCCACACTAAATGCCACACCAAAGTCATTGCCAGCTTTAGACATTATAGGTGCTGAGTTAACCCCGACAATTAATAGCATTGCTGTAAATATAACAGCATTTTTAATAAAATGTTTGTGAACCATTTCTTGTCCTCCTGTTAAATTATTTTGAATAAGTACTTATCTTTTAAAAACAGAATAACAGCCCTGTACTTAAAGTACAAGACGGTTATTCTGCGGTTTGTCGTAAGATGCATGTTTAACGACGCAAGTTACATATTTTATTAGTATAGTTGCGGAAATATATCTTCTTAAAGTTGTAAGACTAATCTATTTCAGTCAATTCATTTAGTTCAATTAAATAACCGTTGTAACTGTCATTATCATTGTAATTCTGAAAATTTCCTTTTACATAATAAGTGTTTTCAGTTGAAAAAAGAGAAAGATTATAAAAGAACCACATTTCATATTCTTCATTAGGTTCTAGATAAATATTATCACTTTTATTTATACTAAATGATTTGTCTATAAACATTAAATGACCAGACGAAAATATTTGATTATCAGGCTGTTTGCTAAATAATACAGAATAAATATCCATATTAACAGGTTTTTGTCCAGAATATTTCATATGAACTTTAACACAAACAAAACGAGAAGTATCACGAATATGTTTTCCCGTTTCTTTTGAAATATATTGTCTTTTAGAAATTTCAGTTGATAATATTGTATGATATTTTTCATTAACTAAGGTATAAAAGTAATTTGAATTTGAAGTTACAATTGCATCTGTAATTGAACACTCACAATTTCCAAATGAATATTTTTCATTCATTTTTATGTAGGTAATAGCGTTTTTATTTCTGAAATTAACAGTTGCTTTTACAACATCTCTGGATTCATTCTGATTAACGGATGGCTTCTCTTCGTGATAAGCTGTACTTAATTCACCATCAGGCTCAGTTTCATAATCATAACTATATAAGTAAGTTTTTGTTTCTAACATATCATCAGTATTATTGGAAGTCTGTGTTGTGCAGCCGCACAACACAGTTAATAACACTAAAAAGATAATTGCTTTTTTTGTTTTCAATTATCAAGCCTCCTAGATATCTGGATACCAGTAACCGCCAAACCAAGCACCATGATAATCATCAACGGAATATCCTTCACATTGTATGACAGCTTGTGTATAGCCTTCTTCATTTACCCAGTTAAGCATGTTATGAGTTTCATTGACATCAAAGTAATATTCATATCCATGTGATACATCATAATATTCATTATTTTCTTCTGCATATACTTTGCCATAATAATATGAACCGTCTATATCTTTATCAGTGCATGACATCTGAACGGACGAAGATGTATATTTATCTTGACTGCCTGTAAATCTTGTTTCACCATCCACACTAAATGCCACACCAAAGTCATTGCCAGCTTTAGACATTATAGGTGTTGAGTTAACCCCGACAATTAATAGCATTGCTGTAAATATAACAGCATTTTTAATAAAATGTTTGTGAACCATTTCTTATTCTCCTGTTAAATTATTTTGAATAAGTACTTATCTCTTTAAAACAGAATAACAGCCCCGTACTTAAAGTACAAGACTGTTATTCTGCGGTTTGTCGTAAGATGCATGTTTAACGACGTAAGTTACATATTTTATTAGTATAGCTGTGGAAACAAGCAGAAAAATGCATTTTACCATCGTATTTCACAGTGAAATTCATTCTCTGTTTCGTAATAATCACATGTTCCATAATTCCTTTTAGCAAGTGATTTTACAATGTTAGTTCCGAGACCATGGGAGTTCTTATCCTCTTTGGTTGTAGCAAGACCAGAGTTCCTGTCAAGAACTGTTTCATTAATGTAATTGCTTACATGGAATACCATTTCTTCATCGTCCCAGTATGCCTGAATATGAAGCTGGCGCAGAGACTCTTCCTCGTGAAGCTCTGCTTCTATTGCGTTATCTATCACATTTCCAATAATAGAACACAGGTCATTGCCGGTCATAGGTTTGATGTCTTTAGTAATATCAATTGCTGTTATTATATTTTCGCTTTTGGCATATGCAATTTTGCTGTTAATTAATGTATTGATGACCGGATTATTGGTGTTAATATAATCAATTGTTTTTTCAAGACCGATACCGTACTGTTTTAAAAAATCTGATGCTTCATTAAATTGTCCGTTATTAATAAGCCCGCTTAACACCTGAAGCTGATTGTTCATGTCATGTTTTATTGAGCGTATCTGACGGTCAAGCATGCTTACATTTTTGATGTAATCTTCTCCCGATGTTAATTGCTCCTGAAGTTTATCCGCATATTTTTTATTGCTGTTTGCCATATATAGTGACAAAGCCAGTTCGTATATAAGAAATATCAGTATGCACAATAAAAGAAGAATCAGCAGACTGCCCGATGTAAGCTGCATTTTCATAGTCACTGTAAATACGGCACATACGGTAATCAAAGTCAATGCAAGAATTATGATATCACGAATATTAAACATGCCGTTTCTTATTGACGCGAATGATTTAAGGACAATAATTAACAGAACATATATTATAAGTGAGAATATGACATATGGCATTACTGGATATGAATATATCGAAAGCATTTTCTGTGCCTGATATGTAAGCAGCGGTACTGCAATCGTTACAATAAGCTGGATTATATATGGATATACTCTCTTCTTTTTGCCGATTATATTAAGCGAATTATTGTAAAATATTATTGCAACAGCCAGTAAAAGAATGTATTGCGAATAATTAAATGAAATGTATGGAAACATAGTATGTTATCTTACATTGTACGGCGGTATTGTACAAAGCCTTTCTTAAATGTATCTTTATAGGAGCGTCCGACTTTTATCCTGAAGCCGTCTTTCATAATAACTTCTGAACTGACAGCATCGAATCTTCTTACATGCATGTAGTTAATCAGGCAGCTTTTATGTACTCTTATGAAATTATATCCGGCGAGTTCATTTTCAAGGTCCGAAAGCTTTTTCCTAAGTTGATAATTTCCAGAGGTTGTATATATATTGAGCATATGATCCTGACTGACCGCGTACTTGATACTTACAGAGTCAATGCTTGTGATTGAACCGTTTTTTTCAAGATGAACCGAAGTGGTGAGCAGGTCTGTATGTGTAAGTTTGTTTACAAGCTTCTTCACACCGTTTTCATAATATTTCTTTCTGATAAAGTAGAATGGTGTATATTCAAATGTATCAAATACAAGTTCTTCATGTGAAGTTACGAAAACTATTCTTGTATCTGATGAAATGGAACATATAGATTGTGCTGTGTCAAATCCGTTAAGCGGAGTCATGTCTATATCAAGCAAGGCGAGATTATAATGCTTTTCTTTTGCAGCCTCAATTAATACATCCCCTGATGAATAGTAATCAATTGTGGCTTCAAGATTATGCGCATGAAGTTCATTATTAAATGCCTCCATTATCTTACTGGCAATTTTTTCGTCATCGTCACATAATGCTACTTTGTACTCCATATATACCCCCTGATGTATGTACTAAATGTACTAATAGAATACATTTTTAAAATGTGTTTTTCAAGTAAATATACATTTATAAGTTAATATATTTTTCACTAGATAATTCGTTATATTCGTGTTACAATGATAATAATATATCGGGATGGAGACGTGAACTATGATTATATCAGAGAATCATTTTGGAAAAGAGAATTGTGTTGCATATTGTGATGTTTTAATCAGAAGAAATTATGAAGTTATTAATGCGGATGAACATTTCTATCATTTTGTAGAAAAACTTGTTGGTATTAATTTTCTTGATATTGTTCATCAGGATAATCTTAAGGATTTTAAGATGGCTTTTGAGACGATTAAACCAGGTGAGAATTGTAGAATGCTGATTCTGTTAAGAAATGGAATTGGTGAATATTACTGGACAGATATGGTGATTTCTAATAATGGGAAGATTCTGTCAGGTGAGAATGTAATTGAAGTCAGATGTTATTTTCTTTCAGCAGTTGAGAGCAGGTATCTTTTGGCTTTGGACAATGTCAATAAGTACAGGACAATACTTTCTACATACAGAAATTATTTGTTTGATTATAATTCTTACACGGATATGTTTACAATATATCTGTATCGTGGTAATCAGTGCAATGCACCTATTAAGGGAACTTTGGAACAGTTCAGGGAAAGAATGTTAAGAATATTGCGGTCTGATTCAGAGCGTAAGGAGTTTGCTACATTTTATAATTATTTAAAGAATGGTTCTAACATGTTCAGCTGTATGGTTTACCTGCCGCTTGACGAGCATAACGATGAACTGTACAAGTTCAAAGTGAATGGCGACAGCCTGTTTTCAATAAATAAAACGTCTGTTGTTGCAGGTTATCTTGAGACTGTTGATGGATGTGTTTCGGATGTTATTCCTTATTATGCAACAAGTGAAGCTGTTGATTCTGCCACTGGACTTCTTAATAAACGTGCATGCATGGAATATACTAAATCGGTAATTGCATCCAAAGATGATAAGATTCATTATATGATTATGTTTGATGTTGATAATTTCAAGAGCATTAATGATACATATGGTCATCTTTTTGGTGATGAAGTATTAAGTAAGATAGCAGGCATTATTAATGCTAACCTTAACGGACGAGGAATTGCTGGAAGATTTGGTGGAGATGAATTCTATATATTCACTAATAATATTAAAGACGAAGAGGCTTTGAGGATTCTTCTCACAACTATGCGTAAGGAATTACAATATGCATTTGACAGCAGAATTGAAGATTTTGGAGTTACTCTTTCTGTTGGTGTAAGTCTGTTTCCTAAAGATGGAACGGATTACGAGGAACTTTTCAGAAAAGCTGATAAATGCCTGTACCTTGCAAAAGAAAAAGGACGAAACAGATTTATTATATATAATGAAAGCAAACATGGTTCACTTGAGAATAATAGCAGGCATATTCATAAAATTCTTGATTTGTCTGATCATTCAGAATATATGTCAGGCGTGGTATCTGACATAATTCTTGAACTTGTATCCAGAGGAAAAGATGCAATTGATGATGTTGCCAATAATATTTTAGAGCAGTTTGAGATTGATGGACTGAGAATATATAATGATAATTCCGAGCTTATATATTCTTGTGGTGAATATAAGAGAATGCCGGATATGACGAATATTCTTAATGATAAGGCATTTTTATCTAGATATAATAAGAATAATTCTATGTCAATCGGTATTGTTTCATCTGTGGAGGCATGGCATAAGGAATTATATAATGAGTTATCAGACAGTAATATAATGGCATTCATCAGTGCATGGTTTGAATTTAAATATAGAAGATATTATTTCTTCTACGATGTGTTTAATCATAAAAGCCGCTGGAATGATTCTGATAGGAACTTTGTTCTTATTATAAGTAAAATCATTGCCAGCGTGCTATAATATTAGATATAATTATACTGTTATTATGTTTGGCAGCTTTGCAAAGCTGCCAATTTTTTTGTCTGTAATAATAGTTGCTTCGTTAATACTTCCAAATGTTACTGCACTTGTTTCTCCGAATTTGGAACTGTCTGTAAGAATATATTTGAAATGACAATGTGCAAATGCTGTTTCTTTAACAAGTGCTTCATTAATATCAGGAGTTGTGAAGCCTGATTTTTCAGTTATTCCATTAGTTCCAAAGAATCCTTTATTAAAATTCATTCTGTCTATAGTAATAATTGCCTGATTACCAACGACAGCTTCAGTTATTCCTTTAAGTTCTCCGCCAATAAGTATTACTTTAAAGCCTGCAATTGCAAGTTTTCTTGCATGTGTAACAGCATTAGTTACATAAGTTGCGGTTTTCTCTTCAAGATAATCAATAAGATATTCTGTGGTAGTTCCAGCATCGATATATATGAAATCATTAGGTACTACAAGTCTTGCAGCATACATTGCAATTTTTTTCTTTTCTTCTGTGTTTACATCAGCTTTTTGTGAAACGGATAATTCGGTAGTAGATACACCATTGATCTTTTCAACAGCTCCTCCAAATACCTTTGTAAGCCGACCCTGTTCATCAAGTGTATTAAGATCACGTCTTATTGTTGATTCAGAAGTATTAAGAATGTCTTTTAGTTCAGTTACGGTAATGCTTCCTTTTTCAGATAGCAGATTAAGAATTATTTCGTGTCTTTGTTCTGTAAGCATATTGTTATAACTCCTTTTCCATAAAATCTTTTATATCAGTAATGTTTTTATAATGTGCAAGCGACCACATGAGTTTCATTGTAAGGTTTTCAATTGTCATGGATTTTCCATTTATGACATTTTCCTTTGTAAGATTACGACCGACTTCATATATCTCCCAATTAACACCTTCATAGAGACATTGTGTTGTAACAACAACACATATACCATTAACTGTAAGTCTGTGAATGTGTTCTGTAATATTATCTGGCATTCCTCCGATGCCAAAACCCTCAATAATTACGCCTCTGCACGATGAATTAAGATAATCAAAAATATTATAATTCATTCCAGGAAAAAGTCTGATAACTGCTATATCAGTACACATATCAGTTTTGATATGAAAGCCGTTGTCTGATGTCATAATATTTTGAATTGTATTAATGTTATATTTAACGATATTGTTTCTGATTGCTGCAATATATGGAAAATTAATACTTTCAAATGCATCAAAACTTTTCGTCTTGATTTTCTTAGCACATGTTCCTTTTATAAGTTTTTCAGAAAATGCAAGAAATACTCCAGAAATGTCTTCACATGAATAAATAAATGCATTTGTTAAATTCATGACTGCATCAGTTTTTTCCACATCAATGGGTAACTGTGAACCGGTAAGAATGACAGGCTTTGAAAGATTTATAAGCTGATAAGATAAAGCAGCTGCAGTGTAAGCACATGTATCTGTTCCATGTGTTATAACAAATCCATCATAGTCATTGTAATTGTTCATAATGCATTCTGAAATGGAACTAATGTGAGATGTATCCATATTACTACTATCGATATTCATTAATGATATTCCGGTAACATGGCACTTTTGCCTGATTACCGGAATATAGTCAAGTAAAACATTAACATCAATTGATGGCGTAAGACCATTGCCATTATCTTTTGAAGCAATTGTGCCGCCAGTAGCTATCAGTAAAATATTCTTCATTTTACCTTCTTACCTTCTCCATTAAAATAATCTTTTAAAAGTTGTACAACGGTGTTTGAAAGCAGGAATACTGCTATTAGATTAGGAATCACCATAAGTCCGTTAAAAGTTTCAGCAATGCTCCACATCAGACCTAAATTCATTGTTGCACCAACTACAGCAACAAGTGAGTAAGCAGCCATGAATGGTTTAGTTGCTTTAGGACCCAAAAGAAATTCTATGCATCTTTGTCCATAGAGTCCCCATCCTATAACTGTTGAAAAGGCGAAACAGCACATTGCAACAGCTGTAAATATTGATACCCACCCTCCATATGTAGATGTAAAACCTGATATTGTAAGTTCTGCACCAGCAGCCTGACCATATCCTACCGGAACACCACTACATAATATAACAAGAGCAGTCAGTGTACATATTACAATTGTATCTACAAATACTTCAAATATTCCGAAAAAGCCCTGCTTTACGGGTTTACTTGTATCAGCACATGCATGTGCAATAGACCCGGTACCAAGACCGGCTTCATTAGAAAAGATGCCCCTTGATACTCCTTTTTTCATACTCATAAAGAAGCTTCCAACTGCACCACCAGTAACTGATGCAGGAGAAAATGCACCTTGAAATATTGATTTAAATACAGCAGGAACATTATTAATATTAACAAGTACAACTCCGATGGCAAGAATTATATATAACACGGCCATAAATGGTATGAGTTTTTCTGTAACTCTGCCAATTCTTTTTATTCCTCCAATCATTATAAGTGCAATAAGAATCATAATTATTATCCCAATTATAAGATTAATCATATGAGTTGAATCGGCAGATATAATATTATAATTAATTAATGCTGAGTCTAGAGCGGCTGTTATTGTATTTACCTGTGTTGCATTACCTGTCCCAAATACGGTGAGAACACCGAGTGCTGAGAATAAATAAGCAAGCCAGTGCCAGTGCTTCTTAAGACCATTTTTAATATAGTACATCGGACCGCCAACAAGCTCACCATTATTATTAGTTTCTCTGAAATGTACAGCAAGAACCACCTCGGAAAATTTAGTACACATTCCAAGTATTGCGGATATCCACATCCAGAATACAGCCCCTGGACCTCCAATTGCAATTGCTCCAGCAACTCCGGCTATATTACCGGTACCTACAGTTGCTGCTAAAGCTGTACAGACAGCTTGAAATGGCGTAAGGGCGCCGTCAGAAGCTTTACGCTTCTTAAGCATGCGCCCGATAGTTATTTTCATTGCATAAGGAAATTTCCTTATCTGGATAAATCTGGTTTTTACACTTAAGACAATTCCTACGCCGATAATACATATCATTGCAGGAAGTCCCCAGATAAAGTTATTGATTACGCTGTTTATTGATTCAATTGTTGAAAGCATTAATTAGTCCATCCTGTTATATAGTTGTCATTATATGTTATTTTTTTCTTGACCCAAAGAATTTAGATAGCAGCCCTTTTTCTTTTGTATCAGAAGATTTATCAGATACCTCATCTATAGTAGTATCTGTTTCATCAGTATAATTAAATGTTAATCCTGTTAATTTACTGAATTCATAAAGGACAGAATCATATGCTGATTTGGCTGAATCATAATCAGCTTTATTATAATCACTTCTTGTTGCTTCATAATTTAATTTATAGAATACTTTAGAAAGCTGGTTACATATGCTGTTGCTTTGGGTATATGTATAATTGGCTTTTTCATATTCTGTTTTAGCGTTGTCATATGCAAGCTTTAATGATTCAGAAGTACGTCCTTTTTCATTAGAATTAGCCTGGGCTTTACCAAGTTTTTCTTCAGCTTCATGTAGTTTAAAGCGTATCTGATTGATGTTTTCTTTTGTCTGGTTGATTTTCTTGTGGATATTCATCTCATCTGCAAGAGCATCTTCCATTGCTTTTTTCTTAGCTTCTTCATCAGCAATACATTTGTCAAGTTCATCCTTAACCTGAGGCATATTTGCTGCAGCATTCTGTTGTGCAGCAATGACTTCATCGTATTGTGCTTTAGCGTTCTCATATTCAAGCTTTGCATTATTAAGAACAGAAGCTGAATCCTCATCTAATGCTTCAAGTTTTTTTATATGATCTTTGGCATTGTCAATATCATTAAGAATTTTATCTACACTTTTTCTGGCATTTTCATATTCTATATTAATTGAAGAGGTTGTAGAAGTTACTCTGTTATATTCTTCTAATAATGCATCAGCTTTCTGTTTATACTGTTCATAGATTTCATATGCAGCAGCAACGGCTTTGGCTGTTTCGTCATATTCAGTTTTAGAGCGATTTACCATAGCACGCTGTGTATTAAAATTCATTTTTATTGATTCAGCATTCTTTACAGCTTTTTCGTATTCTGTCTTAAGACCAGGAACTACTGCTTTTCGTGTCTCTAAAGTCGCAGCTGCATTATCGGTGGTTGTTTTTGCTTTGTTATAGGCAATTTCTGCATTATTAATATCATCCTGAATAGATTTCAGGCTTAGCTGATAAAGATCTGTTCCATTTAAAAAATCCTTTTCAGTAAAGAATGGTTTCTTAATAATATGCGACATATCTGATATGTCGCATTCACATATATCAATTCTGTTATCAGAATTTTTTTTGCATTCACATGAATAATTAGTTTTATCAGAGATCCCATTTTTTGTGAAACTTACCGGTATATAGGCAAGTCCAGATAATCCCTTAAGATTAACAATCCATTCTCCAAATGATATGTCTTTGTAATCATGTACTGTCAGATTATAAAGAATCAGGTGCTTGCAATAATCCTGAATATCTGGATTATTAATTGTAAAATCAGTTATTAATGAAATGCTCTTTTCTTCAGCTCTAAGATTATCAAGCACAGCATCATAGTCATTATTGTGAGAATCTCTGCCAATATCTACCTGCGAGTTATATTTTTTTTCTTTAGCAGCTTCATCATTGACAGCATTGTCATATGCAGTATGTGCTTCTTCTAATAATTTTGCAGCATCTTCATATTCTTCTTTTGCATATTTCTCTGCGTTAACAGCTTCATCATACGCCGGCTTAAGGCGGTTTCGTGCCTCTATTGTACGGTCATATGCAACTTTTTTAATTGTTTCAATTGAATGAATCTGTTCATAGTCTTTTTTCTTATCAGCTTCTTCAGCCTCTGCTTTTTCAAGCATCGTCTTTCTGCCTGATATTAATGAAGAATTACGATTGTATTCTTCCTGTAAATCCTGAATAGAAGCTACAGCCTTATTATATTTATCTTCCAATTCTTTAAGCAGGGCTTTTGCTTCGTCTATCTTATCCTGTGATTTATCAGCCGCATCAATATACTCATCATATACGGCTTTTTTTGCATTGAGATTCTCTTCTACTTTGCTGATACTGTCTTTAAAAGTATCAGCTTTCTTTTTTATATTATAGAATCTGTCTCCCATTTCAATTGTCTTCTGTTTAGCCGCAGAATGAACTTCTGATGCTTTTTTAGAAGCTTCTTTAGCATTATTAATCTCATCATTAAGTGACAAAAGGGATGCCTCTGCTTTATTCAATTCAACTTTTATAAGATCAACCGAAAGTATATATTCATGAATACCAGAATTATCTGATGATACTGTGTTGATATTATCATCATAATCTTTCTTTGCATCTTCAAGCTTAGCTTTACTATCGTTAATCTTCTGTTTAAGGACAGATAAATGTGCTTTTGCTTTAGCAACGTCCTGTTCAGCTTTTGTTATAACAGCGAAATTGTTCATAAAAACACCCTCTTTAACTATATTGTTATTTCATTATCATAATGAAGAAATACTTATTTAAGTGCATCAGCAAGCTGGTCTAATGCAGGAATATCAGTTTCTTTAAGAACTGATTTAATTGTGACAACAGGTTCAACAATTGTTATATTTTTCATTGTTTCAAGTATGTTTCGCATTGTTTTTGCAGCTGTAGGTGCCCATGAGCCATTCTCAATAAGTCCTACTGTTCTGTTCTGGAATGCTTTTGCCTGAAGGTGATGAAGGAAATCCTGCATAATTGGGAATACACCTGCATCATAACTTGCGGCAGCCAGAACCATTCTGTCATATCTGAATGCATCTTCTACTGCCTCAGCAATATCACATCTTGAAAGGTCAGTAATAACAACATTATCAACGCCTTTGTTGCGAAGCATTTCTGCAAATTGTTCGGCAGCATATGCAGTATTGCCATGAATTGAAGCATAGGCTATAAATACACCTTTGCTTTCTGGCTGATAACTGCTCCATGTGTTATATAAGTCAAGGTAATATCCGAGGTTATCTGATAATACAGGACCATGTAATGGACATATAGTCTTAATATCAAGTGCCGAAGCTTTTTTAAGTAAGGTCTGGACAGGAGCACCATATTTACCAACTATGTTAAAATAATATCTTCTTGCTTCACATGCCCAGTCCGCATTCTCAGTAAGCGACAGAGCCCCAAATTTTCCAAACCCATCAGCTGAGAACAGAACCTTCTCACTGCTTTCATAAGTTACCATAACCTCAGGCCAGTGAACCATTGGCGCCATGACAAAAGTAAGAGTGTGGGAACCAAGATTAAGAGTATCTCCTTCTTTAACAGTAAGAGAATTCTTAATGTTAATATTCTCAAAGAACTGGTTAATCATTACAAATGTCTTGGCATTACCTACTACAGTGATTTCAGGGAAAAGTTCAATAAGTCTGGCAAGGCTTCCAGCATGGTCAGGTTCCATATGCTGTATAATTACATAATCAGCATTCCTTCCATCCAGAGCATTAAGAAGATTGTTTTCCCAGTCTTTCATTCCACGCTTGTCGACAGTATCCATAATGGCTGTTTTGTCATCAAGAATTACATATGAGTTATATGAAACACCATCTGGAACAGCATACTGGCTTTCAAAAAGATCTAATGTTGTATCATCAACTCCGATGTATTTTATTTTATCTGATATATTCATAATTAGTACCTCACTTTCTGATTCTGAAATTATTAAATTGTATAAAATCAATTGTTATAAGTATAACATTTATCTGACAGAAGTTAAATGGTAATTGTTTATAAGAAATCATGATTTTATTATGCTTTTTTAATAAAATCAACTTGTTATTATTTTGTCATAGTGGTAAAATATAGTCAACTTTTAAAAGTGAACAATTTTATATTTATGGAGGCGTTTTTATGGCACAGAGATTTATTTTGAACGGAACTTCTTATCATGGAGCAGGTGCAATTCAGGAGATTGCAACAGAAGTTAAGTCAAGAGGGTTTAAGAAAGCATTTGTATGTTCTGATCCTGATCTTGTTAAGTTTGGTGTGACAGCAAAGGTTCTTAAGGTTCTTGATGATAATGGTTTTTCTTATGAATTATATTCTAACATCAAGCCTAATCCAACAATTGAGAATGTACAGACAGGTGTAGAAGCATTCAAGAATGCGGGAACAGATTACTTAATCGCTATTGGTGGTGGTTCTTCTATGGATACAGCCAAGGCAATCGGTATTATAATCAACAATCCTGAGTTTGCTGATGTAAGAAGTCTTGAGGGTGTTGCTGATACAAAGAATCCGGCAGTTCCTATTATTGCAGTTCCTACTACAGCTGGTACAGCCGCAGAAGTTACCATTAATTATGTTATTACTGATGCAGAGAAGAATCGTAAGATGGTATGTGTAGATCCTCATGATATTCCTGTTGTTGCTGTTGTAGATCCTGATATGATGTCAAGCATGCCTAAGGGTCTTACTGCTGCTACCGGTATGGATGCTCTTACACATGCTATTGAGGGTTATATTACTGCTGGTGCATGGGAATTGTCTGATATGTTCCATCTAAAGGCAATTGAGATTATTGCCAAGAGTTTAAGAGGTGCAGTTGATAATACTCCTGAAGGAAGAGAAGGAATGGCTTTAGGTCAGTACATAGCTGGTATGGGATTTTCTAATGTAGGTCTTGGTATTGTTCATTCTATGGCTCATCCACTTGGAGCACTTTATGATACACCACATGGTGTAGCTAATGCTATTATTCTTCCAACAGGCATGGAGTATAATGCACCTGCTACTGGTGAAAAATATCGTGATATTGCCAAGGCAATGGGTGTTGAAGGCACAGAAAAGATGACTCAGGATGAATACAGAAAAGCTGCTATTGATGCTGTTAAGAAGCTTGCTGCTGATGTTGGAATTCCTGCTGATCTTAAGGATATTGTTAAGCCAGAGGATATTCCATTCCTTGCACAGTCAGCATATGATGATGCATGCCGTCCAGGTAATCCAAGAGAAACAAGCGTAGAAGAGATTACAAAGCTTTATGAGAGTCTTATCTAAGTAATATATGTATATGTAAATAATAAACCGCGGTATAGTAAATTGCTATATCGCGGTTTATGTATATTATTAATTTTCTGTCATATTAATAAACATTACATTTAATTCTGGTAAAGATCTTTTTAATGATACAGGACAGCCTGATGTATCAAGGAAGCAGTGTTCACTTTCGCCAGTACATCTTACTTCTCCAGTCTTTTCATCAATCACAGTATATTCAAGCGTAATCTTTACACCATTGTATTTAATAACCTTGACATTAATAATAACAGTATCATAGTAATGAGTCATAGACTTATATCTGGCATTAACTGATAATACAGGACTTATTATTCCTGATTCTTCCATTTTCTTATAGCCAAAGCCATTTTCTTCAAGAAGAAATGACCTTGCTTCCTCAAACCATCTTATGTAATTAGAATGATGAACTATTCCCATCTGGTCTGTTTCATAATACTGAACCAGATGTTTGTATGGTTTATATATCATAATATCCCTCCTGACATGTTTCTGTATAATCCACAGTTATGAATTTTATTCATTGTGTAATTATAGTTATTCAGATACATTTTTGTCAATTTTAGAAAGGTTGATATTAATTACATTATAATTAGCAGCTACATTTATTACATTGTCAGCTATTATTTTATCATATCTGTTCATCCATTTTCCTGTTACTCCAGTGTATGAAGCAACTTCATCTTTAGATGCTCCTCCCATTAGCATATAGCTTATAGCTGCATGACGAAGTGTCTGCATGGTATAATGCTTTCGTAATTTTTTGGCTTTCACAAGTTTATCTGTGTATGAAGCAAGAAGACGTTCTGTATCGCGCATTTTAATACGGTTTTTTCGTATATTTGTAAATAATGCGCCGCTCTGTATATTTTCAGCCACAATATATGTATCAAGAATTGTACCAAGGTCATCAGGTATAATAAGAAATCTGCTTATATGATTCTTTGGTGGCATATTAATACATAGGTGCCCTGTCTGATTTCGGCATATATATTCTTTGTTCAGATTACATATTTCCTGATTGGTAAGCCCCATCTTAATTACAAGTGAAAATATTAAAAATGCTTTATTGTCATTGGCATCTAATGCCGCACTCAGAAGATTATCAATTTCTTTAGTATCAGGTATTGCATCTTTTGGCAATATTTTATCCTGTTCTGGAAGAGACATACTTTCAAAATAATTAACATATCGTTTGCCATGATTAATAGTATAAGTTTCTATAAATGTGCATACAGATTTCATAACTGAAAGACGCATTACTGCAGTATTATATGACAATCTGCCAGAGTTAACTTTCTCTATAAGGTTGTTGTAATAATTCATTGCATCTTTTCTTGTTAATTTAAGTGGGTCGTGTCCTGTTAATTTATCAAAGCTACTTATAACATTCCAATATTCTTTTCGTGTTCTTGCACGTAAATTTGTCTGGAAATATATCCATATCTCATCTTCGAATTTTGCTGAAATCATATGTTATCCTTTCTCAAAAGCAGTGGTGTGGTATAGTTTGGTTATATATGACGACATATGTCTAAATCACATACAAATAATATCATCCCTCCACCAAAAAATCAAAACAAAATAAAACAAAAACCAAAATAATTAAGAAAAGCTTCCTGACTGAACTCAGTTCACATTTGCTTTTTATGTCGAAAGTCCGTATAATGTATTTATATTTATATTGAAGGAGTTAATATGGAACAGTATTCTAGGCGATTTATAGAAGAGCTTGCCAAGCATATCAACCCAACGATTCTAGAATTTTTCAATAAAAAGAAAAATCTGATGAACTTTCCTACTGATAATGCTGCAGAGCTTATAGACGAAACATTGATGGAGTATCTTGAAGGTAAAACGAGCCGTGAAGATTTAATGCCTATTATTAACAAGATTAAAAAGTCGCGTCTTCAGAAACGCGCCAGATGGTATAAGGCATACAACAATGACATTGATAATATGAATCTTGATGATCCCAAACATCCTCTCGCCAGTTTTATTTCTCTGGCCAGATCATTAAGACCTGACGAGTATGCCAAGCTTTATGGAGATAAAGAACTTGATGATATTATCAAAGATAAAAAAGAAGCTGCTAATAAATGGAAGAACGATTCCGGAAGTCTTCTGATTGATTTTCCAGGACTCTACTCTTTCACTAATAATTCAATATATAATTCTCTTAAGAATGATCTAATTATAAGTGCATGGAAGTATATAGAAAGTGAACTTGCTGGTAACATTGATTCCTACCTAAGAATGTATCCTGTTGACCTTGTTGATAAACCATTATTCAGCCCATCTTCTTTTACTCTGATGATGGAAACAGCTTCCAATAATTTGTTAAAGGAAATTATCACAGATGATGATGGAGATGAACTGTTAGAGGTCACTGTTGATAATGGTAAGCTGACACCACCAAAGTCTATGGATACTGATGACCTTAAGCTGGTTAATGCATTTATCTCTAATATTAACATGCAGGAGTTCTCTAAGGAGAAATCTGTTATTGTTGATCTTAATACTCTGGGTAAAGAGGTTGTAGATTATCATGTAGGTAAGAACGTTCTTAACAAGATAAGTAATTCCTGCCGTAAACTTGTAGAGTATAACTTCTCTTATGAAGCTGAAGGCAGTAAGATATATTTCAACCTGTTCGATAATATTGTTATTAAAGAAGATGCTGAACGCCCATATGCCATAGCACAATTTGGAGAAATTCTAAGCAACGCAATTATTCAGAAGAAGCTTATCTCCATTACTTCTGCTTCTTATGATGTTCTTGATAATAATCTTTCAAAGATTATATGCTATGCGATAAAGCGTGAACAGATTGCTAATCAGGAAACAAGAGTTAATGAATACAGTTATACATACTTCCAGAAGATTGTAAGATTCAAGTTGAAGAACAAAAAGAAGAATCTGCAGCTTATCCAGGAAAGTCTTCAGGAGTTTGTTGATAACCATATTGCAATAGAAAAGTTTGAATTAAAGAATGGTGTATTTATCATAACTTTCCTGCCGTTGTCTGATGCTGAAATAGAAGATCTTAATTCTGACAATGATAAGAATGACAAAGGACTGTTGATTGACACCCTTGGATAAATGTCTACATTTTCGTATTTAAAAAATTGATGTAGAATACTGAAGGATAATTGATTAATTTCAATTATCCTTTTTTTATTTGCCTCAACCATGCGATTTATTCACATTTTGTCGTTTATTTTTATTTTTTAGTATAGAAAATGTGCTTTACTCCCCTATTTAAGGCATTTTAATAAAAATAAACGAGATAATTGATATTCCCGTGTAACCTGCTTCTAAAAAATGTAGATAAATTTGGAGTAAATCAGTAATACATCACTATCAGAATGTAGATATTTTTGGAGTAATTTAATGAAATGTAGATATTTTTGGAGTAATTTAATTCATTTTTATAAAAAAATCGCCCCAAAACTATGCTTAATGATATATTAACACTACACAAAGAAGTGTTTTTCTACATTTTTTTTTCAAAAAATCATTGTCAATGTCTACATTTTTGGCTTAAATACTAGATATTCGGGATTTATTGTCTTTATATATAAATCAATAACACCCAAATGTAGATAAATTTGGAGTAAAACATACAAAATATGTAATTTGAAGTCTACAAAAAAAAATCACAAGAAATTTCGTAGATAAAAACGGAGTAAAACAAGTATCTTTTTAAAAAATGTAGATAAATTCAGAGTAAAATAATATGAAAATAAATATAATGTGGACAAAAATGGAGTAAAAAGGCAAATTTGATTTTAGCCCCAAATACTGTTAAATTATGGGCTAAAAGGGGGTGAAATGTTTGGATAATTTTGCGAATATTGGCAAAGCAGCTATAATCCAGTCTTTAGGTATTCAGAAGAATTACACAGAAGTAATTGAAACTACTGTAGATGCCATTGATTATAGTAATACAGCTTGTTCAACATGTAAATACAAAGCTATCATCAATACATTTGATGAAAATAGCAAGCCTTATGCTGATGCCTGTGCTTCCTGTGCAAGTTGTCCACATAAGACATTAATCCAGAAGAACGTGTATAAAAAAATCTACCATAATGAAAAAAATCGTTATGGTTACAGACCTATGCTTAAGGCTAATGCCATTAAACTGTTTTTGTTATTGCATTTTTATCACCCTGATAATAACGGAATTGTATATAATCTGGAAGCATGTGAACTTGCGTCTGTTATCGGGTGTAATGTAAGAACTATATGGAATAATCTTAAGGTACTTGAAGAATATACATATATCTCATATTCAAAGAATGAGTATGGGCTTATTAATGTTATCCTCAATGATTATGAAAATTATTACCTTCCTGCCAATAAAGGTGGGCGAGGTTTTCTTGTCATGTCAAAGGAGTTGCTAACAAAACTTAATTCAACAGATTCCCTGGTATCACTCCGTATCTTTATAAGGGAACTTTTAAGTCTTGATTCTCCTGAATTAAAAGGTGTTGCAAGTGTTGATTACAAGAACATACGCGATATACGTAATACGCTTCCATCTTACTGCAAGCCTTCGGTTATTAAAGCAAAGCTTACGAAAAACTCCGATATATTCAATGTTACATTCAAAGATGATGTTGTCCGGTTTGAGATCGATAAAGCATATATCCCAAAGAACCAGAAAGCTTATGTACATGAGGAATATGTAGGAATCCTGCAGAATTTTATATGGGAATTTAATCAGAATGTTGCTTATGTTAATTCCGGTGAAACTGTTTCTGCAAAATTCAGCTCATTTTTTAATATTAAAACTTCAGTTGCTTCTTATAAACTTATGAAGCTCACTGATATTGAAATTGATGATATTGCAAGTCTTTCCTTACACTATTCTTATGAAATTGTGATGAATGCTCTCTCTGTCGTTTATAAAGAATATTATATGTACGAAAAGACTATAAATAATCTTGCAGGTCTTATGTCGACAATAATTCGAGCTCAATTTAATAATCTTAAAAAGGCTGCCTGAAAACAGTCTTTTTTCTGTGTCTTTTTATCAAAACTCTTCATAAATTATCTAAAGATTCTTTCTCACCCCTTACCTGATTTTCGTTTCTTAAGTTAAATATATGTCATTTATTAAAAATTATGATAAAAGTTATTATAAAAAGTGGCAATAATGACTAATATATTAATAATTTATGGAAAAAAAACGACGATAAATGACTTAAAAAAGACTAAATACTTAAAATAAAAACCTTTTTCTGAAATAAAAATTCTTATAAAAATACAAAAAGACTTTTTTAAAAAAAATTATATGTTTGATTTAAATAAAAATTCATCATTTCTGAAAAACATATACGTCTTAATTATCCTCAAAATCAGTAATCATCTGTCTTTGCAGATTTCTCATTTATCAATATATGTTAATTTGTTAATAATATATATATACATTTATATAAAAAAGACGGATATTAATGCATAAATAGTATTTCATGCATAATATCCGTCAAAAATTGACTTTGTAATTTGACCAAACAACGATTTTTATGATGTCATAATACAAATATGTATCTATATCATAAAAAGTCATATATGGTCATATTAAAGGTTGTCAATTAAATCAACAATTCTGTCCTTTAAAATTTCAACACGTATTTTTAATTCCGCATCGTTTTTTATGATTGATTTATTATTTTTTAATACATCAAAATTATTTTCTAATAAACTAAGTGACTGTTCCAGTTTTGCAATCGAATTAATTCTTTTAAGTTCAGAATCGGAGATTGAAGTCTGACGTTGTTCCTTTTCCTTCTGCTGCTGCTTAAGTTTTTCAACCTGAGCTTCCATCTTTGCTTTTTCACGTTCTGCTTTTTCTTTTGCTTGCATTGCAAATTTAACCATCTCGTCCTTATCAGGTCCTTTTTCTGTAGAGTTACTATTGCTTTGAAAATCATTTATTCTTTGTTCCAGTAATTCAATTGTATGTTTCTTATCTTCTATTTCTTTTGTAGCAGAATCAAGCTGCTTTTTATACTGTCTCGCTTCATCTGCTCTTTCTTCAGAAAGTTTCTTAATAGATTGGAATTCAGCATTTTCAATTGTACCGTTTTTCTGAATAATTGAAAGTATTGTCTTCTGAGCATCTTCATCAAGTTTACCAAATTTATCAGCCTGATTAAGATCAATGCCATTAGAATTAAGAAGTTCAGATAATTCTGGAATCAGTTTTTCTGCTGTTGTGTATTTTCTTGCCTGTCGTTCAGATATGTTAAGCTGGCTGGCTATTTCAGCATGAATATTCTTAATTTCACCTTTAAGCTTCTTGGCTTCATAAAGCTCTAATAGTCTGCTTACTTCCCATCGCTTCACTTCCATGCTTGATTCTCTAACATCATGATTTGCAGAGATAAGCATAATCTCTTCGTCAATATCTGATATATCGGATTTCTCTACTTTACAAGGAATTCCTGCAGGAAAATTATCACGATATTCTTTATCTGTCATCTGGCATATAGCATGGTATCTTCGTTCACCAGATATAAGACGATATTGATCTGTTTCTGCATCATATAAAACTGAAAGGTTATGACGGAGGCCATTAACAAGAATACTTTCTTTAAGTGCTTCTATTCCGTCTTGTGTATACTGTTCATTCTTAGGATTAGGAATAATCTTATCTTTTGGAATATATTTAAAATTGTATTGTGTCTTAGCTTGGATTTCTCTGAGTTTTTCTCCACCATCATTATTAAGTACACCAGATTTTGTTGATCCAGCACTAAAATTTTTCTTAGCCATATTACTTCTCTCCTTTCAGATATTTTGCAAGCTTGCGGTAATGAGCTGTGTCCATAAGTCCAAGATAGTTTACAAGTTCAACGTAATCAAGAGATGCAGGACACTTTTTATCGTATGATAATAATGGTTCAAATGTCGTATTTGATTCATTAACAGCTATACAGTTTCTGATAGATATTGGAAGAAATCTATCACCGAACATATTTTCATAACTCTCATACATCTGTCTGAAAAGAGTTGTTCTTCCTGCCACCCTTGTCATAAAGATACCGGCAAATTCAATACTTAAAGCATATTTATCGTTTAGTTCTTCTATAGTATCGAAAAGTGACATAAGACCATCATACGAGAAATTATCTACACAAATTGGAGTAATAATCTTATCACTGGCACACATTGCACATGATGTTAGATATGATTTGAACGGAGAATTATCTATAATTATGTAATCAAACTCGTCCTTAATTAAATTCAAGTTATAGCGTAAATATAATTCAACATTAATCTCTTTCATTTTGTCATATATTTTGTAAATAAGACTGTTAAGTTCTCGTGATGCTGTAAGTATAGAAATGTTTTTATATTCAGTTTCAGTTATGTAGCTCATTACTTCATTTTTATTTTTTTGTTTTTCACAAAACAGACGTTCGTAATCTATATCTGGATTAGCTTCTGCCTGACCATACATTTTGGTTGTATTCATCTGTGGATCAAGGTCAATAAGCAATACTTTGTATTCTGAGATAGCAAGAATCTGTGCTATTGTAATTGCTGATGTTGATTTGCCTACTCCACCCTTTTCATTAATCAAACTAATTACTTCTGTCATAGTTTTTCCTTTCGCATATTAATATAAGTTTATTATACAACATTTTGGTTTCTTTTCAATTGCTTTTAGAAATGTTTTTGAGAAATATTTGAACTGAGTTCATTTTTTGACATAATTATACTTTTTATAATAACTTTGCACTAAGTTCAATAATTAATATATGGATTAATTTTTAAGATAGATATATTATATCCTGAAATTTATGTCTTAATTAATAATTATATAATAAAGATTTATTATATAAAAAATTATATAAGACAAGATAAGTAAGAACACAAAAGATATTATTAAAACACTTTGAACTGAGTTCAAATTATATTTATAATATAAAAGTGCATAAAATATTATTACTCAATAAAATTTGAACTCAGTTCAAAATATAACTAAATACTGGTATATTAAAAAATTATATAAAAAATGAACTGAGTTCAAATTTTATATAAACACAAGTAGGTCAATAGAACATGAGTTCTGCATGTTTCATGTGAAACATTATTACTATATATAGTATTTGAGGGAATCTGTAACCACAATTCTTTATTACATCTCTTGAGTTATTGTAATTGTGACTGTATAATTAACAAAAATATTGAATAAAAAACAGATTAATGAGGTTATTATGGTATTTAATCATACATACAGAATTGGACTTGAAGATTGCGGGAAAGAAAATGAAGCTACTAACAAAGCAATTCTTACAATTCTTGAGGATATTGCAGGCTTACATTCAGCAACAGTAGGACTTGGACTCAATGAAATTAATAAAACAGGCTGTGCGTGGGTGATTTTGAAATGGCAGGTACAGATTATCAAGCGTCCAGAATATAATGATGAATTAAATGTTTATACATGGTCAACATCTGCAAATAAGCTTTTTGCTGATAGAGATTTTAAAGTGCTTGATAATAATGGTGAGACAGTTATTATTGCAACTTCACGATGGATATATATGGATATTAACAAAAGAAGACCAGTCAGAATAACCGCTGAAATTATGGATAGGTATGAATCTGAGCCAGAAAGACGTGTGTTCTCAGAAGAAATTACTAAAAATGAGATTCCCGATACAAAATATAAAGAGATTTCGTATAATATTTTAAGAAGAGATGTCGATTATCTTGGACATATGCATAATATAAGTTATCTTGATGCGGCATATGAGATTATGCCAGAAGAATACTTTAATGGTCCACAATTTAACTATATAAGTATCGATTATTGTAAAGAATTATTGAAAAATGACGAAGTAAAAGCACATTTTTACCGAATTGACAACGGATGTATAATATCATTAAATACGGAAAAGATAAATTCAGTAATTACACTGAAATATTAGCGAAAGACAGTTATATAAAACTGCTGGAGTCCAGTATATATTAGTTATATTGGGGATTAGCTGTTTTGAAAGGAGTATTTTTATGAGTTTGATTAATAAAGAAAAGGTTTTAAATGGTGTAGGAAAGGCTGTAGATGTTACTAACAAAGCAGCAGATAAGGCTTCTTCATTTGTCAAAGAAAAGGAAATTGACAAGAAAGCTATGAAAGCTGCGAAAACTGCCGAAAAAGGTATCAAAATAGCAGGAAATAAGATTGGAGAGGTTGCAGGAGAAATCGTGGCAGGTTATAAAAGTAAGGCGGGAGGTACTTCTTCAGGTACTTCTTCTACAGGCAGCACAGCACCAGATATCATTGTAGATGCCAAAGATATTAAAGAACATGTAAGTGATGAGGAATAGTAATGCAAAGTGATTTTTCACAGGGAAAAGTCTGGAAAAATGTTATTAATCAGGCAATTCCGCTTATGGTCGCTCAGCTTATACAGATTCTGTATAATGTTGTTGACCGGATATACATTGGGCATCTTCCTGTTATTGGAAGCAATGCTTTAACAGGAATAGGGCTGGTTTTTCCTATTACAACACTTGTTGCGGCATTTACAAATCTGTTTTCAACAGGTGGTGTGCCGCTCTTTTCTATGGCAAGAGGAGCAAAAGAAGAAAAGAAAGCGGAACTTATACTAGGACAGGTTGTATCATTGCTTTTTGTTACATCGCTGGCACTTATGGCGTTATGCTATATATTTAAAAGACCAGTACTGTTCCTTTTCGGAGCAAGTGAAGAAACTTATGTATATGCTGACCAGTATCTTAAAATATATCTTCTGGGAACGATATTTTCAGTGCTTTCAACGGGACTTAACGGATTTATTAATGCACAGGGATATCCTAAAAAGGGCATGATGACAGTTATGCTTGGTGCAATTATTAATCTCATTCTTGATCCAGTGTTCATATATGGGCTTCATATGGGAGTTTATGGTGCAGCAATAGCCACAGTAATAAGCCAGGGTGTGTCTTTTATGTGGGTTTTAAGCTTTTTTATGGGAAAGAAAACATTTTACCATATAAAAGAGGAAAATCTGATTCTTAAAGCAGGGATGGTTGGAAAGATTACATCTCTTGGAATATCAGGATTTGTTATGCAGGGAACTAACTGCCTCGTACAGGTTGTATGTAATAAAATGCTGTTTATGTATGGCGGGGATATGTATGTAGGAATTATGACTGTAATTAATTCAGTCAGGGAGATTCTTTCTGTTCCCGGTAGTACGCTTGGAAGTGGTGCACAGCCTGTTCTTGGCTACAATTATGGTGCAAAGCAGTATGAAAGAGTCAGAAAAGCAATTAGATTCACGGCGGCAATAGGATTTTTATACATGCTCATTGCGTGGCTTACTGTAATTATATTTCCGAAAGAGATTCTGTCGGTATTCACGACTGATAAGGCTATGATAGTTTTAGGAGAACATGCGTTAAAGCTGTATTTTTTTGGATTCTTTTTTATGTCATTCCAGTTTGTGGGACAGTCGACATTTACAGCACTTGGCTGTGCAAAGAGGGCGGTATTTTTCTCGATATTCAGGAAAGTAATTATAGTTGTTCCGCTTACAATTATTCTTCCTATGCTTGGACTTGGAGTTGAAGGAGTGTTTATTGCCGAGCCGGTATCTAATGCAATAGGCGGTCTGGCAAGCTTTACAACAATGTATTTTACACTTTACAAAAAACTGCCGGAATAGTATTCTAAAGACAATGATAGCAAAGGTGCCATCGCTTCTGTATAGGGAGCGGTGGCTTTTTTAAAATCTTGGAAAGAAGGATAATTTATGGATATATTTGACATAATAGGACCTGTGATGGTTGGTCCGTCAAGCTCACATACAGCAGGTGCTGTCAGAATTGGTTATATTGCAGGAAAACTTATGGGAGAGCCAATTGCAAAAGCAGAAATCCTTTTATATGGTTCGTTTCTGGCAACAGGAAAAGGACATGGAACAAGAAAGGCGCTCGTTGCCGGACTTCTTGGAATGAAACCGGATGATATGAGAATTCCGGACAGTTTTGAGATTGCTAAGGAGCATGGCATAGAGGTTGCTTTCGGAGAATCAGCATTAAGAGATGCACATCCGAATACAGCCCAGATTTTCCTGACATCTGTAACTGATAAGAAGCTTGAAGTTGTTGGTGAATCACTTGGAGGATCACGAATTAATATTGCTCAGATTGACGGAATATCTACGAATTTTTCAGGTGATTATCCGACAATTGTTGTGCATAACATGGATCAGCCTGGACATGTTGCAGAAGTTACATCAATGCTTGCACACAAATCAGTTAATATTGCTGCCATGCAGTTGTACAGGGCTGGCAGAGGCGGCAATTCAGTTATGGTGCTTGAGTGTGACCAGGAAGTGCCAGAGGAGGGAATTAACTGGTTAAGACATGCAGAAGGTGTTGTCAAGGTGACTTATCTTGGCTTGGAATAATCATAATGCAGAATTTGATTAGCATAATTATTGGTGAAAAATGGAGGATTTATGGCAGAATATCATTCAATCAGTGACCTTGTGAAATTAAGTATTAATAATAAGCAGGAATTATGGCAGGTTGTTCTTACGGGACAGGCACATGACAAGCTTATGTCTGAAAGAGATGTATTTGCACAGATGAAAAAGATGTATCAGGCTATGAAGAGCGCAGATGAGCAATATGACCAGCAGTTGAGGTCACCAAGTAAAATGGCTGGTGGTGATGGATATAAAATGCGCATTTATAATGAGTCTGGCAGAAATATATGTGGTGATTTTATTGGTGTGGTTATGGAAAAAGCATTAAAGATGGGGGAATCGAATGCATGCATGAAGAGAATTGTAGCAGCTCCTACAGCAGGTTCATGCGGTGTTATTCCAGCTGTATTACTGTCTTATGAAAAATGTTTTGGTGTTACAGAAGATGAATGTGTAAAAGCGTTATTAATTGCGGCAGGAATAGGTGCGGTAATTGCTGAAAATGCATCTATTGCAGGAGCAGCAGGTGGCTGTCAGGCAGAGATTGGTTCGGCAAGTGCAATGGCAGCGGCGGGACTGGCTTATATGCAGGGAGCAGATAGTGAAGGATGTGCAAATGCCCTGGCACTTGCTTTAAAGAGTATGCTGGGGCTGACATGTGATCCGGTTTGCGGATTAGTTGAGGTTCCATGTATAAAGAGAAATGTTTCTGGGGCAGTCAACGCAATTACGGCGGCACAGATGACAATGGCAGGTATAAAGAGCGTAATTCCTGCAGACGAGGTTATAGATTCCATGAGAAGAATCGGTAATGATATGCCGGTATGTCTTAAAGAAACAGGTGAAGGGGGACTGGCAATAACACCAACTGCAAAAGTGTATAAGCAAAAGTTAAATAATATTGACAACTAATGTCACAAAAGTTGACGAAAAACTGACAAAAAATACTGTTTTTTTTAAAAAAATGGCAAAAAATCTGTTGATTGACAAAAATAATATGCTATAATATAGATGATTGTAAAAGAGATTGAATTTGTTTGAATGAATTTGAATGATTTTACAATTAACATTACACACAGATATAAGGATAACTCCATAATTCCTTATATTTGACTATATTTCTATCCCCTCTACTCATCCCCGGTTCCCCCAGAACCGGGGAAGTTTTTTATGTGCGGATAGCGAGAAGAATATAAAAATGCGCTGTAATCATGCTTGCATGAATTAAAACATTTTTCTACATCTGCGCATCAGTATATGCTATAATTACACAATATGTTTACATTCAGATAATATTGGCTATGAGTGAATAAATAATCAGAGGATGGAGTTAGTTATGACACGAAAAGAACTTAATGAAATTAAATCACAATATACATTAGAGGACTGTGGAATATTAAGGTTATGCGGCTGTTATGTTGATGGCGAGCGAAATAAGATAACACAGTTTAATGAGAATTTTCTTAATCTTCCGGAAGAGGAGAAGCATAAATATTTTGATATATTTAAGAAGACTCTTTCAGGAACACCAGGAAAGAATCTGGTTGATATGAAGTTTAATGTCGATGCGTATGCTGATGAGGGCGCAAGAACATTTTTAATGAACTTAAGAGACAGCGGACTTAAGGATGACAGACTTCTTAACGAATTCTATGACAGGATTATCAATAATTACAGCTATGTTGGTAATTATCTGATTCTTCTAATTAATCAGGTATATGATATTCCGGCGGTTACTACTGATAATATAGAGATGGATGATGCATCTGATGAGGTTTACAGCTACATTTTATGCAGTATATGTCATGTAAATCTTTCTAAGCCGGGGCTTGGGTATGATGAGGAGGACAATAATTTCCACGATAAGAAGCAGAATCATATGGTAGATGTACCGGATGTCGGATTTCTGTTCCCGGCATTTAATAAAAGAAGTGCAGATGAGGATATGACTCTTTTCTATACTAAAGATGTCAGTGAGTTTGAGGACGGGCTTATCGACTGCCTGCTTGACTGTGCGGTTCCGCTTCCTGCAAAGCAGCAGAAGGAAACATTTACATCACTTGTTAATGAGGCACTTGGTGAAGAGGCTGACCTTGAGATTGTGAAGAATATTCATGAGAATCTTGAGCAGATTATAGAAGAGAAGAAGCAGGAAAGTCCGGCACCGGTTATGCTTGATAAAACTGAGATGAAGGACCTACTGGAAAAAAGTGGTGTTAAAGAAGAAAAACTCGAGAATTTCGAGGAGCACTTTGAGATGGCTGCCGGTGAACATGGAAAGCTTGTTGCATCAAATGTTTCGTCTGGTAAGAAATTTGAAGTGAAAACGCCGGATGTTGTCATAAAGATTAATTCAGATAAGACAGATATTGTGAGTACACAGGTAATTGATGGAAGACAGTGCCTTGTAATTCAGATTGACGAGAGACTTGAGGTTAATGGGATTTCAGTTAATCCTGATACAGGTGAGGTTATAGACAGAACCGCTGACGGATATGTAGAAGAATGATGATGGAGGATGAGTCTGTATGACATTGAAGAAGTTGCTGCATAATTTCAATGGGCATCTGCACACGGTTAATTCCCACAGAAGGCTGGTGAGAAAATACTGCTTTAAGCTTGAATTATACAGGCAGGGAATGATGCATGATTTGTCAAAATATTCGCCATCGGAGTTCATACCAGGGGTTAAGTACTATCAGGATGGACATAGAAGTCCTAATAATGCCCAGCGTGAAGATGAAGGTGTTTCAAAGGCTTGGCTGCATCATAAGGGTAGGAACAAACATCATTTTGAATACTGGATAGATTACGATGTCGATGGTAACAGCACTATTCTTGCAGGAATGAAAATGCCTGTGAAATATGTTGCTGAGATGTTTTGCGACAGAGTTGCAGCGAGCAGGATATATAATAAAGACAAGTACAAAGATTCAGATCCATTGGATTACTATATTAAGGGGCTTGGGCATTATATTATGCACCCGGAAACAGATGAACTTCTTCACAATCTTTTGAAGATGCTTGCTGATAAAGGGGAAGAGTATACATTTGCATATATAAAAGCAAATGTGCTTAAGAAATAGAAAAAAGGCGGATTTTAGCAATTTTTTGGTGAAACTTTAATATTTTGACAAGAAAAAGGTTTCTAAAATTGGTGTAATAGTGTATAATTTAAAGAACAATATGAACAAGAAAATGTTCTGGTGAATAATTTAATAAGAGGAAAGGGAGGTCTTATAATGGGGAAAATGCATACTAAGGCCGAAAGAACTGAAAAAGTTGAAGAGATTAAGGCTGAGAATAGGAAGAAGGTAAAAGAGATCAGGGCAAAGAAGAAAGAGCTTGATGCTGAGGTTAAGAAGAAAGCCAGACAGGTTGCCGCTGATAGAAAGAAGAGAAGAGCGGGTATTACATTCAGACTGTTTATGCTTGCTATTGTACCGGTAATTGTTATGGTACTGGGGCTTATTACAACTACAGTATTCAGTCTTAAGTCAGGACTGGAAGAAGAGGCCATGGATGGACTAGAACTGTTAAGTGGGGCAGTACAGAGTTCTTATGAGGATATTAAAGGCAACTATGAATATAAGAACGGTAGATTATTCAAGGGTGGCGAAGAATTGACTATTAAACCGGCTGCACTTGATATATATGTCAAGAACTCCAAGAATGATGTCCAGGTTACACTTACATATGGAACCAAGAGAGTTCTTACAACGCTTACTGATAATAAGGGAGCAAGATTAACGGGAACAGATATATCAAGTGAAGTGTGGGATGTAGTTAAGACGGGAAAGACATATAGAGATACTAATTATAAGGTAGATGGAAAGAGATACTGTGCAGTATATGTGCCACTAAAGGATAATAACCAGGTTGTAGGATGTGTATTTGCAGGACAGCCTACATCAGATATTACAAACTATATAATGCAGAAGGTTGGAACAATGCTTATAGTTTCTGCAGTAGTACTTATATTAGTAGGAATTGTGGCAACATTTATAGCACAGAGTATTTCAAAGTCGATTAAGAGAGCAAGTGTATCTGTAACGAAAGTTGCCGGAGGAGATCTTACAGTAGAGGTTGATAAGACTGTACTTAAGAGACAGGATGAAATCGGAGACATGGGCAGAGCCCTTGAAACTCTTATAATTAAGTTAAGAGAAATTGTTGGAAGTCTTGCGAAGTCTGCAACAGATCTTGGTGAGTCAGGTAATTCAATTGACTCTATGGCTTCACAGTCAAGTGTTGCTGCAGGAGAAATCAGTACAGCAGTAGAAGAGATATCTAAGGGTGCAGTATCACAGGCAGAAGATATTGAGACAGCAACTAATGAAATTATGACAATGGGTGAACAGATTACTCAGATAGTTAATAATATTGCTGACCTTACAAAGACATCTAAGAACATGGAAGAAGCCGAAAGTGCTTCACAGGATACAATGATTGAATTAAGTGATGCAGTCCAGAGAACTACTGATGCAGTTGCAAGAATTGCAAAACAGATAGAGACAACTAATGAATCGGTAGATAAGATTGGCAATGCTGCTTCACTTATTGCAGATATTGCAAGCCAGACAAGCCTGTTATCACTGAATGCTTCTATTGAATCTGCAAGAGCAGGAGAAGCAGGAAAAGGATTTGCAGTTGTTGCATCAGAGATTCAGAAGCTTTCATCACAATCTGACAGCACAGCAAGTAAGATTCAGGAGATTATTACAGATCTCCAGAATGATTCGAAAGAAACACTTGAGGTTATGAGAAGTACAGAAGTTCTTGTAAGAGAGCAGTATGAAAAGCTTGCAGCAACTAAGGAAAGATTTAAGGAAGTTGGTAATGGCATTAATGTTTCAAAGCATGGAACAGATGTTATCAAGGGAAATGCACAAGTATGCGACAGTTCAAGAGTTACCGTTGTTGATGTAATATCTAATCTTTCTGCTATATCAGAAGAGAATGCTGCTTCAACACAGCAGACAACATCTTCTATGCAGGAGCTTAATGCAACTATTAATATTCTTGCAGAAACAGCAGCTAAGGTTAAGGAAGTATCAGACCAGCTTAATGAAGATATGAAGTATTTTAAGATGTAATCAGAATAAAAATTACCGGTTAAGTTTGTTATATTACGAACTTAACCGGTATTTTTTATGCTTTTTCTAGTACATTTATTAATTCTTTGAGCTGTGCCCGGATTTTCTTACGATTGATATCCGAATAACCAATTTCGTTAGCAATATGGTAAAGATATTCCTGAAAGTTCTGTACAATCTGTGGATGATTGAAGTCAAAAACCATGCTTGGCAGGGCTGTACGGATAAGCATTGCCTCAGATCCTTCGTTAACAATTATACATACGTTATCATCTGGATCATATTGTATCGGAACAAAGAAATAGTCAGGATGTGTATCCATAATTCTTATAATATTCTGCAGATGCTTTGCATATGAACGGGGCGTGTAATATACAGCTGTCTGTTGTCTTACAACAGGGAAAATAACCGGAACATGGCCAGCTATAACTTCTTCAGCAGTTGCCAGTGGACATATATCAACATTGCGTAAATCATCAAATACAGTGGATAACTGGTAAGAGGTACGCAGATTTACACCAAGGCTGTCAGGATTATTATTAAGAAACTCTGTTATCAGCTCTTCCGGCATGGCTGCTGGAGGAAGACTCAATCCCTTCTGGATATGGTTTACATGGGTGTTTAATATACGGTGGAAACACTCAGAAACATCCTCTGCTGATTCATATATATTCATGGTTGGCCTGCAGTAGGATAAAAATGTTTTGAATTCATTCTCTTTTATTGAAACAACTGCAGGTTCGGTTGTCATAACAGTAAATGAATTATCACTTACCGTTGAAAGACAGTCAGAGTAAACTGCAACATGCGGAGGATAAATTATGCTTATTTTTGAAAACAGATTATCACGCATGCGAGGATAGTAGTAAGATTTCACCCGTCCGGTAATATATGCCGGAACCCAGTAGAAAAACTCTTCAAAAAACTGAGTGGTATTAACAGGAGAAGGGGAAATCTGGCATATAGTATATCCATAATCTATCAATCTGAGCAGAAGCTCCTGTATAGAATTAAGAATTTCCTTATTATCAAATATACTGTAAACATCATCATCAATCCATACATATACTGTACCATGGTCTTCGAGGGTAAGAAGATGGTTGATAAAACTGATAACAGCCTGTTTTTTTCCTTCGGACTTATAAAGAATACTGGTAGCATTGGGAATTACGTCAATGGATTTTATTCCCATAATATTATTAGTGCCCGATGAAGAGATATTTTCATTAAGAATGCCGTCAACCAGTGTATTGGTCTGAGGAAGCTCATCCGCCAGCCACTGGTAAAGCATGTCTGAATATTCAGGCAAAGGTCTGGAATGATTGAATCTGCTATAATCAGATGCAAGAGCCAAAGCCTTTCTTTGATAGCTGAGTTTAATTGAAGCGGCAAAATAGTCCGACATTCGTCTTAAAATTTCCTTATTACGAGGACATTTTCTCTTACCACTGCGATACAGGCTTACAGCAGAATTATCGATGCCAACAGCACCAGCCAGAGTTGTGTTATTAGTGTTTGTTATATCCATCAGAAACTTAAATTTGTCATTAAAAGTCATAAGCTCTCCTTATGCAAATGCGTGAACGCCAGAAATAATAAGCGTTGTAAGTGTGCGTGCCATTTCATCAAGAGTAATACCGTCAGGATCGGTTATCCATTCATAATACGCGGAAACCATTCCGCCAGCGACAAAGCTAGAAATCAGAGGATATTGTTCAGAAGGAACATTCATCTTAATATCCCTGTTTACCAGCTCTTTGAGAAGAGTTTCCTGCAATGCTTTCTGGAGCCTGTTAAAAAGCAGGCTTCCGTTGTCCGAAGCAAAAAGGTCTCTTGCAATATCTGCATCAGACATAATTGTATTAAGAAATGCAAATAAAGTCTGAGGTGAGAACATATTATAATCCTCAGACATAGCACACAAAAGATCTTTAAGAGATGTTATAAGTTCATTAATCCCTTCATCAAGAACATCATTGACAGTTGAATAATATGTGTAAAATGTTTTTCTGTTAATGTCAGCCTGTGCAGCAAGCTCAGTAACTGTTATTGAATTTAGCTTTTTCTTCTGCATAAGCTCAACAAGTGCTTCGTAAATCGCTTTTTTAGTTTTTAGAATTCTGCGGTCAGCTTTAATTTCATGTGCAGAAGTAAAACTGATTTCTTCAGATTTTGCCATAATAAACTCCTATTAATCAGATTATAAAATATATATAAAATTGTTATGAAAATACTATAAAAAATGTATTTTGCAGTTAACTATATTGTACAACATTTGCAAATGATAGTAAACAAAATACGACAAAATGTTACATAAGTGCCAAAAAGAAATTAATTGACCTTTGAAAATATTTGTTAAAAAACATACAATGCTGATTGGAAACATATTGTATGATATTGGAACATTTGTGTATTAACTTGTGATTAAATAGTAATACGCGGATAAATGATTTGACAGCAAGAGGTATCAAATGAGAAAGAAAAATGCATTTATTAATGTAACAGCCAGTATGGGGAGAGGTCTTTTATACGCTTACCTGTATATTATGTTCAGACCTAAGATATGTTATCAGAGCAGAAAAGCTAAAGAGGAAATTGAAAAAGGCGGAGTCATATTTATTGGCAATCATGTGGGACATAATGACGGACAGATGTTTTATATGCTGTTTAAGAACAGTGTCCTTATAATAGCCAAAGACTGGGCTGATAAGAAGATTCTAAAGTGGCTTACAAGCGGTGGTAAGTTTATTTCTGTAGACCGCTTTGGAACAGATATTACATGGATAAGAGGAGCATCGGAGCATCTTCGTGCAGGAGATAATATGATAATTTTCCCAGAAGGACATACTTCTAAGACAGGGGTTATGGATGAATTCAAGCCGGGCTTTGCAATGTTGGCAGTTATGTCAGGTGCAAAAATTGTTCCGGTATATAATGACGGAGAATATCATAAGCTGTTTGGGAAGAGACTTAAGCTGTATGTTGGCGAGCCGATGGAACTTACTAAAGAGGGAAAAGGGCTTAATGCGGAGTATCTCGCAGGTGAGTGTGCGAGGTTCCGGGAGGCTGTGGAGCAGCTCGGAAGGTAGTGACAGGACGGACGGGGCTGCGGCCGGCTGGAAAGCGTGCGGACTGCGGGGGTATGGCGTTTTGAAACGCGCTCCCGCTCGGTCTCGGACGCAGCGATACTAGGCTCATCTGTGTAGGGAGTGCGGGCTGTTGAAAGCAAGCTTTCACCGCCCTCCCTACACACGGATTCGCCAAGTGCCGGCGTCCTCAAACGGTTTCAGAACGCCATACCCCCTCAGTCCTTCGTTCCCACCCGGCTCGCAGCCCCTGTGGTGCGGTCTGGATGCCGGAGGCGGGCAGCAGTAGTGGGGTGAATGACAGACGAACGGGCAGCCAGCCTCCGGCTGGCGACCACGCATTTAGTTAATAAAATTCGGGAAGGTGTCAGTCGTAGGTTCATGGTTTATGGGTTTGTGTGGAAAAAACCGTCTGAGGACGCCGGCACTTAGCGAATACGAGGTGCGAGGACGAAGTCCTCGCACCGAAGCAGGAGCTTAGTGACCGCTGCGTCCGAAGCCGAGCGGGAGCGTGTTTTTAGAGCATAAACCCATAAACCGTAAACCGTCCGTCGTCTGCACACCCCACCCACCGGATTTCATAAAATAAATCAAAAGGAGACAAAACATGAATAATTATTTTTATAACATGGTAGACCCTGATGAAATGGCGACTCTGGAATATATTCCAACTATTCCAAAGTTTCTTGAATTTATTAAGAAGCAATATTCTGATTATCCAGCCATAAGTGACAAGGTTACTACATATACATATGAGGAGCTTGTTTCAAGAGTTGCAAAGAGAGTTACATTTATTAATTCATTAGGGCTTGAGAAGGGCTCTAACATAGCTGTACTTGCAAAGAACGATCTTGATGCAATGGAGCTTTTCCTTGCAATTCCGGCGGCCGGACATGTACTTATTATGCTTCCTAATGCACTTAACGATAAGGCACTTGCAGGAATCAGCATGAAGTTTGACCTTGCCGGTATGTTCGTTGGTAAGGAATTTACGGAGGTTACAGCTAATCTTCCTTGTAAGACATGGTCAAGCACTTCTATTGGTGAGACTGAAAGCACATTTGCAGATGTTGAAAAGGATACTACAGCAGCAATTTTCTTTACAGGTGGAACTACAGGAGCACCTAAGGGTGCAGTTCACAGCCACGGTTCTATTATGAGAGGTTCATTTAACGGAGTATTTGGTCCAGGAAGTATTCTCCATAAGATATATATAGCTATGCTTCCTCTTTCACACATATTTGGGGCAATTATGGGATATATGGCTAAGCTCTACACAGGCTCACTTACATACACATGTACTGATATGAGAGCCGGTATTGGTGATATTCCTGTTGTAAGACCTACAACTCTTGTACTTGTTCCTGGTCTTGTTGAGATTATTCTTAACATTGCCAAGCTTAAGGGAAGAGCATTCTTAGGAGATCTTGAGCTTATCATGTGCGGAGCTGCACCTGTTCCTCCAAGACAGATGGAGGAATGCAGAGAGTTAGGAATTACATTATGTGCAGGTTATGGACTTACAGAGTGTGCTAACCTGACATCAGGCAATTGCGATACAGATAAGAAGCCTGAGTCTATGGGACATATTTATCCAGAACAGCAGGTTAAGGTTGTTGACGGAGAACTCTGGATTAAGGGTGACAATGTAATGAAGGAATATTACAAGGATCCTGAGCATACAGCAGAAGTATTAGAAGACGGATGGTTTAAGACAGGTGACCTTGTTGAGTTTGATGATAATGACTGGATATACATAACAGGTCGTATCAAGAACCTTATTATTCTTCCTAATGGTGAAAATGTATCGCCAGAAGAGATTGAGGAATTATTCTATAAGCAGCCACTTGTAAAGGATTGTCTTGTACAGGAGATGGAAATGAATGGAAACACTGTTATCGGTGTTGAGATTATTCCATATATGCCTGAATTAGATGGTGCATCTGAGGAAGAAATCCAGAACAGATTGCAGGAAACTGTTAATGAGGTTAATAAGGAACTTCCTTCATTCAAGAGAGTGCTTAAGATGAAGGTGAGAACAGAGGATTTTAAGAGATCTGGAGCGATGAAGATATTGAGAAATCAGGTGTAGTGACAGACGGACGGGCAGCCAGCCTCCGGCTGGCGATCCCGCATTTAGTTAATAAAATCCGGGAAGGTGTCAGTCGTAGGTTCACGGTTTATAGGTTTGTGTGGAAAAAACCGTCTGAGGACGCCGGCACTTAGCAAATGCGAGGTGAGAGGACGAAGTCCTCGCACCGAAGCAGGAGCTTAGTGACCGCTGCGTCCGAAGCCGAGCGGGAGCGTGCTTTTTGGAGCATAAACCCATAAACCGTGAACTGTCCGTCGTCTGCACACCCCACCCACCGGATTTCATAAAATAAATCAAAAGGAGATTTTATCATGGTATTTGAGAAATTAAAGGAAATTTTTGGAAGGGTTATGCCACAGTGCGACCCGGCAACTATTAAAATGGACAGTGTTCTTGCAACAGATTTAGGAGTTGATTCTCTTAATATGATGTTACTTGCTATTACTGTTGAGGATGAGTTTAAGATCAGATTCAATTCTGATGCCAAGCTTGAAACTGTTAAAGATATTGTTGATTATGTAGAAGCTAACGCTAAATAAGAGGCGCTTATGAGCAAAGTAAAGACAGGGCTTGTACTGGAAGGCGGGGCTATGAGAGGTATTTTCTCAGCCGGAGTTCTTGATTACATGCTTAAGAAGGACATTTATTATGACTATGTTATAGGTGTGTCTGCGGGGGCAGGTAATGCGGTAAACTATGTTTCCAGACAGGAAGGAAGAACGAAAAAGATAATTACCCATGAAAATGCTGAAAGCTATTATGGAGTCGGACAGCTTTTCGAGAATAAGAAGATTCTTAATCTTGAAATGCTGGTAGCCGAATATGCGCTTAAAGATATTCCTTATGATTTTGATACATTTTTCGCATCTAAGACAGAGTGTGAGAGTGTTGTTGTTAATTGCGAGACTGGAAAGGCTGAGTATAAAGGAAATTTTAAGACGAAAGATGAATTTCTGAAGTGTCAGATGGCAAGCTGCTCTGTGCCATTTATATGCGAACCTGTTGAAATTGACGGTTATCATTATCTGGATGGAAGCATTATTGATTCAATACCGGTTGAGAGAGCAGTTGAGAAAGGGTGCGATAAGATTGTTGTTGTACTTACCAAGCCAGAGGGTTCTAAGCCTACGGATTATTCTAAGATAAAGAAGCTTATCGAGTGGAGTTACAAGAAATACCCAGAGCTTTGTGAGGTTATGGCACACAGAAGGCAGGCTTATGACAGGCAGGATAAGTTCATGAAAAAGCTTGTGGAGGAGGGGAAAGTCTTTGTTATCCGTCCGGAGGAGCAGATGATAAGACACTTTGAGAATAATAATGAAAAACTTCTTCAATGTTATCAGTATGGATATGACACGATGAGAAAACAGTTTAAAGCATTTGAGAAGTTTATGGAGGACAAATCCTCTCCTCGCTAGAGAGACTCGGATTTTCCTGCGGAAAACAAGGAGGATTAATAATGAAGGTTTTAGTAGTAAACGGAAGCCCTAAAGGACCTAAGAGTAATACTATGCAGATGACAAATGCAGTTCTTAAGGGACTTAAGGAGACTAATCCAGAAGCAGAGATTGAGCTTCTTACAGTTAAAGATATGGATATTAAGCCATGTATGGGATGTATGAGCTGTTGGGGAAAGACAGCAGGTCAGTGTGTTATCAATGACGTTATGCAGGATGTTCATGTCAAGTTCATGAACGCTGACGTTATTATATACAGCTTCCCATTGTATTTCTTTGGCATGCCGGGTCCAATGAAAACATTTGTTGACAGAATCATGCCACTTATGGAGACTTACAAGGGCAAGGTAAGAGATATCGGAGATAATGCGTTCCACGAGTTCCGTTATGATATGGGTGATAAGAAGTATTATGTTATATCATCATGCGGATATGGAAGAACATATGAGATATATGACGCACTTATCAAGGAATTTAATTTTATCTATGGCAAGGGCAGATATCAGGCACTTCTTTGTCCACAGAGTGAAATGTTTGCAATTCCACCAATGGTAAACCAGATTAATGAATATCTTAAGAGATATACAGAAATTGGTAAGGTTATGGGAAAAGGTGAGGATATCCCTCAGGATATGATTGACTACGCTTCGCAGCCAATGATTCCACAGAGAGCATTAGAGAAGCTTATGAACAATTACTGGGATGCAGTTACACCAGAGAATCCTCTTCCGGCTCCTAATTTAAGATAAGAGGCAGCTTATGAAAACATACTACATGTTTGGTGACTCACTTATGCGAGGAGTTATGCCGGATGAAGCATGGAATTATCACAGTTCAGATGCAATTGGATTTGAGGCAATGCAGGCACAATATAATATGAAGTTTGTCAATTATGCGATGCCGACATTCACATCAGAGAGAGTAAAAATGTGGCTTACACAGATAATGTCAAATCATCCGGTACCTGATGTGGCATTTCTTGAATGCGGCGGTAACGACTGCGACTATAACTGGAAGTCAATATGTGAGGGCAGATGTGATTATGAACATAGGCACAGAGTTGCCCCACAGGATTTTAAGAAGAATTATGAGAATATGATACATTTGTTACAGGAAAAGGGAGTAGCAGTAACAGCAGTAATTGCACCACCGATTGCTATTGAAGTGTATCTGTCATATCTGCTTAAAAGTGGAGTAGATAAAGATATTATGTCAGAATATGTGAACTCAGTTCAGCAGATGCAGGATGAGTATGCAGAATATGGCGATATAATGAGAGCTGTTGCCAAGGAAAACGGCTGTGAAATATTAAGTCTTCGTGAAAGCTTTCTTGCACTTGGCGATATGAAGGCATATTATAGTAAGGATGGAATGCATCCGAATGAGGCAGGATATGCACTTATTCGTGGTGATTTCGAAAAATATTTTGCATCTGCAGCAGGTATTATATAGAAAGATGAGGAATTATAATGTTTAATCTGCGTTTCAAATGTACTGTTATATCAAGCTGGCACATGGTGCTTCATGCTGTACCTAAGGCTAATAAAATGATTGCCAACAAGAACCGTTATTCAGAAACTGAACGGTTTGTGTATGCCAAGTGGATTATTAATTACATGAGAAAGCATGCCAGAACAAGAACCAGGGTGTATGGCAGAGAAAATATTCCGACGGACAGCAATTACATAATGTATCCTAATCATCAGGGCAAATATGATGCACTGGGAATTATTCTTGCACAGGAAAAGCCGTGTGGTGTCCTCTGGGGGAAGAAGCAGGCTGAAAGACTTATGAGCCGTCAGGTATGTGGTCTTATTGATGCAGTCGTTATTGATCTTGACAATAACCGTGACAAGGTAAGGGCTATTATGGATGTTACCAGACAGGTCAAGTCAGGAAGGAATTTCCTTATATTTCCTGAGGGAGGTTACACTGACAATAAGAATGAACTTCAGGAATTTCAGGCTGGCTGCTTTTCGTGCAGCTTACAGACTAAGACACCTATCGTTCCTATAGCACTTTTTGATTCGTATAAATCCATGAACAGCAATACATTTGAAAGAGTAGATACACAGGTACATTTCTTAAAGCCAATTCTTTATTCAGAGTATGGCGAGCTTAAGAAAAAAGAGGTCGCCAAGCTGGTTAAGAGCAGGATTGAGGAAAGAATGGCTCAGATTAAGGCTGGGAAAATTAATGAAAGCTATGAATTAATTGGATAATAAAAACACAGGCTCAGGGAAATAATATGTTCCCTGAGTTTTTTGACCAAATTCTAAAATATTCGTTTCAATGGTTGACATGTTCTAAGTACATTGATAAAATATTTAAGGTTTACTTAATAATAAGATAGTATAAGGAATAGTATGTTGTTTGGTAATAATAAGAAAAATGCAGAGTATATCGTTGATGTACATTGTCATATAATGCCAGGGATAGATGATGGTTCAAGAGATATAACAGAAACTCTTGAGATGCTTAAGATAGCACAATCAGAGGGAATTACACACATGATTGCTACTCCACATTTTAAAAGTGGGCATCGTAATGCTTCACCGCAGAATGTTAAGGAACTTATTCAATCTGTTGGAAAGGAAGCAGCCGCACAGGGAACAGATATTAAGCTTTACCAGGGCAATGAGATTCTGTTTCATGATGAGATGTGTGAGGAACTTGATAATGGAAGGATAAGCAGAATAAACGGAACTGATTATGTTCTTGTTGAATTCATGCCATCTGATCCATATCAGTATATAAGAAATTCTCTTGATGAGATTATGAGTGAGGGATATCAGCCTGTTATAGCACATGTTGAAAGATATGGATGTATGGTTGATGACATTGAGAATGTCAGGCGACTCAGCCGCATGGGGGTAGAGATTCAGGTTAATGCATCAAGCATTACCGGAGATACAGGTAAAGAAATTAAGAAGTTTGTACATAAGCTATTAAAAGAACAGCTTGTTGATTATGTAGGAACAGATGCCCATCGTTGCGAGGGCAGCAGAACACCTATGATGAAAGAGTGCAGCAGGATGCTTTATAAAAAATATGATGAGGGGTATGTTGACAGTATATTATATGGCAATGCATTTGACAGACTGTTAGCAGATACGAATAATTAAAGGAGAATTAATGATGGAAATTAATAAGAGTACAGATGAGATTGAAATCAATCTTGGAGAAATATTTGCGTTATTGCTTCATAAGGTGTGGATTATAATACTGGCAGCTGTTGTATGCGGTGCAGTAGGATTTCTTTACAGCTATTTTATTATAACACCTCAGTATCAGTCTACAACTAAGGTTTACATCCTTAATAAGCAGAACAGTACATCAGTTACTTATAGTGATGTACAGCTTTCAACAACTCTTTCTAAGGATTATGAACAGCTTGTTACAAGCCGTTATGTTATAGAAGGTGTTATTAAACAGCTTAATCTGGATGAAACTTATGAAAGCCTTGTGGAAAAGGTTTCTGCAACTAATACAGATGATACACGAATAATTGCTATTACAGTAATAAATCCGGATCCTGAGCAGGCTCAGAAGGTTGCTAATGCGGTAAGAGATCTTGCAGCACAGCATATTACACAGGTTATGGATATTGAGGCTGTTAATGTGGTTGATTCAGCTAATCTTCCAACAAGCCCTGTTTCACCATCAGTTCCTAAGTGGACACTGATTGGAGCTGTTATTGGTATTATAATTGCGGTTGCCGTTGTTGTTATACAGCATTTGCTTGATGATTCTATTAAGAGTTCTGAAGATATCGAAAAATATTTAGGTATCAGTACACTTGCACTTATTCCTATGAATCAGGCTGAGGAAGAAACTGCCAGCAGAAGGAGGTCTCCCCGGAAAGGTAAAGAGAAAGTAGTACTTGGCACTGATGATGAGAAGGCAAGAAGTTTTAAATCATCTGATATTAATAAGAACACTAATAACAAGAACAGTAAAAGAAATGCTGATGGCATAGAGTTTATGGAGGACTAGAGATGCAGGAGTTTTCAGTAAAACAGAGCAACCTTGATTTCAGGACCAGAGAAGCTTATAAGATGTTAAGAACTAACATAGAATTCTCTGGTGATAATAATAAGGTAATATTTATAACAAGCAGTACACCAAGTGAGGGAAAGAGTACAGTATCTTTTGAGCTTGCTATGTCTTTTGCACAGAATGGTATGAAGACACTGCTTATTGATGCAGATACAAGAAAGTCAGTTATGAAGAACAGAGGTAAGAAGGGTAAGATTAAATATGGGCTTACTCATTATCTTTCAGGAAAGAATGAACTTAAGGATGTTATATGCGTAAGTGATGTTCCTAATTTCTGCATGATATTTGCAGGACCTGTACCACCTAACCCAAGTGAGCTTGTCGGTAACGACAGATTTGTCAAGATGGTAGAAGAAGCAAGAGCTACATTTGACATGATTATCATTGATACACCACCAATAGGAAGTGTTATCGATGCTGCTGTTATTTCTAAAGTATGTGATGGCGGAATTCTTGTAATCGGAGCAGGTGATATAAGCTATAAGTTTGCAAGAAAGTCTAAGGAACAGCTTGAGATGACAGGGTGCAAGCTTCTTGGCTGTGTACTTAATAAAGTTGATATGACAGGAAATTCTTATTATGGTAAGTACTATGGCAAATATTACGGTAAATATTATGGCAAGTACTATGGACATGAGGATAATAATTAGTTATGGATATGAAGGCGGCACATAAGTAAGATGTGCCGTCCTTTTTAGATTCAAGGAAGAAAGGATGTGTGTATGAAGAAGATATTAAAATATACTGGACTGTTAATAAGTATTATTATGCTTACAGTATCTGTGGTGTTTATAGCTCTTTTAATAAATGTCAGGGTTGTTCCAGTTAAATATTGCATCATTGCTGCAGTGGTGCTTGTTATACTAACGGCAGTAACAGCATTTACACAAAAGTGGTTTGTTCCAGGAATTATTACGAAGATAATTGCCATTATTATGATTGTTGTGCTTATTATGGGAAGCATTTACCTTAATCAGACAAGACATATGATAAACAAGATTACAACAACTCAGGAAGAAAAAATTGTTATGGGTGTGTATGTACTTAACGACGGCGGATATGACAGCGTAGATATGCTTAATAATAAATCCATTGGTATAGGAACAGCTGTGGATCGTGAAAGTACTGATGAGCTTATTAAAAAGATGGGTGCAGGTGGATTTATGGCGGAGTATCCAGAGTATTCTAATATAATGGAGCTGGCAGATGCTTTGCTGCAGGGACAGATTGATGCTGCCATTATGAAAACAAGCAGTATTGAAATGATTGATGAGATGGGAGATTTCACCGGGTTTGCGTCAGATGTGAAGCTTATATATAGTGGTGAATTTACAATTAAAGTGGCAACGACAGAAGAGAATGTTACAGATAATTATCTTTCAAGTGATGATGTTATAAATGTATATATATCAGGAATTGATTCAAGAGGCGGTATTAATGAGGTGAGCCGTAGTGATGTCAATATTATTATGTCTATTAATAAGAAGACACACAATATTCTTATGATTAATACGCCAAGAGATTATTATGTTCCACTTTCTATATCCAATGGTGTCAGGGATAAGCTTACACATGCAGGTGTTTATGGAATTGAGTGTTCCAGAAATACTCTGGAGATGCTTTATGGTATCCAGATTGATTATTATGTAAAAGTTAATTTCAGTGGATTTGAGAAAATAATTGATTCACTCGGAGGTGTTGATGTGACACTTGATTATTCAGCAACTCTTAGTCAGGCTGGAAATCTCACAGTACATAATGGTGTTAATCATTTTAATGGTGAGCAGGCACTTGCATTTGCAAGAGAAAGATACGCATATTCAGATGGGGACAGACAGAGAGGCCGTAACCAGATGATGATAATGGAGGCAGCAATTAAAAAAGCTTGTTCTCCAGCAATTATATCAAATTATACATCTGTATTATCAGAAGTGTCTAAAAATGTAATTACAGATATGAGTTATGACTTTATTGCAGATCTTGCACAGACACAGCTTAATGATATGGCAGCATGGAATATTACACAGATAAGTGTTACGGGAGTTGGAAGTTATTCATCAACAACATATTCAATGCCAGGGTGGTCGTTATACATAATGGTACCTGATGAGGAAAGTGTGGAGAATGCAAGGGAGCAGATAAGAGATAATTATAATTAATATTTTAACGAAAAACATAGAAACTTATATGAAGGTATGATATTATTTTATTATGAAACATACGTGTTAATTGAATAGAGAAAGGAATTGACTATATGAGAATTAAAAGGTTATCAGCGTTATTATTAAGTGCACTTCTTATTACAAGTCCTATTGGATATATGACTGTAAATGGAGACACAATTGACGCAAAAGATTATTCGCAGCAGGTACAGTCTGTGGATTCTGCGTATATAGGAAGTTACATACCAAGTAGTCTTGATAGTGATGCTCCGGTATATGTATCGGATATTGCAGCATATGCACAGAGAAATGTACCATCGGCATACCCAGAGGATGTTTCTTCATATAAGAAGGAACACCCATCAAGAAATCAGAATCCTTATGGAACATGTTGGGCATTCTCGTCTATAGGACTTGAAGAATTTGACCTTATAGCTAAGGGTCAGAGAGATTCTAGTGTTGACCTGAGTGAATTGCAGCTTATACATTTTACATTTAACTCAGTTATTGATCCGCTCGGTGGAACCAAAGGGGATTATTCTAAGTATTATAATAATAATACCAACATGTCATATCTGGAAAAGGGTGGTAACTACGAGTATGCAGTAAAGAGACTCAGCCAGTGGGTAGGAGCTGTCAATGAATCAGATGTTCCATATGCTGATGCCCAGGCAGTATATAATAATGGTCTTGATAACAAATATGCTTATGATTACGATGTGGCACATTTGCAGAATGCATACAGAATTAATGTTAAGGAGCAGCCTGATGTTGTTAAGCAGCAGATCATGGAGCATGGTGCTGTTGGTGCAAGCTATACTCATTATTATGCAGGAGAGAACCACCTTAATAATTCATATTATGATATGCAGGGAATTGTAAGCTCAGGTGGTGGACATGCAGTTATGATTGTGGGTTGGGACGATGATTATTCCAAGGATAATTTTGCGACAACTACAAAGCCTTCAAATAATGGTGCATGGCTTATAAGAAACAGCTGGGGTGATTATTTTGATTATTTCTGGATGTCGTATGAAACTTATTCGCTTGCAGATACTGTTTGGGTATTTGATATGTCAGCAGAGGATGGGCTGGATAATAATTATCAGCTTGATGGCGGGCTGCATACAGCAACAGTAGGATATTATACAGGTGCAGCTAATGTATTTTATGTATCAGAAAAAGAAGGTGTTGCATCTGAAACTCTTAAGTCAGTATCTTTATCTTTTACACAGACAGCAGATGTTGGATATACAATTGATATATATACTGACCTTAAAGATGCCAGCAACCCGATAAGCGGGACTAAGCATGCTGAGGCGAGTACAAGCGGAAGAACAACTTTTGCAGGAATACACACTATTCCTCTGGAGGAAGAAGTGATTCTCAATCCTGGAACTTATTATGCAGTTGTTGTTAATATTGATAAGAAAGCATTTGAAGTTGAATATTCGTATTCAGAGAGCACTAATCCGGGGAAAACTGATGATAAGATGGTCTGGGAAAATGTAGTAAGCTATGATTCTGACTGTGAAGGAAGTTATTATTATAATGGTTATGGCAGATATGGAAAATATTATTATAACTTCTGTATAAAAGCATTTACATCAAATAATGTTGATTTGGGTGATGTATTAGAAGGATATACATTAAGCATGGACGGAAAGATTGATATGAATTTCTACATGAATCTTCCTGATAAACTGGTTAAGGACAGCAGCACGTACATGGAATTTACTATGCCTGATGGAAATGTGTCAAAGGTTATGTTAGCCGATGCAAGAAAGACAACCGATGGTTTGTATGTGTTCTCTTGCGGAATAGCAGCAAAGCAGATGGCTGATAAGGTAAATGCCAGAATCGTAAGTAATGGCGTTAAGGGTGAAGTTCATACATACTCAGTAACAGATTATGCTGAATCTGTAATTAATGCTGCAAGTGGAGTTTATTCTGATAAAGCTGTAAATGCAGTTAAAGCAATGCTTAATTATGGAACAGCTGCACAGCAATATTTTGGATATAACACAGATAATCCTGCCAATTCTATAATGACGGATGATGATAAGAATATGGATATGGTTGGATTCAATACATATACAGGAAAGCTGGTTAATGCAGACAGTGTTTCAGGAATAAGCTATTATGGAAGTTCTCTTGTTCTTGAATCAGATACAATATTAAGGAATTATTTTGAGTTGTCAGACGGATATAGTATTGATAATTATACATTTTATGTGAAAGATAAAGATGGAAACAAGAATATCATTGCTCCACAAAAGACAGATGCTTCATTATATTATATAGATATCAGTAATGTGAAAGCGTATGAGCTTGCTGATAATGTTAATATATACGTTCAGAAGAATGGAGATAGTGAAGATAAAATAATGATGCTTGAGTATGGTGCATATGTTTACGCCAGATATGTCGATAAATATTTAGATAATACAGCACTAAAGAATCTTATGACGGCAATGTATCATTATTGCAATGCTGCTACAGAATATGCAAATATATATTGATATTTTTAATATGTGACTATATAATAATTAGCAAGGCTCATTTTGAAATGTGAGCTGATTAGCGTATTTCAGTTGGGGAAAGTATATTTTAATATGAAGTATTAATACACGACTTGTTATGAAAAGTTAAAAAATAGCGGGGAGGGTAAGACCAATTAACGTATGGTTAATGTAAACAAAACCAAAGAGAGTATTCAGAATGTTTTAATATTTATTACAGATGCAATAGCGCTTATAATGTCTTATTACATGTCTGGTTTTATATGGCTGATGGAAATAAGAAATAATACATTTTCATATGTAATGAAAGTGCTTAATGGCAATATAGTCACAATTATTATAGCTGTATTAATAGCTGCTTTATTCTGTAACATTAAAGGCGATGTACTTAATCGTGGCAAATTTGAAGAACTTGCTTCTGTTATGAAGAAAAGTCTTATTTCATCAGCTGTTATAGCTGTTTATGAACTTTTGAGTAAAACTGCACAGGGTGTTCCAAGAAGTGTGTATGTAATTACATTTTTTATGGGAACAGTGCTTATGTTTTTATTAAGGATGCTTGTCAAGGTATATATGAAGCATCGTAATGGAGGAAAGCGTACCAACAGTATACTTGTTATCACTATTAAAAACAGGGCGGAAGATACACTTTCCAAAGCTGCGGCAAGGAATGACTGGATGCGTCGTATAGATGGTATTGTAATTACTGATGAAGATATGACAGGTCAGTCAATAGAGGGATTTCCTGTAGTTGCTAATGTACATTCAATGATGCGTTATATTAAGAACGAGATTGTTGACGAAGTGTTTATTGATGTGGATTACAAGACCCGCGAAAGTATCAAGCCTATGGTTATGGAACTTGAGGATATGGGAGTAATTGTTAATCTTAAGCTTGAGATTCTTGACAGCTATAAGGATTTTGACAGTAAGCTGGGTTACATAGGAGCAGTTCCTGTCATTACATTTGCTAACAGAATATATGACTGGAAGGGAATGCTTGTTAAGAGATGCATAGATATTCTCGGAGCAATTGTAGGACTTATAGTTATGTTTATTGCAATGATTTTTGTAGGTCCTGCTATTATGATAGAATCGCCAGGTCCAATCTTTTTCAAACAGAAACGTGTTGGAAAGAATGGCCGTTATTTTGAGATATATAAGTTCCGTTCTATGTATATGGATGCTGAAGAACGAAAGAAAGATCTTATGGCACAGAATGAGATGAGTGGTCTTATGTTTAAGATGAAAGATGACCCTCGTATAACTAAGGTTGGCAAGTTCATAAGAAAGACAAGTATTGATGAGCTTCCGCAGTTCATTAATGTTCTTAAGGGAGATATGAGTCTTGTTGGTACAAGACCACCAACGGTAGCAGAGTTTAAGCAATATCAAGGACATCATAAGAGAAGGCTTTCTATGAAACCAGGCATCACAGGAATGTGGCAGGCTTATGGAAGAAAGACGGTTAGCGATTTTGAAGAAATTGTTAAGATGGATCTGAATTATATTGATAACTGGAGCATTATGCTTGATATTAAGATTTTGTTTAAGACAGTTCAGTCAGTATTAACTACTGGTGGACAGTAGAATAATTACCCCCCTGTAGTATCATCAGATACTGCAGGGGGTAATTGTTTTATCTAGACATTATGTACATTAATACTGGATAATTATAGCAGAATTGCACAAAATTCGTTGGCAATATAGAAAATATACATAAAAATTAACCATAATGCTTATTGACGCAAATCGGCGGTTGGGTTAAAATGATAGTAACTTTTGGTATAGGGGACATGCTGTAGTGCAACATGTCGAAAAGAACATGTTATATGCTGTTAGTAACAGGAACTTTACTATGCCTACAATATAATAAGGAGGATTTTATGAAAAAGGGTAAAAGAATTTTAGCCGCTTTTTTAGCAGTGCTGATGGTTGTTGCTATTATGCCATTTACTTCATTTAGTGGTATATTCACAAGCAAGGCAAAGGCTGCAGAGAGTGGCAAGAAGTACACTTTTGAGGGTACTGAACTTGAAGCAGCAGCGGCAGGAAAGTATACAGATGGTCAGGCTGTTACTGCAGGAACTGATGGATATTTTACTTTTTATATGAGTGCAAAAACTAAAATCGACTCAAGTGATAAAACATGGGAAGATGGTTACGCTTGTAAACAGAGAGTAAACTTTGGTGGTAAAGCAGATGTTGCTAATATGAAGAATCTGGTTTCTTTCAAGACATTTAATGCTGCAAAAGTAAAAGTATATTGGGTAGAAGGTGGAACAGACAATCGTCAGATGGCAATCTTTGGTTCTACAGGAGATGTAGTAACTAAGACAGAAGTAACGGCAGCAAAGAATGATCCAGTAGTTTCTACATTAGAATTAGCAGATGCAGGAACATATTACCTTGGGGGTCTTGAGAATAACAATTATATCTTCAAGATTGAAGTTGAGGAGACAGCACCGGTTGAAGAGCCAGTTGTTAAGGAATACGAACTTGATGGTGCTAAGCTTGAGGCGGCAGCAGCAGGAAAGTTTACAGATGGACAGACTGTTGCAGCAGGAACAGATAATGCATTTACATTATATATGAGTGCAAAGACTAAGATTGACTCAAGCAGCAAGACTTGGGATGACGGATTTGCTGGAACACAGAGAATTAACTTTGGCGGTAAGGCTGATATTGCTAATATGAAGAACTTTGTTTCTTTCAAGACAGAAGGAACAGCTAAGGTTAAGATTTACTGGGTAGAAGGTGGAACAGACAATCGTCAGATGGCAATCTTTAATTCTACAGGAGATGTAGTAACTAAGACAGAAGTAACGGCAGCAAAGAATGACCCAGTAGTTTCTACATTAGAATTAGCAGATGCAGGAACATATTATCTTGGAGGACTTGAAAATAACAATTATATCTTCAAGGTAGTTGTTACAGATACAGTTGGTGGTGATGCACCAGTTGTTACAAGAAAAAATTGGTCAGAAGTTGCTGCACCAGTAATTGGAGAAGTGGCTCAGGACGGAGCAAATGTAACTGTTCCATTTACAATGGTTCTTGGTAATGATGGTGCAGATAAAGTAAGCGTTGTTATGACAGATGCTTCAGGTAATACAGAAACAAAGGGATATGCACTTGAAGGTGAAGGCGGAAAGGTTTCATTCTCTCCAGCTTCTTCAGGTGAGTATACATTTACAATCACAGCTTCTAGAGAGAATGAACAGGATAAGACTGGTAATACAGTTAAGCTTAACTTTGCTTATCCACTCTCAGCACCATCTATCAGCAGTGCAACAAGCATGGGTAATGGTACAGTAAGTCTTGTATGGCAGTCAGTTAAGGAAGCTACATCATACAATGTTTATGTTGGCGGAACAAAGGTTGGTTCAACATCTGCTACATCTTATGATGTTACAGGATTAACTGTTGGTACAAAGTATGATTTTGCAGTTGAAGCAGTTAGAGAGACACCAGCTGCTGTATCTGATAAGTCAACAATATCTGCAACAGCAACAGCTGAAGCTAAGCAGGTATGGGGATATATCGTATATGGTAACGGTGCAAGCGAGTCTAATTCAGCATATGAAGGAAACATTAATGAAACTGGTTCAGTTACATTAAGATCTGGAGCAGTAGATGCTAATGGAGTTCTTAATGGAAGCGGTAATAACGGAAAATTAGTTCCAGCATCATTTGATGGTCTTAATTTCTATTATACAGCAGTACCTACATCACTTAACTTTACATTAAGAGCTAAAGTAACTGTAGATCAGTGGAATTTATCAAACGGCCAGGAAGGCTTTGGTCTTATGGCAGCAGACAGACTTGGTGGTTCTGGATGGAACAATTCTTATATGGCTGTAGTTTCTAAGACAGAATATTACTGGAATGAAGAAGCTGGTAAAGTTACTAATGATACAACAGCACTTAAGGTATCTCAGAAGATCGGTATTGCTTCACAGGAGAAGAAGGGGCTTACTAAGGATAACATTGCAGCAATAGAGGCTAATGATACTGAAACAGTAAAACAGTTCCAGAGTGCTATGTATCCTCTTGAGCAGAGATATGCACAGAATGTCAATGTTATTGGTAATGCTGTTAAGCCAGTTGATGCAACAATAGAGAATCCTGTTACTGAGATGTATCTTACAATTCAGAAGAATAACACAGGATATTTTGTGTCATACGAATCAGTAGATGGAACATATTCAACAACTAAGAAGTATTATGACACTGAAACATTATCACAGCTTGATTCTGATAATGTATATGTAGGTTTCTTCACAAGTAGATATGCACAGGCAACATTCTCAGATGTAACATTTACAACAATTAATCCATCTGATGATGCTCCAGCAGAAGAGAAGCCAATTGAAGAATTAGTAACTAATGCAGCATTTAATTCTAAGACTGCAACAGGTTCAAGTGATTATGAATTCAGATTCACAGCTAACTGTGATGGTGTTCTTTCTATCTGGGATAGTGAAGATAACGCAATTGCTACAGATGTAGCTGTTGCAGCTAATACAGTTGTTAAGCCTGCAACAACAACACTTAATGTAGGTAAGAATTCATTTAGATATGTATTTACACCAGATGCTGGCTATATTCCAGAAAAGGATATGGTTATGTCATCATATGAGCCAATTGAAGGCACATTTACTGTAACATACAGAACATATGGCGTTGAAGGACAGTCAATTTATGTAGCACCAGGTAAGTATGGTGTTGGTACTAAGGAAGATCCAATGAGCATCTATGATGCTGTTAAGTATGTACAGCCAGGACAGACTATCGTTGTTATGGAAGGTACATATTACCTTGAGAAGACAGTTAAGGTTGAGAGAGGTGTTAATGGTACAGCAGATAAGCCTATTCAGATGGTAGCTGATACAGAAGCTTCTTCAAGACCAGTATTTGATTTCCAGGGATTATGTGCAGGTATGGTACTTGCAGGTGATTACTGGTACTTCCAGGGATTTGATGTAACTAATTCAGCTAATGCACAGAAGGGTATTCAGCTTTCTGGTAAGTATAATACAATGGATAACATTATGACTTACCACAATGGTAATACAGGTCTTCAGGTTAGCAGATATCTTACAACAGATGAATTTGATATGTGGCCAGCATATAACTTAATTCTTAACTGTACATCATATGGTAACGCCGATGCAGGTTATGAAGATGCTGATGGTTTTGCAGCTAAGTTAACAGTTGGTGATGGTAATGTATTTGATGGTTGTATCTCATACAACAACGCTGATGATGGATGGGATCTTTTTGCTAAGGTTCAGTCAGGTTCAATTGGCGCTGTAACAATTAAGAATTCAGTTGCTTATGGCAATGGTTACCTTGAAGATGGTACAAATGCTGGTAACGGTAATGGATTTAAGCTTGGTGGCGACAGCATGTCAGGCAAGCATGTTCTTGAGAACTGCGTAGCATTTGATAACAAGGCTAAGGGTATTGATTCTAACTCTTGTCCAGATATTAATGTAATTAACTGTACAACATTCAATAATGAGTCTTATAATATTGCTCTTTATACAAATTCAGCTAAGAATACAGATTTCTCAGCAACAGGTGTACTTTCATACAGAACATATATGAAAGATAATGTTGAGCAGTTTAAATTACTTGGAACACAGGACAAGACAAAGGTTGATAACGATACTAACTACTTCTGGAATTATGAAGGAACAGCTAAGAATTCAGCTAAAACTGTAACAGATGACTGGTTTGAATCAGTTGATACAGCAATGGATCATGCAACACATGTATATGCATCACATAAGGTAACAAGAAATGCTGATAACACAATCAACATGAATGGTCTTCTTGTACTTACAGACAAGGCAGCAGCTAATACAGGTGCAAGAATGACAGGTACTCCATCAGCTAAGATTGAAGTTCCTGAGGGAATTAAGGGACATAAGACAATATCTATAACAGGTAAAGATGTTGTTAAAGGTAATACAACAGATGTTGCAGTTATTCAGGGAACATCTACAGATATTGTGTGGACAATTGATGCAGATGCATCTACATTTGATTATATTATGGTTGATGATGTAGTTCTTGATGCTTCTAAGTACACAGTAGTAGCTAATGGTAACACAACAGTTGTTACATTCAAGGCTTCTTACATTAAGAGCTTAAAAGCAGCAGAGCATACATTCAGAGCATGCTTTACAGATGGTTATATTGCAGAGACTAAGCTTGAGGTTCTTCCTAAGACAGGTGATTTCTCTAGAAATATGATAGCTGTATATGCAGGAATTATGCTTATGGCATTACTTGCAGCAGCCGTAGTTCTTTTCGAAAAGAAGAGAAAGAGAGTTTAGTGTAAGCAAATAGTATAATAAAACATATGAATGAGGTCTGGTTATCCAGACCTCATTTTTGTATATAGATATATGATAATTATTGTACAATTATTACAAAGTAATATCTAGTTTTAACGACTTTCAGAAAAACATTTACTAAAAGTGTTATTGACTATTTGTTCTATTAGATGGTACTCTTATTACAGATTTATGAAAAGGAAAAGGAGGCTTTTTTCATGAGAAAAAGAACTAAAAGAATGTTGTCTGTTCTTATGGCAGCTTTAATGGTTGTTAGTATTATGCCGGTTACCGGCTCTAATAACATTGTTGCTAAAGCATCGACAGCAAGTGCAGAGTCTTCTGTTGTGACATGGTCAGCAGCAGATATTCTTGCAGCACAAGAAGGAGACTCAGGATTAGTGTTATGTGGCTCAGGCTGGGCTAATAATAATGCTACAGATGACAAGACATTTGAAGACGGTTTTAGTGCATTAGGAGACAATGCCAAGGCAGGATCTACAAAGGCACAGACAGATGGAAAGACAGCAGCAGGAACAGTACCAGATAATGGATGCTATGTAAAATATACAGCACCTGTTAATGGTGAATTAGCTATTAATACTAAGATAGGAAAGAACAAGACTTTCTATGTAATAGCAGAAGATGGAACTAAGGTAGCAGAAGTAAAAAATGGAACTTCTGGAAGTACATATAATACTGTTAAGGCAGAAGTAGAAGCAGGAAAGACATACTATGCATACCTTGGAGGAGCAACAGCTCAGATTTGGCAGGTATACTTTACACCTGCAGAAGCAGAGTGGTTAGCTGCAGATATATTGGCTTCAACAACATATAATAATGGTTTAACATTATGTGGAACAGGCTGGGCTAATAATAATGCCACAGATGACAAGACATTTGATGATGGGTTCAGTGCATTAGGAGATAATGCTAAGGCAGGATCAGCAAAGGCACAGACTAATGGAAAGAATTCAGCAGGAACAGTACCAGATAGTGGTTGTTATATAAAGTATACAGCAGCAGCTAATGGAGAGTTAGCAATTGATACTAAGATAGGAAAGGGCAAGACTTTCTATATAGTAGCGGAAGATGGAACTAAGGCAGCAGAGGTGAAAAATTCCACAGATGCAAGTACATATAATACTGTTAAAGCAAAGGTAGAAGCTGGCAAGACATATTATGCATACCTTGGAGGAGCAACAGCTCAGATCTGGAAAGTATATTATTCACAGTTAAATAAGAAGACTGTAGTTGACTGGGAATCAGTAGCAAAGCCAGTTATCAGTAAAGTAGAAGCAGGCTCAGATGGTTTTACTGTTACTGTTGAAGGAATTGTGGATGAGTATAATGGGGCTGAAGATATTGTGGTAACAATGCTTCATAATGATGGACAGGCTGGAGAAGCTGTTATAAAGAGATCAGAAGGAACAGCAACAGTTAATTTTACAGCTCATGAAAGTGGTGATTATACATTTGTAGCAACAGCACAGAGATTAGGTTGTGCAGATAAAGCTTCAGATGTTTATGAAGTAAAAGATTTCATACTCGGTGTTAAGATGCCAACTATTACATGGGCTGAAAACAAGGGTAATGGAGAAGTATATCTTGATTGGGTTAATATAAGCGATGCAAAGGATTATACTTTAACATATAAGGTTAAAGGTTCTGATGAAAGCACAGCAGTTAAGATTGATGGAATCACAGAAGGTGATTATACAGTTAAGAATTTAACAGTTGGAAGTACATATGAATTCAGTGTTGTTGCAAATAGAGCAGATGGATATTGTTCAGCTGTTTCAGAAAAAGAGTTATCAGTAACTGCAGATGCACAGAAGAACTGGTATGTGTCAACTGTTGGTTCAGCTCAGGAGACTAAGGCAACTATCACAGAAGCTGATGGTAATGCACAGGTTATAAATATTGCTAATGGTGATACAGCATCTAAGAAAGTTGCTACAGTTGAAGCAAAAGATATTACTAATACAACAGGAAGTATGGAAATTCAGGCTAAGGCTTCAGGAAAGATTTCTGATGATGAAGATGGATTCTCATATTACTACACTAAGGTTAATCCAGAGAAAGAGAACTTTGAATTAACTGCAACATTTACAGTAACAGATGCATCTCTTACCCCTGATAATCAGACAGGTTTTGGTGTTGTAGTTGCAGATACATTAGGTGTTAATAACTGGGGTACACCAAGTTATGTACACAAATATTTTAACTACTTCTCATCAATGATGTACAGCTCTAAGATTAATGCACCAACAATGCGTTATATCACAGGTTATACATCAGCAGATACATCTAACAAAGATGGTGTAGACAGAGTTAATAATAATGTTAAGTTTAACCAGTTAACAGGAACAGATATGTTCAAGGTTGGAGCTGAGTATACATTTACAGTAAGAAAGACTGATGATGGATACGAAGCAGTTGCAACAACAGAGAATGGAACACAGACACAGAAGCTTACAGCTAATGATTTTACATCAGTACAGGAAGATGGAACAGTAGTTGTAGGTGTTATGGTAGCAAGAAAGATTGGTGTTAAGATTACTGATATCAAGTTTACTACATCAGAAAGTAAGGGACTTGCAACATCTGAGGTCGTAGAAGACAAGGTAACACCATCAATCAGAGTATATTCTTCTAACACATGTGGAGCAGGTGAGTATGAATACACGGTAGTTCCTAATTGTGCAGGAACTTTAAAGGTAACAGGAAGTGCTGACGGTAAGGCTATTTCTAAGGAAGTAACAGCTGATGAGGTTGTAAGAATTCCAGTTGCAGTTAATGTTGGAAGCAATACTATTAAGGCAGAATTTGAACCAGCAGCGGCAGCTAATATTACATCAACTACAACAGTAACAAGTGAAACAAATGTTACTCGTAAGGTATATGGTGAGGCTGGACAGACAATTATTGTAACTCCAGATGGTAAGACAACTGGTGACGGAACTGAAGAAAGTCCATTAGATATTAATACAGCAGTTTCATATGCACAGCCAGGACAGACTATTCTTATGAAGAATGGTGTATATGATAAATGGATTACAATTAACAGAAGTGTATGCGGAACAGCAGATAAGCCAATTAATCTTGTTGCAGAATCAATCTCAACAGATGGAACTGATGGTGTTGTATTGTCAGGCGCAGGTCTTACAGTAATCGGAAGTTATTGGCATGTATATGGTTTATATGTAAAGGATTCATCAGGGGTAGGTATTCAGGTAAGCGGTAACTATAATACAATAGATATGTGTACAGTAAATCATGCGGCAAACAGCGGTATTCAGATAAGCAGAAATGGTGGAGCTGATAACTATGCAGGAATTCAGGGTAAGTTATGGCCAACAGGAAATCTTATCAAGAACTGTGAGTCATTTGATAACTGTGATGCAGGAAGAAATGATGCAGATGGATTTGCAGCAAAATTAACATGTGGTGAAGGCAACAGATTCTATGGTTGTATATCACATAACAATATTGATGATGGCTGGGATCTCTATGCTAAGTCAGTATCTGGTACAATTGGTTCAGTTACAATTGAAAATTGTGTAGCATACAACAATGGATGGCTTACAACAGATGATGTAACTGCTGCAGGTTATAACTATGGTGAAGGTAACGGATTTAAGTTAGGTGGAGGATATCTTAAGGGAGGACATAAGCTTATTAACTGTGTTTCATTTGGAAATCATGCAAAGGGAATAACAAGTAACAGCTGTCCTGATATCTCTATTACAAGATGTACAGCTTATAACAATGGTAATGCAGATTCATATAGCATAGGTCTTAATACAATGGATTCTATGCTTAAGGAGTGGAAGGTTAGCGGCCTTATATCTATGTCTAAGGCAGATTTAACTGCTAAGGCAGACCTTATTCCATTCTCACAGCACGGAGATGATAACTACATTTATAATGGCTCAGAATCATACAATAATCTTGGTCAGAAGGCTACAGATGAGTGGTTCGAAAGTGTAGATACAACAATCAGACCATCAAGAAATGCAGACGGAACAATTGATATGCATAATCTCTTAGTTATTAAGAGCGGTGTATTAAGCGATAATGTTGGTGCAAGACTTGATACAACAAGTGAAGAAGCAATAAGCGTTAAGCCACAGGCTGGCGAAGTTGTATCTCATGTATTTGAGTGGACAACAACTAAGGAAGCAACATGTACAGAAAAGGGTGAAAAGCATGGAATATGTACAGTATGTGGACATGAAGAAACAAGAGAAATCGAAGCCCTTGGACATGAATTTGCCAACGAGTTCACAGTAGATAAGGAAGCCACTACTACCGAAGAAGGCTCTAAGTCACAGCACTGCTTACATGCAGGTTGTACAGAGAAGACTAATGTAACAGTTATTCCTAAGCTAACAGCAGGCAGTGAAGAGGTTAATCCAACACCTTCAACACCTGATAATAAGGATGATGCAAATGTTCCATCAACAGGAACAGATACAACAGTTAAAGAGCCTACTGCTGAGACAGGAGACACAATGCATGCAGTACCATTTGCATTGGCAATGATTATCTCAGCAGGAGTAGTTGTGATGGTTGTTTCATCAAAGAAGAAAGTTGTAAAATAATAATTGAATAAATAATAATGGCGGCTGATAGATTTTCATATCAGCCGCCAATTTTTATTGTGTAAAGATAGTGATTAATATCATCTATCTGTAGTTCTGTAATGTAGGTGTTGAATTAACACCAAGTGGGTTAGTAACACCAGAAGCAGTAGTAATTTTGTATGTTACTGTTATGCTTGAACCAGGAGCAATTGAATTGCCAAATCTGTAGGCAACCTGAAGATTGTTGTAATTGCCAGTGTACATTGTATCTCCATTGCTCATCTCTATATCAGAGATAGAGCCGCCAGCAGGGGCAAATATATGGATATAACCAGTAATTGTACCACCATAACTTCCAAGGATGTATCTACCGGCATTGATTTTGTCATTATCACTTAATGTATTGCTATATGTAGCAGTTACTTCATAAGTGCTTGAACCATTACTGTTAACAACAGGCTCACTTATCTGTGTGTCTATATTGAGGAACCATCCTAACTTACATGGATCAGAGATACTAAAGTATACTCCGGTTTCAGGATTCTCAGAGTCATCATTAAGTCCACCGGAACATCCGGCATTTTTAACAAGTGCCTGTTCAGCCTCATCTTCCATCCACATCATAACTGTACGGTTCTTAGCTCCATCCGAGAATACTTTATAATAATCACCGGCTTTTTTTACATCAAAGTCAGATACCAGCTTTGCCATGGTAACCTTAGCTGTTTCTGCAAATAAATTATCAACGTAATCGCCCGCAGAAGAAGAAGCATTTGCATTAAGGTACTTGTAATAAAGGTCATATTGTAAAACCTGTGTAGCATTATCTCCAGTTAACTCTGTGCCATCGGAAAGTGTTACATTGCCGATGTATCCAAGCATGTTCTGAATAATTGCAGGGGTAAGGGAAACAACACCATTAACGTGCTCAAAATTCTTCTGCTCGTAGGCAAGTGCCCATATATAAGCAACTCTTTCAAAGGCAGGATCAAAACATGCATCTCTTGGTGCATTCATCCATGAACCAAAAAGCTCTTTTTCCTCATCTGTTATACCGGCAGCAGAAGGAGTGTGAGTTGAAAGAACATTATATACACTGCTGAAATCACCTATTGAAAGAATTCCATCGCGGATTCTTATGGTTCCAACTGAACCAGGGAAGCCGCCGGAAGCACGAATCTCAGAAGAGTTCTGTGCGGCAAGCAGATATGTTCTGTCAGAGCCATCTCCTATAAATGCCTTGAACAGAGGAAGGAACTCTTTGAGATTATCATATGAACCAGTCATTGAAGCAATCTGTGTAGAGTAATCAGATATCATGCTGTTAAGTCCCATAGGGAGATTAACCTGATTCATGGAATATACAATATCGTCAATCTTAGGCTCAATATCCTCAAGAAGAGACAGATATGCATTAATAACAGTAATGTTAAAACCATCATCTACCTTCAGTTCAGATAAAGGATATTCTTCAAAAACAGCTGCTGTAGGACGTGCAATATCATTAGAAGCCTCATCTACAAGAGAGAGAAGTTTCTCTACAGAGTCTATGTAACCTTTAAACTTAGGAACTTTATAGACCATTCTCCATAAAGGCTTGTCTAATGTGGCATTAATATTGTCAAGTGCTATATCAAGCTCATCGCATGCAGCAAATGTGGAATCAGCATCCTGTGCCTTCAGTGCAGATAATACATTTTTAAGGTCCGCTTTAAGGACTACCGCCTGTTGCTTTATATCAGATATTTCTTTTTTAGCAGTAACAGCACCAAATGCTCCGCCTAATCCCAGAATAAGAATTACCGCAATAACAACGCCGATTATGATACGTTTTCGTTTATGCTTCTTTGTATGGTGCGAGTGATGATGATGCGAATTACCGGAATTATGTGAGTGGTGAGAGTGATGTTCATGTTCGCTCCACTCAAATGACATTTCATCCATGTATATTAACCCTCCTATCATGTAAGAATAATTAATAAATTGTGTATACAAACAATATTTTAGTTTATCAGATAATAAAGGTATTTACAATAATAATGTACATAACTTATAATACTTTAAGAAATTTTAATAGAAAAGGATATCAGATATGAGTTTACTTACAGTAACCGGACTTACACACGGATTTGGCGACAGAGCGATTTTTAACAATGTGTCTTTCCAGCTTAACAGGCTTGATAAGATTGGATTAGTGGGAGCCAACGGCGAAGGTAAATCCACATTTATGAATATAATAACAGGCAAGCTTATGCCTGATGAGGGAAAAGTTGAGTGGGCTAAGAATGTCAGAGTCGGATATCTCGACCAGCATGCTGTGCTTGAGAAGGGCATGACAATCCAGTCAGTGCTTGCTTCAGCATTTGACTTTCTGTATGACATGGAGAATCAGATGAATGAGATATACGCCGGGCTTGGCGATGCATCACCAGAAGAGATGGACAAGCTGATGGCAGAAGCGGGAACGATTCAGGACCTTCTTACAATGCATGATTTCTATATGATAGATGCGAAGGTTGAGGAAGTTGCAAGAGCATTGGGACTATCTGACCTTGGACTTGATAAGGATGTAACTGAGCTTTCAGGTGGACAGAGAACTAAGGTACTGCTTGGAAAGCTGCTTCTTGAGAAGCCGGACATTCTCCTTCTTGATGAGCCTACTAACTATCTTGATAAGGAGCATATCGAGTGGCTTAAGAGATATCTTCAGGATTATGAGAACGCATTTATACTGATATCGCATGATATACCATTCCTTAACAGCGTTATAAATGTTATTTATCATATGGATAATCAGGAGCTGAACCGTTATACAGGCGATTATGATAATTTCCAGAAGGTATATGCTGTGAAGAAGGCGCAGCTTGAGGCAGCTTACAATAAGCAGCAGCAGGAGATTGCGGAGCTTAAGGATTTCGTTGCAAGAAATAAAGCACGAGTTGCCACAAGAAATATGGCAATGTCTAGACAGAAGAAGCTTGATAATATGGATATTATTGAGCTGGCAGCAGAGAAGCCAAAGCCAGAGTTTAATTTCAAGACAGCGAGAACACCGGGAAGATATATTTTCCAGACACACGACCTTGTAATTGGTTATGATGAGCCGCTTTCAAGTCCGCTTAACTTAGAGATGGAGCGAGGCCAGAAGATTGTGCTTACAGGTGCTAACGGTATTGGTAAATCTACATTACTAAAGAGCATATTAGGACTTATTAAGCCTCTGTCAGGTGATGTTGAGCAGGGAGATTATCTTGAGATAGGATATTTCGAGCAGGAGACTCCGGCTGGAATTGAAACTACGTGTCTTGAGGAGATATGGCAGGAATTTCCGGGATATACACAGTATGAGGTTCGTTCAGCCCTTGCCAAATGTGGCCTTACAACCAAGCATATCGAGAGCAAGGTTAAGGTTCTTTCTGGTGGAGAGCAGGCAAAGGTGCGTCTGTGCAAGCTTATTAACCGTGAGAGTAACATCCTTGTACTTGATGAGCCTACTAATCACCTTGATGTGGATGCTAAGGATGAATTAAAAAGAGCCCTTATGGCATATAAGGGCAGTATACTTATGGTCTGCCACGAACCAGAGTTCTACGATGGTCTTGCGACCGATGTGTGGGACTGTGGAAAGTGGACAACACGTATTTAATTGTATGATATGCGGTTGCCGCAGTTAATCATTAAAATAATCAGGAAAATGTTTTCTGATTGCATCAATATTTTCAGAATATCTGCTCATATGTCTCTGCGATATATGGGCAGCTTTTTCTTTGTCTTTATTCTCGATGGCGGCTACAAGTTCTCCATGGTCTTTCAGGATTCTACCTGTTTCTTTGCATCTGAAACTTAATATTGTAGTTCTGTCAAAATGTGGTGCCATGCTTTCTACAAGGTTGTACCATACAGTTTTGCCACACATTTTATACAGACTTCCGTGAAATTCTTTATCAAGTGTGAAAATCTTTTCTTCATCACCGCGTTTGATATACATTTCCCATAAAGCTACATTTTCATATAATGAATCAAGCTGGTTCTTTGTCAGTATATCGCATGCTTCAACTGCAAGCTGTGCCTCAAGTACACAGCGTAAGTCGCGGAGCTGTTCTACAATATCTGAATTAACATATGATACAAATGCTCCAATCTTAGGCTTTATCTCTATCAGTTTTGACTGTGCAAGTTCTAATTCTGCTTCGCGTAAAGGATTATTGCTGACATTCATAAGTGAGCAGAGTTCAGGTGCTTCAAGCTTCTGACCTGGCAGCAGGTTAGTGTGGACAATGTTGTAAATAAGCTGTCTGAGTACATAATCTTTAGCAGCTTCATCTTCTGATTTTTCTGTAATATTTAACATAGATACCCCCAAAATGTTAATGATATATATTTTATATCATATTTTTGTAAAATTGTCTAATTTTTAACACTCGACATTCTTGCGACTGATATATATTATATAGCACGAAATATATAACATACAAAGTGATATAAAAGATATGGAGGTTAATGATGAGTGGCACAGTAACTAAAAACAAAAAGATAACTCTCATTCACAAGCTGGCATATGGAAGTGGTAATATGCTGGGAAGCGGAGCTTTGGCGATAAGCGGGGCATGGCTTTTATATTTTTACACGACATTTTGTAATATGTCAGTTGTTAAGGCTACGCTTATATTTTCAATTGCAACATATCTTGATGTAATTCTTAATCCTTTGATGGGATTTATTACAGACAGCTTTTAAAGAACTAAGCTGGAAAGAAAGTTTGGACGAAGAAGATTCTTTATCCTTACAGGTATTCCGCTTATGCTTCTTTATCCAATGCTCTGGGTAAAGAATATGAATTTCTTCTATTATCTTACAACTTATATTCTTTTTGAATTTGTGTATACAAGCAGAATGAAGCTTAACCACAAGACACATAAGATTGTTATTGATTTCTTATGATAAATGTTTTGGTAATAATAACATTGGTTATAAGGAATGAGAAATTGAATAATAATTGATAGGAAAGCCCATAGAAGCAGATTCTATGGGCTTTTGTGTTAAAAAATCATATCAGCATCATAATCAGATATAATCCGAAACATACGGAATTCTATGAAAAAGTATGTCATCCAGATGTTCAATAGCTTCATCTGATGCCTGTATCTTGTCCATGACATGCAGCTTCTCAGCGGTTTTGTAGCCAAGCATTAATGTAGTTAATGTGCCGATTGACATGGATACTTCGTAATCAGGCTGCTGTTCGGTTTCAATACATTTGCCGTTATCAAAAAGGAATGTAAAGTAACCATTGTTCCATGCGAGAAGGTCATCTTCAATGTAGAAGCGTATGCAAACAGATGGCTCGTCTGGGTCGCAGGCATATTTGGCAAAGAATTGTCTGATATCAATAATTCGCCCCATTGTGTATGGACGGATTGTCTCTTTAATATCGCTGTCATCGAGTTCAAATGCGATTGGCTCACTGTAGTAATTGTTTCCACGGACCTCGTCAATCATTGAATCGTGGGCATGTATGAATTCCCACAAGCCAAGCTGTGCCTCTCGGTTAAGATAAATCATTTCTTTCACATGCATGACATCAGAACTTATCATGTATACCATATATCCGTAAGGTACATCGTCCTTAGAATAATAGATGGCAACAGAGGTGTCGTCCTCGTCCCAGCGCCAGTATTCTTCCCATGCAAGATTGTTTCTATATAGACAGCCGTGTGTCTTTTCAGCAAATTTGGTATGAAGCTCCTTAAATTCTTTGTCGTCCCATGAAACTCGTCTGACATAACCGGGCTCATTAAGCTTTCTTGGAATCTGCGTATCCTTGATTGTATAAGTCATCTTGTTAGAGATAATTTCCCAGCCAAGACCACGGTATAATGGAATTGAATATGGATACAACAAAGCAAATGATTTGTGTGCATCTCTCATTCGTATAAGGCTCTGAATCATCAGTCTTTTCATAATTCCATGTCCTGTGTATTCAGGATATGTACATACGCTTGTAACGAAGCCTACGCTGTATTTAACACCGTAAATATTCATATCAAGAGGGTATACTGCAAACTGTGCAATCAGATCATCACCATTGAAGCAGCCAAGTACATCAGCTCTTTGAAGAACAGGGAATTTGGACTGGGTAATCTCATCGTCCTTCCAGCCTGTCTCGGCAAGCTCCTGTTCAGTTACCTGAAAGGCATACCTTAAAAGTGCATTGTATTCTTCAGCGTCATCTATAGTAAGAGGACGCAGTGTATAGTTGTTTTCATCATTTCTGCTCATTGCGTTTATTCCTTTTCTGTGTGCGCTTATTTCGTACATAATATAGCACTGGGGGCGGTTGTGGTCAAATGCTAGTTGGTGATATACTATAATAAATATAGGAAAGACCCACGAAAGAAGTAGAAATTGACGAAATAGTAGGTAAAATGAAGCCAGGGCGAGAGGCAGGAAGTGAAAAGTAGAGTCAGATAAGAAACAAGGCAGTAAAAGGAGGCATACATGGCAATAAAATCAGAAGCAAAGCTCACCACATTTGAGGCAATAAGCATGATTGTGGGAAACAGTATAGGAACGGGAATTATAGCAGTTCCGTATCTTGCAACTAAGAACAGTATGATTGATGTTATCTGGATGGTAGGAGCAGCTTACATCATTAATGTAATTCTGCATCTTATAATTGCGGAACTTTCGTATAACAACGGCGGTGTGCAGCTTGTAAAAAGCTTTGAGGGTGAGCTGTTCCATGGAGTGATGAAGAAAGTATTCAGCTGGATTGTTTTTGTGGTGTATGGACTTGCGATTATGATAGGAGTAAGTGGCAATATTAATGGTGGAGCGCAGATATTTGTGAACTGGTTTGGACTTCCACTGTGGGCAGCACAGATAATATATTATGTGATTGCTGGAATTGTAGTATTCATGGGAATGAAGGCGGTAGGAATTGCACAGAAATACGCTGTAATACTTCTTATGGGAATAGTTGCAGTTATGACAGTAGGAACATTTACACATCCAGTTAATGGATTCTATACAGCACCTTTCCATTGGAATAATCTGCTTGCACTGTATAGTATGGTTGTATTTGCGACATCAGCTAATCAGGCGGTTATTCAGGTTGTTAAAGGACTTGATGGCAATCCGGGTAAGATAAGAAAATCAATATTCATAGGCTTTGGTCTGTCGTCAGCGTTCGTGCTTGTTGTGACACTTACAGTCCTTCTTGGAACTAAGGGAACAATAGATAAGGAACTTGCTTATATGCAGCTTGGAGAGAGCATCGGAAAATGGGCAGTTATTCTTGCAGGTATCTTTTCGCTTTTTGCACTGCTTACAACATTCTGGAGTAACACACTTGCTTTAAGAGATGTCGTGCATGAGCAGGTTGGAATCGGCAACCGTGTAAGCTGGCTTATAGCGACAGTTCCATGTATATTATTTGCAATATTCGGAGTAAGCAGCTTTATAATACTTACAAGAATTATGAGTGGTGTAGTTGTACTGGTGAGCATAATGCTCGTTCTGACATATGGTAAATCAAGAAAGAAAGCAGGAGCAAGTCCTATATGCGGAGTGATAGGAACGCTGCCATTTCAGATTCTTATGGTAGTATCGACAATAGTTTCTGCTATAGGAGCATTAATACCACTCAGCTAAATATATAACCGGTATTAATTTTAGTGCCGGAAAGAAAGGCGTGAAAGTATGTATAAATCAGACAATTTAAAGCAGACAGACAAGGAAACATTTACATATACAATTGATAAGAATAAAGATTTTAAGATATTGCAGCTTACAGACCTTCATCTGGGATTTGGTTTCATATCAAGGAAGAAGGATAACCTGGCGCTAAATGCAGTAACAAAGATTATTCATAAGGCAAAGCCTGATATGATAGTGCTTACAGGAGATTCTATATTTCCATTTCTGCCAAAGGCGGGTACGCTTAATAACAGAAAGCAGGCATACAAGCTGATGAAATTCATGGACAGCTTTGCAATTCCGTATACACTTGTATTCGGTAATCACGATTGTGAGATGGGTTCGACATGTAATAAGGAAGAACTGGCACAGATTTATAAGAAGGGGAAATACTGCATATTTACTGAAGGCAGGAAAGAGCTTACAGGTGTAGGAAACTTCTTTATCAATCTTACCGATTCAGATGGCAATGCTTTATTGCCGCTTGTTATGCTTGATTCCAATATGTATGGCGAGGGAGGCTGGTTTTACAGCGGATTTGACCGGATACATGATGACCAGGTGGATTGGTGCATGACCAGGCTTAATGACTTGAAAAAATGTAATCCAGATATTAAGGCGATGGCATTTTTCCACATGCCGCCTGCGGAATTTAAGGAAGCATACCGTAAGATGAAACTTGGTGATAAGAGCGTAATATATCAGCATGGCAGTATTGCTGAGAAGAATGAGCATTTTGGGATTTCAAAGTTTGAAGGAACATTTTTTAATAAAGCAGTGGAGAATGGTGTTATTAAATGGATGTTTTGCGGACATGACCATCTGAATACACTTTCACTTATATATAAGGGAATCCAGATGACATATGGAATGTCGATAGATTATCTGGGATATAAGGACATAGATAAGAGTTATATCCAGAGAGGCGGTACTCTGATTACGAGAAAGCCTGATGGAAGAATATTGGTTAGCATGGTACCGCTTGGAGCAGTAATTTCTACAAGGGTAAGTGGTAAGAAAAATGAAGAATAGGCTGAATAAGGCAGAAAAAGGGCCTACCCAAGGAAGAGGGTAAGCCCTGCAATGATTTGAGCAAAAATCATCTACGCGTCTAATATAACACACAGTTTATGGTAAAACAAGGTATAATTTGACAATATTAGAACTTTACAACTTTACTAAAAGGTCGCAACCCCAGTGTTTATCAGCTATTGCGTACATTAAGCCGTGGGATGTTGTACTTGTGTTTTTTAAAGTACAATTCTTTAGATATTAGTATTAAGTGCAATGTAGTCTTCATTCATTTCAATAACGATATCCTTGCCGCTGTTAATCATGAATAGTTTTACATAGTTGTCAACAAATGCATAACCAACAGAAGAGATGAAACTATAGTCATTATCAAAGCCCTGATCGTTAGCAGCATACTGTTTGTGGTTAGTTATGAGATAATCTAACATTCTGTCAGCAGACACGCCGCGTCCATTATTAGATATCAGAGGTTTGTCGATATCATTCTTAGCTTCTCTTATATAATTCATGAACTTAATTTCATATAACACATGTTCAGACATTGGTTCCGGATACCATGAGTTATGTGGAAATGTAAAGTAATCTTCTATGTAATGCAGAGCATATCCTAAAGATAAGAAGGATAAACAATTCATTCTGCCGTGTCTTTCAAGGCGATGAAGTCTTCTGGCAATTTTATCATATGAAGAATCCCATGTATGACCTTTGATGTAAGTATGCAGAAGAATATCTGGCATAATACTTCCAAGTCTTAAAGCAAAATCATGTCTTTTCTTAAGGTTAGGAGTAAGTCTTTTGGTTACGGTTACATGTCCGTACTTGTTCATTAATTTTCCTTTCATAAATGCTTTATATCGAATAACAAATTCGAATATAAATAGTCCTTTAGTCCTATAAGAAAGTAACATCTTTTAATATGTTTGTCTAGCACATTATGGAAAAGAATACATGAAATTTATGTAAATTTATTTTGATAGTCATGCAAATACAAATCTTACGAACATATTGCAATCAGCAGCACTTGTTTATGTATATAGATTTTGGCACAGTTTAGTTCTGATTTTTACAATTTATAATATAAATGAGGTCGTACAATTCAAAGCATACAATTGTTAAGGCAAAGGCGCCCAGTACAGCGAAATCCGCTGGCTGGGCGCTTTTCCTGTATATCGTACAGATTGCAGGCAGCCAGAAAGAGATGTAGAAAGGATGGTAGTTATGGGAGCAAGAATTGAAGAACATCCAATATTGGGAAAACAAGAAAAAGGAAGGCTTGTAACATTTTATTTTGATGGGAAAGAACTGACAGGCTATGAGGGAGAACCAATTGCAGCGGCTCTTAAAGCGCAGGGCGTTATGATACACAGATATACAAAGAAAGAGCATAAGCCCAGAGGAATATTCTGTGCGATAGGAAGATGTACAGACTGCGTAATGGTTGTTAATGGAAAACCAAATATAAGGACATGTGTTACTCCTTTAGAGGAGGGCATGAAGGTCCAGACACAGTATGGAGTGAGTGACAAACCATTTGAAGAGCAGTAGATGAAAGGAAGTGTGGATATGAAGCGATTTGATCTTATTATAGTTGGTGCAGGTCCGTCGGGGTTATCAGCAGCAATAGAAGCAGCTAAGAGAGGACTTGAAGTAGTTGTATTTGATGAAAATGAAAAACCAGGAGGACAGCTTTTTAAGCAGATACATAAATTCTTTGGTTCTAAGGAGCATAAGGCTAAGATAAGGGGCTTTAAGATAGGTGAAGATTTATTAAAGGAAGCAGATGCAGCAGGAGTTAAGGTTGTTCTTAATGCAACAGTCTGTGGAATGTATCAGGACAAAGAGATTACAGTAAGAATTGGCGATGAGATACATCATTTTAAAGGAGATTCAATAATAATTGCTACAGGCGCAGCAGAAAATATGGTTACATTTCCAGGCTGGACATTGCCGGGGGTTATTGGTGCAGGAGCAGCACAGACAATGATGAATCTTCATGGAGTTAAGCCAGGAAGCAGAATTCTTATGCTTGGCTCAGGAAATGTAGGACTTGTTGTAAGTTATCAGCTTATACAGTGTGGCTGTGAGGTTGTGGCACTTGTTGATGCTGCACCAAGAATTGGCGGATATGGAGTGCATGCAGCAAAGGTAGCACGTACAGGAGTTCCATTCTATCTGTCACATACGATAGTAAAAGCAGAAGGAGATGACCATGTTACTGGAGTAACAATAGCAGAGGTTGATTCATCTTTCAAATTCATACAAGGTACAGAAAAATATTTTGATGTAGACACAATATGTCTGGCCGTTGGACTTTCACCTATGTCACAGCTTCTTAAAATGTCAGGCTGTAAGATGGAGGATAATCCAAAGCGTGGAGGACAGGTTCCTATATGTGATGAATATGGAAGAACTTCTATTCCGGGGGTATTCGTTGCTGGAGATGTTTCAGGAATTGAAGAGGCAAGTTCAGCTATGATTGAGGGACGTATGGCAGGAATCGCAGCAGCTGAGTATCTGGGATACATAGATAAAACAGAATTAGATGAGAATTTAAAGAGTCTTGATGTAGCACTTGATGGTTTAAGGCAGGGAATGTTTGCACCAAAGAACAGAGGTAAGCTTATAGAAAAAACAGAGGAAGGAATCGATATTTCTACAACACTTCTTACTAAAGGATATGTTGCAGATGATGAGATTGAGAGATTTCCGGGTGTGACAAGAAGACCGGGAGTTCATCCTGTAATGGAATGTACCCAGAATATACCTTGTAATCCATGTCAGGATGCATGTCCTAAGAAATGTATCAAGATAGGAGAAAAGATTACTTCACTTCCGGATGTTGATGAAAGTGCAACATGCATTGGTTGTGGAATGTGCGTGGCTTCATGTTCAGGTCAGGCAATTTTCCTTGTTGACGAAACATATGAAGAAGGCTTTGCAAGCGTCACGATGCCGTATGAGTTATTACCTTTGCCAAAGACGGGTGACAGAGGAATAGCTCTTGGACGTAATGGACAGAAGGTATGTGCGGCGGAGGTTATCAGTGTGAAGTCTTCACCGGCATTTGATAAAACCAATCTGCTTACTATAAAAGTTCCTTCAGAATTTGTTATGAAGGCAAGATTTTTCAAGAAAGAGGCATAATCCTCCCCCTCACCAGGGGCTGGATTTTGTATGCAAAATAAGGAGGATTGAATATGCACGAAGTAAATGACCGTTTAAGGGATATAGGAGAATTCGTTCCGGCACCAGATGACGATATGCTCATCTGCCGCTGTGAAGAGATTACAAAGGGTGAGATAAGAAAAGCTGTTCATGATGGTATGTGGACAATGACAGAAATAAGAAGATATTTAAGAACAGGAATGGGACTATGTCAGGGACAGACCTGTGCAAAGCTTGTTAAGGGAATTGTTGCAAGGGAATTAGGAGTGTCGCCGGCAACACTTGAACCGGCAACAAGCAGAGCACCAATGAGACCTACAGAAATGAGAATTCTTGGTAATGAAGCAGAGGACAACAAGGAGGTGTAATTATGGCAAATACAGCAGATGTAATTATTATAGGTGGCGGAATTATAGGTAATGCTATAGCCTATTATCTGGCAAAGAAAGGCACTGATGTAATTGTTCTTGAAGGCAGCGACCATATTGGAAATGGTGGCTCGTCAAGAAATGGCGGAGGTGTCCGTCAGTCAGGACGAGACCCGAGAGAACTTCCTCTTGTCATGTACGGAATAAAGAACCTGTGGCCATCACTATCAGAGGAACTTGAAGTTGACTGTGAATATCATCAGGATGGAAATTTAAGACTTGGAAAGAATGACAAACATAAACAGATTCTTGAAGGGCTTACCGAAAGGGCTGTCAAGGTGGGACTTGATGTAAGAATGATAGATGGAGATGAAGTACGCCGTATTAATCCTTATCTGTCAGATGAGGTAACATGTGCAAGCTGGTGTCCCACAGATGGTCATGCCAATCCGCTTACGACAACATTGGGTTTCTATAAGACAGCAAGAAAGCTTGGCGTAAGATTCATTACGGGTGAAAAGGTAATAGAATTAAAGAAGATAAAAGGTCGATTAAAAAAGGTAATCACCCCTAATAATATATATGAAGCAGATACAGTTGTTGTGGCAGCCGGCTATGAAAGTAAAGAAATTCTTGGTACGGTAGGAATAGATGTGCCTATGAGCAGAGTACTTATTGAAGCACTTGTAACAGAAGCTGAACCACATATGTTTGACCAGATGTTAGGAACAGCAGAAGCTGATTTTTATGGACATCAGACAAAGCATGGTTCATTCGTATTTGGTGGCTCATCAGGTTATGAGGCAGTCAATAAGGATAATGGAACCCCGATATGCAGCAGCATTACTGCTCCTTGTATATGCAGAGGTATTATGAAATATTTTCCAGATCTTGCGGATGCCAAGATAGTAAGGACGTGGGCAGGCTGGGCTGACCAGATGAAAGATGGTGTTCCTGTATTAGGAAATGTATCAGAGGTTCCGGGGCTTGTTCTTGCAACAGGATTTTGTGGCCATGGTTTTGGAATAGCACCCGCAATTGGTCATGAACTGGCAGATTTAATAGTAGATGGAAAAACATCTATAGATATAAATGCATTGCGATATGATAGATTTAAGGCTAAAATATAAATAATATGGCTTGGGCTTTTGGTGGAATTATATATCTGCTAAAAGTCCAAACTTGTCGTTGGCTTAAATGTAGGGGGAAAAGAGGAGGCAATATGGAGTATAAAACAGACAAATTAAGACCTACCCAGCCTTTTCTTGTATTGGAGACGCAGGATTTTAAGCAGGAAATATATCTTAATCAGGGGATATCACATTTCTACACATTCAGACTTGAAAAAACAAAGGAAATAACTACAGTTCCTGATAGTTGTGTAGATATGCTTTTCGAATATGGAGAAAATGGAATGACTGCTTATGCAATTGGTAGTCCTATTAAAGCATTAGATGTAGAGTGGCAGGGGAAGAAAGAGTATTTTGGAGTAAGGTTCATGCCTGGAAGCATGCCGGTTGGACTTAATGTGACATTGCGGGATCTTGTTGACTGCCGATTCTATCTGGAAGATATACTTCTTGATAATAATGGAACATTTGTAAGTGGGATGGAAAAAAAGAAGACATTCAAAGACAGGATTAATTATTTTCTTGAAGAATATACTAAACTGGAGATGAGACAGGAAAAGCCGTTTGGTAAGATGGAGATACTTATGGCAGTTAAAGAGCTGGCATATAATTCAGGAGGCCTGATGAGAATTTCAGAAATGGCTGACACAGTTGGATATACAGAAAGATATATTAATAAGATTTTTATTGAGCAGATGGGATTTTCCCATAAGGTATTCTGCAAGATAATACAGTTTCAGAGAAGTCTGGAATTCCTTAATTATGGCAATGTGGATAATATGACAGAAGCAGCTGTTAATCTTGGGTATTATGACCAGCCACAGTTTATAAGAGATTTTAAGACATATTGCGGAATGACACCTAAAAGATATCTTATGCTTACTAAGAGAATCAGATACAACAACCTTGTTGAAAATGTGTCATAAAATATTCATTAATTAAAATGTTTATAATAAGTAATATAATTAAGTAAAAAGTGACTTTCAACGTTAAATATGCTACAATATGCAGGCAAATATAAGTGAACGGGGAGATTTACATGTCGCAGTTGACAAGAAAAGCAATAATGAAGTGTACACTTGAACTTGCTGAAAAAAAATCACTGAAGAAAATCACAATTAAAGATATAGCCGATGAATGTGGTATTACGAGGAGCACATTTTACTATCATTTTTCCGATATATATGATGTACTGGATGGTGTTGTCCAGGCAAAGATTGATGAATTCAATGAAGAGTACAATGGTGAGATGGACAAGGTTCTTATGAGATTTATAGAATATAGTATAATTCATAGGAAAGTATGGGCTAATCTTTTTGATGCAAGAGGAAGAGAGTGGCTGGAAAAATATGTTAAGACACGAATTCATTATCTGGCACTTTTGCAGATTAGAAAAATGTCTGAAGGATACATACTTTCTATTAAGGATGTCGAGATTATATGCAGTTTCTATGAGGAAGCTATATTTGGATTGCTTATAAGATGGATTATTAAAGAAGAAAAGGCCAAGACTGTTGATGAAATCAAGGATACCGTTGAAAGAATCGAGAAATTATTTGAGGGTCAGCTTGACCTTATTATATCTAATATGAAGAAGTAATTGTCGGGAGTACATCAATGGGGAATATTTTAACAAAACAGTTTTACAGGCAGAGAAAAGATTTTGAAGATTCATGTGCAGGAAGAGATGCAGGATTAACATTTCCGGAAGGAGTAAGATGCAGTACTGACATTGCATATGCTGATGATGGAATTAAAGCACATATGCTTGACATATACAGACCGGAAGATTCACAGGAAAAGATTCTTCCTGTAATTATTAATGTTCATGGTGGAGGTCTTATTATTGGTAATAAGGAGTTTAACAGATATTTCTGTGCTCTGCTTTGCAAGAAGGGATTTCTTGTATACAGCATAGAGTACAGGCTGATTCCAGACTGCCTTATATATGACCAGCTTGCAGACGTTTTCATGGCAATGGATTATATAAAGGAGAGGCTGGCAGCAGATGGCGGCGATTCGTCACATGTATATATGGCAGGTGACAGCGGCGGCGCATGCCTTATCACATATGCCAATGCCATCCAGAACAGCACTAATATAGCGAGGGCAGCAAATGTCACACCATCAGGACTTCGCATTAATGCGCTTGGGCTTATAAGTGGAATGTTCTATACATCAAGATTTGATAAGATTGGACTTTTTCTTCCAAAGTATCTGTATGGCAGGGATTACAAGAAAACTCCATTCGCAAAGTATGTTAATCTTGAAAACAGGGAGCTGCTGAACTCACTTGCACCAGTCTGGCTCGTGACAAGCCATAATGATTTCTTACGAAGATATACAACAGATTTTGAGAAGGCACTGACAAGAGCAGAAAGAGAGCATGAACTTGTAGTTTTTCCTAAGAATAAAAAGCTTACACATGCGTTCAGTGTGTTTGAGCCTTTTATGCCAGAGAGCGGTGCGGTTATTGATATGATGGTGGAGTATCTTAGGAAGTTCTGATAATGTTGTGGAATTGAGAGGCAGAACTGTGTAGATAATTCAATGCTTTGACGATAATATTTGGACACTTTAACGAAAATGTCCGAAATTAGTACAATTATAGAACCCGTGTAGCGTTTTCGAACACTACACGGGTTTTGTTATGCCAAATTTTTACAAAAAAATATATAATGTGTAGGTGCTTTTTTTAGTGGACGCACAATATGATTAAAGAAAAAGGATGGAATATTATAATGAGCACTAACGAAATTATGCCAAAGTTAAAAGACTTTTTATGTGAGAATTTAGGAATTGACGCAGATGTTTTAGAGTTTGATACACAGCTTTTCGGAGATGGTGAAATCGGACTTGATTCAATTGATTCACTTGAAATCATTGCTTATGTTGATGATGAATTCGGTGTTCAGATGACAGGTGTTGGCAAAGAACACTTCTACAGCATTGAGACAATCGCTAAGTATATCGAAGAAAATGCATAATATATAAAATGTGGCGGGTGTCAGATGACTTTTCTGGCACCCGTATTAGTTACGGATATAAGTTGTGGTTGATTGCTTGGATGTTGCTGACGGATTGGACTTTTAGGCTGGAATATTGCTTACAAAGTCCAAACGGGAATGCTAGAGTCGATGGATTGGACTTTTTGGTGGAATTGGATTCCTGAAAGTCCAAAACAGCGTGACGAGATTGACAGATTGGATGTTGTGGGCAGAAACAAGACTTGGAAAGTCCAAACCGACGCACCAGAGCGAGCAGATTGGACGTTAGAAGCAGAAACAGGACTTGAAAAGTCCAAACCGACGCACCAGAGCTGGAAGATTGGGCATAATAAGCAAGAACATGCCTCACAAAGTCCAAAACAAAGACAACTACACACTCCACCCCCAAAAAAGTATTATAAGAAATTATGAAAATAACAATAAAGGAGCAATTATGACAGAGAATAATAACCGCGCAGTCATTACAGGTCTTGGAATGATATGTGCTATCGGTAATTCAGTAGATGAAGCATGGAATAATGCCATTAATTCGGTTTCAGGAATACATAAAACAACAACACTTGATACAACAGACTGTTACGCAGACCTTGCAGCAGAAGTTAAGTGCGACACACTTGGAGATTTTGAGGGAAGCGAAGATGCTGACCGTTCAGCACAGCTTTGTATCAAGGCAGCAGGCGAGGCAATGAAGGACGCAGGACTTGATGATTTTGCAGGAGACCCTAAAGCTTCGGTTATAATTGGAAGCTGTGTTGGTGGTGCAGTCAGCATTTCTGATTATTATGAGCATGGCAAGAAAGCAAGTGATGTAACTAAGATGCCAATCTCATCAATAGCACCTCAGGTTGCAGGTCAGTGCCATGCAGGCGGCGTTGTTACTAATATTGCAAATGCATGTGCGGCCGGAACAATCAGTATTGCATACGCATGCGAGCTTATCAGAGCAGGCAAGGCAGATGTAGTACTTGCAGGTGGTTCAGACACATTTGCAGCAGTACCATATGCCGGATTCTTATCACTTCATGCACTTGACGCAGATGGCTGCTCACCATTCAACAGATGTACAGGAATTACACTTGGTGAAGGTTCAGGTGTCGTAGTAGTAGAAAGCTACGAGCATGCTAAGGCAAGAAATGCAAAAATGTATTGTGAAGTATTAGGTGCTGGTGTCAGCAGTGACGCACACCATATCACAGCTCCAAGACCGGATGGAGAAGGTCAGATGGAAGCTATCAACAGAGCAATTAAGAATTCGGGATTGAAGAAATCGGACATCGGATATGTTAATGCACATGGAACAGGAACGGCTAAGAACGATGATGCAGAATTCTTATCATTACATACAATATTTGACGGCGAGAACAATAATCTTTCAGTAAGCTCAACAAAGGCTATGACAGGACACTGCCTCGGTGCAGCAGGAGCAATTGAAGCAGTATTTTCAATCAAGGCACTTACAACTAATACAGTAGTTCCAACACTCGGATTTAAGGACGAGGATATGGATAAGCTTGCTGAAAAGGCCGGAAAGATAGATTTCTGCCCTAATAAGGCACATGAAAAAGAACTTACAAGCGTAATGAACAACTCATTTGCATTCGGCGGTAATAACGCAAGTATTATCTTTAGCAAAGAGGCTGGAAATGTGACAGTTAAGGAAGAGAAGAAGCCCCTTGTTATCACAGGTATTGGTGTGGTTACACCAAGCGGCAACGGTGTAGATACATATGTTGCAAATGCAGTAAAAAACGAAGCTCTGACAGAAGCTAATTTAAGAAGTTCAGTCGGCAAGGAAGATTATGATGCACTTGGACTTAAGATGTCATTCTATAGAAAGCTTGATAATTTCAGTCAGCTTCAGGCAGTATCAGGTATGGAAGCACTTAAGGACGCTGATTATGCAGTAACAGACGATAATGCAACAGATATTGGAATAATTGTGGGAACGTCAGAGGGTGCACTTGGAACATGCTGTGATTTCCAGAGTATGATTACAGAGAAGGGCAATGCTTCAGGAAGTGCATTCAAATTTCCTAACACTGTATACAATGCAGCAGGCGGATATCTTTCAATCTGCTCAGGAATCAAGGGCTACAATGTAACAGTTACTAACGGTGCACAGTCTGGTCTTGCAAGCATGGCATATGCAATGAGCGTACTCCGTTCAGGACAGGAAAATGCTATGTTAGCCACAGGTTCTGATGAGAACAGCGACATAATGACAGAGCTTTTCGGTAAGTTAGGTGTTACATCTGAAAGTGTCGTTACCCCATTTTCAGGAAATGATGGATTCGTATTAAGCGATGGCAGTGCTTCAGTTCTTATTGAGGATGAGAAGGCAGCCAGGGAGCGTGGTGCAAGAATCTACTGCCATGCAGCAGGATACGGAATGGCTCATTCAAATGTTAAGTTCGGAACACTTACAGGTTCAGAGGCAGGCCTTACAAATGCAGTTAATAACGCATTAGCAGACGCAGGAATGACAATTGATGATATAGATGCAGTATTTGGTTTCGCAAACGGAATGAAGGCTGTCGATGATGTAGAAATCAAGGGATTGACAGCAGTATTTGGTGACAAACTGGCAGAAAAACCGGTTGTGGAATTAAAGGAAGTTCTTGGTGAGTCAAGAGCAGCAGCAGCAACAACAGCAGCAGCACACGCAGCACTTATGTTTGCTGGAAAGATACCTTCACAGGAAGCATACAGCATTGCAGCAGACGGAAGCGTTTCTAAGACTAATGTTGAAGCTTCTAAGTTAAACAATGTACTTGTAGCTGCATATGGTGCAGGGGGTTCATACACAGCAATCGTACTCAGCAAGTAATGAAGCAGGGGCAGATGCCCATGACAAAGAACTGACATTTTCTTAAAGAAAGGACACACAGATATGAAAGTAGCATTAGTTACAGGAGCTTCCCGTGGTATTGGAAAGGCTTGTGCTATACGTCTGGCAAAAGACGGATATGCCGTAGTCATCAATTACAGCCATTCAGAGGAACAGGCACAGAAGGTTCTTGATGAAATCGTGGCAGCAGGAGGAACAGCCATAACATATAAAGCAGATGTTTCAGACCTTAATCAGGTTAAGCAGATGGTTAAAGATGTAAGTAAGGAGCTTGGCGGAATAGATGTACTCGTAAACAACGCAGGAATTGTAAGAGATGAGTACCTTCTCATGCTCAACAAGGATACACTTGATACATGCATGGACTTAAATGTTAAGGGTTACTTCTACTGCGCACAGCAGGCAGTACTTAAAATGTTCAGAAAGAAGAGCGGTGTCATCATCAACATGTCATCAGTCAGCTCGAAATTCGCACTTCCGGGACAGTCTGTATACAGTGCAACAAAGGGTGCTGTTAATTCAATGACACAGACAATGGCTAAGGAGCTTGCAGGTTACGGAATCCGTGTAAATGCAGTAGCACCGGGATTTATAGAGACAGAGATGTTGGATGCAATTCCAGAAGAGAAGAAGAAAGAGTATTTAGACGCAATCCCAATGCATAAGTTAGGAAAGGCAGAAGATGTTGCAAATGTTGTATCATCACTTTGCTCAGACGCATTTTCATATGTAACAGGTCAGGTTATCGTGCTTGATGGAGGATTATCATTATGATGAACATATTTGAGATTAATAAAAGAATAGGACAGCGCCCACCTTTCCAGATGATTGAGAAGGTGTTAGAGCTTGAGCCTAATGTAAGTGCCAGAGGTATTAAAAATGTATCAATTAATGAACCATATTTTATGGGACATTTTCCTGACGCACCTATAATGCCGGGCGTACTTATAATTGAAAGCTGCGCCCAGCTCTGTTCACTTGTAATCGATGACGGTGGAAAGAGCAGGGAAGAGGGCAAGTTATATGTGCTTCTTAAAGTAGACGGATTCAAGTTTGTAAAGCCTGTAATTCCAGGAGATACACTTGATATTACAGTTACAGCTACAAGAATCAACAAGGTTCTCGCATCATTTGACGCAGTAGTTAAGGTAGATGGCAATGTGTACGCAAAGGGAAGCATGACATTTACAACAGTAGACCGTAAGGATATATATGGAACGGAGGAATAAATTAATGGGAAAAATAGCAGTATTATTTTCAGGTCAGGGTGCGCAGTATGTAGGAATGGGCAAAGACCTATACGATTCAGATTCTGATGCAAAGAAATTATATGATTTGGGGGAGTCGCTCCGTCCGGGAACAGTTAAGGTGTGCTTTGAAGGAGAAGGCGAGGAGCTTACCAAGACAGAGAATACACAGCCGGCACTTTTCCTTACAGACCTTGCATTTGCCAATGCGCTTAAGGATGCCGGAATTAAGGCTGACGCTGTAGCAGGATTTTCACTTGGAGAGATTCCTGCACTTGCATACGCAGGAGTTTTATCAATAGAGGACGCATTTAAACTGGTAGTTATCAGAGGAACCAAGATGGGTGAGCTTTCTACAAAGTATGCAGGCGGAATGGCAGCAGCACTTAAGCTTGCTCCAGAAGTTGTTGAAGAGACATGTAAGGAATTCAAGGAAATCTGGCCGGTTAATTATAATTGTCCTGGACAGATTTCATGTGCAGGAAGTGCTGACGAGATAGACGCATTCTGCGCTGCAATCAAGGAAAAAGGAGGCAGGGCAGTTAAGCTTGCAGTAAGCGGTGCATTCCATACTCCTTATATGAAGGATGCAAGTGAAGAACTTGAGAAGGCACTCAAGGCAATGACAATTAATGCTCCACAGACAGAGATATATGCCAACAGAACAGGAAAGCCTTATCCACAGGATACAGCACAGATTATAGAAACAATAGCACTTCAGGCTTCTTCAAGTGTAAGGTTTGAGGACACATTAAAGAATATGTGGGCTGACGGAATAGACACATTTATCGAGGTAGGAGCAGGAAAGACACTTACAGGATTTGTTAAGAAGACACTTCCAGAAGCAAAGATGTACACAGTTACAACAGTTGATGCGTTGAATGAGGCAATTGAGAACATCAAGGCAGGAGAATAATAATGACAGTTAAATGTAACAAATGTAAAGAAGAAATCAATAAAGAGGATTTGGAGAAGAATTACTACATATGCCCGTTATGCGGGAAGCTAAACCGTATGCCGGCAAAGAACAGACTTCAGATGCTTACAGAAAAGTTTGATGTAATGTTTAATGATCAGGAATTTACAGATCCTATTGATTTTCCATCATACAAGGAAAAGTATGAGTCTGCCAGAGAAAAGAGCGGTGAGACAGAGGGCGTTGTATGCGGCAGAGGAACTATCGGTGGGAATGATACATGCATATTCATTATGGAGCCTAACTTCATGATGGGTTCTATGGGAACAGTTGTTGGGGACAGAATTACAGCACTTTTTGAATATGCTACAAAGAACAGACTTCCAGTTATCGGATATACAGTTTCAGGTGGTGCAAGAATGCAGGAGGGCGCACTGTCACTTATGCAGATGGCAAAGGTTTCAGCAGCAGCCAAGAGACATAGTGACGCAGGACTCTTATATGTTGTATGTACAACAGACCCTACAATGGGCGGTGCTACAGCAAGCTTTGCAATGCTTGGAGATATAATCATATCTGAACCGGGTGCAATGATTGGATTTGCAGGAAAGCGAGTAGTAGAGCAGGTTACAGGTGAAGTGCTTCCGGATAATTTCCAGAGCGCAGAGTTCCAGTTAAAGAACGGATTTATAGATGATATCGTGCCAAGACAGGAACAGAGGGCATATCTTGCTAACATTCTTGCAATACATGCAGAAACAGTAAGTGCATAACAGTATTGCATTGCAATATAAGGAGAAAGATTAATCATGACAAACGAGAATTTAAGTGTTTATGACAGAATCTGCCGTACAAGAAAGAGCGGCAGAGCAACCGCATCGGATTATATAAATGCTACAATAACTGATTTTGTAGAACTTCACGGTGACAGATGCTTTGCAGACGACCATGCCATTGTTGGAGGTATCGGACGACTTAACGGAAAGCCTGTAACTGTAATCGGAATTGAAAAAGGAAGAGATTTAAACGAAAGACTTTTAAGGAATTTTGGCTGCGTTCTTCCAGAAGGATACAGAAAAGCATTAAGACTTATAAAGCAGGCTGAAAAGTTCCACAGACCTGTTATCTGTTTTGTTGATACACAGGGTGCTAACTGCGGTAAGGGCGCAGAAGAAAGAGGACAGGGACAGGCAATCGCCAACAACCTGTATGAGCTTACAGATGTTAAGACACCTATTATATCAGTAATGATTGGTGAAGGCGGGAGCGGCGGCGCACTTGCACTTGCTGTTGCGGATGAAGTATGGATGCTTGAAAATGCATATTATTCAGTAATCACACCTGAGTCATGTGCAAGTATTCTATTCAAAGATCCTAAGAGAGCGCCAGAGGCAGCAGAACATCTCAAGCTTACAGCATCAGACCTCAATAAAATGGGTATCGTAGAAAAGGTTGTTGAAGAACCGGAAGATTTTTCAGAAGAGAAAGAAACATCACATTTTATGAAAAAGCTTGCTGATGACCTTTCAAAAGAAATAAAGCAGTTAGAGAAGAAGCCGGTTGATAAGCTTCTTGATGACAGATATGAGAAATACAGAAAAATAGGCCGTTACAGCGAATACAGTGAGGCAGTAGGAGAGGTTCCTGGAGCAGCACAGTTACTTGGTGTATCACAGGCTCCTGCAAGAAAGAGAAGAGGATTATTTGGACGTGGCTAAGATATTAGTTTTAAATGGAAGTCCACATAAGAGTGCCAGCACTACAATGGCGGTAACCAACGCATTTGTAAAGGGAATATGCGAAGGTGGTGAATACGAGTCGGAGATAATTAATATCTCCGACTTAAATGTTACTCCATGCATGGGCTGTCTTTCATGCTGGGCAAGGACTGAGGGCGAGTGTGTTATCAAAAATGATGACATGCCGGCAGTTAAGAAAAGAATAGAAGAAGCAGACATTATAATTGAAAGTTATCCGTTGTATTTTTTTGGCATGCCGGGGCAGATGAAGCTTTTCACAGACAGACTTTTAAGCATGATGTGTACTTACAGGGGACAGAAGCCACCTGAAAATGGCGAGTCATTTCACGGCATAAGAAATCCAAAGACGGGACAGAAATTGGTTCTTATATCGGGATGTGCTTATTCGGAGTCAGAGTCAGTCTATGATTCGCTTCTTAAGGAATATGAGTGCATATGTGGTAAAAATGGATTTACAGCAATTCTATGTCCACAGTTAAAGACATTAATTGAACTGGGTGCAAGTTCAAGACTTGACAGATATTTGTCAAAGTATGAGGCGGCTGGAAAAGAGTTTGCTGCGACAAAGCATTTGTCAGAGGAGACAAAGCAGAAGCTGTCAAAAGCTCCATTTTCAGAGGCAGTGTATAAGAATCTGCTTGATAATTTCTGGAGGGAGCAGAAGGAGGGCTAAATCCTCTCCTCGTCAATGGACTCGGATTTTACTTCGTAAAACAAGGAGGATGAGATTTGATAAAGATAGTTGTAGATTTGCTTGGTGCTGACAAGCCGCAGACAGAGCTTGTTTTGGGTGCAATCAGGGCAATCAGTGAGAATAAAGATTTGTATGTATATCTGATGGGAAGGAAGGCCGAGCTGGAGGATTTCCTTGCCAATGTAACTTATGATGAATCGCAGCTTGAGATAGTGGACTGCACACAGGAGATAACTAATTATGATGACCCGGTTGACGCTTACCACGATAAGACTGATTCGTCCTTAATCAAGGGACTTAAAATGTGCCGCATGAATGAGGATATCGGTGGATTCGTGACATGTGGTGCAACAGGAGTTGTGCTTATAAGTTCTATCCTTATACTTGGCAAGTTAAATGCGACAAGACCGGCACTTTCAGTAGTTCTTAATGGCCGTAATGACAAGCCATTCTGTATAGTTGACTGCGGTGCCAATATTGACTGCAAGGCAGACCGTTTTGTCGATTTTGCAAGACTCGGTGTAGCTTACATGAAGACACTCGGAATTGAGAATCCGACAGTTGCAACACTTTCTAATGGCATTGAAGCTGGAAAGGGAAGTGATGTTATTAAGGAAGCTCATGAGCTTTTAGAAAAATGTGGTTTTAATTTCACAGGTAATATTGAAGGCAAAGAAGTGTTAGACGGCAACGCAGATGTTGTTGTATGTGATGGATTTGCAGGGAATGTGCTTCTTAAATCAATCGAGGGAACAGCAAAGGTTGTGTTTGATGATATAAGAAGGGCAGCAGCAGGTGCATCTGATACCCAAAAGGCACAGCTAGAGGCATTTATTGGCAGACTTGAGCCAAAGTTTGATTACAACAATGAAGGCGGAGCAATTCTTCTAGGCGTTAAGAAGCCGGTTGTTAAGGGACATGGAGCAGCAACGGACAAAACAGTGTATAATACAGTTAAGATTGCTTATGGACTTGCAAAGAATAATCTTGTGGAGAAGATAAGCGAGGAATTTGAGAAAAAGTAACATACATTGAGGTGATTGTATAATGCAAAGAGAGAAAAACAACAATTTTATTCTTGATTTCACAGGTGTATATGATGATGAATTTGCTAAGGAAAAAACATCACTTACATGGATAGACTGCACTGATATTACAGGATGTGATATGTATGTATCAGACGAAGCTGAAAAACAGATAGGTGAAAGAGTTGATTCTGTTGGAATTCATGGAATACATTTTCTTGATTCGGGTAACTACCATTATGTTACTAAGATAATGACTGACAGAATTAAGGAACCGTTTTCTTTAGTTGTATTTGATCACCATACCGATATGCAAAAACCTATGATTGAAGGATTAACAAGCTGCGGAGACTGGGCAGGAAAGGTGATTAAAGACAATCCGTATATTTGCCAGCTTATTCTAGTGGGACCAGAGAAGAAAGATATTAATGCGATTGGGTTAAGAAGTAATAAACTTATAACATATTCAGCACAGGAGATAAGAGCCGAAGCAATGGAATCTAAAACAAACCAGATTGATTTATCAGTTCCTGTATACATATCTATTGATAAGGATGTTCTTGATGAAAGCATAAGTGAAACCAATTGGAGTCAGGGACATATGAAGCTTGGGACATTAGAGCATATGCTTGGGATAATTATAAGAAACCAGAAGGTTTTAGGTATTGATATATGTGGAGAATGTGATACAAATATGCCGCTTCCTGAATATATGGAAGATGAGGAAAAGAACGGAGAACTTAATAAAGAATTATATAATTTTCTTTTGAAACGACTGAAAAAATATAGTTTATAAATATTTTATAATTCCGCAATCCCATGTAAATACTGGGGTTGCGGGATTTTATAATTGGAAAATAAAAAAAATTAGCACTCACCCCTTGACAGTGCTAATAAAAAGGTATATAACATAGCCAAGAACAAAGGAAGGGAACCAAAAGAGGTACGAAAGTAAAGGAAAGTACCTCAAGAGGTTACTGAAACATCCCGGTTCCAAAGAAACAAGGTAACAAGATAATGGTATATGTTAAAGGAGGAATGACTTATGTTGATGCCTAGTATTTTTGGAGAGAATTTATTTAATGATGATTGGATGGACTTCGGATTTCCTGAAGTTGACAAGGCTTTATATGGTAAGCATGCAAATAATGTAATGAAGACTGATGTTAAGGAAACTGATACAGGTTATGAAGTTGATATTGATCTTCCAGGATTTAAGAAGGATGAAATTAATGCACAGCTTGATAACGGTTACCTTACAATAAGTGCTGCTAAGGGACTTGATAAGGATGAAAAGGATAAGAAAGGTAAATACATCCGTAAGGAAAGATATGCTGGTGCTATGAGCCGTAGCTTCTATGTAGGTGAAGGTGTCACACAGGAAGATATCAAGGCTAAGTATGAAGATGGTATCTTAAGACTTTCAGTTCCTAAGAAAGAAGCTAAAGCAGTTGAGAATAAGAAGTACATTGCTATTGAAGGCTAATGACTAATCATTTATTATTGAATTAGAAAGGGAGCGATTGTTATGGATAAGAATCCAAAGCATCCATTAAAGAAAAAGAAAGTACATCAGAAGATGAATGTTGCAGACCACAGTGTCGAGGAACAGGCAGCTTTTGGTAAGCATAAGAAACACACATATGAATAAATGATTTTAATCCCGTGACGGTTGTATGACTGTCGCGGGATTTTTATTTAATCAGCAATTGCTAAATATGAAATTTTAAGAATATATGCCATTGGAAGCCGCGTGTGTGGTATTATAGAAACTGTTTAAAAATATGTGGAAAGAAGGCAGGGTTTATATGTCATTAGAAAAAGCACTTGGATATCTGGAGAAAGCAGGATACAGAGAGCATGTAATACAGCTTGGTGAATCAACGGCCACGGTTGCAATGGCAGCGGAGGCACTTGGAGTCGAGCCAGGAAGGATAGCCAAGACAATGTCTTTTCTTCAGGGCGACAAGGCAGTATTGATAATCACAGAAGGAACTGCGAAGATAGATAACAGAAAATATAAAGACACATTTCATGTAAAAGCAAAGATGATACCATTTGAAGAGGTTGAGAATATAATCGGACACGCTCCTGGTGGAGTCTGCCCATTTGGCATTAATGAGGGCATTGATGTATATCTTGATGAAAGCCTTAAACAGTTTGACATTGTGTATCCGGCAGCAGGCGACGACCATTCTGCAGTGAAGCTCACAATTGCTGAGTTGGAAGACGTGTCACGGGCTAAGGGCTGGGTTGATGTGTGCAAGGAGGCGGAAAATGTTTAACAGAGAAGATAACACATATAACGAAATCAGGGAAAAGTCATTATTCCAGTGGCTTGATGAGATGGAAAAGCATGAAGACATAGCGGTTCGTGGAGGTGTTAAACTGACACGGGAATATATACAGCATTTAAAAGATGAAAATAAGAGGCTTGAAGAGCAGAATAAGCTGAAAAATGAATATCTTAAGAAGGTTGTGGGAAGATAAAGCATTTACAAGGTAGAATCATGAACATACAGGTAATAAAATCCAGAAGAAGAACAATAGGAATAGAGGTTCACGCAGATGGGAAAGTGATAGTAAGAACTCCATTGCGAATGTCATCAGCAGCGATTAACCGATTTATAGAAGAACATGATGAATGGATCAGGAAGAAACTGGATTTTGTCAGACAGAAATCAGATAACAGACACGGTACAGGTGCGCCGGGTATTGAATGTCTGTCGAATCAGGAACTTGATAATATAAAGGATACATTTGAAAAGAGAGTACAGTATTACTGTGATATAATGAATGTGAGCGTTGGAAGAATAACTATCCGTAACCAGAAAACAAGGTGGGGAAGCTGTAGTTCTAAAGGCAATGTGAATTTCAACTACCAGTTGTATTATATGCCGCAGGAGCTGATGGATTATGTAATCGTGCATGAGCTTTCGCACAGAAGGCATATGAATCATTCGGCAGAATTCTGGGCGGAGGTTGAAAAATACTGTCCGGAGTATAGAACATACAGAAAGCAGTTAAAGGGATATGAACTTACTTAGAGGAGGCATTTTATGATAAGCAGATAATGATGTGTAGATTGAGCGGAAACATTAGTAACTATAATCATAGAAAAGAGGTATACATATGGAATTACAGGCAGTAATGGAGAAAAGAAGAAGCATAAGAAATTATAATCCTGAGCGTAAGGTTACTAAGGAACAGCTTGAGGAACTTATTAAGGCTGCGTCATATGCACCTTCATGGAAGAATCTGCAGACATCAAGATATTACTGTGTATTATCTGAAAATGCGGTGAAAGAACTTAGAGAAAAATGTCTTCCGGAATTTAATCAGGCTAATTCGGAAGGAGCAGGCGCATATATAGTTACAACATTTGTAAAGGGAATGGTCGGCTTTGATAAGAATACAGGCAGTCCGGTTAATGAGGCTGGTGACGGCTGGGGCTATTATGACCTTGGTCTGCAGAATGATAATCTGCTTCTTAAAGCTGCTGAACTGGGGCTTGATACTCTGGTAATGGGCATTAGAGATGGTGAGGCGTTAAGAGAATTGCTTAATATTCCAGACAGTGAAAATGTTGTGTCTGTTATTGCTGTTGGCTACAGGGGACAGGAGCCACCTGAAAGACCTAAGAGAAAAGAGCTTGAGGTTGTTGCAAAATTTATATAATGATTATCAATGACTTAAACTGAATAAAATAAGAACTCGGGGAAGAAAAAACTTCTCTGGGCTTTTATTTTATATGGCTGTTTTTTCTTAAGCGAAAAGCGCATAATATAGATAGGTTAAGGGAAACAATAAAGGATGTATAATGTGTATGACGCAGGAGGATGAGCACATCACCAAATGTTTTGGTGTGGCTTGGAAACCTGCGTTTTTTAATTATGTGTAAAAAAATATTATATATCCCATAATAGGTACATATATTGTAATATTATTTACATTGATGTTTGTGTATACATAAAAATAGTGTATAATAAAAACAAATAAATGTTCGATAGCACGTTTGGGATAATAAAGAGCAGATATCAGTTTTAGAACAATTTGAATTGTGTTAGGGGGTAAAAGATGAAGCAGGAAACATTAAATAAATTGAACCTTTGCGAAGATCATGAACGAGAGTGCAAGCTGGCTAATGGTGGACTTCCTGAGAGCATATGGGAGACATATTCATCTTTTGCTAATACCAATGGAGGCACTATTCTGCTTGGAATTAGGGAGCATAGTGATTCCTTTACGATTGAGGGATTGACAGATAAGCAGATTATTAAATATCAGAAGGATTTCTGGAGCACCCTAAATGATAGAAATAAGATATCAAAAAATATACTATTGAATCATCATGTTCAGGTTATAGAGGTGGAAGATAAAAAGATACTTAAAATTGATATACCGGCAGCAGATAGGCATGATAAGCCGGTTTATATTGGAACTGATCCAATGAAAGGCACTTATAAAAGAGATTACGAAGGAGATTTTCTCTGTACTGAAGAGGCAGTCAGGGCTATGTTTGCAGATCAGAGAGATGTATCTGGAGACGTGGAAGTATTGGATGAGTTTGGATTGGATGTTTTGAATCAGGATACAATAAAGGGCTATCGAATCGTATTTGAGCAACTTCATAGTGGACATCCATGGAATGCACTTGAAAATGATGAGTTCCTTATGAAATTAAGAGCAGCGGCGAAGAATAAGATGGGAACATTATCGCCAACGATAGCAGGATTATTATTCTTTGGAGAAGCTTATCATATTACTGAAGTTTTTCCTAATTATTTTCTGGATTATCGTGAGGAATGTGATGATAAAGCCGTGCGTTGGCTGTTCCGTACACATTCTAATGAGGGCGATTGGAGCGGTAATATATACGACTTTTTCTGTAAAGTGCGTACAAGAATAGACGATGAAGTAGCTGTTCCATTTGCCAATAGAAGAGATGGATACCGGGTAGACAGAGTGGATGTGCATGATGCGTTGGAAGAGGCATTGGCAAATGCACTGGCACATGCAAATTATTATGGAAGACGGGGAATCATTGTTGTCAAAAATGGAAAGGAACTTAGCATTTCCAATCCCGGAACTATCAGGATAACAAAAGAGGAGTTTTATGCGGGTGGCAATAGTGATCCACGAAACCCTAATATTTTAAAAATGTTTGGATTTGTTAATGTTGGTGAGCGTGCTGGAAGTGGTGTCGATAAGATTATGACAGCATGGGCAGAACAAAACTGGAAAAAGCCGGAATTTGATTTTTCAGAGCGTAATGACAGAGTAACATTAAAACTCGAAGTTGGACAGGTGGTATATATTCCGGGGGCAGCAGATATAAGGAATTCAACGGATAATAGCGAAACAGATACTGCAAAAGCTATGCCAAAAGAAGATAAGATACTTGCTTACATTGGGGAGAATGGAAGTATTTCTATGCAGAAAGTAGTGGAAATCTGTAATTATAAATCCAGAACTGGAGCAAGAAAGCTAATAGATAAAATGATGAAAGCAGGTTTGATAGAAAAAGTAGGAGAAAGAAATAATACTCTTTATAAAACAAAAAAATAGAAAAATTAGTAATTACTTTTAACATCAGAGTGACTAGTATGTGGTCACTTTTATGATTAAGTGTTCACTAGGTGGTCACAAGTGGTCACTTTTAACATCAGAGTGACCACCATATATACAAGCAGGCAGGCCTTGGAGTTATAAATCATGAGTATATTTAGAAAGAAACACACAATCCTATGATAAAATGAATAAGAAACCAGTACTGAAGACAAGCATATGCACAGGGGAGCAGGTTGCGGGATTTCAGGATATCCATACCGGTAAGATAGAGGAGATAATGTTGATTAAGCAGGCCGCGGATATAGATACATTTAAACAAATGTATGGAATTGATGGAGAGATACCAAAGGTATACTAAATATTTACAGGTAAAGAGGACTATGAACATACCAGAAAGAGCAACGAAGGAACAGACAGAGGCAATAACACAGACAGAAGGCAACATAAGGGTTGCGTCAGTTCCAGGTTCGGGAAAAACATTTGTACTTACATATAGAATAGCATATCTCATAACAGAACTGTTTGTTGAGCCATCATCTATTGTGGCGCTTACATTTACAAACAAGGCAGCTTCGCAGATGAAGCACAGATTAAGGAATATTGTTGGTGATAACGCCAACTGTTTTACAGGAACATTTCACGGATATTGTAACATGTTTCTTAAAGAGGAGATTCACAGGCTGACATTTCCCAAAACATTCACGATTCTTGATAAGAAGGCAGAGCTGGAAATGATTAAGGATGTGGCAGATGATATGGGAATATCGCTCAAGGACAATACTGCGAAGAAGATAATGAGTGATATAGACATAACCAAGCAGGATATATCCTATGTTGAGCTTATGGCAGGCGTTGATAAGACAGAGCTTAAAAGAAGGGCTTCCAGCGAGAAAAATGTGGATAAAAGGGTTTTCTATAATTATCTTAAGAGACAGTGTGACAATTATGCTCTGGACTTTGAAGACCTTATTAATTTTACTTTATACATTTTGAACAGAAATGAAGACGTGCGGATTCGCTGGCAGGAAAAATGTCAATATGTTTTGTGCGATGAGTATCAGGATGTCAATATGAAACAGGATATGCTGCTTCACATTCTAAGCGGTTTGTATCAGAATCTGTTTGTGGTAGGTGATGACGACCAAAACATATATACATGGCGAGGTTCTGACCCTGAATACATGATTAATTTTGATAAAACACATGAAAATGTGCAGGATTATTCACTTACTGAGAATTTCAGAAGCACTCCTCAGATTGTAAATGCAGCGAAATCCCTTATCTCTGCTAATCAGAACAGGCTTGAAAAGCAGATGATTTCTAACAGACCAGATGGCAATAAGCCGGTATTTAATGCACCTGACACCGAGGAGAATGAGTCTTTGTGGATAGCTGATACAATTCTTGATAATGTGGCTAAGAATATGAAGTACAGCGACCATACTATATTGGTGCGGGCTGCTTCACAGACAAGGTCGTTAGAGGAAGCATTTATAAAAAGAAAAGTTCCTTACAAGATACTAAGCGGTGCGAAATTCTATGAAAGCGAAGAGATAAGAACGGTGCTTTCATACATGAGAATGGTGTACAGCCTTACGGACATGGATTTGCTGTATACTATATCCAGACCGAGAAGGGGCTTTGGTAAGAAGTCTGTTGAGAAGCTTAAAAATGCAGCGGCACAGAACAACTGCAGTCTTTTCAAGGCACTTGGAAAGCAGATTGAAGATGGCGATATAACACAGAAACATGTGATAGAATATTACAATGCAATCAGTGAATTGCATGATACATATGTTGCTTATACCTGTACTGATATAGTAAACAAATGTCTTGACATGGGATATCGTCAGGCATTGGAGCAGGATATCGACCAGACCAGACTTGATAATGTGTCAGAGCTTATCAGGACTATTACGGCATTGGAGGAAGATAATCAGGAAAAGGTTGAGCTGGCTGATCTGTTAAGCCATTTTGCATTATTTTCAGCGCAAGATGAGGACGGAGAGTATAATGTTGTAAAAGTAATGACAATTCATACAGCAAAAGGACTTGAGTTTGATACAGTATTTGTACCAGGACTCGTTGAAGGACAGTTTCCAAGCAGCAGGCTTCGTAATGAAGACGAATATGAAGAGGAAAGAAGATTGTTGTATGTTGCGATGACGAGGGCTAAGAATATGCTTTACCTCAGCACTTATAGAAAGAAAGATGGCCGTTTCGCTGCAAGACCATCAGCATTTTTAAGTGACATTGATACTAATCTTCTTGACTGTATCAACAACAGCAGAGTATTAATCAGAAGTGTGACTGAGCAGATGCTGCCAAAGGTTGTATTCGAGGTTGGAGATAAAGTCAGACATAAGGTATTTGGAACTGGCGAGATTGTTAAGGTCGATAAGGTTACACAGACATATGAAATCCAGTTTGAGAATATCAGGGGAACGAGAAGACTGATGTTTCGGGCAGAGCTGGGAAATGTTGAAAATTAAAGCAGGTTAGAGAATGGAAAAATAGGGGAACCCCCCTATTTTTTCATTCTTGACTGCAGAAAAGTAGGAATGACAAGTTCATTTTCTTTCTTTTCTGACTTAGCTAAAAGATTATTTATGTCAGAGGCTTTAACGGTATTATAAGTATTTTTCATAGGCAGGTTGGTAAGGATGTGCATAACAATATATTACAAGGAATAGAAACACATATGTATGAACAGGCTTTTTCACCTGATAAAGAAAATGATGAAAGAAGTTTTGATGAAATATGCGATGAGGCTCTAAAATTATTTAAGTCACAATGTGATAATATACATTTTAAAGCTATAGATGATAGAGATGTTGAACTTATATCAGATGACAATGGGCATAATAAATATAATGTTATTATAATAGAACATTTCAGGCTTTTGCAGAGCAGACACACCACATACAAAAGCATGAGTCAGGAGTTGTATAAATATTGTGTACAGTATCTTCATGATATGGCAAAAAAATATGGATATGTGATTATTGTTGGCATGCACATTAATAACGCAGAAGAATGGCTAAATAACTGGATGAAAAAGATTTAAGGAGGATAATAAGACATGATAAATAAAACAGTATTAAGAATGATAAGCAGAAATAGAAGGAGCCAATTCAGAGATTTTTGAAGTTTCAACAGTAATTGCATATCGTTTATCTGAGGCAATTTTAAAACAGAATTATTTGAATCCGGAAAATTATCTGTACATAGAAGATGATACAATGATACTTCGATGCGTGGTAGACGATGAAGATGTGAGATACAGATATAATTTTAATGATGGTGACTTTTCAGAATATAAACAAATGATAGATGATGATTACTTAATATAATTACAATGCGGGATTTTATTGTATAAGTGATATAATTAGCGTAGATAAAATTCACTGAAAGGAAGGGTTATTTATGGAATTTTCAGATGTAATTAAAAACAGATATTCATGTAAAAAATTTAGCAGCGAACAAATAGGAAAAGATAAATTAGATGCTATCTTGGAAGCTGGAAGAGTAGCGCCTACAGCAAAGAATCTTCAAGAACAGCATATATATGTTGTACAATCTGAAAGTGCATTAGAGACTATTGATAAATTAACGCCTTGCCGATATAACGCACCTACAGTCCTAATTGTTGCTTATAATAAAAATAATGTGTTCACTTACCTAGGAGATAAAAGAAACTCTGGAATAGAAGACGCAACTATCGTTGCAACCCATCTTATGTTAGCTGCATACAATGAAGGTGTTGACAGCTGCTGGATTAACTTCTTTAATCCTGATGAACTGGCAAAAGCTTTTAATTTACCAGAAGATGAGGAAATATTAATGCTTCTTGATCTTGGTGTTGCTGACAAAACAACTACTCCTCTCCCTAATCATAACAGCAGAAAAGCATTAACAGAGACAGTATCGTTTATTTAAAATTACATAATATATACATTTATGAATATAATAAGCCCTATTTCATGCTTTTTCCCCAAAATTTGAATTTGAAAACCACAATTTTATAAGTGGTTATTAACCCCCACAGGGTTTTAATAAAATCCTCCAAAAGCCTTGAAAATAAAGGATTTATCGCAAAATGCTCACCTTAACTTATTATACGATTTCACACTGTTTTATTCTTCCCTTGGAAGCTGATAAGGGTAAACACAAGGGCAAGAAAATCTGATAACAAGATATAACAGAATGTGGCAATCGGAGAACTGTGACGTATGTGCGAATATATTATACTGGAGGATTTATTATATGGACAAGTACATTTTGAAAGTATGGAGGGGATTACGGAATGAGATTACTTTTATTCTTAGTCCGACAGAGAAATGGGGAACCAAAACAGAGTATACAAAGCTTAAAAAGTTTTTACATAAAGATGGCTATTTGCGAATTGCACCGGAAGTGTATATGCGGATAGTGCAAAACCGGAAAGCATCCGAAAAACATTTCAGACGAATAGAAGAATATGCACCTAAAACCGGAACGGTGAGACTTTTACGCTTAACAGAGAAGCAATATAATAATATATATTTGGTGACGGGTGAACCGGATTATCAAGAAAAAATAGTTGGAACAAATAGTCATATTATGCAAAAATATGATTTGTAACAGAGCACTTATCTATGTTTAGAAAATAAATAAAACATTGCACTAAATATAGTGGTTGAATGCCCCTCCAAAAATGGTGTATCGTTCAACTAGACTAAATTATTGATAAAAAATGATATGGTGTTAGTAATATTTATGTGGTACACTAGAAAAAAGGAGGTGATAAAAATGGAAGGCAAGTTTAATATTTGGCAAAAATGCTTAGAAATTGTATGTTTTGTATTGATTCTGGCATCTAGTATATATAAAGGACTTTTTTGTGATGGAGATATGGGTGTAGTAATTACTTTGTCCTTTGTTGCAATTTTATTATTTATAATTTTTTCAATTGCAGCGTTATTTCCAGCAACATGGAGAATGACTGATCGAGAGAAAGAGAAAATTAGTGATTTAAAACGATACCAAGAGAAATACACTAGTATATTTGTTATTGTAAATTTAGTGTTGAGTATTTTTATGGCTTGGCTAATGTTAGTAATAGGATGATGCGTTGTTATAAAAATAGAAAATAGAGGAAATGATGAGATATTATTGTATAAAACAGCACGACATTACTGATTGTGGTGTCGCATGTCTTGCGACCATTTGTAAACAGAATGGTTACAAGATAGGTATTACCCAGATTTGTGAAGTTGCAGGAACAGATAAACAGGGAACTAATGCATATGGTGTAATTAAAGCAGCAAAGCACTTGGGTTTTAGTGCAAAGGGAGTAAAAGGGAATAAGGAATCATTCTTTTCAGAGTTTCCCTTGCCCTGCATTGCTGTTGAATGCCCCTCCAAAAATGGTGTATCTTCAACTTTCATGAACAGAATAATGAAGACAATAAATAAATCAAATTTAAGTGGAAAATATATAAGATAGTAAAATGTTACTCCCGTTTCTTTTGTTTTTCTCCCAAAATATATTATAATTGGTAGAAAAATGTAACGTTTGGGAGAAACACGCAACAAAAACTGGAAAGAAGACCAGTGCTTACGACATTGTAAAGTCATTCACAGAAAATACGCTTGGAAAGTTTTCAAAACAGGATGCCTTACTTTCATGTCCTAGCCTTAGCAGTTCCTCTGTTAAATCTGCACTAAAAAACTTGTAGAAGAAGGAGCTATTATTAAAACCGGAGTCGGACGCAAGACTATGTATATGAGAAACATCAATTAATACATTTATTATGTATCATACTAAAATATCATTATATTCTTGCGTTTAGTTTATACCCATGATAACTTCATATTATATCAGTAATTCCTATTTATTCTCTTGTTGAGAATTTGTCATTTGTATGGACTTGTGACATACAAATCAGGAGCTATTTATTCAGCATGTATTAGCACGGATTTTCCGTGCTTTTTTTATTGCTTAAATCCATGCTGATTATATAGAAAAATATTAAGCCAAAGGCTAGAAAAGGAGGTTGTCTATGGACAAAACTATTCAGGGAAAATCCCAAAAGGATATCTTTTTTGAATTATCAGGCATTTTAAAACTTGAAGATTACAAATTCAAAGAAGATACCACCCATCAGGCTTATTTCCCATCAGCAACAGTTTTTAATAAGGTCCGAGATCTATTTGGCTTTAATTTGGAAACTGAAGCTATTCCTTTGCCAAACGGAAAACTATTCGATGTAACAAAGGAATGTAATCAGGTTGTGGTATCTGCATTAGTAAGGACTACCATTAAATATGATGATTGTGGGCATTTTTCGCATTATAAAAAATTCTAATTAAATGTCATCTGTTTTATGCTTACCTTTTAGGTGTACTTACGAAGGATATTAAGATATTCTATATATGAATAAATCTTAGCCTTTCCAGATTTATCTGTTTGCTCCAATATTTCATCATCAATCAGGATGGAAACTACCTTTGCCACAGTATTATACGACATTTCAAGTGCAGTAGCAGTTTTCTGAATATCAATAATAGGATTAGATTCCAAATAGGCAAATACTTTAAGGGCACTGGTACGCTGTCTCTTTGTTAAAGCATTAAATAACTTTAAGTTTTTATCATGTAATTCAGTAAGTCGGTCAATTGTATGGATTGCATCCTCCGCAGAATCTGCAAATGCCTGAAGGAAAAAAGAAATCCATTGCTCATAATCACCAGTACGTCGTACCTGAGTCATACGATCATAATATTCTATACGATTCATCTTTAGGTAATATGAAATATAAAGTGCCGGAGTTGACAAAATACCTTTTTCCATCAAGAAAAGTGTAATGAGTAGTCGTCCTACACGTCCATTGCCATCAAGAAATGGGTGTGTGGTTTCAAACTGGTAGTGAATTAAGGCTGCCTGAATCAATGGATCGAGGGTATCATCACTATTTATATATTTTTCAAGATCAGACATGGCAGTTAACATATCTTCCGGGTTTGGTGGAATATATCTGGCATTCTTAAGAGTACTTCCCTGTCCGCCAATCCAGTTTTGCGAATATCGGAATTCCCCAGGATTTTTTTCCTGTCCTCGCGCACTTTCCAAAAGAACTGCGTGAGTCTCTTTAATTAAACGGTTGCACAGAGGCAATGTTTTTAGTCGCTCAAGTGCAAATTCAGTTGCACGAATATAGTTGACAACATCAGAAACATCTCTATTAGTGTTATTTTCAATAAGAGGATTCAAGATATCCTCAAGAGTACACTGTGTGCCTTCAATCTGCGAAGAAAGAAGTGCTTCTTTTCTAACATACATGGAAACGAAAAGCCCCATGTTAGGTATACGAGATGATAATCCTTCAAGTGTTGCTATTTTCTTATTAGCATCAATAAGTTTCGTAAGAAGCTCTCCAGATATCTCAATAGGAGGATTGGGTGGAAGGGGAGCCGGGCGAAAAGATTTATAAGCCATTTCGCCTGATAGATTACTTACAAATGTTCCAGCTCTATTTGTCATGATTGTTTCCTTTCCTCCGAAAAACGGAAAATGAAATTTCTAATGTTATTTTAGCATAGAATTTTCACTTTTTCAAATTATAATGAAAATATAGTGAGATAGAAATTTCATAAAATTGCATTTTTGTGAAATTTAATAGATAAAACTGCACTGGAAATTTCAAGTTAATCACTTCTTTATTATTAAATCCTATCTGGATTTAACACATAAGTTCTTATCTATTAATTATAATCTACCATATTGCATTGAAAATACACCCTTTATATCCTTAAATGATTACATTACAAGTATTTCATTTGATACTGATGAAGTCAAATGTTTCTATCCCCCTGTAGGAGAAATTCCTAAAGAATGCATTGATTTTACAGTAATTGATGAGGTTCTTATTCCCAAGAGATCATTTGTATATTCAGAATTGATGATACTGACTGTCGCATTAGCGACATTGTCGACCTCAGATTTTTAGATTTGAATGCGTTTTCAGAACTTTTTAATGCATTTGATTCAATTAATTCACATTAATGAAATAACATATTACATTATCATACCAGAGACAGATTAGATAACAAACTATTCATATACTATATAAGATTATTGATATCAATATTCATATAAATGTGGTAATATAATAGTGTAATTATATTAGTATTATCTAGTAATGATAATAACTCATATTAAGAAGACATATGTTATATTTATATGTCTGAAAGATGTCTTTGGTAAAAATCTTCCAATCTACACATTTAACAATATCTGTGAACAGAACCACTCCTTGACACTTGGTGATGAAGCAACAAAGGTAATTGTAAATGCAGAAGGTTCAAGGGACGATTTATCTGAGAATATGCGTAGTTTCTTGGATTATCTGATTGAAAAAAAGGCAACGAAGGAACAGACAGAGGCAATAACACAGACAGAAGGCAACATAAGGGTTGCGTCAGTTCCAGGTTCGGGAAAAACATTTGTACTTACATATATAATAGCGTATCTTATAACAGAACTGTTCGTTGAGCCATCATCTAATGTGGCGCTTACATTTACGAACAAGGCAGCTTCGCAGATGAAGCACAGATTATGGAAGATAAAAAATATTCACTGGGTGGGTTTACATTTGATACGCAGCAGGAATATGAGCGGGCAAAAGTTGAATTGCAGGTTATTCTTAAGATTAAACAAAAATATGATATTAATAATCCAGAGGATGCCAAAAATGTTTTGGATGCCGTGAATAAAAAAGGAGATGTGTTTAAGTCATCAGTTGGAAAAGCATTTATTAATAAGTTAAAAAGAGTGTCAAAGAATGAAAATGAAATACATGTACAAAAACCAGTACCAGAACAAAAAGTAAGATATAAGCAGGAAGAAAAAGGTCAGGATAGAGTAATTATCCCTATTATAGCAGAAGGAAAGAAAAAATCTGATATAAAATATCATATTATATTTTTTATGACTTTTTTATTTGCGGCAATCGGACCTTATATTCCAAATGGAGGAGAAGGTTTTGGTGCAGCTGTTGCATTTACTTTTTTGTTGGTAATTGGAATTGCAAGTATACGAAAAATAAAGAAGAACAAGAAAAAAGCTGATGAGTATATATATAATCATTTAACGGCTGAAGAAAAAGAGGAATTTGAAAACAAGAAAATTAAGGATAAAGAGTTTGCTGATAATTCAAGATTTATAATAAAAATTTTAATGTTTATTTTAATGATAGTGTGTCCACCATTATTAGTTATATTTATAATTTTTATGCTTGTTGCGAAGTCATCATCTAAGATTAAATGGCTAATCCATAACTGGAAATCTGGAGTGATGAATGTAATATACTACGTTGCATTAGCTATGACAGAAGCGATACCAATGGGAGTCAAATTTTATTTTGATATACAGATTCCAATAATTATATTGCTTGTTCCAGTATTATTAATTTCAGTAATAACATATGTTATAATCAGGACAACACATAAGAGTCAGTTTTATCTTGCTATGAGAAATATAGCTATGTATCCGATTGTAATATTACTTACACTATTACCATTTGCATTAACGGGAGCAATGGCTTACATAGGATATACAGCGAAAACTGCAGTTAATAATGTAAATGGTGGTGGTAATCCATATGGCGGAACCGGACCGGATTTTGTATATGACAATCCACCTGTATATCAGGTATCAGGATACAGCTATTACAATAGTCATGGCACATTTGTTGTAGTAGGACCAAGTATGAGAACAATGCCAGATGCATCTGTATATAATAATTTGAGTTATAAAGGATAGATTTTAAGATAAGGAGACATACAATGAAAAGCACATTAATAAAAGACACAACTAAATCAGAAAGAATCCAGTTAATAAAGGAATGGGAAGAAACAGAAGGCTGCGAGAGCAGCGGAATAGATTTAATGACATATTTTAAAGACTACATTGACGGAGTGAAAGAGATATCAGAAGTCAATGCAGCCTTTAATGCAAGATATGTCTCAGAAATACCAGACAATGACTCATCAATGAGCTGTGGTATGGGTATGAGAAGATAATATTTGGCTTATTAATGAATTGTAAAATTAGTCAAGATAATCAGAATCATCAAGTGTGTTGAGTTCTTCATGTTCGATTGTAACAGACTGGTGAGTTTTACGGTATTTTAAAGGGGTTACATTCATTATTTTTTTAAATATTCTTTCGAAATATGACGCACTTTCAAAACCAAGCTCAGCAGCAACATCTGATATACTGAGATTAGAGGATTCAAGAATCTGGGTGGCTTTCTTAATGCGGAGAGTATTAACATATTCGGAGATAGTAAATCCAGTGTATTCTTTAAATATGCGGCACATATAATATTTGCTCATAAAGAGCTCGTCTGAGATAGTATCAAGGGCGAGCTCTTTTGTGTAGTTAGCTTCAAGATAGGCACTTATGTTAGAGGCAGATAATTCTTTTGGGCTATTAATTACAGCATGTATCTGCGTACTGTCATGTTTCAGGGAGAGCAGTTTATATAGCCAGTATATAGTTGCAATTTCCACCCTTGACTGATATCCACTGTTCTTTTTGGTTAATTCATGTCTTAAATCCCTGTATAGATTAAGAAATGCTATACGCTGGTCTTCATTGAGGTGGTATATGCCATAATTATTATGAAAGTAATTAACAAGATTAAGACCAGGGTACTTTTTGTCAAAATCACACATCTTTTCATAATCAATGTAAAGAATAACACGGTTGTAGCCTTTATCCTCATCTGATATTGAGCATGTAGTATGAACCAGATTGGTATCAAGTATTGCAATATCTCCAGCATAAGCATTATAGCTTTTGTTATCGAAGAAAAACTGGCGCTCTCCTTCAATTATGTAGAATATCTCATACTGGTTGTGAAAATGCTTCACATTCATATTGAACCGGCTATAACGGATAAGCTGTTCTACGGATATTCCATCGCATTTGCCAAAAAAAGTGATTTTATTATCTGCCATACAATACCTCACAATTAATTATTATTAATTAAAAAGTATAGAGCAATATATTTAAAAAATCAAACATATATAGCAATATTGTTCAAGAAAAGTATTATTTTGCGGTGATATAATCCAGTTACAAGATAAGAAATGGCTTATGAAACAAGCCTTGAAATACGCGCGGATTTCAAAAATAAAAAGTAACAACAATAAAGGGGTCTCATAAGAAAGGAGAAGGTTATGAAAGCTTATAAAAAGATAATAGGCACAGCTTTTGTTGCAGTGTGTCTCATTATTGTAATAGTAACATTTATTAAGGTTAAAGGGATTAATTCATCAGATAAATTAGTTCTTCAGTTGGCGCATAATCAGTCAGCGGGTTCAGAAATAGCGGATTCAATTGCTAAGGTATCAGATTTTGCCGCAAAAGAATCTGGTGATGAGGTAAATATTAAGATATTTGCCAGTGGTGTTCTTGGTACAGAAAAAGAAGAAATAGAGATGGTTAAGGCTGGAATTATTGATATGGCAAAAGTAAGCTCTAACACATTAGGTCAGTTTGATGACAGATATGCAATATTTGCAATTCCTTATCTGTTTAAGAATCAGGAGCATTATTATAATGCGATGGAGAATAGTGAAGCAGTTAAAGAATTATTTGCTGATACAGCAGATGATGGATATATAGCTGTTGGATATTATGCTAATGGTGCAAGAAATTTCTATCTTAAAGATGATGTTCCAGTTACAGATACATCAGTTCTTAGTGGAAAGAAAATTCGTTCAATGCCAAGTTCAACATCAATGGATATGATTGAGAAAATGGAAGGAACACCGGTTCCTATGGCTGCATCAGAGACATATGCGTCATTACAGCAGGGTGTCGTTGATGGAGCAGAGAACACAGAGCTTGCTCTTACTGTTGATGGACATGAAGATCTTGTTAAGTCTTATACATATACAGAGCATCAGTTTTCACCAGATATATTCATTATAAGTACTAAGACATGGAACAAGATGTCAGAGAAACAGAGACAGAGTCTTATAAAAGCACTTGAGGAAACAAATGATAACTTTAAGAGTCTTTATAATGGAATGATGGAGGATGCCATTGAACATGCAGAAAGTAAAGGCGTGCATGTATATAAGGATATAGATAAGACACCATTTATTGAGGCAGTACAGCCAATACATGCCAACTTCTATAACAAGGGCGAAGCATATAAGAAGCTATATGATGACATTCAGAAATATGCAGATTAATGCATATAAGCCCATGGTTTGCAGGAAGAAAGGAGAAAAGCATGAAGTATTTGAATAAAGTAGTTGAAATAATATTAGAGGTGCTTGTAGCCGGTATGGTACTTGGATGCTGCTGGCAGGTAATTACAAGATTTGTGTTACATAATCCAAGCAAATATACAGAGGAATTATTAAGATATATGCTCATATGGCTGACAATGATGGGCGTTCCTTACGCATATGGACAAAACAGTCATCTGGCTATCAATCTTATAGTTAAGAAGTTCAAGCCAAAGAATGAAACACTTGCTCAGATTGCAATAGATGTGCTTATTATGATTTTAAGTGTTTCAGTAATGATTATTGGTGGAATTATGGTTACTGCTAATGCAGCAGGACAGCTCTCACCAGCTATGCAGATTCCTATGCAGGTCTATTATGTATGTGTTCCGGTATGTGGAGTTCTCATGGTTATTTACGGAGTGTTTAAGATTGTAGATCATTTTAAGAAATTAAGACAGAATTAAGATTGAATAATGCATATATATGCAGAAGGAGGCAATATGGAAATACAGGCAGCAATTGTATTGATAATAGTATTCTTTTTATTACTGGCATTTAGTGTTCCGGTATCATTCAGTATTATATCAGCATCACTTGTTACATTAATTATGTTTCTTACACCACATTTTGGTGTGTTTATATCAGCTCAGAAAATGGTTACAGGTATTGACAGCTTCACATTACTTGCAGTTCCGTTCTTTGTACTTGCAGGTTTGTTAATGAGTAATGGTGGTATAGCAAAAAGGCTCATTAATCTGGCAATGCTTGTTTTAGGTAAGGTTCCAGGTTCTTTAGCAATGACTAACATTGCAGGTAACGCAATGTTTGGTTCTATATCAGGCTCAGGTATTGCAGCAGCAACAGCAATTGGTGGTGTTATGCAGCCACTTGAGAATGAACAGGGATATGACAGGGCATTTTCAGCAGCAGCAAATGTTGCTTCAGCACCAGTAGGACAGTTAATTCCACCAACAGCTTCATTCATTGTATTTTCAGCAGCAAGTGGTGGAGTTTCAGTTGCAGCATTACTTATGGCTGGCTGGATTCCGGGATTATTATGGGCATTACTGTGTATGGTAGTTGCTTTCGTATATGGAAAAAAGCATGGATATGTAATCAAGAGAGATCATCTTACAGCTAAGGTTGTATTAAAGACAATCTGGGATGCTATACCAAGTCTTTTCCTCATTGTAATTATTATTGGTGGTATATTATCAGGATATTTTACTCCGACAGAAGCATCTGGTGTAGCTGTTGTGTATGCATTTATACTGGCTGTGTTTGTTTATAAGAGCATTAGGATTAAAGATATTCCAAGAATTTTAAAAGAAACAGCAGTTATGACAGCAATTGTTATGCTTATAATAGGAGCTTCATCAGTATTGTCATTCGTATTGTCATTCACTGGTCTTCCACAGGCTATAAGTGCAGCATTACTGGGTGTGTCTGATAATAAGATTGTTATTCTGTTAATTATTAACCTGATACTTCTGATTGTAGGAACATTTATGGATATGGCTCCGGCGTTACTTATATTCACACCTATATTCCTTCCTGTAGTTAAGGCATTAGGTATGAATCCTATTCAGTTTGGTGTAATGATGGTTATGAATCTTTCAATTGGAACAATTACACCACCTGTAGGAAGCGTATTATTTGTAGGTTGTAGTATATCGCATCTTCAGGTAGAAGAGGTAATTAAGAAACTGGTGCCATTCTTTGTAGCAATTTTGGTCGCACTTCTTTTTGTAACATTTGTACCACAGCTTAGTATGTGGCTGCCAACAGTATTTGGATTGTTGGGATAAAAATAAGATAAAAACGGAGGACATATATATGAACAATAAAAAACCTGACAAGAAAGAAATTGAGAATAAGCTTAATCTTGTAATTGATAAGCTTATGAATCTTGGCAGACCTGATAATGATGAAGAGCTGGAAAAAGGCGGCGAGTCAATAGGCTTCTTTAAAAGAGACTTTGGAATTAAAGAGTGGGACTGGCCACAGGGGGTCGGTTTATATGGATTGCTTAAGATAATGCAGATTAATGGCAATGATGAGTATAGAGAATTTCTTTACAAATGGTTTAAAGAAAATATAGCAGAAGGTCTTCCATCAAAGAATATCAACACAACAACACCGTTACTTACTCTTGTTGAATTAAATAACTATTACAATGATACACAGTTCGAGGAACTGTGTATCAAATGGGCAGAGTGGCTTATGAACTGCCTTCCAAGAACAAAGGAACGTGGATTCCAGCATGTTACAAGTGCGAATGGAGACAGACAGGGAGTAAGACTCAATGAGAATGAAATGTGGATAGATACTCTGTTTATGACAGTTTTATTCCTTAATAAAATGGGTCAGAAGTATAATCGTCAGGATTGGATAAATGAGTCAATACATCAGGTACTTATGCATATAAAGTATCTTTGCGACAACAAGACAGGATTGTTTTATCATGGCTGGACATTTAATGAAATGAATAATTTCGGTGGTATATTCTGGTGCAGAGGGAATAGTTGGTTCACATTAGGAATTCTTGATTATGTTGATATGTTTAAGGGAACACTTAACAGTGGTGTTAAAGAGATAATAATAGATGCTTATAAAGCCCAGACAGCTGCTCTTAAGAAGCTCCAGAGTAAAAGCGGATTATGGCATACAGTACTTACAGATTCATCAAGTTATGAAGAAGTATCCGGAAGTGCTGCAATTACAGCCGGTATATTAAAGGGAATCAGAATGGGAATACTTGATGATTCTTATATAGATGTTGCTGACAAAGCGATAAATGCAATACTTAAAAATATTGATTCAGATGGAACAGTGCTTAATGTTTCTGGAGGAACTGGTATGGGATATGATGCAGAGCATTATAAGAACATACTTATAGCACCTATGGCATATGGACAGTCACTTACAATACTGGCTTTAGTGGAGGCATTACAGAATGATAAGAAAAGCATTTAAAATGTATCTTAAAGCTGGATGTGCTGATGAATATGAAAAGCGTCACAATGAATTATGGTCTGAAATGAAGGCAATGATACACGAATATGGCGGACATAATTATTCTATATTTCTAGATGATGAAACTAACATATTATATGGATATATAGAGATTGAAGATGAAGAAAAGTGGGCACAGTCAGCAGACACGGAGATCAACAGAAAGTGGTGGAAATATATGGCGCCTCTTATGAGGGTTAATCCAGACGACAGTCCTGTGAGTGATGATTTAAGGTGTGTTTTTCATCTTGATTAATATATGAATTTAATACAGGAGGTAAGATTGTATGAAACCGGTATATTACCTTGCCGTTGATATTGGGGCTTCAAGTGGAAGACATATTCTTGCATCCATGGACAACGGCAGAATGACAATAGAAGAGGTATATCGTTTTGATAATGGCATGATTAATGATAATGGCAACAAGTTATGGGATGTTGACAGCTTGTTTGCCAATATTATTGAAGGAATGAAAAAATGTAAAGAACTCGGGAAAATTCCAGTAAGCATGTCGATTGACACATGGGCTGTTGATTATGTTCTTCTTGATGATAATGACAAATGCATAGGAAATGTATATGGATACAGGGATGAACGTACAGATGGAATGGATGAAGAAGTTTATAAGGTGATATCCGAAAAAGAATTATATAAGAGAACAGGTATTCAGAAACAGAAGTTTAATACAATTTACCAGCTCATGTCGGATAAATTTATAAGACCTGAACAGTTAAAGGAAGCGAAGACATTTATTATGCTTCCAGATTATTTTCAGTTTCTTCTTACGGGGGTTAAAGCATCGGAATATACCAATGCAACATCAACACAGCTTGTTAATCCGGAAACTAAACAATGGGATTATGAACTGATTGATATGCTTGGAATCAACAGAAATATGTTTATGGAGCTTAAGCAGCCGGGAACAATACTGGGAGAATTAACTGATGGTATTAAGAAGATTGTTGGATACAATACAAGGGTTGTTATGTGTGCAAGTCATGATACAGCATCCGCAGTTATGGCTGTTCCAACAGTAGCAGATAATGTTTTGTATTTAAGTTCTGGAACATGGTCACTGATGGGGACAGAACTTCTAAAGGCAAGATGTGATGAGAAAAGTCAGGTGTGTAATTTTACCAATGAAGGTGGATACGATTATAGATTTAGATATTTGAAGAATATTATGGGCCTCTGGATTATACAATCTGTAAGGCATGAATTTGGAGACAGATATACATTTGCAGAGCTTTGTAAGGAAGCAGAGGAGACAGACTATATAACATCAAGGATAGATGTTAATAATAAATGCTTTCTTGCACCAGAGAATATGACAGAGGCAATCAAATCATACTGCAATAATAATGATTTGATTATACCTGACACAGCCGGAGAGATTGCAGCAGTTGTATATAAGAGTCTGGCTGACAGTTATGCAGATACAGTTATGCAGATAGAAAAGAATCTGGACATTACATATGATGCAATATATGTAATAGGTGGAGGTGCTAATGCTGGATATCTTAATCAGCTTACGGCTGATTCGACTGGGAAAACAGTAGTAGCGGGACCAGCAGAGGCTACTGCTATTGGAAATATTATGGCGCAGATGATAGCAGATAGTGTGTTTAAGAATTTGAAGGAAGCAAGAGCGTGTGTAAGAGATTCCTTTGATATTAAACGATTTGAGCAGAAAAGATAATAAATTTCAGATTATATAAGGAGGATAATGCTATATATGACTAATGAACGATATGAATCAGCAAGGAAGATATATCAGAGTATAGGAGTTGATACTGAGGCTGCATTAGATAGATTAAAGAATGTGCCGGTATCAATGCATTGCTGGCAGGGAGATGATGTAATTGGTTTTGACAGCAGAGAAAGTCTGTCAGGTGGTATACAGACTACTGGAAATTATCCGGGAAGAGCAGCTACTCCTGAGCAGCTTATGCAGGATATAAGCAAAGTATTGACACTTGTACCTGGAAAGAAGAAGCTAAACCTTCATGCCAGTTATGCCATTATAGATGACGGTTCAGACAGGGATTCAATTAAACCAAAACATTTTACCAGATGGGTTGAATTTGCTAAGAAATACAATATGGGAATTGATTTTAATCCAACATTTTTCTCACATAGAATGGTTAAAGATGGACTTACATTATCCTCACCAGATGAAGAAGTAAGAAAATTCTGGATTGAACATGGCAAGAGATGTATTGAGATATCAGAATATTTTGCTAATGAAACAGGACAGCCATGTGTAATGAACATATGGATTCCGGATGGCTATAAGGATATTCCGGCAGACAGACTTGGACCAAGAAGGAGATTTAAAGAATCTTTAGATGAAATTCTTTCAATTCCATATGATAAGAGCAAAGTGTTTGTGTGTCTTGAATCTAAAGTATTTGGCATAGGCGTTGAATCATACACAGTTGGTTCGTCTGAATTCTGCATGAATTATGTAGCAAGAGCAGGCATAACCCCACTTATGGATAATGGACACTATCATCCTACAGAGGTTGTGTCAGATAAGGTATCATCAATGCTTTTATTCAATGACCACTTAGCATTACATATTACAAGACCTGTAAGATGGGACAGCGATCATGTAGTTTTATATGATGACGAAACCAGAGAGATTGCTAAAGAAATTGTCAGAGCAGATGCGCTTGACAAGGTATTTATAGCAACTGACTATTTCGATGCATCAATTAATAGAATATCTGCATGGATAACCGGAATGAGAAGTGTTCAGAAAGCTCTTTTGTATGCATTGTTAGAGCCAGAATCACTTCGCAATCTTCAGAACGAAGGAAGGTTCACAGAACTTATGGCAGCACAGGAAGAATTAAAGATTATGCCATTTGGAGATATATGGCAGGAATATCTTAATAGAGAAAATGTGGCAGCTGATTATGTCAGTGAGGTTATGGATTACGAAAAGAAAGTATTGGAGGCACGATAATGAAAGATATATTAACAGCACCTTTTGTTAAAGAAATGTGTGATACTACAGCTAATATGTATCGTCTTGGCTGGGACGAAAGAAATGGTGGTAATATCAGCTATATGCTTGATGAAGAAGAAGTTGCACAATATCTTGATATTAATCATGTGTTAAGAGAGATTCCGACGGGTTTCAAAGCAGATGCACTTATTGGCAGAATATTTATAGTAACCGGTACAGGTAAGTACTTTAAAAATGTAAAGACAGATCCAGAGAATAATCTTGGAATAATAAGAATAGCTGAAGATGGAACAACAGCGCAGTTATTATGGGGATATAAGGATGGAGGAAAATTCACAAGCGAATTACCAGCGCATCTTATGAGTCATATGGCAAGACTTTCTGTTGATAAAGATAACAGAGTTGTTATACATTCACATCCAACTAACACACTTGCCATGAATTATGTTCATGAACTTGACGAGAAGAAATTTACGCATACACTTTGGGAAATGTGTACAGAGTGTATAGTTGTGTTTCCGGATGGTGTAGGTATTCTCCCATGGATGCTTTGCGGAACTAATGAAATAGGCGAGGCAACAGCAGAAAAAATGAAAGAATTCAGACTTGTTATATGGGCAATGCATGGAATATATGGTGCTGGAAAAACTCTTGATGAGACATTTGGACTTATTGAAACTGTTGAAAAAGCTGCACAGATATATATGCTTACAGCTGGACTTGAGAGAAAGAATACAATAAAAGACGAAGATATGATTAAGCTTGCAGAATTCTTTAAGGTGGATTATAGAAAAGATTTCCTTAATATATAAAGCGGTTTCATATAAGGACATATGCAATGACGCAGGAAATTCCTGCGTCATTTTTAATGCAGAATAACATTTAAGGTGATATAATAAACAAATATTTACAAATCAGCAGTTTGGAGTGAATGAGATGCATTTTATAAAGAAAAATATTATTATTTGACTAGTTGTATTTATAATCGGAATGAGTGCTGTGGCAGGTATTGTATGCAGCATAAATAACGAACAGAATAAGCAGAACAGGACAATGGCGAATCTTAACGCAATGACTTATGCCGAGCGTATGAAGACAGATATTATGAAAGGCATAGGCGTTTCGGACACATTAAGACAGATAATTATAAGTAATGATGGACAGCTTAATAAATTCTATGAGATAGCAGAGGAGATGATGACAGATTCTGTTCAGAGTATACAGATTGCACCAGGTGGTGTTGTGACAGATATTTATCCTCAGGAAGGTAATGATGCGGGAAAGATTAATCTGTTAAATGATAAAGATCGTGGTGAAATATGCCGTTATGGAAGAGATAATAAAGTTGTTACAATGCAGGGACCATTTCAATTAAAGCAGGGAGAATATGGTATAGCTGTAAGAAAACCTGTATACATTGAAGAAAACGGACATGAAGATTTCTGGGGATTTACAATAGTTATAATCCGTGTTCCTGAGATTTTTGCTGATTCAATGAAAGCACTTTCAGATTTTGGTTATAATTATACATTATATAAAACTGCTTTTCCGTGGGAGTCTGAATTTGAAGAAGTGTATGGCTCGGAAGAAGAGTTAAAGAATCCTGTTTCGTATACATTTGATATAGGAGACAGCAAGTGGAAGCTTGATATAATGCCATATAAGACTCAGTCTGAAAGAATATATCTGTATGCGGTTGGAATAGGCGGAATTATTATTGTACTGCTTCTTACAGGGTTTACATGTGCTCTGCTTGTGCTTGACGAACACAGAAAGAAGTTTAAGAAGCTGGCTATAACAGATGCTTTGACAGGAATAAATAACCGTCATGGATATGATGAAAGAGTAACAAGGTATCTTAAGCAGAATCCGGATAATCACTGTGTAGGAGTAGAATTTGATATTGATGATTTTAAGACTATCAATGATATGTATGGTCATGCTTATGGCGATGTGGCACTTAAGGTATTGTCCGAGGGAATGCAGAAGTTTTTTGATAAAAATGTGCTTTTAGGACGAAACGGTGGTGATGAATTCTGTATTTTCCTGCCAGATTGTACATGTGCTGATGTTAAGGAAAAACTGGAGGAATTCACAAAGTTAAAACGGTCATTTAAATATGAAGGTGAAGAGCATCAGTTCACTATATCAGTTGGATATGCTGAATATCCGGTTCATGCTGACAAACCATCAAAGCTCATGCGTTGTGCTGATACTGCACTTTATGAGGTGAAACTTCGTGGAAAGAATGGCTGCATGGCATATAAGAACGGACTCAGAAAGGATATTCGTACACAGCTTGGTTTTGCACTTAAAGATGTTTCTGAAAATCTTCCAGGAGCATTTATCATATACAAAGCAGATAAGAATGATGATGAAATTCTTTTTGCAAACCGTGAATTTATCAGATTTGCAGGCTGTAAGAACATGGATGAACTGCTTGTATATACAAAAAGAAGTTTCCGTAATATCATTAGAGTGGATGAACGGGAAGCTGTTATAGCGGATATATGGAAGCAGATAGATGAAGGACATACTAATGGATATACGCATTTTTATATGCAGAAAGCAGATGGCGGTCATATACAGGTGTTTGACCATGGAAGAATTGTTGAGAATGGACGATATGGAAGAGTAATATATGCATTGATAACTAATCTTGAAACAGTGAGAGAAAATTATGGAAATTCAGAATGTAACAATTGAAGATGCAGAGGAACTTCTTGATATATATGCACCATATGTTAAGTATACAGCGATAACATTTGAATATGATGTGCCTTCTGTAGAAGAATTCAGACAAAGAATTGTGAATATTTCAGACAGATATCCATATATCAAGGCAGTTGACAATGGACAGATTGTCGGTTATGCATATGCCGGATGTTTTAAGGACAGGGGAGCATAACGCAGAACCGGAAGAAGTCTGGGGATAAATATATAAAAACATAAAACTGCCGTCCGTTTAACATTAAGTTTAGCGGATGGCAGTTTTTATATGGAATGTTTAGTTATAGGCTGTGTGTATCAAGAACTGTTCTGCCGGTTACCGGATCAGTAATACCAAGCAATGCCATGATTAGTGCCATTCTTATATATTTACCATTCTGGACCTGGTCAAAATATGCAGCTCTTGGATTGTCATCGACATCAAGGGAAATCTCATCGACTCGTGGCAGAGGATGAAGAACAGGCATATCTTTATCAGCCAGCTTTAACTTTTCTTCGTCAAGAATGTAGACATCTTTTAAACGGAGATATTCTTCTTCATTGAAAAATCTTTCTTTCTGTACTCTTGTCATGTACAGAACATCAAGTTTAGGAAGAGTATCTTCAAGGCTTGACACTTCCTCATAAGTTGAATTAGATGGATTTAATACATCGTCTCTCAGATAATCTGGAATCCGCAATTCTTCGGGAGATATGAAGTAGAATTTATTATCAGAGAAACGGGTAAGGCTACTGACAAGGGAATGTACTGTCCGTCCGAATTTCAGGTCGCCACAGAAACCAATAGTCAGGTTATTAAGCCTTCCTTTACGTTGTCTTATAGTCATCATATCAATAAGTGTCTGTGTAGGGTGTGCATGACCGCCGTCTCCTGCGTTTATTATAGGAATGCGTGAATATATTGATGCCTGTAGTGGAGCACCTTCTTTTGGATGTCTCATCGCAATTATATCTGCATAGCAGCTTACAACTCTTACAGTGTCAGCAACGGTTTCACCTTTGGAAGCACTAGACTGAGCTGCACTTGAAAAGCCCAGTGTCTGTCCTCCAAGACTTAACATAGCAGACTCGAAAGATAAACGGGTTCTGGTACTTGGTTCGTAAAAAAGTGTAGCAAGCTGTCTGCCATCGGCAACATGCTTATATAATTGTGGTCCAATGGATATCCGCTCCGCAAGATCTAATATATTCATAGTTTCTTCAACGGAAAGATCCATAGGGGTTATCAGATGTCTCATAGCCACTCTCCTTTTAATAAATATTCATCTCTCTTAGCACCGACAGATATAAAGTTGATTTCTGCATGAAGCATATCCTCAATTGTTTTAATGTAATTTTTTGCATTAGCAGGAAGCTCGTCAAATGTCCTGCAATGTGATATATCTTCTTCCCAGCCGGGAACTTTGTATATAACAGGAGTGCATGAATCAAGGTTATCAGTTGGGTCAAATTCAACCAGAGAGCCGTTTGGGTCATTGTAGCCTGTAATTATAGGAATTTCTTTCATAGAGCTTAATACATCAAGCTTGGTTAGTGCGATTTTGTCTGCATGCTGGCATCTGAGTCCGTATCTGCTTGCGACTGCATCAAAAGGACCAACACGGCGAGGACGGCCTGTTGCAGCACCGAATTCACCTCCGGCTTCTCTTAAGTCCTGCTGCCATTTTTCTGAAACAGCATTTTCAGCAACAAATGGGCCTGCACCAACGCATGTAGAATAAGCTTTAAGCACGCCAACGACATGGTCAGCGTGTCTGCCGGGAATTCCTGCACCGATAGGACCATAGGCAGATATAGTTGATGAACTTGAAGTGTAAGGGAAGATACCGTAATCAATATCTCTTAATGCACCAAGCTGAGCCTCAAGAATAACTTTTTTACCACAGGATAATGCTTTGTCTATAAATGTGCCTGTATCGCATATGTATTTGCTGAACCTTTCAGCCTGTTCCCTGCACCAGTCAAGAAGTGCCGGATATGACATAGGCTCCTGATGATAGCAGCCGGCAAGCTCAAGGTTCTTGGATTCAAGAATAGTTTTTAGTCTTGCCTGTACAGCTGTATCATCTAAGTGAAGCAGGTCGCCGAGACGCAGAGTTTTTTTTCTGTATTTGTCACTGTAGGCATATGCTATGCCTCGTCTTGTAGAACCGAAAGCAGAGCCGGTTCGTTCCAGTCTGTTTTCTTCAAGTTCATCCTGTATCCTGTGCCATGGCATAGATATTGTAGCTTTTTTAGATAATTTCAAATGTTTTGGATTAATCTGTATTCCTCTGTCTTCAATCTGTTTTATTTCATTGGCAAGATGTTCAAGGTCAACAACCATGCCATCACCAAGAATGCATATTACATCTGGGTGAAGAATTCCTGATGGCAGTAGATTAAGAACGAATTTTCCCTGATTAGTTACAACGGTGTGACCGGCGTTATTGCCGCCCTGATACCTGACGACTATATCTGCATTTTCAGCAAGAAGGTCAATTACACGGCCTTTGCCCTCGTCGCCCCAGTTAATACCTGTTACAGAAGTAAGCATAATAATAATTCCTCCTTATATAAATGTATAGTTAATATTAAGTGCAATAACGGAATGTGCGGTCCGTAATAATTCTGGCAAATATAAGTCCTAGCGGAAGTGCAACAATTATCAGAATTGCTGATGTAAACCATGAGACCGCTTCTGTCAGGGACATTATGCCGAAATTGTATATTGCACGGTATAAATAAAGTCCGGGTACCATAATAACTATGGAAGGAACTGTAAGTGATATTCTAGGATATCCATTATAATTTTTAATAAATGAGGCAAGGAGTCCTGCAGTGGCAGCACCAATAAATGCGGCAGCAGCGGCAGGCATGCCTGTAAAATCAACCAGTTCAAGACGCAGGGTATTGGCAATACAACCGATAAGAGCCGCCATTGCCGCCATTGGAACGGAACTGTTAAACATAATAGAGAATCCGAACACACCGCAGAAGCTGGCAACAAGTCTTAATATCAGATGTAACATTTTTCCAATATGTAATGTTGTAAATTCTTCTGGCTGTAAATGCAGTAATAAAGCCATAATCCATGCAAACACAGTAGCAACCAGTACAATAATTATTGAATATGTCAGCCTTTCAATACCTGACCGCAGGTCGAGCTTTGCAAGGTCAATGCCGCTGGTGATGAAAGGAAATCCCGGTATTATGAAAAGCATGGAACATATGTATCCGGCTTCATGTACAAAAGGGATATTAAACATCAGAATAGCAAGTTTAAGCAGAATTGCATATATAAGGCATGATGCAGATATAGAAACTGCTATATTCATGAATAGTGTAAAATGATGTTTAATAAGCTTTGTCCTTATAAGATTACCTGTTCCGGCTGCAATGAATGCGAAAAGCATCTCTATAGGACCGCCGCCAAGCAGAAATGTGAATCCGCAACATGCAAGAGCGGCGGCAAGTCCAAGCTTTACCGGTGAATACAGGGTATGTATCTGTTCAATTTCATCAAGCCTTTTATGAATCATTTCACCTGTAAGGTGGGCCTCTTCATTAGGGAAATTGTCAACAAATTGTTCCATTCTGTAAAGCTTGGAGGTATTAACACCGGTATTGGCAATGCTTAACGACTGTGATACGCAGTCATTACCATCAAAGCAGTTAAATTCAATAGACATAAGGCCAACATCCACGGTACAGGTTACTCCAAGTTCCTTGGATAGCTTATTCATAGATGTACGGACACGCCATGCACCAGTGCCGCATGATAGCATAATCAGACCTACACGACCGATAACGGAGGCTTTTTCTATAAGGTCTGCATTAGCAATTAATGCATTGCTGTCGGCATTCGTATAGTCGTGCCACGGAATTTCCATATGATTTTTTTCCATAATGTCAATGTAATTAGTCCTTGGCATATATAATCGCCTCTGCTTTCTTAACATGGTGTTCAAGGTTTCGTAAGAATATAGAATTAGGAAGGAAAATCCCAAGTTCATCAAAATGTTCATTGTGTTCAACGAATGAATCCTGACCATAGAATATGTATGCCATTGGAAGATTCTTCTCAAGCTCAAGCATAAGATCCCATACAGCACTATAGGCCTCTGCCTCGGTTTCCTTCATTCTGACAGTGTCAGGCAGTTCGCGGATAAGCAGTATACCAGTGCTTCTCTCAAGAATCTGCTGCTCAACTACAGACGGGTCATCACCATATGTGTGACTGTATCTGTAAGCCTCGGCAAGAAACATATTTTTATTATTATCAAGGTTCTTATAAATGTTATAAAAATGCTGATAGTCTTTTTCGTGAACAGAATCAGCAAATTCTGGAAGAAGCATACCTTTATCGTCGGTCATAATTATGGGATTCTGCTTTCCATCAGCGTTGAAGCGGTATGGAATAAGAAATGAATTTCTCAGTAAATCAAACATGGTATTTTGCGTGATAGCCATAAGAAATGCAGATAAGTCTTTATTAGAATAGCAGTTGAATAATGCTTCCGTGAATTGAAGCGGAGAAAGTATTGCTTCAGAATCATCATTGCAAAACAGATTGTTACAGAATGTCTGGAAAAGTTTATTATAAGCCCATGGGTCATTTAGAATTTTATCAAATAAAACCTCAGATTTTTCTTCTCTTGGAAAGATAGTTTTTTCTTTCATAATCATCAGCTCCTTCTTGTTTTTCATTTTCGGCTAGATTATACTATTGTGGCAGAAATAAGTAAAAACTATAATTGATATAAATGCTATAACAATATGATATGTCAGATATTACGGAGTGATAAGTTATGGACGTTAATTTTGAGTATTACAAGATATTTTATTATGTAGCCAGGTACAAGAATTTTACGAAAGCTGCTCAGGCGTTAGGAAGCAGCCAGCCTAATGTTACAAGGGCAATGAACTGTCTGGAACAGCAGATTAATTCAACACTGTTTGTAAGAAATAACCGGGGAATACAGCTTACACCAGAGGGGGAAAAACTGTATATAAGGGTTACAGCGGCTATGACACAGCTTATGGCAGCAGAAGAAGAGCTTGCGGACAGTGCAAGTCTTTCACATGGCAGTATTTCCATAGGGGCAAGTGAGACTGCGCTTAATATATTTCTTCTTGATAAGTTAAAAGCATTTCACATGGTCAATCCCGGAATCCGGCTTAAGATATATAATCATTCAACGCCGGAGGCGGTTGATGCAGTAAAAAATGGACTGGTAGACTTTGCAGTGGTATCATCACCTGTGTACGCAGATTCATCACTAAAGACGGTGGTGTTGCATTCTTTTCAGGAAATACTTGTCGGAGGAACTACATTTACAGCATTGGGAAGTCAGGAATTATCAATAAGAGAATTGACGGATTATCCACTGATATGCCTTGGCAGAGAGACTATGACATTCAGATTCTATAAAGATTTATTTATGTCACATGGGGTTGAATTAGAGCCTGATACGGAGGCTGCGACAACAGACCAGATACTTCCTCTTGTAAAATGTGAATTAGGACTTGCATTCTTACCAGAGACAATGGCGCAGGAATCGATTGATAAGAAAGAGATTGTGAAGATATCTCTTAAGGATAATATTCCGAAGAGAAATATATGTCTTGTCTATGACAGCAGACACCCGGTGAGTTCGGCGGCAAGAAAGTTGAGAAAAACAATAGGGGAGATTAATTATGGGGAGAATTAAAGTATGTAACTTTGGCAGAATTATGCTGAAAATATTCTGCTGGACGACAGTAATATTATCAATATATCTGATAATAGGGTTTACAGGCTGTTATGAAAAATGGTTTGGCGGTCCGGCAGGAATAGTAAAAACGCCAGTTTACTGGCTTATCCGGGCAGGGATAGGAATTCTTGTGGAAAGCATAATATTCTGGATAGGAATTATTATGGTGTATGCGACATCTGAGCAGCTTGGAATCAGATGGAGAGTGCTTGGAATCGTGTGTGGATGGATACCTGTTGCACATCTTGTCATGCTTCATATTATTATAAAGACAGTTGGTGAGGAAGTCCGCATGGAGAAAATGCGTGCTAAGAGAAATCTGCAGCGCAAAGAACAGCGGATATGCAGTACGAAATATCCTGTTCTTATGGTGCATGGCGTATTTTTCAGGGATTTTGAACATCTTAATTACTGGGGAAGAATACCGGCAGAGCTTGAGGCTAATGGTGCAGTGATTTACTATGGAAATCATAACAGTGCTGCGGCTGTGCGAGACAGTGCTAAAGAGCTGGCAGAAAGGATTCATCAGATTATAAGAGAGACAGGTTGTGAGAAAGTAAATGTAATTGCTCATTCAAAAGGAGGACTTGACATGAGGGCAGCGTTAGCGCTTACAGATATTGCACCTTATGTGGCTTCTCTTACAACGATAAATACACCACACAGGGGCTGTCAGTTTGCTGATTACCTTCTTGGCAAAATTCCTGAAAAACAGCAGCAGATGGTTGCCAATACATATAACGCGGGAGCGGCTAAACTTGGAGACATTAACCCTGATTTTCTTGCTGCCGTATATGACCTTACATCAGAAAAATGCAGTGAATTCAACAATGAAATAAAGGATAATCCAGACATTTATTATCAGTCAGTTGGTTCTAAACTAAACCATCCGGCTTCTGGAAGATTTCCACTTAATTTTACATATCCACTGGTGAAATATTTTGACGGACCAAATGACGGACTTGTTGGAGAAGAATCCTTTAGATGGGGACAGAACTATCAGTTTCTTACTGTCAGCGGCAAAAGAGGCATATCGCATGGTGATATGATAGATCTTAACAGGGAGAACATTAAAGGATTTGATGTTCGGGAATTTTATGTGCAGGTTGTTGCGGGACTTAAGAAGATGGGATTTTGATTTTTAAAATACAAATTATAAATTTTTAGTAAAATAAAATATTTGTAATTGACATATTTCTTGAAGATAGGTAATATAATATTAAAGATAGGTAACTTGAGTACCTGCCAAGCTAAGAAGTAAGGTGTTGTGCCAGAGAGCAGTGCCTTATGAGCTTTATACGGGTTTGACATTTACCACAATCTGGCTAGAAACCATAGGTTTTGAAGGAAAATGTCAGAGGCTCTGCTGATGTGAGGCAGAGCCTTTTTATATGTATAGGGGGATTGGAGTTTTTGCGAAATATTAAAGATTGTGTGAATGCGAATCTTTCGCTTTTAAATACAGGAAAAGAGATTATTTTATATGACAAATTAACAACTAGTAATAAACATAAATCACTGGAAGAACGGGCAATGGAATTTAACGGTGATCTGATGCTTGATGGGGAATATGATTGGGGAGAACTGGTTGGAAGAGAAAAAATATAATCAGAGCCAAGTTCAGTATTCAGTGTAATATCAAAGTTGCCAGCAGCGCCTAACATACGGTTTGTATAGTAGTGGTAGTTGTCGGCGCGTCGCTTGTCATCTTTTCAGATAGTCTGCTCAGCGTCCTTCTCAGAAAGATTAAATCTTTCCATCTCCGGCAATCATCTTGATAATTTCATTACAGTGTTATCATGTCAAATGTGGTTATGTCGGATAATTTATCGGTAAATGTTCTTATTTCAATCATAAAACGGTTAAAATATGGAAGTGCATAACATGAAATGGATATATTTTGGATATTTCCAGATTGACATATGGATATTTTATTACTATCAAAATGGTAACAGATATTCTTGTTTTTTCATAATGAGGTATTGCTATGACTATTCAGGAGATGAAGGATAAGAAGAAGGAAAAGGGTTATACATATGCACAGATTGCCAATTTATCAGGTGTACCATTAGGTACTGTGCAGAAGATTTTTTCCGGGGAGACGGTGAATCCAAGATACGATACGCTTCTGGCTTTGGAGCATTTTTTTGAAGAACCGCTTGAGGTAAGAGAGCATGTATACAACAGATATGAGAGGAACGGAAGTTATACTGTAGATGATTACCGTACTTTGCCTGATGAACAGAGGGGTGAGCTGATTGATGGATATTTCTATGATATGGCTTCATCAACCTTTGGACATCAGTCAATTGGAGGAGAGATTCATCGTCAGATTGCTAATTTTATTGTGGAGAATGGTGGTAACTGTCGTCCTTTTATTGCACCAGTAGATGTACAGCTTGATTGTGATGAAAAGACTATGGTTCAGCCAGATGTCGGCATTGTATGTGATTCTTCTAAGATTCAGCGTTTTGGTGTATATGGTGCACCGGATTTTCTTGTAGAAGTAATTTCTCCATCTACTAAGAAAAAGGACTACACTTTGAAGTTATCCAAGTATATTGAAGCAGGGGTGCGTGAATACTGGATAGTTGATTACATGCAGGAGAAGGTTCTGGTGTATTTCTTCGAGAGTGATGTGTATCCTGTTATTTATGGATTTGACAAGCCAGTTCCGGTGAATATATATGATGATAATCTTAAGATAGATTTCACCAATATTGCCAAATGGCTTAAGGATGGTATAGAGTAGTGAATCATCGAAATTAATTATATAAAATTTAAAGATGGAGGCAAAAATAAGATGAAACTTGATAAATTTATAGGAATGATGACAGGACATTTTGATAACAAAGAACAGTTTGATATGATGCAGAAGGCAGGAAAAATATATCCTTATGCAGAACACATCAATACTATATGTAATGATAAAATAAAAAACATTCCTAAGGATTTTAATGGGAAATTTGTTGTTGAAGAAAGTTATTATGAAACCAATGGAAAACGCCATGCATCACCACATATTTTCCTTATTATGGAAACTGACGACGGAATTGTTCTTTCTTCATATGAAATTCCAGCAGGAGAAGACAAGAATACATTTTCATATAATTCTATGAAGAATGTTGATTATGCTGAACTGAAAAAATCTGAAAAGTTTACACCCGCACTTTATCATGAAAAGAGTGGAATCTGGGAGGGAGGCAGCATAAGCCAGTTTTCACCGGTAATGACATTTAAGCTTTGGGAAAAGTTTTCTGATAGCTGCCTGGAAGTATCTGAAAGCATGGAAGTTAACGGAAAAAGAACTTTTGGATATGATGAACCAATTATTTATAAGAGGGTATAAACAATGGAGAGATGATTCTATGATACGAGAAATTGAGAATAGAAGAAGTATAAGAAAATATAAGCCGGATGAGCTTGATAGAAAGCTAATTGAAGAGATTATATACAGTGCTTCTCTTGCACCATCTGCAAAAAACAGGCAGCCTTGGAAATTTATTGTATATCAGGGTGAAGAAAAAGATAAATTGGTTGATGTCATGCGTAATGGTATAAATTCAGAAAAAACAACTCATGAACTAATGCCTGAATGGGCATTTGCCATACCAGATGCTGAGAATACAGTCAGAATCATGAAGGAGGCTCCATGTCTCATAGCAGTGCTTAATACTAATCAGCACACGCCATTTGCAAGTATTGAAAATGAGAAACGAATCGTTGAAATTTGTGATTCGCTGTCCATAGGTGCGGCAATTGAAAATATGATTCTGACAGCAACGGGATATGGATTGGGTACCTTGTGGATTGCCAATACTTGCTTTGCTTATAATGAATTGATGGAATTTATCGGAACAGACATTCAGTTGACAGGAATTGTTGCGGTTGGTTTTGCTGATGAAGCTCCGGTTAAAAGACCAAGGAAACTATTAGAAGAAATCGTTGAGTACAGATAGGTAAATCACAGACGGAACATTGGTTGCGATTACGCTTATGATTGCAGAGTCAAGACCAGAAGAAAAAGATATAATGGTGAATTTTGTAATGAAATTTTTGACAATGTAGTTAGTTCGTGAAATTCCCGTTTGCAAAGAGAATGAAACGTTGATGATTTCCTATAAATTAAAAAATAAGCCGTTCATTATAGGTTCATTTTTGCCTTTTGTCTCATGTCACACTATCTTTTTAAAGAAAAGTCCTATAAATCACATTAGATATTATCAATTTATAGGCTTATTTTCGACTATCAATATAGATACACACCGCTTTTATCATATAAGCCTTTTAAATATGCGACTATTGATAGGTATCATGATATAATTATTTCATAAGAGTTCCATATCAATAATTGAAGCCATGCAAAGATTAGCAGGAGAGCGGATTAAATACGCAGTAAGCAATGATAAATCAAAAAACGCAGGATATATGGGAGTTAGTCACTATATCCTGCGTTTTGTTTATTCGTTTTTATATATTTTATTATTAATTACTTTAACGATTCCTATAACATTGTAAGTTAAGAAAATGTTGATAGGCAGCTGGATTAGATTTTTGGTAAATCTCATTGTAAGATAAAACATAAATCCTTTGCCGTACATTATGCTGCACCAGTATGTTCCAAGAAGAACATTTACAAGAAGTGTATCAATAGTAAGGGCAAGCACAACTCTAATAAGGAATTTGAAATCTATAATCTCTAAAAGGCTGCGTTTTTCACCTGTTATTTTTTTCTTGGAAATTTTGATATTGCAGTCATAGAAAAATAAACCATAGATAAGTCCAGCTAAAGCAGCACTTAATGTCCAGCCCGGGAAATAAGGACCGGTTGGCTTAATGATATACTGGACTATATCACCAAGTCCTCCGCACATGAATCCCATAACAGGACCGAACATGTATCCAATTGCACAGTTAGCAAGGAAAGATACTGAAATTCTGAGTGCCGGGGTTACATTAATAGATACAAAAACTGCTAAAACAGTGTGAAGTGCGACGAGAAGTGCCGCAGCAACAATTGACTTGAGACATCTGAACTCTTTTGCTGAAAATGCAAAATTTTTTAATAGAATTGACATAAAAATAACCTCCTTTGCAGTAGTATTCGCACTACATAAGAGGCTGTTGACCAGTATATGTAGCAGCGGGATGCGGATTATGTATCGCAAGAAATCTTTTCGTCCGTATGGCAACTCCCTGTCCATATGGCACTTAACGCACATATTCCTACTCTGCTTATATAATTGATTTGTACAGGCATTATTAAAGCACATATTTATATAAATGTAAAGCATTATATGAAGGCTGTTTACAATATATTATAAATTCTGTTTAGAATTAATGCATCTTCTGTTGTACATCAGGTGCATGGTCATGGCATCCTGTGCCTTGATTGCATTATGCTGTGCAATGGCAGTAGCTATTTCACGGTGAGTTTCAATAGTTTCTACTTTAAGAACATTACCGGTTGTCTCAACAAAAAGAGGAATTGAGCTGTTGATAATCGGAATGAGTCTTGGGATAATAAGATTCTTGCTTCCCATTGCTATTGCGGTGTGGAATTCTATATCTTTCTGGGTATGATCCTTTTTCTGTTTTAGAAGTTCTTCAACTTCATCGCACAAAGAAACAATTTTCTCAATATCATTATCATCCGCATATGTTGCAGACATAGCTGCGATAGCTGGCTCCAGTAAAAAACGGACTTCGAGCAGATCCTGGACAAGCTTTTTTTTGTCAGGTATGAATGTAAATCCGAGGGGGTCATCAACTACACCGGGTGATGATGCTACATATGTTCCAGATCCCTGTCTGATTGTCACAATGTTACGTGAAGCAAGTAATTTCATGGCTTCACGAAGAGAACTTCTTCCAATATTGAGTTCTTTAGCAAGATGTGCTTCATTAGGAAGCTTGTCACCTGGCTGTAAATGTTCATTTAATATAAAAGATATTATGTCTTCGGAAATCTTCTGTGGAAGATTTCTCTCATCAGATTCAAAATTCATCATACGATTCCTATGCTCCTATGTTAGTAATATTAATGATATAATGCTTCCATTTAATTGTCAAAATGAAAAAATGCACAAAAAAGCACAGAAAAATTGAGCAATTTTACAGTATTGATTTTCTAAATATCATGTATTATATTAAATACATCAGATGAATTTCGGAATAAATCTTGGAAAAAGACAAAAGTGTTACAAAAAACAAAGAAAAGGTATGATGTATTAATTGGAATACATCAGATGATTAGGAGGTAAAACGATATGGAGCAGACAGTATTTGTTGCAAATCCAACCAGATTACTGATAGCGGCAGCAGTCGGAATTATTGTGTTACTGTTGTTAATAATCAAATTTAAGCTTCATCCTGTTATATCGATGATGATAGCAGCTATTATCATAGGTGTTGGAGCAGGGATGCCGCTTACAATGATATCAGATACGGTTGAAAAGGGTGTTGGCAAAACGCTTCAGGGAATAGCATTACTTGTAGGTCTTGGTTCAATGTTTGGCGGAATTCTTGAGGTAAGTGGCGGGGCACAAAGAATAGCACAGACACTTATTGATAAGCTTGGTCAGAAGAAGGCTGGAATTGCACTGGGAATTACAGGATTGGTTATAGGAACAACAGTATTTTTTGAAGCAGGTGTGGTTGTACTTATACCACTTGCATTCAGTGTTGCAAAGCAGACTAAGAAGTCAACATTATATTATGCAATACCGCTTCTTGCAGGTCTTGCAAGTGGATACGCATTTGTTCCACCATCAGCAGGTTCTGTTCTCGTGGCAGATTCACTTGGAGTTAATCTTGGAGTGATGATTATGGTTGGTATCCCAACTGCATTGATATGTATGATAGTAGCAGGTGTAATATGGGGACGATTCATTGGAAACAAAGTGTTTACTAAATTACCGGTTAATGTGGAAGAGATTAAGGAAGATTCTAAGGAACTGCCTCCATTTGGACTGGTGCTTGGAGTGATTCTTATACCACTTGTATTAATACTGGTAAGTACTGTTTCTAAATACATGCCGATTCCGGTCGATGTGAAAAATGTGCTGGGATTCATTGGAAAACCATTCCTTGCATTGACAATAGCAACACTTGCTGCAATGTATTTCCTTGGAATAAAAAAAGGATATACAGGAGCCCAGTTAAAGAAGATACTTGATCATTCATTACGCCCAGTCGGAATGATACTTCTGGTAATAGCAAGTGGTGGAGTAATCAGATGGATGCTTCAGGATTCAGGACTTGGAGATATAATAGGTCCGGCATTGGAGAAGAGCGGAATGCCACTTATACTTGTAGCATTTCTTATTGCATTACTTGTAAGAGCATCTGTAGGAAGTTCTATGGTTGCAATGACTATGGCATCAGGAATAATGGCAACTATGCCTGCAGTTATGGCAACAAGCATGTTATACAGAGCAGCAATGTGTTGTGCAATATGTGGTGGTGCAACAGCATTAAGTCATGTAAATGATGCTGGTTTCTGGCTTGTAGGAACATTTCTTGAGATAGATGAGAAAACTACATTAAAGTCGTGGACTATTATGGAAACACTTATAGGTATAACAGCATTAATTGTAAGTCTGATTATTTCAATATTTGCTTAGATATTATTAAAGGTCAATATTTAATTAAGAAGATATAAAACAGGAGGTTGCAAATGGTAAAAATACCGGTATGTTTGAACAATATGACTGATGCAAAGCATCTGGTACAGATAGCAGAAGGCTGCGATAAAGATGTAGACCTTATGTGTGGTAAGTATTTAGTTGATGCCAAGTCGATGCTCGGAGTATTTAGTCTTCCACAGTTTGACAATGTAGAGATGTGTGTGGATGATACTGAGAAAGACAAGGTGTACGAAAAATTAGAACAGATGAATTTATTAAGATAAGAAGAAAGGCAGGTAATTATTATGTGTTTAGTAAGTCAGGAAATGAGAAAATTAGCCCCAGAATTAGATCCTTTGAGAATTGGCACAGGCTGGAAGAAGGAAGACCTTGGAAAAGTACAGGTCATGGTAGAAAGTACATATGGTGACAGTCATCCGGGAAGCGGACATCTTAACATACTTGTGGAAGAGGTTCGAAAGGGTGTTGCTGAAGAAGGCGGATTCGGAGCAAGGTACTATTGTACAGATATATGCGATGGTGAAAGTCAGGGAACTGACGGTATTAATTATAGTCTTGCAAGCAGGGAAATGATAGCTAATATGATAGAGATACATGCAAATGCAACACCATTTGATGCAGGTGTATATCTTTCAAGCTGTGATAAAGGAGTTCCTGGTAATCTGATGGGACTTGCAAGAGTTAATATTCCATCTGTATTTGTTCCAGGCGGTACAATGAATGCAGGTCCGGAAATGCTTACACTTGAGCAGCTTGGAATGTACAGTGCACAGTATGAAAGAGGCGAGATTGACGAAGAGAAGCTTGACTGGGCAAAATGTAATGCATGCCCTAGCTGTGGTGCATGTTCATTTATCGGAACAGCATCAACATTGCAGATAATGGCAGAGGCACTTGGATTAGCACTGCCTGGAAGTGCTCTTATGCCAGCTACAAGTCCTGACCTGTTAGCCTATGCAAGAGAAGCAGGAAGACAGTCAGTAAGGCTTGCAAAGATGAAGAATATGAAACCATCAGATATAGTAACTATGGATAGCTTTGAAAATGCAATTCTTGTACATGCAGCAATATCAGGAAGTACTAACTGTCTGCTTCATATTCCTGCAATTGCACATGAATTCGGAATTGAGATTACAGGAGATACATTTGACAGATTACACCGTGGTGCACATTATCTTCTTGATGTACGTCCAGCAGGAAGATGGCCAGCAGAAGTATTCTATTATGCAGGCGGTGTTCCAGCAATTATGGAAGAAATTAAGGAACATCTCCATCTTGATGTAATGACTGTTACAGGAAAGACTCTTGGTGAGAATCTTGAAGAACTTAAGTCAAATGGATTCTATGAAAGATGTAATAAGTGGCTTGATGATTTCAACAAGCGCTACAATGTAAATGTTACCAAGGAAGATATAATCAGACCATACGATAAGCCTATTGGAGAGAATGGAAGCATTGCTGTTCTTAAAGGTAATCTTGCCCCAGAGGGAGCAGTAATTAAGCATACAGCCTGCCCTAAGGAAATGTTTAAGGCAGTACTTAATGCAAGACCATTCGATAGCGAAGAGGCATGTCTTGATGCAGTAATTCATCATAAGGTTCAGAAGGGTGATGCTGTATTTATAAGATATGAGGGACCTAAAGGAAGTGGAATGCCTGAGATGTTCTATACATCAGAGGCAATAAGCAGTGATAAGGAGCTGGGTAAGAGTATAGCACTTATTACAGACGGAAGGTTCTCGGGAGCATCTACCGGTCCGGTAATTGGACACTGCAGCCCGGAAGCAGTAGATGGAGGTCCTATTGCACTCGTTGAAGAAGGAGATCTTATTGAAATCGATGTTGAGGAAAGAAAGCTTAACATAGTAGGTGTTGCAGGAAAGAGAATGACACCTGAAGAGATAGACAAGATTCTTATGGAAAGAAGAAAACAGTGGAAACCTAAACAACGCAAATATAAGAAGGGTGTATTAAGATTATTCAGTGAACTTGCAGCAAGCCCAATGAAGGGTGCTTATCTGGAATACGATAAATAAGAATAGTAAATGTACAAGGGGTGGGAAGATTAGGTTCTTCCCACCATTTTTAACCAGCGTATTTTTCATGAATTTATAGGAAGATAGTGTGTTTATAGCAGAGTTTGAGAGGAAAGATTTATATAGTTATTATGGTGTTAATGAAGACAATATTAAAAATAAGACGGAAAGGTACTCAGCATTGATGAAAGGAATTGAGTTCTTGACAAATAAAGGTGGTGTGTTATAATTCATTTAACATTTAAGTTAAATGTTAAATGAAGGAGGGATGAATGTGAGCATGCAGGATACGCTTCAGGCGCTTGCTGATCCTACAAGACGCGAGATACTTAATCTGCTTAAACAGTCCCGAATGTCTGCTGGAGAGATTAGCAATCATTTTTCAATTTCGGGTGCGGCAGTTTCCAGACACCTGTCTGTTTTGAAGGAAGCTGATTTAATTCGAGACGAGCGGGAGGGCAAATATATTTATTATGAGCTTAACGCTACTGTGCTTGAGGAGATTTTATTATGGATTAGTGAATTAAAAGGAGAAAAAGACCATGATTAAACAACATAAAAAAATGTTAATATTAACATCTGTCATAACATTACTTCCAATCTTTATAGGTTTACTTTTATGGAGACAGTTGCCAGCTTCTGTCGCAACACATTTTGGAGTTGACAATCAACCAGATGGGTATTGTTCTAAAGCATTTGCAGTCTTTGGACTTCCGGTAATGATGCTGTTTTTTCATTTTATATGTATAGTTGCAACTAATATTGACCCCAAGAGAAAAAATATAAGCAAAAAGGTATTCCGTGTTGTTATGTGGATTTGTCCGGTGATTTCTTTGGTTAATTGCAATATTCTCTATGTATATAATTGGGGATATAAGCTCAATATTGGATTTGTCTGCGGATTGTTAGTTGGAATTTTGTATCTTATTTTAGGCAATTTTATTCCAAAGGTAAAACCAAACTATAGCATTGGTTTTCGCATTCCGTGGGCATTGAATGATTCTGACAACTGGTATCATACACATAGATTTGGCGGAAAATGTATGGTAATTGGGGGAATTGCAATGATTGTAACCTCACCATTTCAAAATGTGTGGATATTTCTTGCTCTAGTCATTGTACCATGCATTCTGCCAGTAGTTTATTCATATATGTTTTATCGGAAAACAATGGGGTAAGTTTATTGTGCTTATGAACAGAATTAAGTATAATGAGTGCAGATAAGGGGGCAATATTGAATATGAAATACAATTTACCAGACCGGATATTAAGAGAAATTGTTTATTTTGCAAAGGAACATTCTATTACCAAAATCATACTTTTTGGTTCTCGTGCGCGAGGTACGAACACGGAGCGGAGTGACATAGATATTGCTGTGTATGGTGGAGATTTCGATGGTTTTTACTGGGATATTAAGGAAAAAACACATTCTCTCCTGATGTTCGATATTGTACAGGCAGATGTATCAATTTCAGATGAATTAAAAGAGGAGATAGAAAAGGACGGTGTAGTGATTTATGAAAAAGCTTGATAACTTTATTAATTGTCTGACTATATTAGCAAATGCGGATTTTAAGATGGCAGAAACTAATGATATATACCGGACAGGGGTTATTGGACAATTTAATCTTACTTTTGAACTTGCATGGAAAGCGTTGCAGGAGATTATGAGAAAACATGGTGTAGAAGATTCTTCTACTGGATCACCACGAGAGATTCTGCAGCTTGGTTATAAATTTGGGTTTATAGATGATTCAGAAACATGGCTGCTTATGTTAAAAAAGCGCAACACCTCTGTTCATATATATAATGAGGAGGAAGTAGATGAATTGATTCTGCTGATACGCGACAGCTTTATTCCTGCGTTTACAGCTCTTAAAGATACACTTGTAAAGAAGTTGGACGAAGCAGAGAGTAACTGGGAGTAAATAATGACACACACAAACCGTTTTGACGGCAAAGGTGAAATCTATGCAAAAGCAAGACTGAAATATGCTGCAGAGCTTTTTGATTACTTGAAAAATGTATTGAATATTCCGGCAGGAAGAGTATTTGCGGATATTGGGGTGGTATAAGGAAAATATCGTTTGATTGTTCATGAAAGAATTTTATTTTTGGACAGTATGAATAACATGATACCTATAGGTAGTCGCATTTTTGAAAGTTTTATAGGACAGAAATAATGATGACTATAGAAATAGTCGAGACATTTGCCTATAAAGTTACCGAACATGAGACATTTATAGGAAAACTCATAAAAAGAAAGTGATTTACACAGGACTTACAGGGGAAAACAGAGGAATTTTACCTATAAAAGTGAGATATATTATGAATTTATAGGAAGCGGGTATCTGGCACATGAGATTTTGATAATGCCATCTGACACTTAACAGATGATTTCACATTGATTTTACATTATTTTACATAACAAAGATAGCGGTTAAGCCGTCTCTCATTTACACTTAAAGTAAAGGGAGGCGGTTTTTTGACATTTGAAGAAATAAAAAAGAATAAAGAAATTAATGAGTTTATAAATAAGGGGAATTATAATCTGGGACTTCTAGGGTATACGGATCATTCGCAGATTCACTGCTCTATTGTAGCTGATACAGCAGCGATGATTCTTAAAAGATTCGGATATTGTGAGCATGATATTGAACTGGCTAAGATTGCCGGATATATGCATGATATTGGAAATGCAATTAACAGGTCACACCATGCGGAATACGGTGGATTACTTGCTAATGAAATATTGAAAAAATCGGACATGGATATTAAAGACAGAATAACAATTGTATCGGCAATTTCTAACCATGATGAATCAACAGGTGGTGCAGTTGATGTAGTATCAGCAGCACTTATTATTGCTGATAAGACAGATGTAAGGCGTGACAGGGTAAGAAGTGAAAAAGGGAAGGCGGCATTTGATATACACGACAGGGTTAATTATGCGGTTACTGAACATAAATTAAAAGTGAATATAGAAAAGAAAACAATTTCACTTAATCTTCAGATTGATACTAAGATATGTTCAATGTATGAGTATTTTGAGATATTTCTTGGGAGAATGATGATGTGCAGAGGTGCAGCTGATATGCTGGGGGCAACATTTAAACTTATGGCAAATGGCTCAAAGGTTCTGTAAATATATGCAGAGGAGGATGATTTTCTTATGAAAAAATATTATGTGCTTGATACTAACATTCTGCTTCAGAGTCCTGGTGCTATATATGGCTTTGAAGATAATACGGTTGTTATTACGGGAACGACGCTTCAGGAGCTGGACTCAAAGAAAAATCCTGATGGGGAGATTGGATATAATGCGCGTCAGACAGCAAGAATACTGGAAGATATAAGAAACAGGGGTAATCTTATAAAGGGAGTTAAGCTGAAAGAAACAGATGGTAAGCTGATATTTGAGCCAAATGAGGTTTCACAGGAAAATCTTCCGGAGGGGTTCGACATTAAGAAGCCGGATAACAGAATTATCAGCTCATGTATTGGGATTGCAAGAAAGACAAAGAGAGCAGTTATCCTTGTTACTAATGACATTATGATGAGAATTGCTGCAGCAGCATGTGGAGTTGAAGTTCAGGAGTATAAGAATGATCAGATAAAAGAGTCTTCATATGTGGGGTATCGTGAGATTAAAACATCACGGGAAATTATTGATGATATATATAAGAAGCAGAGTCTTGCTCCAGAGATATTTGCTGATGAGAAGCCATTTGTGGCAAATGAATATATAACACTTACAGACGGTAATACTTCTGCATTATGTGTATATAGAGACAATTGTATCAGGCTGCTGAAGGATACAACTGCATTTGGAATAAGACCACAGAACAGGCTTCAGAGATTTGCACTTGATGCACTTTTAGCTCCGGCAGAGGAGATACCGCTTGTAATACTACGTGGACCTGCTGGAACAGCAAAGACATTTTTATCAATGGCAGCAGCACTTGATAAGACATATACTGATGAATTTACAAGACATACCAGTAGCACATCATATGACAAAATATATATCGGACGTGCAAATGTATCAAGTGATGAAGCATTTGGTTTCCTTCCTGGAGAACTTGAGGATAAGACAAGACCATTGCTTGGATGCTTTTATTCTAATCTTGAGGATTTACTTAGAAAGGGTAATCATGAAGAAGATGCCCAGATACAGATTCAGATAGATGATATGATGGAGACAGGGCTGTTGAGGGTATTTCCATTAGCTTATATAAGAGGTATGAGCATAAAGAACAGTTTTATAATATGTGATGAAGCGCAGAATATAGGAAGGTCGCTCATTAGGGATATTGTCACACGATGTGGACAGGGGTCCAAGCTGGTGATTCTTGGCGATACTAACCAGATTGATGTCCCATTTCTGGACAAGACTAATTCAGGACTCACATATCTTGCTCATAATATGAAAGGCAGTACTAAATGTGCGCAGATAACATTTACAGAGAAAGAGTCTGTGCGTAGTGCACTTGCGACAGAAGCACTTAACAGACTTATGTAAAGTAAAATGTCTGACAGTAATAGAATATGGGTTTAAGAATAATAACAGCGTTCAGAGACAGAAGCAGCGGATAGGCTGCGGGGCAGTTTCTGGGCGCTTTTTTGAATATTTCCGGTAAAGAAATGCTTTCGTGAAATGACCAGATTTATCATAAATTAATTGGAATTACATGTGAAAAAGATTATAATATAAACAGCATTTGTCAAGTTTAAAAATAATATAGAAGGAAGGGATATTTATAAGTTTATCAAAAGAATATGTAAAAATGCGAATGGAGCGCAACAAGGAAATAGCTACATCTGCGAATCTGGCTGACAGCCTGACAGAACAGCAGTGTGATGTACTTGAATGGGCCTCTGACATGAGGCATGTAATGCATAAGAACAGTGAGGCATTATATGATGTTAACGCACCTAAGCATAAGGAAATTAAAGCATTTATAAGTGATACACATTATTCACAGAATCCGAATAACCTTAATAAAAGATTAAAAGATGCTGGATTACCGCTTATCAAGTGGTCATTTGATGATACAAGGATTCCGACAAATGAGCTGGCAATGATTCTTGATAACAGAAGACTTGAGAAGAGCAGAAAAAGGCAGTGTATCAGGACATTAGAAAAAGCGAATGCTGATATTGAGAATTATTTTGCACAAATTGACGCAAAATATCTCACATTTTATTGTCCATCAGGAAATAAGAGAGTTTTTAGTAATCAAAGTAAAGGGGTCAGTGTGGAGTCAAGGAATGTTACCATTGCAGAAGGCTATACAATTATGGGAATCGAGAGTCTTAAGAATAATATAGCCTATCTGCTTCATGTGTATGCTGGTCAGATTAGTATTGAAGATATTGTTGCATATGTCAATGAAGATATAGAAAACAGGATTTATCATATGGATGCTTCAATGGCTCCACAAAGTGTTCATAAAGCGACTAATGCCCTGGTTGAAACAGGATACATAAAACCTGATACTAAAGAACTTATTTATATTAATCTTACTAAAAGAGGCGACGCATTTGTAGGAAGCTACTGTGGGACGCTTAACAAGATAGCAGCTTCATTGTCCATACTGCCATTTAATAAGGCGCACAAGAATGATATTGTTTATTATAGCTATCTGATTGGATGGCAACGTGCTAAAAGAGAGCTAAAGCCACTGATTCCTAAAACAGTCGATTTTATCAGTAATAAGATAAAAGAGAAGCAGGAGATGATGTATACCGGTGACGATAGTAATTATGCCGTGGAGATGGAGCAGACAATTATCCAGAGCATGAATATTAATAGTTTGCCGGTTGTCTATGAGGTTAAGAAGGGTACATATGTAATAGCGGAGATAACGACATTATTTGGAAAGATTAATGTAAGTATTATTAATTCTTTGTTTGTCGGAAGTGCATATACATTAACAATTCCGCAATATCAGTATACTGCAATAATTCATATGGCAGATAATATTGATTATGGAAAGATTCCTTATGAGGTACAGAAACAATTGAAGGCGGTTGTTCCTGTACTTATGAAGTTATTACAGTGAGAGTGGAGGCAGGGGCAATGACCAATATATATAAGAATATTTATCTGAGAAAAGAAGAAGAAGTTTTATATAATATTAGAAAAAATGTGGATGAAACAGTGGAGACACCAACCATATCAAAGATAATAGATTATGTTCTGGCTGATCCATATGAACATATTATATATATGGATGTTAAGCTTAAGATGGTAACAAGTTATGATGCAACCAATGTATTTGTTGATACCGGTTATAAAAATATGTCAGGAGAACCATTATTTCTGTCGCTTGTGTTAAAGGACGATGTATTTACCGGCAAATATGTGGGAACGATTGATCAGCTTGGCAATGCAATTCTTACCATTGTAAAGATGAGAGTCAATGAACAGGAAATATATGATAACATGGAATTTCTTAAGAACAATTATGGCAATTATAAGCAGTTTGTTGATGACTGGGATCTCAAGGCTGGAGAGAGAGAAAAAGATAATAATCTAGGGGATATGAGTACTTTGTTTGAAGGAATTGATATATCAGAATTCCCGGAGACAGCAGAAGAAATCCCTTCAAGTGAGGATACAGCAGCTGCGTCAGAATCAGATTTTTATGAAGAAGATATGGATGCTGAATCAGAAAATGGGCAGGAATTATTGTTAGAAGAGATTAAGAATGATAAAATGCATGTGTATGACTACATTCCTGATAAATTGTATCTTGTTGAATGTCACACAATGCTAGGAACTATCAACTTCTCACTTGTTAATAATTATATGGATGTATTCGGGGACAAAATACCTCTATACAGCCTGTTTATTGTTCAATACAATCAGGGTACAAGCCTTGGACAGTTATTACAGGATGTGGATTTAAGACAGTATAATCTGCAGATTCCAGATAAGATTATTGATGAAATAAGTGATGCTGTGAATTATATCAGGGGGTATATGGGGAGAGAATAAAAACGAGAAATTCAAGGAGAAATAAGAGAATGTCAAAGGATGAATATTTAATTACCGATGCGCCCCTTAAAGCACTGACTGTTTTTGCCATGCCTATGATTCTGGGTAGTTTTTTCCAACAGGTATATAATATGGCTGACTCAATTATTGTCGGTCAGTTTGTCGGTTCATCTGCACTTGCGGCTGTCGGAGCATGCGCTGCTCTCACAAATGTATTTATTTGTGTGGCACTTGGTGCCGGGGTAGGTGCCGGAGTGCTTGTGAGCCGTTATTTTGGTGCAAGAAATTATAGTAAAATGAAGACCATTGTATCAACATCATTAATCAGTTTTCTGATTTTAAGTGTATTATTGGGAATCTTTGGTTTCGGGTTATCACATCCAATGATGAGTTTATTACAGACACCGGCTGATATACTGGATGAAGCTGTACTGTATCTTCGTGTTTATTTTGTGGGATTTCCGTTTCTGTTTATGTACAATATTCTTTCAACGATGTTTACTTCAATCGGTGAATCAAAGATTCCGTTAGTGCTTCTGATATTTTCTTCCGTCTTAAATATTCTGATGGATCTTTGGATGGTTGCTGGCTTAGGACTTGGCGTGTTTGGTGCAGCTCTTGCAACATTGATTGCACAGGGGATTTCAGCAGTATTTTCATTTATAATTTTCTTTTGCCGTATGCGTCGGTATAAAAGTCACTTTGACTGGTTTGACAGGAAAGAGTTACGTTCAATGCTTCAGATTGCCATACCATCAATTCTTCAGCAGTCTACAGTATCGATTGGCATGATGATAGTACAGGCAGTTGTAAATCCGTTTGGTACACAGGCACTTGCAGGTTATGCTGCAACAATGAGAGTAGAAAATGTATTTTCACTTATATTTGTATCCATTGGAAATGCAGTGTCACCTTATGTTTCCCAGAATCTTGGTGCAAAGAAAATTGGGCGTATTAAAAAAGGATATCACGCTGCGCTTGTGTTAGATATATGTTTTGCAGTCCTTGCTTTCATAGTCATTGAGACACTGCATACACACATTTCTTCACTGTTCCTTGGTAAAGATGGAACAGCTTTGGCATATCAGGTGTCAGGGGATTATATGAAATGGTTAGGTTACTTTTTCATTTTCATGGGTATCAAGATGGCAACGGATGGAGTCCTTCGTGGGCTGGGAATCATGCGGCCATTTCTTATAGCTAATATGGTTAACCTTGCAATCCGCCTGTCAGTTGCTCTGATTTGTGCACCGCGTTTTGGTATAGCATTTGTCTGGCTTGCTGTACCAGCTGGCTGGTTTGCAAATTTTCTGATTTCCTATGTGGCACTCAGAAAGTCATGGCCGGTTGAAAAAGTTGATTGATGATATAATAAAAGAAAATGACTGGATTGTAGAAGGTTCTCCTAGAAAGGTTTTTAAAGAAAGCTTTGACTGCTGTGATAATGTTATTGTATTAGATGAATACACAATTATAAGATTAGTAAGAGTATTTAAACGATGGATTAGGCAAAGGAGAGGAAGAGAGTCTTATAATTCAAGACCAACATGGGATTTTTTATGGTTGAACATTAAATGGGTTTTTGAATTTAATCGAATGAAAAAAGGATTATTGCAGGAACTGAGCACTTATGGGGAGAAGGTTAAAATATTTAAACATTCAAAAGATGCGTATGCATTTGTTATAAAAAGCTATCTGCAAGCTTAGTTCAATAGAGGAAGTTATTATGATAAGAGTAGTACAAAAAGCAGATATAACTAAAGTAGCAGACATATGGCTGGATACTAATATAAAGGCACATAATTTTATATCTGCTCAATACTGGGAAAGTAATTATGAGATGGTAAAAGAAATGCTGTTACAGGCGGAGGTCTATGTGTGTGAGAGTAATGGGGAAATACAGGGATTTATAGGTTTAAATGGTGATTATATTGAAGGGATTTTTGTCTGTGATAGATTGCAGTCGCAGGGCATAGGAAAACTTTTGCTGGATTTTGTAAAGGAAAGCAGAACGCAATTAAGTTTAAATGTGTATCAGAAAAACACAAGAGCAATACATTTTTATCAGAGAGAAGGATTTGAGATTCAGAATGAAGGATTGGACGAAGCTACGGGCGAAAAAGATTATGTAATGACATGGCGGTAATATGTGTATATTCCCTATAATGTATTCAGAGATAAATATTTTGATGTTAAATGTTAATTTTGTTCAAGACAGCAGATGCATTCTGCATAATGGAAAATATGATTTTGCAGGCAACAGAGCTTGGAATTGCTTCGAGTATAGTTTCAAGGGGCTACGAAACATTTGAAAACCGGGATGGGTCAATATTTCCAATAAGCTAGTAGAGAACTCCCTAGGAATATGGTATAACAATAGTAATCATAATCATGTATGAAAGAGACGGATTATTTTAATGAGAAAGACTATTGCATATTACCATCTTCCGGGGCTGTTTGAATTCTATGAGTTGTATGAAGCATTTTTGCCGATATATCGGGAGCACAGAGAGTATTTCTATGATTGGTGCGGGATTGGCTCAATATATGGTGCGCCTGCAGACTGTATCTGGGGCGGTGGACGAATAGGTTCCGGTGAACATGGTGTGCAGGAAGTTATGAATCTGATGAGTGAATATGGGATATCGGCAAGGCTGACATTCAGCAATTCACTGCTTCGCGAAGAACATTTAGCTGATGAAAAATGTAATGCGTTATGTAAGGCACTTAATGACAGCGAGGGAATTAGCAATGGCGTGATTGTACATTCGGACATTCTTGCCAGGTATATCAAGAAGCATTATCCCAATCTTTATCTTGTATCATCGACAACGAAGGTGCTGACGGATTTCAATGATTTTCTGGATGAAGTAAAAAGAGAAGATTTCCAGTATGTAGTGCCGGATTTCAGGCTGAATAAAGCATTTGATAAGCTGGCGAAGCTGACAGATAAAGAAAAGGATAAGGTGGAATTCCTGTGTAATGAGTGCTGCTGGTTCGGATGTTACGACAGAAAGAACTGCTATGAGATTGTGAGCCGCCAGAATCTTGGCGAGGACTGTCCAGATCATGTATGCGTTGCACCTGATTCACAGAGTGGATACCGCTTTTCTAAGGCAATGGAGAATCCGGCATTTATCAGTGTTGGTGATATCAGGAATACATATATGCCGATGGGATTTTCCAATTTTAAGATTGAAGGACGCGGGCTTGGAAGCGCACTGGTTCTGGAATTTCTGTTATATTATATGACGAAGCCGGAGTATCAGATACATGTGAGAGAAGATATATATCTGGATAATATGCTGGATTTATTCTGAAAATGTTATGAAACTAATATGATTTTTAAGGCACAAAGTACATTGCTTTGTGTCTTTTTTGTCTGAATGCAACTTGGTGTGCTTATAATGCAACTTAGTAGTAAGCGTATAGACATGGGGATGGAAAAAGTATATATATGAATATTGCGGTAATGGCAAGCTGGATGTGGTAAAATGGATTAATAAATACATGAAGTGATTCTCAATAAGGAGGGGCGTATGTCGGATATTATTAAGATAGAACATCTGAATAAATGTTTTGGCGATGTGAAGGCAGTTAATGACTTAAGTTTCCGCGTAAAGAAGGGAGAATTGTTCGCATTTTTAGGTGTAAATGGTGCTGGAAAAAGCACAACGATTTCTATTATATGCGGGCAGTTACGCAAGGACAGTGGAAATGTGTGGATTAAGGATAAAGAAGCAGACAGGGCAGGCAGTGAAACAAAGAGGCTGCTGGGAGTTGTGTTTCAGGACAGTGTTCTTGATAAACCTCTTACGGTTAAGGAGAATCTTAAAAGCAGGGCGGCGTTGTATGGAATTACTGGAAATTCATTCGAAAAAAGACTGGCAGAACTGGTGGAGATACTTGATTTCGGGGATTACATTAACAGACCGGTTGGTAAGCTGTCAGGCGGACAGAGAAGAAGAATTGATATTGCAAGGGCGCTGATTCACAGACCGGAGATACTGATTCTTGATGAGCCGACGACGGGACTTGACCCGCAGACAAGGCTTCTTATATGGAATGTTATTGAGAGACTTCGTACAGAGGAGAACATGACGGTATTCCTTACAACTCATTACATGGAGGAGGCGGCAAGTGCCGGATATGTTGTGATTCTTGATAAGGGAAGCATCGTGGCAGAGGGAACTCCTTTGGAATTAAAGAATGAATATGTTCAAGATACGATATCTTTGTATGGAGTTACAGAGGATGAGATTAAAGCTTTGGAAACAGAGTACAAAGCAATCCGTGATGGTTACAGGATTCAGGTTAAGAACACACTTGAAGCTACGAAAATGATTGTGAAACATCAGGAGATATTCCGTGATTATGAAGTCGTAAAAGGCGGTATGGATGATGTATTTCTTGCTGTGACTGGGAAAATATTGGGAGGTGGTCAGTGATGAAAGAGATAACCGCACTTGTAAGCAGAAACAGAAAACTCTTTTTTAAGGACAAAGGAATGTTGTTTTCATCAATGATAACTCCGGTAATTCTTATTGTTTTGTACGCAACATTTTTAGCAAATGTATACAAAGATTCTTTTGTTTCTGCAACTAAGGACATGATTGATTTACCAGACAAAATAATTAACGGCACAGTGGCAGCACAGTTAGCTGCGGCACTTCTTGCAGTAAGCTGTGTAACTGTTACATTCTGCGTCAATCTTACGATGGTTCAGGACAGAGCCAGCGGAGCAAGAAAAGATTTTGATGTTTCGCCTGTAAGCAAAACAAAGATTTATATAGGATATTTCTTATCAACAGTACTTAATTCGCTTATGGTTAATGGCACAGCACTTGCATTATGCCTGCTTTACATATTGAAGATGGGCTGGTATATGAGTGCGTCAGATGTAATATTTGTTATATTGGATATGATTCTGCTGGTGTTATTTGGAAGCACGCTTTCAAGCATTGTAAGCTATCCGCTAAAGACGCAGGGGCAGTTGTCGGCGGTTGGAACAATCGTAAGTGCAGGGTATGGATTTGTGTGTGGTGCATACATGCCGATATCTAATTTTAGTTCAGGGCTGCAGAAAGCATTGTCCTACCTTCCGGGTACATATGGAACTTCCCTGGTTAAGAACCACATGCTCAATGGAGTGTATAAAGAGATGGCGGACACAGGGCTTCCGTCAGAAGCGGTCACAGTCATAAGGAACACTCTCGACTGTAATCCTGTATTCAGGGGACATGTTGTTGGCGTGTCACAGATGTATTTAATCATGGCTGGGAGTATAGTTGTATTCGGAGCAGCTTATCTTCTGATTATCATGATTCGGGAGAGATAATAATCTTAATATAATCTTAATATCATATAAAAATGCTTAACCCCTTTTTTAACATAATTCTGGTAGATTTCAATTATGTTAGAAAAGGGGAATTTTTTATGTTTGACAACAGGATAAGAAAACATTTGTCATCATTCCGGGTTATAACAATTGGATTTGGTGGATTAATTATATTAGGAGCATTGCTTCTTATGCTGCCGGTTTCATCAGCCAGTGGTTGTGTAACACCGTTTGGTGATGCATTATTTACATCTACATCAGCGGTATGCGTTACCGGATTAGTAGTACTGGATACAGGAAGCTACTGGTCTTTATTTGGACAGCTTGTAATAATTACGCTTATACAGATAGGAGGGCTTGGCGTAATTACTGTTGCTGTTGCATTTTCTATATTGTCAGGAAAGAAAGTGTCTTTAATGCAAAGAAGCTTTATGCAGGAATCTGTATCAGCACCAGTGGTTGGCGGAATAGTCAGGCTTACCGGATTTATATTAAAAGGAACATTCATTATAGAATTATCAGGAGCATTGCTTATGATGCCGGTATTCTGCAAGGATTATGGATTGAAAGGAATCTGGTTTGCAATATTTCATTCAATATCAGCATTTTGTAATGCAGGATTTGATGTGCTGGGAACAGCGGATAATCAATTTGCTTCAATGACGACATATGCCTGTAATCCTGTTATTAATATTACATTGATGCTTCTTATTGTGATAGGTGGAATTGGATTTGTTACGTGGGAAGATATTAAGAATAATAAGTATCATTTTAAAAGATATAAGATGCAGAGCAAATTAATAATTGTTACAACAGCCGTTCTTATAACAGTACCTGCAATTATATTTATGATAAATGATATGATGACTGGAAGCGAGAGAATGCCTGTATTTAAGGCACTTTTTCAATCAGTGACATTAAGGACTGCTGGATTTAATACGGTTGACCTTAATGCAATGAAACAGGCATCTGTAATGATTATGATAATTCTTATGCTTATAGGTGGTTCACCAGGTTCAACAGCAGGTGGTATGAAAACAACTACATTTGCAGTTCTTATGGGAAACATGGTTGCAACATTTAAGAGAAATAAGAATATTCATTTTTTTGAAAGAAGAATAGATAACGATACAGTTAAAAATGCAGCTACGATAGCTATGATGTACATTACATTATTTGTTACGGGCGCATTTATTATAAATGTCACAGATGGAATTTCATTAGGAAAATGTCTTTTTGAAACAGCATCAGCAGTAGGTACGGTCGGATTGACATTAGGTATTACTCCACAGCTTGGAATATTATCAAGAATTGTTCTTATTATTCTTATGTTTATGGGCAGAGTTGGCGGTCTTACTTTAATATATGCTGCTTTTTCTGGAAATGGAAACAGCTATTCAAAATTTCCTGAAGAAAAGATTAATATAGGATAGGAGTACAATATGAAAAAGAATGTATTACTTATAGGAGCCGGAAGATTTGGAAAACATATGGCTATGCAGCTTAATCAGCTTGGACATCAGGTGATGGCAGTTGATACTGATGAGAACAGAATTAACGATGTTATGAATATAGTCACAAATGCACAGATTGGAGACAGCACGAATGCTGAATTTTTAAAATCATTAGGTGTTGGAAATTTTGATGTGTGTATGGTGACAATTGGTGACAGTTTTCAGAATTCGCTGGAAACAACATCACTGTTAAAGGAACTTGGCGCCAGATATGTGGTATCAAGAGCTGAGCGGGATGTACAGGAAAAATTCCTGCTGCGTAATGGTGCAGATGCGGTTGTATATCCTGAAAAACACGAAGCAAAGTGGGCTGCAGTACGCTACACTGCGGACCATATTCTTGATTTAATACAACTGGATAATACTCATGCAATTCTTGAAGTGGAAGTTCCTGAGTCGTGGTTAGGAAAAAGTATTATTGAACTTGATATAAGAAAAAAATATGGAGTAAACATAATGGCTATAAAGCATAATGACTCAATAAATGTAAATGTTGAACCAGATATTGTACTTACAGAAGATATTACATTACTTGTGTTAGGAGATTATAAAAATCTGAAAAAATGCTTTAAGGTTTAAGATTAGGGGGCATGAGCATGAAGACGGGATTGATTATAATAATACTGATAGTTGTGATATTATTATTTATGGCAGCAGGATGGTATGTTATGAATAAAATAGACGGATTTATGAACAGAACAAGAAGAACCAATGACAAAGATACAATGAATGCTGTATTGAATGAAAGTGATGATAACGAAAAAAAGAGATATTAAATTGAAAATGTGTTATTATATACAAAATAAAATAAGGTGGTAATTATAACGGAAAAGACATTAAAAAAACTTGTAAAAGAATTCTTAATAACAATAGGCCTTTTAAGCATTGCAACAGTAATAGGAATGCTGCTTATATATATTGGATTTACAGAATCAAATGTTATTATGGTATATCTTCTGTGCGTGCTTTTGATTTCGATATTCACTAATGGATATATCTGGAGTGTGGCGGGTTCGCTTGTAAGTGTTGTTCTGATGAATTTCTTCCTGACAGAACCAAGATTTACTTTTCATACATATGACACAGGATATCCGCTCACATGTGTTATTATGCTTGCTGCGTCAATGCTTACAGGAACTCTGGAATCTAAACTGAAAAAACATGTTCGTATGTCAGAACAGGCTGCTTACAGGGAAAAGACACTACAGTTAAGGGCTAATCTTTTAAGGACGATTTCACACGATTTAAGAACACCACTCACATCAATATCAGGTAATGCCAATAATCTTATGTACAATTATGATAAGCTTGATAATGATACGAGAGAGCAGATATTTACAGATATATATGATGATTCAGAATGGTTAATCAGTCTGGTAGAGAATATATTGTTTGTAACAAGGTTTGAGGATGGAACAGTAACTCTTAATATGTCTGACCAGCTGATAGATGAAGTTATTGCTGAAGCGTTAAAACATATCAACAGAAAAAGCTGTGAACATAAAATACATGTGGATTGCGGCAAAGAACTGCTTCTTGTGAGAATGGATGTCAGACTTATAATACAGGTTATTATTAATATAGTTGATAATGCGATAAAGTATACACAGGAAGGCTCTGATATATATATTAAAGCAAGAAAAGAAGGCAGATATGTAATTATATCCGTTGAAGATAATGGCGAGGGAATACCTGATGATATGAAAGAAAATGTATTTGATACATTTTTTACCTGTAACAATGAAATTGCAGATAACAGAAGAAGTCTCGGACTTGGGTTATCTTTATGTAAAACTATTATAAATGCACATGGAAGTGAACTGGAATTAAGGGATAATACACCACATGGATGCATTTTCGAATTCAAACTGCAGTTAAGTGAGGTACATTTAAATGAATAAAACGCAGGTTCTTGTAGTTGAGGATGATTCACCAATAAGAAATCTCATAACAACAACATTAAAAACTAATAATTACAGGTATTTAACTGCTGTAAATGGAGAGAGTGCCATCTCGCAGACTGCATCACATAATCCTGATATAATTCTGCTAGACTTAGGACTTCCTGATATAGATGGGGTGGAAGTTATAAAAAAGATAAGAACATGGACTAATACACCAATAATTGTTATAAGCGCAAGAACTGAAGATGCTGATAAGATAGAAGCACTTGATGCAGGGGCAGACGATTATCTTACAAAGCCATTTTCAGTAGATGAGCTTCTTGCAAGGTTGCGTGTAACAGTAAGAAGACTGTCGCTTATGCAGACAGATATGACTCAGAATACAAGTGTATTTGAGAATGGAGATTTAAAAATTGATTACGCGGCTGGCTGTGCATATCTGAATGGAGAGGAGCTGCATCTTACACCTATTGAATATAAGCTTCTTATATTATTATCAAGAAATGTAGGAAGAGTGCTGACATACACTTATATTACTAAGAATATATGGGGGAGTTCATGGGAAAATGATCTGGCATCACTTAGAGTATTTATGGCAACATTAAGAAAGAAAATTGAAAAAGATGTCAATTCCCCGCAGTATATACAGACGCATATTGGTATAGGATACAGAATGCTAAGAGTATAATTATGGATTTCCTCATAAAAGTGTAAAACGGTGTATAATATAACCATAAAATATATGGAGGTTAATTATATTGGATATTTAACCAGATAAGCAGATTTATTTTTAAATGAATGGAAAAATAATGCTCACAGATATCCTTTAATTATAAAAGGGGCATACGTTAAAATAGGACTAAATCAAGAGAAACCTTATAAAACAAGGGCTTGAATGATTTAAGTCCTATTTTTTCATATCAATTTTGAGGTAAGAGGACTCAATACTATAATTGAAATTGAACGTTTACATGGTGTAAAATGAAAGAAAACAGATAAAGGAGATTTGAATTATATGAATTATATTACATTAAATAATGGAGTTAAAATTCCACAGATAGGTCTTGGTGTTTTTAGAACACCAGACGGAGCTGATACAGCTAATGCAGTAAAATGGGCGATTGAGGCTGGATACAGACATATTGATACAGCTAAGGTTTACGGCAATGAAAAAAGCGTAGGCGAAGGCATACGTATGAGTGGCATTGACAGAAGGGATATATTTGTTACAACTAAGCTTTGGAATGAGGATATTAGACAGGGAAGAACTAAAGAAGCATTTTTACAGAGCTTGGAAGACATGGGACTTGATTACATAGACTTGTATCTTATTCACTGGCCAGCTAACGGTTATGAGAAGGCGTGGGCAGATATGGAGGACCTGTACAAGGCTGGCAAAATCAAGGCAATCGGTGTAAGTAACTTCAATGTTCACCATCTTGAGACTCTCAGTGAAAACTGGACAGTTGTACCAGCGGTTAACCAGATTGAGATTCATCCTTATTACGCTAATATTGAAAATGTTGAATATGCTAAGAAGAATGGTATTGCAATAGAAGCCTACAGCCCACTTGGAGGCAACGGAGCAGGAACACTTGAAAATGAGGTGATTATTGCACTGGCTGACAAGTATGGTAAGACACCTGCACAGATTGTTTTAAGATGGGAGCTTCAGAGAGGAATAATTGTACTTCCAAAGTCAACGCATCAGGAAAGAATTATTTCTAATTTTGAAGTGTTTGATTTTGAATTGTCTGAGGGTGATATGAATGCCATAAATGAGCTTAACAAGAACGAAAAACACGGTTCTGACCCAGAAACATTTAATTTTTAAGAGGAACTTGACTTTTGAATCGGCTTAAAAATCGAAACACGGCACAAAGCACCGAATATTCTAATCAACCAGTCCCTTGTTCTTCCACTTTCCGCTATTCCAGCGCAGCACCATGCCGACAGCCCTGATGCACTCGTCACTTGCGAGTCCGATGTAAGCACCGACTGCGAGAAGCCCCAGATGCAGTCCGAAGAAGTATGTTCCGCCGACCGCCGCAAGGTACATGAAAACGGCACCCATGACAACCGGGAAAACGGCATCACCGCTTGTCTTCAGTGCCTGACAATAGACCAGATTGGTGACTCTTCCAAGCTCCAGCACAACATCAATGGCGAGAAGCTTTGTGACTAGGTTTATCATCTGTACGTCATTCGTGAAGATTCGCACAATGTAGTTACCCAAAAGCGCAAATGTGATAGAAAGGCAGGATGCCGTAATCACACCATAGATAGCGGCCTTGCGAGTGCCCTTATCGCATTCGTCATACTCCTTTGCACCGATATGCCAGCCGGTCAGAATGGCATTTGCCTGAGCTAAGGCAGCACCGATACAGTACGAAAAGTTAGCAATCTGTGAGGCATAGGAACGCGCTGTGACGTTCATTCCGTCAGCATCCATCTGGTTCATGAAACGCACTACAAGAGTCATGGCGATATTGTAAAGTGCGGTTTCACAGGCAGACGGAAAGCCAATCTTTATAATCTGTCCGAGAATTTTTCCGGAAGCTATGCGCTCAGGACTGTTCTTTGCCTTGATGAGCACAGCGCCCATTGTGGCAACAATAATCAGATTGACAATACGTGAGATAACCGTTGCAGTGGCAACACCCATAACGCCCCAGTGCATTACAAAGAGAAAAACAGCGTTAAGTATAAAGTTAATGACATTTCCAATAATTGATGCCCAAAGTGACTGCTTTGTGTAGCCGAAAACTCTCAGGTAGCTTGAATAAATCGGTATGAGAGCATTTAAAAAGCAGGCACCTCCAACAATGCGCAGATAAGTATTTGCCGAATCAAAAAGCGCCGGTGCAATGCTGACCATTTTGAGAATATTTCCGGAAAAAACAGTCAGAAAAACAGCCATGAGCACACCTATTACAGCGTTAAATATAAGTCCAAGCTGCCTTGCCTGATATGCTATACCTGGTTTTCCGGCACCGATATTCTGCGTCATGACAGCAACCATACCGCTTGAGATGATACCAAACATGATGATGAAAACGGAGATGTATGTATTTGCCGTGCCGACAGCACCAACCGCCTGGTCGCTCACGGATGACAGCATAAGAGTGTCAACCATGCCTGCCAGCATGTAAAAAAGTGTTTCAAAGCATATTGGAATGGAAAGCTGTGTAAGTGTTTTTCTTTGAACCTGCATATAGATTTTACCTCATTTATAATGTATGTATACCTTGTGATATTAACAGAATGAAAGCAAACTTCTCGTTATAAGCTTCATTAGGGAGAGGAAGATATAAAGAAGAGAAGCTTGCATGTATCAATATATTACATTATCACAAATAATTCTTGTATTATTTCAAGGGAAAATTGTACTATTTCCACTTTATCTATTACTAAGTTACTGCTCATACCACAGCGTAGATTCACTAAATCCTAGGGAACAAATAAAAAAATGCACACCTTATGCATGCAATATGTTAAAATATAGAACAGTTGATATGTAATTATTACAGCAAACAAACCGGATGGGAATTAAAAGAGACTAAGGAATATGTAGAAAAATGTATTTTGAATTAAAAGAAAACCGGCCACACGGCACACCGGAAAATCCGTTCAGTCAATATCATATCAGTGATGTAAAGCGTGCATTCCAGATTCCGGTACACTGGCATGATGAGCTGGAAATTATATATGTAAAGCAGGGCAAGCTGCATGTGACCATATCAGGTGAAAACTATATAGGAAGCCCAAAGGATACATTTGTGGTATCTCCGGGCAGTCTGCATTTCATGGGCTCGCCGACAGGAGATGCAGATTATTACACATTTTTGTTTCCTCTTGAATATATATCATTTCAGACGGACGATCTCATGGAAAAATCAATCCTATCCCCTCTCAAACGAGGCAGACTTATGATTAGTCCTCAGATAAATGATACAGCAGCAGATATATGCGAGCGGCTGATAGAGATAAATGCACAGATATCAGGGAAAAACGCAGAAAACACAGATGCTGCAAATATAGAGGCGCAATTTGAAACCAAAATAACTCTCATCAAATTCATCCAGAAAATGTGGAGCAATAATCTAATACTGGAAAATGGCACAAATGGCACCAACACAATAGAAAAAGAAATGATAACGTATATTCAGCAAAACTATACAAGGGAAATTTCACTGAAGGAATTTGGTGCACAGTTTCATTTGTCAGAAAAATACATATCACGCTACTTTAAAGAGCATTTTCATATTACTCTGTCGCAGTATATCAATCATCTCAGGCTGGAGCATGCCAGACAGCTATTGGAGGAATCAGCAACATCCGTTACTGAGGTTGCAATGTGCAGTGGATATCAGAATGTGAGCTACTTTATACGCAGCTTTAAGAAAATGTATGGGGTATCACCTCTTAAATACAGAAAAGCTTCCTGTATAATTTAAACATAGGTCAAGAGATTAAAGAAAAAATCCGCAATTTAGCGGATTTTTTTAATACATTCATTAAATAAAAGCAATCTGTTATCCTTATCAGCAGATATTTTCAATGAAGATTGTTCATTAAGCTTCATAACCAAAGAAAGAACATCACTAACCGAATGCTGCACTGGTCATATACGCCGGAGCAGAAGGAAGAGGTGAAAAAAGCACTTGCCGCAGGAGTTCCGAAAGCAACGATTCTTACTTACTTTTATCCGGAGGTCACTGTGGAGAAGATGAGTTCATATCGGAATAAGCATTAAATGATATCGCATAGGCACAGGAAATGTGGTATACTGCGCCTATGTAAAAAAGAATGTGTTTTGCAAATCGGTATTTATCATTTGTTAAGGAGGAATAGTAAATGGTTGGAAGAATATATCATGTAGGATTGACGGTTTCAGATTTAGATAAATCAATTGCATTTTATAGAGATATACTTGGACTTAAATATCAAGGAGAAATCATGATGGTTGGCGAAGAGACAGATAAAATGTTTCAAAAGAAAAATTGTAAGGCAAGGGTTGCTTATTTGAATGGTTCTGAGAATATTGAAACACCGCCTGTTGAATTGATTCAATTTGTAGACAGCAAAATCCACAAAGAACAATCAGACTTGTTTACGACATCTATCTCGGAAGTATGCTTTTATACGGATGACATTGATTCTGTCTACAAAGCCCTTATCGAAAATCATGTGGAGTGCTTGTCTGAACCGCAGTATTTCGATTTCAGGGCAGATGGATTTGTGGAAAGCAGAGCGTTTTATTTCAGAGACCCGGATGGAATCATTCTTGAGATGATGCAACCGTTATAAAAGGACACTAAATCGGAAGTTGGAGGATACACGCATGAAAATTGTAATCATTAATGGAAGTGCCAGAAAAGGAAACACGCTGACAGCAATCAATGCATTTATAAAAGGAGCATCAGAAAAGAATGAAATTGAAATCATTGAACCTGACAAACTCAACATTACACCATGCAAGGGATGTGGTGTCTGTCAATGCTCTAAGGGATGTGTCGATAAGGATGATACAAATCCTACAATTGATAAAATTGCTGCCGCAGATATGATTCTTTTTGCTACACCAGTTTATTGGTGGGGAATGTCAGCACAATTGAAACTTATCATTGATAAGTGCTACTGCCGTGGATTGCAGTTAAAAAATAAAAAAGTTGGCACGATTGTTGTAGGCGGTTCTCCCGTAGACAGTATCCAGTATGAGCTGATTGATAAGCAGTTTGACTGTATGGCAAAATATCTTTCATGGGATATGCTTTTCAAAAAATCATATTACGCAACAGCCAGAGATGAACTTGAAAAAAACAAGGATTCCATGAACGAACTTGAGGGGATCGGAAAAAATTTATAAAGCACGTTCCAAATTCAAGTTTGGAGAAATAGACTATTGAGAACATACGAGAATAAAGACGAACTTAAAAAAGAGATAAATAAAAGCTTTGCAAAGTATATTTTTGAATTTAATGATATTCCAGAATCTTTAAAGGATAAGAGGGTTGATGAAGTTGACCGAACTCCGGCAGAAAATCTCGCTTACCAAGTTGGATGGACAACGCTCGTCCTTAAATGGGAAGCAGATGAAAGAAAAGGTCTTCATGTCAAAACTCCTTCAGATGATTTTAAATGGAATCAGCTTGGTGAATTATATCAATGGTTCACAGATACATATGCGTATCTGTCACTGCAGGAGTTGAAAGATATGTTGAATGATAATATTAATTCTATTTATGCAATGATCGATTCGCTAAGTGAGGAAGAATTATTTAAACCACATATGAGAAAATGGGCTGGCGAAGCAACTAAGACAGCTGTCTGGGAAGTATACAAGTTCATACATGTTAACACAGTTGCTCCATTCGGAACATTTAGAACTAAGATTAGAAAATGGAAAAAAATAGCACTATAACTCAGAAGTTGTATTATTGAATAAAATGGAGATTTTGATATGAAAGACAAGGCAAACAAGGGTTATTGGCAACGACTTGCAAAAATATATGCACCTTTGATGGAGTCAGATAAGAAATTTTATAATGCAATCTGCGGATATATTAGAGATTATCTCAAATCTGATATGAATGTATTAGAATTAGCTTGTGGAACAGGGCAGCTATCTTTCCCATTGTCTGATTGTACTAATAGCTGGACGGCAACCGATTTTTCGGAAAATATGATTAAGCAAGCGAAAAGGAGAGGTACAACAGAAAAACTTAGTTTTTGCGTAGCCGATGCAACGGCACTTTCATATGAGAATGAAAATTTTGATTGTGTAGTAATTTCAAATGCACTGCACATTATGCCAGAGCCTGAAAAAGCAATGCAGGAAATTCGTAGAGTATTAAAAAAAGACGGCATTTTGTACGCACCAACCTTCTTATGGGCAGAGAAAAAATCAAGTGGTTTACGAAAGCGATTGATGTCTATTACAGGATTTAAAGCATACAAAGAATGGAACAAGGAAAATTTTTGTGAGTTTATTACGGATTATGGCTTTACAGTTGTCAAAGTGAATTTGGTGGATGGCGGTTTAGCTCCTGTTGGAGTCTTGATTGCGAAAAAAACTAATTATTAAATTCCAATTTCATTAGACAGTGTATGATTTTTAATTTCATTAGACCGTGGAATCAGGATATTTGATCAGTTCGTATAATTTACTGCCGTTTTTGCAGGTACGGACGCCTGCCAGTTCCATGCCAAGGTGTCTGTATTTATCACTTTTCAGTTTGGCATCGGTATCCAGTACGACCGGGAGTCCCAGTCTGTTGCCCTCGGCAAACGCAAGCTCCAGCGCTTTCCTCATATAGCCTTGCCCCTGGTATTCTTCCCGCACACATACCAATCCGACAAACAGGTATTTTTGTTTTTTCTTTTTCAGTTTCTTTTCAATGGAAGATGATCCACCGCTTCCGAGAATGCTGAGCATCCGTACCACTTCACCAAAGGATGATCCTGCAAACATCCCTTTTATCAGCTTTTGACCTGCCTTCAGTCCCACTTTTTCATCACAGCGCTTATAGGCAATAAATGCTTCCTGCTGCGGACCGGTTGTATAAAGCATACCTGCCTGCAGTACCATTTCCACATAGCCGTTGATATAACTGACGACTGCGTCTTTGCTGCTGTATGCGGAAACAAGCCCCTTTTCGCCCTGAGCATATTCATAATAACCGAATGCATGCCCGATCGCATTGATATCTTTTTCTGATAATGTTTCAACCTTCATGATTTTCCTCTCACATCTTTTTCATATATCGTTACTCTATAGTGGCTCAGTTGTCAAGACAAAAATCTAAGCTTTTTATAAAAATAGAAAGGGTCAAGTTGCTGATAGACTACAGACACAGATAGGATGTTGAAAACTATGTAGAAATATGATAATATTCGATTAGTATAAACTAACTAAATGGCAAATGAATATGCAGAGGTGCTATTATGACAAACCAAAAATACAAAAATCTCACTCTGCGGGAGTTTGACGCTGCGGCGGAGAAATTTGATGACAGTGACCCCAGCGTGTACAACCTGTGCCGCAAGGATTACCCCGACTTGTTGGAGGAGCTTTTGAAAGAACCCTGTCAGGACGTACTGGACTGTGGCTGTGGTACAGGGGCAATGCTGGTCATGTTCCGTGATGCCTGCCCCGACAAACAGTACACTGGCAAGGAAAGATACGGTATTAACAAATTTTCCTTTGTTTTGTCCAAAGTGTAAAGAAGAAAGCCTGATTGATGCAGAAAAATTTATAGTAAAGGAAGCCAGACGCTAAGACGCAGTGCAGATTGTAATATTACAGTTTTGCACTGCGTCATTTATATTATGGGAGGAGGAAAGAAGGATGAAACTCTATTTTGGAAATATGGTAACAACAGTTACTACACTTATGATTGTATCGCTGGTTGGGCTTGTTGGATACTCAATCGGTAACAGAAGCAACATTAATTTCTGGGGCAGAAGGAGCCTGATTGTTTTGGCATATGGTCTTGTTATATGCTGCTTTGCAGCCGCAAGAGACGGACTGGATAAAACAATTCAGTATACGATAGATGGAAGCTGTAATCCCGGAATATTTTCACTTGTGAGTGTTCCAAACATCGTCGGATGTGTCGGAGCTGCAATCATAATTATTGCAGCAATAGCAACACCAATTGCAAAGTCACAGCATATGCGTGAGATATGGTTTTATGTGATGTCCGGTGGAGTGATGCTAAAGATTGTAGTTATGGAGATTGCAAGAATTATACAGATGTTTTAGGAGTGTTTTCATGAGAGTAGAGACTGAAAGAATGGGAGGTGACATTACCGCAGAATATAAAGATGGGCAGTTATACATCATGGAACGAATAATAATGTAGAATGAAAGGAACAAAAAAGATATGAAGAATAAGTTATTTTTGATGATTATGGTAGTTATGGTATGTTCATTGACCGCATGTGGGCAGCAGGAAAACGGAAGTATGACTAATACCGGAAACAGTACAGAGCAGGTCGTTACGAGCGAAGATAATAGTGAGCTGGCAACAGCAGAAGATAATAATATGGAGCAAACAGAGACGAAGAAACAAAATCAATTACAGGATGTGAAGCCGTCATATAAAGAATTCAGAGGTGTATTAGATGAAATTGATTCGAATATTCAGCCGGGAACAGCCGGAAATGGAATGAATTCTATTAAAACTGCAACACATTTGCTTAACTGGGGAGTTGGAACCAGTATGACCACAGATGAGATTAAAAAAGAGACAGTATCATGGCTTTCTGATAAAGGAAACTCTGAACAGGTGGAATTTTCGAATAAGCTTGCATCTGTGTATGATGTATATCAGAAATTATTAGGTCCTAATGCAAAAGAATTACTTGAGCAGGCAGGCTGTGATGATGCGGCATATCCATGGAGCGATGCTCCGGTTGAAACAATTGAAGCAATTGTAGAGGTAGTACAGCTCCCGGATGAACCGTAAATGAAAAGTTTTGTTAATCCCCCATTTGAAATGGGGGCCGAGGCAAAGCCGTAGCGTTACCTAGAGTGCTAGAAAATAAAACCTTGCGTGTTATAATGATATTGGTTTCGCAGACCATATCAAAACACAGGAGGTATCCAAATGGATAATCAAAGTATAACACACACACGCTGGAATTGCACATATCACATTGTTTTTATTCCAAAGTTTAGAAGAAAAATAATGTATGGTGAAACAAAGAGAGATTTAGTAGAAACAATCAAAAAATTGTGTGAGATGAAATAGGTAACACTAACAGATGGAAAAGTATGTATTGATCATGTACATATGTACATTGCAATTCCACCGAAACTATGTGTTTCAGAGTTTATGTCATATCTGAAGGGAAAAAGCACATTGATGTTGTTTGACCGACATCCGGAATATAGGAGCAAGTGGGGAGATAGACATTTTTGGGCGAGAGGATATTACGTATCGACAGTAGGAAATGTGAATGAAGAAACGGTAAGAAAATACATACAGGAACAGGAAGAAAACGATAAGTAAGAAGATGGAAGGAAGTAATGAGCTTCCTTTAGGAAGCAACAAGTAATTATGGTGTTGCGAAACCCCGCCTTTGGTGGAACCAGTATAATCCCCTGGAGGGGGCAAAATTAAACCCCCATTTGAAATATCTTTTTCCGCATTGAATATTAAGAGACTTGTTGGTGTACGTCTTTTGCTGTTTTATTATATTCTTTCAAAAAATGAAAGCTAATCTTTGAATAAATATTTTTTGAATTTAAGTGACGCTTGACACATTTTTCTCGTCTATTAGGGTGAAAGACCTTAATACAAGGGGAAGGAGGAGAAGCTTATGGATGATAAGCAGATATTAGATTTATATTGGGAGCGCTCCGAAGCTGCTATATCCGAAACTTCAAAAAAATACGGAAAGTATTGCAGATATATAGCCTCTAATATTCTTCACAATGACGAAGATAGCGAGGAATGTGTAAATGATACTTATTTAAGAGCTTGGAACAGCATACCGCCTAACCGTCCATCTGTCCTAAAAACTTTTTTAGGGAAGATTACTCGCAACTTATCTTTGGACAGGTACGAACTGCTCAATGCAAAGAAACGTAATGGCGGGCAAATGTCATTGATTTTTGATGAAATACAAGAGTGCATACCATCGTTGGATAGTACAGAAAACATTGTTGAAGAAATTGCTCTAACGGATATTCTCAACCGCTTTCTTTCTTCCCTGTCATTAGAACAGCGAAAAATCTTTATGAGAAGATATTGGTATTTATCGCCCATTAAAGAAATTGCAACGGAATATGGTATGAGTGAGAGCAAAATCAAGATGTCATTATTTCGTTCAAGGAACGAACTTAAAAAATTATTAGAGAAAGAAGGTATCTCTGTATGAAAGAAAAGAAACTTTTAAGGGCATTGGGAAATGTCGATAATCAGTATATTAAGGAGGCTGAACCTATGAAAAAAACAAGTAAAATTACTAATCGGCAAAAATGGGTGTCTGTTGCTGCTTGCTTCGTACTCGTTGTTGTGATTGGAGTGGGAGTTTTTCAAAGCAATCTGTTTGGTACAAAAAACGATATTGCCACGCTGGATGGTGGAGAAACAATTACTTTTGTTAAAAATGACTTATCACAATCTTCAATTAACTTAAATGTAACAACAAGACCTTTGAGCAATGCTGAGATTGAAATGCTTTTTGCAGACCTGCCTGTTACCGCAGATGCTTACTTTGATGCTGACAATCATAATATTCTGGGTTTTGAGGGAAAAATTAGTGATACAAGAATGGTAGTATCTAAACAGGGTGTAAATCTATTAGATACTATCATTGATGGAAATACAATCACTTCAAGTGTAGACGGCGTTGATATCGATGCAGGATATTTCGTAACAAAGTCAAATAGTCAAGGTATCAAAACCGTAATATATTATGCAACCTTTGATATGGGAGAGAACACTATTTACGTAGAGTATTCTGGCGTTGAAAATGAAAGTGAAACTGTAAAAAACAACTTGGTAGACACAATTTTGAAGTTGATTGAGAACGGTGCATTTGATTTGAGCCAAATCCAAGAATAATTTGCAAATTTCATATACTAAGAACTTGATGTAACGTCTATACCCTTAAAAATATTTGGCTTCGGTATGTCAATATCGCTATGTTATTATAATGTGTATGCAAATTTGTACGACAAGGCAAAGCTAACAGCATTGTATTATTCATTATCAGGAAGAGTGGCTATCAGGCTTGATGAACTGATTGGGGGCTAAGTTATGAACGACGACAATGAAAATGTGTTGATTATTGCATATAACTTGTTCTGCACCATACTAATACCAGCAGTAATAGTATTGATAGGAATTTGGTCTTTGGAGTCGGAGAGCGATTTCACACATGGACGAACAGGAGGATTGCCGATGGGGGCATTGACTGTATTCGTTCCAGAGGTTATATTTGGTTTGAAGTGGAAAATGAAAAGGGCGTTTACAATTTCATGCTGTATTGCGTGGTGTATCTTCCTTCTTAAGATGGCACATTATTTCTTTGCTGTGGTTACAAATGCATCAATTACATATTATGGAACGGTGTGCATTGTGCTATTTGGATTAATGTGGAGTATAGTCATGGAATTGAAGCAGGAATTAAAAGAATACATTTTGGAGTTTCCACAGGAATATTGGCTTGTTCCTTGTTCTAATAGTTCGAGATATAACAAGGTGTTTCGCTTTATATGGTTAGTAGGCGTCGTTTTAGGAACGATATTTTTATTAATGATTAAATGGGGGATGAGTCTTTGATAAAAGTTATATTTTATTTTTTGCTTGTAAGTATAGGAGCAGGTTTGGTGCAGATGAAAATACCGCTGTTTGGTCGTCATAGCAAGCGGTGGGAAGAACAAAATTATGCACAGCGGTTTGGCGGTATCTTTTTTCCGGCATTCATTGCGCTTGTAGTTATCTTTTTATTTAATGAGTATAAGACGGCTCAATTACCAACTTTGAATGAAGAAATGCTGATGAATGGAGCGGAGTATTGTTTGGTAACTGATCTGAATGAGATAGGAGATGCGGATTATGCTTATGAGATAAAAAGCGGAAGCTCACAAGAGGAGATTTGCGGAATTATATCAAGTATATGTATAGACTTAAAAGGGGAAGATGATTTGGTAAATGCCAGATATGAAAACGGAGAATATATTATCATCAGCAATGGCATAACAATAGGACGGGCCGTCATAAATGACAAAGCAACAACAGATTTATTGAAGATATACCTTTATAACTAATAGAATGAAACTGCTTGTAAATATGAAACGATATTAATCAATTCAGGAGGATTACATCATGGAACGAGTAGCTAAATTTTTAAAAGAAGCAGAGACATATTATTTGGCAACAGTAGAAGGCGACCAGCCAAGGGTAAGACCTTTTGGAACAGCACACATTTTTGAAGGAAAGCTGTATATTCAGACTGGCAAGGTAAAGGATGTTTCAAAGCAGATTCACGCAAACCCGAAGGTAGAAATTTGTGCATTTAAAAATGGCGAGTGGTTTCGTGTAGCCGGAGAACTTGTAGAAGATGACAGAAGAGAAGCAAGACAGTCTATGCTTGATGCTTATCCATCTTTACAGAATATGTACTCAGCAGATGATGGAAATACCGAGGTATTCTATTTCAAGAATGCAACAGCCACATTCTCATCATTTACCCATGAACCGGAAATAGTGAAGTTTTAAAGGATAGCTGAAGATGGCAAAAAGTAAGAAAACTAAAATACATAAAAAGATTGATGGTCAGATTTTACAGATGAACAAACAATTTAGTAATCTAAAGATGAAGCAGAAGGATAAGATTACAGGATGGGTGTATGAAGAATACAAAAAGTATGTAACAGAGCATGATAAAGTACCTGATTTACTGGCAGATGAACAGATTGTTGAAGCTGTACTTGATAAGATAAATGAGGCACAAATCTGGATACCTGATGAAGAGATATACGATTATTATCGAAGAAAGAAACCACAACTTCAAAAGAGGCTGGATAATGAAAAGGTAATTAAGTTTAAATCCTATGTCAGCTTTTATAAGAGTATTGTTGATCAGGACAGGGCATCCGTTGTTATATGCAATCTCAAACATGAGATTATCTACATGAATACTGCAGCTGTTACCAGCTATGCGAAGCGAGGCGGAGATAAACTTATTGGAAGAAGTTTGTTAGATTGTCATAGTCCGGAATCTAGGAATAAAATACAGCAGGTCGTGGACTGGTTTGCAGCAGATGAAAGCCATAATATCGTTTATACTTTTCATAATGAGAAACAGAATAAAGATGTTTACATGGTGGCACTCAGAGATGAGAGTAAGCTGATAGGATATTATGAGAAACATGAATATCGAAATTCAGAAACCATGAAACCATACGATTTGTGGTGATGATATGACGAAGGATGAATGGTATAGGCAGTTGTTATACTGATGGCAAAGTCAAAAGAAGGTGCTCAGAGTGGGATTCTTTAAGAAAAAGATAGTTATGAAGACATATGATAAAGAAAATAAGAAACCGGTAATCAAGGCAAGCATATGTAATGGTGAGCAGGTTGCAGGCTTTAAGGACATTCATACAGGTAAGATAGAGGAGGTTATGCTGATTAAAAATCAGGCAGACCTTGATGCATTCAAGAAAATGTATGGAATAGATGGAGAGATAGAGAAGGAATATTGATATGAGCATATTAGGAAATATACTTTGGTTTATATGTGGTGGATTGTTGAGTGGACTGTCGTGGGTTTTGGCAGGTCTGATATGTTGTATAACAATTATTGGAATTCCTTTCGGAAAGCAGTTTTTCAAAATTGCTAAATTGTCTCTGATGCCATTTGGGGCAGAGGTAATATAATAAACAGGCAGGTAAGAAAGATGTATTTGATTAAGACAGTAAAAGGAGATATAACAAAAGTAACAGATGTGCAGGCAATTGTTAATGCAGCAAATAACTCTCTTCTTGGCGGAGGCGGTGTAGATGGTGCGATTCATAGAGCCGCAGGACCGGAACTTCTGGCTGAGTGTAGGACACTTCACGGATGCGTGACTGGAGAAGCAAAGATAACAAAAGCCTATAATTTACCATGCGATTATGTTATTCATACTGTAGGACCGATATGGAATGGAGGCAGAGATAGAGAAGAGGAGCTTCTTGCTAACTGCTATTTTAATTCTATGAAGCTGGCAATGGATAATGGAATCAGGTCTATTGCATTTCCTTCCATATCAACGGGAGTATATAGTTTTCCTGTTGAGTTGGCGGCAAAGATTGCGGTACATACAGTAAACCGGTTCTTGCAGGATAATCCAGATTGTTTTGATCTGGTGGAATGGGTGCTATTTGATACTCATACTGAATCAGTGTATGAAGATGAGGTTGATAAGATATATTAAAAGATTAATCGGTTTAGGATTGGTTTAATAGGGTCAAATATAAAACTTCATGGACGAAGGAGGAAACAGAGATTGCGCTGTCTGACCTGGTAGTAAATGATATGGTTTCAATAACATTTGCAGGAGAAATTCAGGAAACATACTCGGCACGCATAATGAACGTGATAAAGGTGCAGCTGCTGGGGGAAAATTTACATTGACATATCCAGAAAAATATTTATAATAGACATATCGCATAAAAATGCGCGACAGTTCGTTTGTACCATCCTGTCGTTAAATAAAACCAGGGCTGCTAAGAAGACTTTTTATGTAATTTAGCCCTGTAGGTGTGTATACATTTACAGGGCTTTCTATATGTGCTCACAGTGGGGCACGTTCTTTTCTAAGCAATTCTGTTTTTATTCCACAATAAATTAGAGGAGAAACTAAAATGTATTATTTAAAAACCGAGAACAGCTTTGATTCTGCACATTTTCTGAAGGGGTATGCCGGAAAATGCAGGAATCTTCATGGTCACCGCTGGAGAGTTGTTGTTGAAATAGCAGCAGACCAGTTAAAGGATGAGGGTCAGACAAGAGGAATGCTTGTGGATTTTTCTGATTTAAAAAATGCTTTGAAGGATATCTGTGATGATTTTGACCACAGCTTGATTTATGAAAAAGGTTCTCTAAAAGGTGCGACAATTGCTGCATTACAGGCGGAGGAGTTTCGTATGATTGAAGTTGGCTTCAGACCTACTGCGGAGCATTTTTCAAAATATTTCTATGAGCTGATGAGTGTAAAAGGCTTTCCAATCCACAGAGTGGAAGTATACGAGACACCTAATAATGTAGCAGCATACGAACAATAAAGGAAAGAAACTAATATGAAAGTTGTTGAGAAATTTATAAGTATTAATGGAGAGGGAAGAAGAGCCGGAGAATTGGCGGTGTTTATCAGATTCAAGGGTTGTAACCTGAATTGCTCCTACTGTGATACAAAGTGGGCCAATGAGCCAGCTTGTGATTACGAGGAGCTGTCACCAGATAAGATTTGTGAATATGTCAGTGAGACAGGCATTAAAAATGTGACGCTGACAGGGGGAGAGCCTTTATTACAGAAGGATATCAGGAGTCTGGTAGAAAAATTATTGAACAAATCGGACATTCGAGTAGAGATTGAAACTAATGGAGCGGTTGATATTGCTCCCCTTGCCAATGCATTTTCAAAAGAAAAACTTAGCCTTACTATGGATTACAAGCTGCCATCCAGCGGCTGTGAGGAGAAAATGCTTCTCTCCAATATGGAGGCTTTAAGAAAGCAGGACACAGTCAAGTTCGTTTCGGGCAGCATTAATGATTTGGAATGTGCAGAGAAAATAATTGAAAAATTTCATCTGACAGAAAGATGCCAGGTATTCATAAGCTCAGTGTTTGGTTCAATTGAGCCAGTGGAAATCGTGAATTTCATGACCAGTAAAAGGATGAATGATGTGCGTCTTCAGATTCAGATGCACAAGGTAATCTGGAACCCAGAGGAAAGGGGCGTATAATGTGAAAAATCCTAATATCAAAGATTTTTTACGTGCAAATTTGTGCTTTCAGCCCAAAGTTTGCGGGGTGAAGCAAGAATGGAGATTATGATGATAGATACGAAAGCAATTGAGGAGCATATTAGAGGGATTCTTGTTGCATTGGGCGACGACCCGGAGAGGGAGGGCTTAAAGGATACACCAAAGCGAGTTGCGAAGATGTACGAGGAGGTCTTTCTTGGGATGAATTACTCCAATCACGAAATTGCGCAGATGTTTGATAAGACATTTGAGGATGGAATTGAGGAACTTGATACTTCTAAGGTTGTAGTTATGAAGGACATCGACCTGTTTTCTTACTGCGAGCACCATATGGCGCTTATGTATGATATGAAGGCGACAGTTGCGTACATTCCTAATGGGAAGGTTATAGGCTTATCAAAGATTGCAAGAATATGCGATATGGTTGGAAGAAGACTGCAGTTACAGGAAAGAATCGGTCAGGATATTGCGGACATTATGACAGAGATAACAGGAAGCGAGGATGTTGCGGTGGTGCTTGAAGGATATCACAGCTGTGTGTCGGCAAGAGGAATTAAGAAAAACAACACGAGAACAATGACTGTAGAGTTAAGAGGAAGCTTTAAGGACGATGCAGCATTACAAATGTATCTAAGATAGGAGAGATGAGTTATGAAAGCATTAGTATTATCAAGCGGTGGCGTGGATTCCACTACGGCACTGGCATTGGCAGTGAGCCGATATGGAAAGGACAATGTAATTGCTCTGTCAGTTTCTTATGGACAGAAGCACGATAAAGAAATTCAGGCGGCAAAGGCTGTTTCTGCATTTTACGGAGTGGAGCAGTTATTCCTGGATCTGAGTAAGATTTTTCAATATAGCAACTGCTCTTTATTGCAGCAGTCTACAGAGGAAATTCCAGAGGAGAGCTATGCCATGCAGATTGAAAAGACGGAGGGCGAAAAGCCTGTAAGCACCTATGTGCCATTTCGAAATGGACTGTTTCTTTCATCGGCGGCAAGCATTGCACTAAGCAAGGACTGCAGCGTGATTCTTTATGGCGCACATGCAGATGATTCAGCTGGTTTTGCTTATCCAGACTGTTCACCGATGTTTAATGATGCTATGAATCAGGCGATTTTTGAGGGCTCAGGACATCAGTTAAAGGTGGAGGCGCCATTTGTGAATATGACTAAGGCGGAGGTGGTGAAGATGGGCTTAGAGCTTAACGCACCATACGAGCTTACATGGTCCTGCTATGAAGGAAAGGATGTGCCTTGCGGCAAATGTGGAACCTGTATCGACAGAGCGGCTGCATTTGCAGCAAATGGGGTAAGTGACCCTGCAATAAAATAAAAATTGGAGAAAGCTATGAGAGAAAAAGAGAATTTAACATTATTAGGCAACCAGCAGAACAATTACGAGACAGATTACAACCCTGGCCTGCTTGAAACATTTGTAAACAAACATCCGGAAAATGATTATTTCGTGAAGTTTAACTGCCCGGAATTCACAAGTCTCTGTCCAATTACAGGGCAGCCTGATTTCGCAAACATTATTATTTCGTATGTCCCAGGCGAGAGAATGGTGGAAAGCAAGAGCTTAAAGCTGTACCTGTTTTCATTCCGTAATCATGGGGATTTTCACGAGGACTGCGTGAACGTGATTATGAAGGATTTGATTAAGCTGATGGAGCCAAAGTATATTGAAGTGTGGGGCAAATTCACACCCCGTGGTGGAATTTCCATTGATCCATACTGCAATTATGGAAAGCCAGGAACTAAGTGGGAAGATGTGGCATTCAACCGTATGGCAAATCATGATATGTATCCGGAGAAGGTGGATAATAGGTAAAATAACATTATTAAATTTCGTGCAATGCACAAAAACCAGAAGAGTGCTGTAAGGTAATAAAAAGATTAAGCGATATTGTATGAATTTACTTTTATACAATATCGCTTTTATATGTTAGAAGAATCATCCGACGGAATTATTTATCCCAGTTAAATGAATAAGAAACAGCTTTTTTCCACATTCTGACTTTGGAATCACGCTCATTCTGGGTGATTTCAGGGTCAAATGTTCTGTCTACAGACCAGTTCTTTCTTATGTCATCGGTACTTTTCCAGTAACCAACTGAAAGTCCGGCAAGGTAAGCCGCACCCATGGCAGTTGTTTCAACACATACAGGCCTGTTTACAGGAGCACCGGATATATCTGCCTGCATCTGCATAAGAAGATTGTTAGCACTTGCACCACCATCGACCTTAAGAGAAGAAAGTTCTATGCCTGAATCTGCCTTCATTGCAGCAAGAACATCGTTTACCTGATAAGCAATTGATTCAAGTGTAGCGCGTATAATGTGATATTTGTTGACACCACGGGTTATTCCTAAGATAGTACCTCTTGCATACTGGTCCCAGTACGGTGCACCAAGTCCTGTAAATGCAGGAACAACATAGCATCCATTGGTATCGGGAACCTTTCTTGCCATATATTCTGAATCCTGTGAAGAATCTATAAAATGCATTTCATCACGAAGCCACTGGATGGCAGCTCCGGCTACATATATTGAGCCTTCAAGGGCATAGTTCACTTTACCGTCAAGTCCCCATGCAATAGTAGTAACAAGACCATTCTTGGAGAAAATAGGCTTTTCTCCTGTATTCATAAGAAGAAAGCAGCCTGTCCCGTATGTATTCTTGGCCTCTCCTGCATCAAAACAAGTCTGTCCGAAAAGTGCTGCCTGCTGGTCGCCGGCAGCTCCTCCGATTGGAATAGGACAGCCGAAGAATTCAGCGGAGGTCTCACCGAATATGCTGCTTGATGGGACCGCCTTTGGAAGCATGCATTTTGGAATATCAAGCTGGGCTAATATATCGTCATCCCATTCAAGAGTGTTAATATTAAAAAGCATTGTTCTTGATGCATTGGAATAATCTGTGGCATGAACCTGACCTTTAGTAAGTTTCCAGATTAACCATGTTTCAACTGTTCCAAAAAGAAGATCCCCTTTTTCGGCACGCTCACGGACACCTTTAACATTATCAAGAATCCATTTTAATTTGGTTCCAGAGAAATATGCATCAATAACAAGACCGGTTTTATTACGGATTGTTTCGGTAAGCCCTTTCTCTTTAAGAGAATCTGCATATTCTGAAGTTCTTCTGCACTGCCACACAATAGCATTGTATACGGGTTCACCAGAATGTCTGTCCCATACAACTGTTGTTTCACGCTGGTTGGTTATTCCTATTGAGGCAATATCTGACGCATTAGCACCTACATTTGCAAGAGCCTGCCTGGCAACTTCCAGAATCGTTGACCAGATTTCATCTGCATCATGTTCGACCCAGCCGGGTTTTGGAAAATATTGTGTAAATTCTTTCTGTGCAATACTGCACATCTCACCACTTCTGTTGAAAAGAATACAGCGGTTGCTTGTTGTTCCGGCATCAAGAGCCATTATGTATTTTGCCATGTTAAAGTCTCCTTTATATAATTTTTTAAACATATCCAGTTGATAGTTATTTTATATTTAAATTATTGTTTTATCAATGTAATAATGATAAAATGGAGATGGTATTTTGAGCAACGTGGGCTTATAAGATATTGAGGGTACAAAGGAGGCAGCTATGGTAGACATGAGCAGGTACAATAAGTTAAGGATTAACCCTGATAGATATAATTATGATCTGGCTACGAATCTTCCATTAAGAAGAACTTTCTGGAGAATAGCTGATAAAACAGTACTTTTTGATAACAAAACATATTGCATACTGGCGATAGATATAGAGAATTTTCACCTTATTAATAAGTGGTATGGTCGTGAAACTGGTGATGAGCTTCTTATAGAGATTGGAGAAGCTCTTAAGAGTATAGATGCCGGGTATGGAACAATTTCCGGATATATGGGTGGAGATAATTTCTGTGTTATATTTGAAGAGAACGATGATGTGATTAATCTAATCAGAAAAAGAATATCAGGTATTGTTAACGGATACAGGGGGCATGATATTACAAGGGCATATTATGGTGCATATAAGACTGCAGATAAGGATATAACTACAGGTGAGATGTGTGACTATGCGTATGGTGCGCTAGAGATAGCAAAACAGCGCCCTGATAAGGATATCTTCTGGTATGATGATAGTATGGCAAGGGAACAGGAAGCAGAAGCAAAGCTTATGCCAGAGATATGCAGTGCAATGGATAATGGAGAATTTACATTTTATCTTCAACCCAAATGTATATTACAGACAGGTAAGATTATTGGTTCTGAGGCACTTGTGAGATGGATAAGTCCTGAGAAAGGATTTATTTCACCAGGACAGTTTATACCGCTGCTTGAAAAGAATGGATTCATAAATAAACTTGATGTGTATATATGGGATAAAGTATGTCAGACTATAAGAAGATGGCTTGATGAGGGAAGAACAGTACTGCCAATATCAATAAATGTTTCGAGAGCAGATATATACTCTATGGATGTTGTAAGAATACTTAAAGGCATGATTGAAAAATATAATATTTCAACAGAGTATATTGAAATAGAGATTACAGAGAGTGCATATGTGGAGAATGGCTCGGTAATTAAGGATACGGAGAAGGCATTTAAGAATGCGGGCTTTAAGATTCTTATTGATGATTTTGGAAGCGGATATTCATCACTTAACATGCTTAAGGATATTGATGCAGATGTTCTGAAACTGGATATGAAATTTCTAGACCTTAATCCGGAAAATAATGATAAAGGTGTAAGCATTATAACTGCAGTTCTTGATATGGCAAGACAGCTCGATATTCCGGCTATTGCTGAGGGTATTGAGACTGATGAACAGCTTAAGCTGCTTGAAATCCTGGGCTGTGAATATGCACAGGGATACTATTATTACAGACCTATGCCTATAAGTGATTATGAGAAGCTTGTTGATGATAAGGACAACGTAGCTGATAAGCTTATTATTTTAAAAACAAGAAAGAATGATAAGTCTTATCTTAAGGAGATAACTGATTACTTCTGGAAGATTGCAGATGTTGATCTTGATACGGGAGCATATCACTTTATAAGAAGGACAGATGAGCCTGATTATGTTATGACACCAAGACCTAAGACTATTGCAGAATATGCAGACAGATATATTAAGTATGGTGTTATCCACCCGGATGATGTTTCACTTTACAAGGAAGCTATTAATCTTGGCAGAATTAAGAAACAGCTTGATGAGGGGAAAGAAAGAGGAACATACCAGATAAGATATAATATGGATGGAACATATAAATGGTATGTATTTGAGGTTACTAAGCCAACAAATTATTCTGAGGATAACAGGAGAGTGCTTTTCACATGGAAAGAAGCTGATTATCAGGCAGGTGCAAGAGAAGATGCAATGGATATTATATATAATACATTTATTAAGATACTCAGGGCTGATTTTCTGCATGACAGATATGAACCTATAAAGTCAACCCAGGAGGACATAATAAGAGATGCCGGATTATCAGGCAGTATTAAGGAATATATTGACAAATATATTGATATGGGAGTAGTTCACCCTGAGGATGCCGGGACATATAGAGATTTTGCCAATCCAGACAGGGTGCTTGAGCATTTCAGAAACAATAAAAAATCATTGAGATTGATATTCAGACGGCTTCTTGATGGTGAGTATAAGTGGATGGAGTTGGTTGTGTCAAAGAGCAAGGATTACAGTGATGAGATACCTGTATTTATATATTATCTCAGGGAGGTAAGATATATATATGAAGATACGATGGTTTCCGAAATAGAGAAAAAGAAACAGATGATATATTCGCAAGGGAAATAGTAAGCAATATTAATGATGCAAAGAAACGGGAGATGGAATTGTGGGTTCAAGCCGCAAAAGAGAAGTAACTATGTTAAACAATAGTAACAATTGTTATTATGAATAACTTTACAACCTTTTCTTTCAATGATATTATGTGTGTTGCTAAAAGAATGTACAGCTAAGGAGGCATTATGGCACAGGAAATATTAAATGTGAGCCAGCTTAAGGTTGGTGTTGAAGATAAAGAAATACTTCATGGGGTTGATCTTTCTCTTAATAAGGGAGAGACTCATGTACTTATGGGACCTAACGGAGCAGGTAAGTCTACTCTTGGTTATGCTCTCATGGGTAACCCAAGATATGAGATATTAGGTGGTAAGGTTACATTTAACGGAGAAGATTTACTTTCTAAGAATGTTGCTGAGAGATCACAGGCAGGTCTTTTTCTGTCTTTCCAGAATCCTATTGAGGTTCCTGGTATCACACTTGGTAATTTTATAAGAAGTTCTATGGAGCAGCGTGGAAAGAAGATGACATACTTCAAGTTCAAGAAGCTCCTTCAGGAGAAGATGGAATTCCTTCAGATGGATCCATCATATATGGACAGAGACCTTAATGTTGGTTTCTCAGGTGGTGAGAAGAAGAAAGCTGAGATATTACAGCTTCTTATGCTTGAGCCTTCTCTTGCTATTCTTGATGAGACTGACTCAGGACTTGATGTAGATGCTGTTAAGACAGTATCGCTAGGTGTTGAAGAATATCAGAAGACTCAGAACGGAGCACTTCTTATTATCACTCACAGCACCCGTATCTTAGAGGCACTTAAGGTGGATTATACTCATGTTCTTGTCAATGGTAATGTTGTTGCAACAGGCGACAGTGCTATGATTGATGATATCAATGAGAATGGTTTCGAAAGATTCATCAAGTAATTAAGGCTCGGAGGCTTGTAATGGAAGAAAAGACATTTGTAGATGACATAAACAGAAGTGTTTATGATATTAAGAACGAAGAGAACGATTCTTATAGAATAAAGCAGGGACTTACTCCAGAAATCGTTGAGAAGATATCAGAAGAGAAGCATGATCCTGCTTGGATGAGAGAGTTCAGACTTAAGTCATTAGAGATATATAATAATATGCAGGTGCCTGACTGGGGTCCGTCTATTGATGGACTCAATATGGATAATATTGCTACTTATGTTCGTGCCAATACGAATATGAAGGGTGACTGGAAGGATGTACCAGAAGAGATTAAGGATACATTTGACAGATTAGGTATTCCTAAGGCGGAGAGAGAGTCATTAGCCGGAGTTGGAGCACAGTACGACTCAGAGCTTGTATACCATAATGTCCGTAAGGAGGTTGCTGATCAGGGTGTTGTATACACTGATATGGAAAGTGCACTTACAGGTGAATATGCAGATATGGTACACGAGCATTTTATGAAGCTTATTACACCACAGGATCATAAGTTCGCAGCACTTCACGGAGCTGTATGGTCTGGTGGTTCATTTGTGTATGTACCAAAGGGAGTTAATCTTGAGATTCCTCTGCAGTCATATTTCAGACTTAATGCTGCAGGAGCAGGTCAGTTTGAGCATACACTTATTATTGTTGATGAGGGTGCAAGTCTTCACTTTATTGAAGGATGTTCAGCACCTAAATATAATGTTGCCAATCTTCATGCAGGTGCGGTTGAGCTTTTTGTGGCTAAGAATGCAAAGCTTCGTTACTCAACAATTGAGAACTGGAGCAAGAATATGTATAATCTTAACACTAAGAGAGCAACTGTTGCTGAAGGTGGTAAGATTGAATGGGTTTCAGGCTCATTTGGTTCGCATGTATCATATCTGTATCCTATGAGTATCCTTAATGGAGAACGCTCAAGCTGTGAATTCACAGGAATTACATTTGCAGGAGCAGGACAGAACCTTGATACAGGTATGAAGGTAGTTCATAACGCACCAGCTACAACATCAGTTGTAAGTACTAAGTCAATATCTAAGGGTGGCGGAATCAGTACTTTCAGAAGTGCGGTAACAATGACTACCAAGGCTAAGAAGAGTAAATCATCAGTTTCATGTCAGTCACTTATGATAGATGATATTTCAAGATCTGATACAATTCCGGCTATGGATATCCGTGTTAATGATGCGGATGTAGGACATGAGGCAACAATTGGACGAATCAGTGATGATGCTGTATTTTATCTTATGTCAAGAGGAATTCCGGAAGATGATGCGAGAGCAATGATTGTTTCAGGATTTGCTGATAATGTATCTAAGGAGCTTCCGCTTGAGTATGCAATGGAGATGAATAATCTTATTAAGCTTGAGATGAAGGGCAGCATTGGTTAAGTTAATCAGAGTGAGGAATATGATATGATAGGTATCGAAGAAAAGGACATGATAATAAACCGTATCCCAGCCAAGACATGGAATCATCTTCATATGAACCAGAGCAAGGTTGGAGAGGTTGTAATTAACCGTACAGGTGAGTTAAATGCTTCTGTTAATGATGTAAGTCTCATTGATGATGGAAAGCTTAACAATGGTGAGCTTGACAATATCATTGGTGGATGTGGTCAGGAGATTACAGAGGCAGCTAAGAAGTCACAGGCTGAACCTGTATATTATATAACAGATAAGAAGAATGCAGGTTTTGTAAGACTCGACTTCAATTATGGAAAGAGTAATGCAGACATCAATGTTGTTGGTATTGAAACTAAAGAGAATGCCAGCATTGATGTTTACATGGATTTTAATGGAGATAAAGATGGAGAAGGCTTCGCAGCAGTACAGACAAGATTATATGCCGCCAAGGATTCGGTTATCCGTCTTATCCAGATTCAGAGGGTAGGCAGTGAGACAACATTTATTAATGATATCGGTGGTTACTGTGAAGATGGTGCAAGAATTGAACTTGTGCAGCTTTATTTAAGCGGAAAGAACAGATACGAAGGCTGTGAGATTAAGCTTGCAGGTGATGGAAGCTCTATGTCTGCAGAGATTGGATATGTTGCAGCAGGTAAAGAAAGACTTGATATGAACTACTGCGTAAGACATATCGGCAAGAAGACAGAATGTGCAATCAATGCGGCAGGTGCATTGAGAGATACAGCATTTAAGCTGTTCAGAGGAACTATTGATTTCATTAAGGGTTCAGCAGGTTCTGTTGGTAATGAGAAGGAAGAAGTTCTTCTTATTGATGAAAAATGTGTCAACCAGACTATTCCTATTATTCTATGTGCAGAAGAAGATGTTGTCGGTAATCACGGTGCAACTATAGGAAAGCCTGATGAGGAGCTTTTATTCTATCTTGAATCAAGAGGAATACCGGCACAAGAATGTTATAATATGCTGGCAGCAGCTAAGCTTTTAGCTGTATGCGGCAAAATCCCTGATGATGGTATCAGGAACGAGATACATGACTACATTAAAGAGGTTTATTAATGAGTGAGTTAAGTAAGACGATTGAGTCTATAAGAAAAGATTTCCCACTTATTTCGGGAAGCAATATTGCATATCTTGATAATGCAGCGACTACACAGAAGCCACAGGCTGTTCTTGATGCAGTTAATAAGTATTATCAGGAGATGAACGCCAATCCGTTCAGAGGTGTATACGAATTAAGTGAGATTGCTACAGAAAGTTATGAGAATGCAAGAAAGGCAGTAGCTCAGTTTATTGGTGCTAAAGATGCAAGCCAGATAGTATTTACAAGAAATGCTACAGAGAGTCTTAACTTAATTGCATACAGTTATGGAATGAATTTCATTAAAGAGGGTGATGAGATTGTTGTTAGTGTTATGGAACACCACAGCAATTTCCTTCCATGGAAGCATGTTGCAGAAAAATGTGGAGCGGTATTAAAGCAGCTTACACCTGATGAGAATGGAGAGATTACAGACAAGTCTTTAGAGGTTATCACAGATAAGACTAGGCTTGTAGCAGTTACCCAGGTTTCTAATGTATTAGGAAGAGTTAATGATATAAAGCATATTGCAGAGGTTGCACATGCACATGGTGCGGTTATTGTGGCTGACGGAGCACAGAGTGTTCCTCATATGCCGGTTAATGTAACAGACCTTGATGTTGACTTCCTTGTATTTTCTGGACATAAGATGTTAGCACCTATGGGAATCGGAGCATTATATGGCAAGAAAGAGCTTCTTGACAAGATGCCACCATTCTTAAGCGGTGGTGAGATGATTGAGATTGTTCACTGGGACAGAGTTAAATATGCAGAGGTTCCACATAAGTTTGAGGCAGGAACTGTTAATACTGGCGGTGCAGTCGGACTTCATGCGGCAATTGAATATATTAACAAAGTTGGATTTAACACAATCATGGCACAGGAGAGAAAGCTTACTAAGATTGCTGTTGACGCCATTAATGATATGAAGGGAGTTAACTTAATAGGTTCTCCGAAGGCAGAAGACCATGAGGGTATAGTCACATTTACAATTGACGGAGTACACCCACATGATGTTGCTTCTATACTTGATTCACAGCATATTGCAGTAAGAGCAGGACATCACTGCGCACAGCCATTAATGGATTTCCTTAAGGTTAATTCAACAACGAGAGCAAGCTTTGCTTTCTATAACACAGAAGAAGAAGTACAGCATTTTATAGAAGAACTATCTAAGATCAGGGGGCTTATGGGATATGGAGACTAAAACTTTTTATAATGAGGTTCTTACGGACCATAACATGCATCCATATCATAAGCATGATATAGACAATGCAGACTTAGAGCTTGAGGGTGTTAATCCAAGCTGTGGAGACGACATAATCTTAAAGCTTAAGTTTGATGATGCTAAGAAAACTATTGTTGATGGGGCATTTACAGGAGATGGCTGTGCAATATCGCAGGCATCAGCAGATATAATGCTTGAGCTTATCATTGGAAAGCCTATAGATGAGGCAGTACATCTTTCAGAACTTTTCCTTAAGATGATTAAGGATGAGGCAACTGAGGAAGAGATTGATGAGCTTGATGAAGCCGGAGCATTAAGAGATATCTCTCATATGCCAGCAAGAGTTAAATGTGCAGTACTTGGCTGGCACACAATGGAAGAGATGGTAGAGAACCTTAAGAATGTTTAGAATGTAACCCAATCACTTATAATATGGTGATTGGGTTTTAATGTTTGTAGATAAGAATGGAGTAAATATGGAAAAGAAATTAGTTAAGTAGCAGCTTCTTACAGGAGAACGTGCTCTTTTTGCAAGCAAAGACCTTCGTATTGAAGATTCTATATTTGATGATGGTGAGTCTCCATTAAAGGAGAGCAGTAATATAGAGCTTGTAAACAGCAGCTTTAAGTGGAAATATCCACTCTGGTACTGCAACAATGTCAATGTAAAGGACTGTTATTTCTTTGAGATGGGAAGAGCAGGAGTATGGTACACTAACGATATTAATGTTGAGGATACAATTATTGAAGCACCTAAGAATTTCAGAAGATGTAACAGACTAGGTCTTAAGAATGTGGAATTTGTCAATGCAGAGGAAACTCTCTGGAGCTGTGATAATGTTACTATGACAAATGTAGTGGCAAAGGGTAATTATTTTGCAATGAACAGCAACGATATGAAGATTGATGGTCTTAAGCTTGTTGGCAATTATCCATTTGACGGAAGTAAGAATCTTGAGATGAGAAATTCAAGACTTATGAGCAAGGATGCTTTCTGGAATGCTGAAAATATAACAGTGTATGATTCATACATTTCAGGTGAGTACCTTGGCTGGAATTCAAAGAATCTTACGTTTATTAACTGTACAATAGAGAGTCTTCAGGGATTATGCTACATTGACAATCTTGTTATGAAGAACTGCAAGCTTATTAATACAACACTTGCTTTCGAGTATTCAACAGTAGATGCTGATATCACAAGCAGGGTTGACAGCGTGTTAAATCCAACTTCCGGAACGATAACAGCAGACAGTATAGATAAGCTTATAATTGAGAAGGATAAGGTTGATCCTTCGCTTACTAAGATAGTATGCAGGAATTAATAAGTAGAATTAAGAAGGGAAATCCGAGAATGAAATATGATTTTGATACAGTAGTGAACCGCCGTAATACGGATTCTTTAAAATGGAATGTGGCAGAGAATGAGCTTCCTATGTGGGTTGCTGACATGGATTTTAAGACAGCACCTGAGATAACGGAGGCTATTAAGGCAAAGGCAGACATCGGTGTATACGGTTATACTGAGATATCAAAGGACTGGTATGATGCATACACAGGCTGGTGGGAAAGACGCCACAATTTCAGGATGGAAGACGACTGGCTTATGTTCGTAACAGGCGTTATACCTGCAATATCAAGCTCTGTAAGAAAGCTTACGACACCAGCAGAGAATGTTGTAATCATGACACCTGTATACAACATTTTCTTTAACAGTATTCTTAATAATGGCAGAAATGTGTTACAGAGCCAGCTTGCATATGAGAATGGCAGGTATGTAATAGATTTTGAAGACCTTGAAGTTAAGCTCAAGAACCCACAGACAACACTTCTTATTCTGTGCAACCCACAGAATCCGGGTGGAAATGTATGGAGAAAGGAAGAACTTGCACGTATCGGAGAGCTTGCTTACAAGTATGGAGTCGTTGTTATATCTGATGAGATTCACTGCGAGCTTACAGACCCGGGCATTGATTATGTGCCATTTGCAAGTGTTTCGGAGGTGTGTAAGAATATATCTGTAACATGCATAGCACCTACGAAAACATTTAACATGGCAGGCTTACAGACAGCAGCAATATGTGTGCCGGATGAGCGACTCCGTCACAAGGTTTGGCGTGCAATCAATACCGATGAGGTAGCTGAGCCAAATGTTTTCGCAGTTGATGCGGCTATAGCTGCATTTACAAAGGGTGAGGAATGGCTTGAGCAGTTAAGAGAATATATCTACGAGAATAAACAGATTACCGAAAAGTTCATAAAAGACAATATTCCGAGAGTGTCAATGGTGGAATCACATGCAACTTATCTTTGTTGGCTTGATGTGTCTGATATCACAGACAATTCAACAAGGCTTGCGGCATATATAAGAAAGAATACAGGACTTTTCCTGTCAGCGGGAGAAGGCTTTGGCGGAGATGGAAAACATTTCTTAAGACTGAATGTTGCATGTCCTAAGACAACTTTAATGGATGGGCTTGAAAGACTTAGAAATGGCATATTGAGTTTTGACAGGTAGTGGGTTACAATAATATAAGTGAAATAACACATGAGATACGAGTGTATCTAAGAATAATAAGCGAGGAGATAATGATATGAATATTGTATGTTTAGACCTTGAGGGCGTTCTTGTACCAGAGATATGGATTGCATTTGCAGAGGCAAGCGGAATCCCAGAGCTTAAGAGAACAACAAGAGACGAACCAGATTATGATAAGCTTATGAACTGGAGACTTGGTATTCTTAAGGAGCATGGTCTTGGACTTAAAGAAATTCAGGATACTATTGCTAAGATTGACCCAATTCCGGGAGCAAAGGAATTCCTTGATGAATTAAGAAGTATAACACAGGTTATCATTATTTCAGATACATTTACACAGTTTGCTACTCCGCTTATGAAGAAGCTGGGCTGGCCAACTATTTTCTGTAATTCACTTGAGGTCGCTGACAATGGTGAGATTACAGGTTTCAAGATGCGTTGTGAGCAGTCAAAGCTTACAACAGTTAAGGCTTTACAGTCTATTGGTTATGATACTATTGCATCAGGAGACAGCCACAATGACTTAGGAATGATTAAGGCAAGCAAGGCAGGCTTCCTCTTTAAGAGTACAGAGCAGATTAAGGCTGATAATCCTGAATTAGAGGCATTTGATACATATGATGAGCTTTTAGCTGCTATTAAGAAGGCACTTTAAGATGCATCAAAGGTAAAAGGGGTTACTATGTTATTAGAAGAGATACTCAAGCAGGAACAGGAAAGATTCATTAAAGAGAATCTCCTTTCTGATGAAATGATTGAGTTATTAAAAGAAAATATTATGCCGTTTAACACACTGATGGCTTATTACAGATGCGCCATTATGGAGGTTGAGACTAAGTTCAAGGTGCTTAATGAGGAGTTCTCATTACAGTATGACAGAAATCCTATTGAGAGTATCAAGAGCAGAATTAAGTCTATGGATGGAATATTTAAGAAGGCGAAGAAGAAAAATATTCCTATAACAATGGAAGGCATTGAGGAAGGTATAAGAGATATTGCGGGGGTAAGAGTAATATGCTCTTTCCCGGAAGATATCTATATGCTTGCCGACTGCCTGTTAAAGCAGGACGATGTAGTGCTTGTCGAGAGAAAGGATTATATCAAGAATCCTAAGCCAAGCGGTTACAGAAGTCTTCACCTTATAATTGAGATACCGATATTCCTTCAGAATGAAAAGAAGATGATGAAGGTTGAGGTTCAGTTCCGTACAATTGCCATGGATTTCTGGGCGAGCGTGGAGCATAAGGTTCGTTATAAGAAGAATATTCCAGATTCTGAAGCAGAACAGCTGGCTGCAGAATTGTCTTCATGTGCAGATCAGATTGCTGCAATGGATAACAAGATGGAAGAGATTCGCCGCAGAATTGCAGAAGCGGAGGAAAGAGAAGCTGAAAATAGTCCGGCTAAGCAGCCTCAGACGATAGGTGGGGTTATGCTTAAGAAGAGGCTGGAATCGGGGAGGTTTCCCTTTAAGAAGTAGGTAAGAAATGGCTCCCCGGAGAGGGGGCTGGGGATGGCTGTATGGTTTAATTGAAAACGCGCTCCCGCTCGGGCGAAGACGCAGCGGGTACTAAGTTTGTGGGGATTTGCCGCCTTTCGGCGGCTCTCCCCACGCACTAAGTACCGGCGTCTTCTTACGGTTTTCAATTAAACCATACAACCACACCCAGCCCACCACCCCGGGGAGTTTTTACCTACTTGCGTTGGTCGCGTTGCTCCCTCGCTTTTGTGGTGGGGTGAGATGCGTGGTTCAGCGTTGGTCGCATTGCTCCCTTGCTGGTGTGGTGGCGGGATTGAGCTATGGTCGTGTAGAGCAACTGTGTTTGTGATGGGGAGGATGTGACTGGGTTGGATAAAGGACTTTCTTGAAGGTTCAAGTGGAGTTTAGAGGCTGTAGGATTTTATAAAATGTGTAGCAATTTTCGCACACGATGTGAGAAAAAGGCGCATTCGAGCCATGGATGGCGAGTATGCGCCGGTTGCGGACGGTGACTGTAACGCGGATAAAATCCGTACAGCGTCTTAATGACACGTTCCACCTTTAAGAAAGTCCTTTATCCAACCCAGTCACACCTTGCTGGACATAAAAGAAGGAGGACATTATGAAGGTTATATCTATTGTTGATGATGATTATGGAATTATGTTTAATAACAGACGAGTTTCTAAGGACAGTGTTCTTAATGAGCATATTATTAAGATGCTTGATGGCGGGAAGTTATGGCTTTCTTTATATAGCAAGCAGCTTTTTTGTGATTATGAGAATCTTGAGGTTAATCAGGAGTTTGGTTTTGCCGGAAGGGATGATTTCTGTTTTGTTGAGGACTCTGAGATTGTTTCTTATGAGGATATGGTGGATGAGGTTTATCTGTATAAGTGGAACAGGAAGTATCCTTCTGATGTGAAGTTTCCTAAGGACATGCTTAATGATTTTAAGCTGGAGGGTTCTACTGATTTTGAGGGTAATTCTCATGAGAAAATTACTGAAGAAAGATATGTAAGAAAGAAATAAGGAAAAATACATGCGTAATATAAGGTTAGAAGTATTGAGAAGAGTAACCGCATTTTTACTGGTAGGCTTCATTGTGTGGAGCGGGCTTTGGGTAAACGGATGCTCTTCTAAGAATACTGCCAATGCAGGTGAGGCGTTGTCAGCATCATGGCAGGCAGATATGGTAACTCTTTCATATGATGGAAAGCCATATGTTGTAATTAATGACAATAATCCTGATTTTACTGAAGCAGATATGACGACTGCTTCATTTGAAAGCTATGGTGAGCTTGACGGTCTGGGAAGATGTACCACAGCATTTGCGAATATTGGTAAAGATCTTATGCCTGCGGAAAAGCGCGGCTCTATTGGTGAGGTGAAGCCGACAGGCTGGCAGACGGCTAAGTATGATAATGTTGATGGCAAATATCTGTATAACAGATGTCATCTGATTGGATATCAGCTTACCGGAGAGAATGCCAATGAAAAGAATCTGATTACAGGAACAAGATATCTTAATGTTGATGGTATGCTGCCTTTTGAAAATATGGTGGCGGATTACATAAAGGAAACTAATAATCATGTTTTGTACCGCGTAACACCTGTATTTTCTGGCGATAATCTTGTTGCCAGCGGTGTGCAGATGGAGGCTGAGTCAGTTGAGGATAATGGCGATGGAATTCTTTTCAATGTGTATTGTTTTAATGCACAGCCGGGAATTGCTATTGATTATGCAACAGGTGACAGCCATCAGGACGATTCAATAGTTGCAGATGCTTCAAAGTCAACAACTGCAGCAGAAGCAAATGTGCAGACATATGTACTTAATACGAATACTAAGAAGTTCCACAAAGAATCCTGCAACAGTGCAAAGAGCATGGATGCTTCCAATAAAAAGATTTATACAGGAAGCAGGCAGGAGATTATTGATATGGGGTATGAAGCTTGTGGTGTGTGCAAGCCGTAAAATAGTTATTTGAATTGAATTAAATTTAATAATATGGTAAGATTCTGACAGAGAAACCGGATAATATAATAGTTAGCTTGTTTATACATGGAAAGGAATTTTTATGAGAAAAATCAAACTAATACTGTTATTTTGCGCTGTTTTTCTGTCAATTTTGTTATTAACAGGTGATAAAGACAGGATACAGGCAGATGATGATGACAGTAATTTTACTAATTTAGTGGTATTTGCCAGATTTGCAGGTGAAACCGAATTTATAAATGATGTATATGAAGGCAGTTCTGTCAGAAAAATAACAGATAATTCATATAATGCAGGCTCATATAGTGTAGGCGATTATTACAAATGTGTATCAGATAACAAATTAAGAATGAGAAGTGTATATTTATATGATAATGGCGGTTCAATTGTACTTTCACATCCTCGTGGGTATTATGCAGAGTACAGTGATATTAATACCATTGGTTATAAAGATGCTTCGGAGCGTGCAAGCAGAATGTATGAGCTTAGGCAGGAGTGGTCAGAAGCTGTTAATAATGCCATATCATCTGGTAATAAAATTTCTGATTATAATAATACTGTATACTATGACTATGGTGTGCTTGATAAAGATAACAATGGTACTATTGATTCAATTACAATTATTTATAAGAATAATGGGTCAGGTAATATATCAGTAAGCTGGTCATCACCATTGTGGAATTATACAGATTATGTTAATAATATTTCTGTTAATACCGGCAAAAAAACTATTAATAGTTACAAATATGTCCAGATAACCAATTCGTATTGTAAGCCTGATGGTGATACTAACGGATATTTATTTAAGGATGGGGATGACCAGGTATTTGTATCAATTGCAACAGCAGTACATGAAATGGGACATATTATGGGGCTGAAGGATTTATATAACTCAAAGAATGCGTCACCGGTGTATTTCATGTCAGTTATGGCAAAGCATATATCTCCAGTACCACAGTTTATGTCTCTTAAGGAAAAAGAAGTATTAGGCTGGGCTGATGAGAATGATATTAAGACGATTTTGTCCGAAGGAGAATATAGTCTTAAAGCATTAGGAACTTCAGGTACGGATAATATTACAGGATATAAGATGGATATTCCGGAAAAGGGTAAGACATTGTATCTTGAGTACAGAAACTTTGAGGATAATGGTAACAAATATGATTCTCAATATAAGCAGATGTTCAAGATTAATGGAAACAGAGTGGATAAAATCCCATTAAAATCCGGTCTGGTATGTTATCTTATAGACAGTGACACTAAGTTTCCAAGTAATATGTATTTTTCATCACCTAAATGGAATTATGAAGTTCTTGGTGGACAGTATAACACAAAGGCAGATGCAGCATTAGGAATAGGTGAAGATATATGGATTTACGGAGATATTTATATCAGTGTCAATTCAATCGAGAATAATATACTCACATTTGAAATAAAGGGTGGCATTCCAGAGCATATTCATAGTGGCGGAGAGGCAACATGCGTCAATCGTGCAGTGTGTGAAGTATGTCATGAGGAATATGGTGAATTAAATAAGGATAATCATAAGTTACAGCATGTAGAAGCTAAAGCAGCTACAGTGACTCAGGAAGGTAATACTGAATATTATTACTGCTCTTTATGTTTAAAATACTTTGCAGATTCAAATGCATCAAAGCAGATAGACAAAGATAGTGTTGTTACATCAAAACTGACGCCAGAAATAATTGCTGGTGATAAATGTATAATTGATAAGAATTCCGATAAGGCAATTACATTTAAGTCTAATGCAGCATTTTCAGATTTTGTAAAAGTAGAACTTGATGGCAGAGAGCTTGTAAAAGACAAGGATTATACGGTAAAAGCAGGAAGTATTATTGTAACACTTAATCCAGATTTAATAAAAAATTTATCGACGGGAGAGCATGTTATAGGTATTGCTTCATCGAGTGGAACAGCTAGTGCACATTTTACTGTTAAAGAACCGGAGACGGAACCAGAGACAGAACCGGAGACAAAACCAGAGACAAAACCAGAGACGGAACCAGAGACAAAACCGGAGACAAAACCAGAGACGGAAGCAGTGACAGAACCAGAGACAGAAACAGTGACAGAAAGCAGCAGGAAAACAGAATCTGAAACTGAGGACATCAAGGAGACTGAAAGTAGTAAAGAAACAGAAAGTATCAAAGAATCTGATTCAGAGAGCAGCAAGGCGACAAAAACAGAGATGGAGAGTACTAAAGAATCTGAAACAGAAACAGAGACCATCAGTCAGATAGAATCAGAAACAACAAGCCAGTATACATTTGATGAAAATGAAACAAATGCATCATCAATCAACACTGGGGACAGAAATCATGGGAAATTATGGCTTGTAATAGCAATTATTGCGTTAGCTGGATGTATTGCAGCAGCAGTTATGTATGTTGTTTCAAAGCGAAAGTAATAAAAACTGAATAGCAACTGATAATACAAAACAGGAGTAGGTCAATAGCTTAACTCCTGTTTTGTGTTATGAAATATAGTTGTTATTCAGTAAATGTTCCAACCAATTTAACAAGCATTGCAACGGTCATATCCATGCCTTCAACAGTAATATGTTCATAAGGACCGTGGTATGCGTGTCCGCCAGTTCCAAGGTTAGGGCATGGAAGACCTTTGAAGCTTAACTGACAGCCGTCTGTTCCCCCTCGGATAGGAAGAATAAGCGGTACTATATCAGCCAGTTCACAGGCTTTCTTTGCATTATCAATAAGATTCATGCAGCCCGCAATGATTTCGGACATATTCTTATACTGGTCTTTAATGGTGAGCGTAACAGTTCCCTTGCCCCATTTTTCATTCATATTCTTTTCGATTAATCGCAGAGTATTTTTCTTTGCTTCAAATAAATTCTTATCATGGTCTCTTACTATATAATTAAGCGAAGCCTCACTGACATCGCCAGACATGCTGACAAGATGGTAGAAGCCCTCGTAATCTTCTGTGCCGCGAGGGGTTTCCATAGCAGGAAGCGCATTGTTAATCTCCATTGCAACAAGACTGGCATTAATCATGGTGTCTTTGGCAGAACCTGGGTGTACATTGAAGCCTTTAATATGAAAATCCGCTTTGCATGCGTTGAAGTTTTCGTACTGAATCTCGCCTTCTGTGTCGCCGTCAATTGTGTAGGCGTATTTGGCACCGAACTGTTCTATGTTAAAATGTTCAGCTCCCATGCCGATTTCTTCATCAGGTGTGAATGCAATACATATTGTTCCATGAGGTATATTGCCTTTCTGCAAATGTTCTATCATAGTAAGGATTTCAGCAATACCTGCTTTATCATCGGCACCAAGTATAGTGCTTCCGTCTGATGTGATAAGTGTACGACCCTTAAGAGTGCCAAGATGAGGAAAATCATGCACAGACAAGGTTATTCCCGCAGGAAGTGTGAGTGATACACCATTAAAGTTTTCTGTTATTACTGGTGTAATATCGTGATTGCAATAATCGGACACAGTATCCATATGTGCAATAAATCCGATAGCAGGTGCATTTTCATAACCTTTGGTTGCTGGAAGCTTACCATACAGGTAACACATATCGTCAAGTACAATGTCCGATAAATTCAATCCTTCCATCTCATTTTTAAGAAATCTGGCTAACTCAAACTGGCATGCAGATGAGGGAGTTGTTTCACTGTTTTCATCACTTGGTGTACGGAAAGTGACATATTTTAATAATCTTTCATATGCTTTCATGGTAATTCTCCAATCTGTGGATTGATATTCATATATTAACATATTCTGGTGGAAATATACGGATTATGCGAAAAAAAATAAAAGATTATCAATACATAAAATAAACTCCATTGAATGGGACGAAGAAGAATATAAGGATAATGGTATACTTTGCAGAAATGCAGTTGCAAAAGGTAATAAGGTGGTAAATGATTATACAGCTTTGTATGGAGGAGATGCATATCTTCCTGCCAATAATCTGGCTTATAAATATGTTGCTTAATTAATAATCATCCAGCAGCGGTTACATTTGGAGCATTAACAGTTCTGATAGTAATTTCCTGCGTGGTAGTATTTCTTGTATTCTTAAAAAGAAGACAGATGAATAAATACGAAAAGTATTAACATACAGACACCAGCACGTTAAGGTTAAATGTGCTGGTGTTTTCTATATCATATGTATTTATCATTCTTTGATGAGATGTTTACCAGTCCAAAAGACAGTGCAAAAAGTATAATAACGAAGGCCACGAAATATAGACCTCCCATTGTATTTTCCATGGAAGCTATAAAATCATATGAGCCATGTAATAGAACTGGTAACACAACACTGAATATTCTGAATATCTTGGAGCTAAATTTTTTTCCACGATTATACTGTTTTCTTGCGAGACCATAGAATACACCCATAAATACACCAAAACAGGCATGTCCTGGAATTGCTGTAATTGCTCTTACAATAGCAGTTGAAAAACCATATGATAAAACATAGTTGATATTTTCCCAAAGGGCAAATCCGAGAGAAACAAATACTGCATATACAACACCGTCATACTGACAGTTAAATTCTGGATTATTCCATGTCCGTTTTTTTAAGAAGAAATACTTTGAGCTTTCTTCGGCTATGGCAACAATAACAAAATAAAGAATTATCTGATACAGCAATTTATTTCCGGGAACAAAGCATGATAAAATCCATTCCCCTATTTTTTCCTCAATTAGGGCAATAATGGTGGATAGAATTCCCGCAATAACTAGCTGTCTTAAAAGGTAGCCGCTTTCCTTTTCCATTCTGTCTGCTCTGTATACTTTAATCATAAGGAATACCGCAGGGATAACTGCCGCTAATATTAATATCCAGTTATACATCATTATGGGTTCCAATATAAAATAAAACATATATCTGCTTGCTCCTTATTGTGCTTTTTATTTCTATTTTATAATTATATATCTCATATATTCTGATAACAAGCTGCTTTATAATATATTAATAAATGGAAGTGCGAAATCATTGCAGTCGGTTAGATGCTATGAAAAATAACAAATCTTGCTGTCAAGTCATCAAAGAGTTATAATATATTCAGTTTATATGCGTGAAAAACAGAAATATATTTCTTGCTGATGGCAAAAGTATGATTAAAAGGTAAAGAAAGAATAAGATGGGTTCAAGGAGAAGCTACATGAATGGTGACTGTGATGTGATAAACAGATTATTGAATGAAACAATGCATATGGATTTTCCATTTCTTGCAGGTGAAGATAAGAAGAAAAGAATTGTTGAAGATAAGAAGATATATATAGAAGATACAATAAAAGAAGCGTTTGCGGAAATGTATCCTGAAAAGTTGGAATTAAATAAGTTGTGGAATGAGGCCTTAGATTATGCAGGCAGCAAATTTGATAGTCTTCCAGTTTCAAAAAGGCTGAATGGGTTTTATTTGCAGGAGCTTATGCACAGATATGTTGAATTATTAGGAAATGTAGTGACAGAGAATAAGGAGAATTAGTTTTATGGGGGAACATGAAGAAAAGATTGAGATAATGAGAAAGTATTTGGCAGATATGACGGCTGCTGGAAATTATCATGTCAAAGGAAATATTCCTATTAAGAAAATTGATAATGCATTACAAACATTTGCACAGGGGATGGATAGAACTACAATGCTAGGTTTTCTTGATACAACTGTATTTGGAAGTGGTAAAAATGGTTATATTTTTACTGATGATAAGATGTATTATGTGGAAACAATGGAGAAGCCTAAAAAGCTTTGGTATGATGATATAAAACAATTGAGGATATTGAAGAGTAGCAAAAAAGATTGTAATCGTGAATTGGCAATAGATTTTTTAGACGGAAGCACATTTTATATAGAAGGTTCTTTTATAAACAAGACTCCATTAAAAAATTTCCTAAATGAAATGAAAAACTTTGAGGCTAACAAAAAGGCGGAGAAGAAGAAAATTGAAAATGAAAAGAAGAATAATTTCGGAGCTGAATCAGCAGGTCGAGGGATAGGAGCATTTAGGACTGTTAATAATCAGTTTGAAGAAGAGAAATTTCATTCAAGACAGGGACATGGTTTTGCCGCGGAAAGAGCTAATAACCTATTTGATAAACTGACAGGACATGATGCAAAGATTGTTGGAGATGATAACGCTAAAAATGGTGCTGACAGAGTTGTTGATGGCGTAAATATACAGTCGAAGTATTGCGCTACAGGAAAAAGATGTATAAATGAATGCTTTGAAAATGATGGAAAAGGTACATTCAGATATATGACGGATGGAAAACCAATGAAGATAGAAGTTCCATCTGATAAGTATGATGAAGCTGTAATGGCAATGGAGGAGAAGATAAAAAATGGACAGGTAAAGGGGGTGTCTGATCCTAATGAGGCAAAGAATATTGTTAAGAAAGGACACTTTACATATGCACAGGCAAAAAATATTGCTAAAGCAGGAACTGTTGAATCTCTTACATACGATGCAGTAAACGGAACAATAATAGCATCCTCTGCATTTGGTGTTACTGCGATGATTACATTTGCGACATCAATGTGGAATGGAGAAGATTTTGAAGATGCTATAAAAATTGCAACATATTCAGGTCTTAAAGTAGGTGGAACAGCATTTATTACATCAGTACTTGCAGCGCAATTATCTAAAGCTGGGCTTAATAGTGCACTTGTAGGAAGTTCAGAAGCTATAGTTGCTATGATGGGGCCGAAAGCATCTGCAGTTTTAATTAATGCATTCCGTGTAGGTTCAAAGCCTATTTATGGCGCAGCGGCAATGAAAGCTGCCGCAAAGCTCTTAAGGAGCAATACAATTACGGCAGGCATCACATTTGTTGTACTGTCTTCCTTTGATGTTGCCAACATATTCAGAGGGAGAATATCAGGAAAACAGTTGTTTAAAAATATGGCAAATACAGCTGCAACGGTAGGGGCTGGAACAGGAGGCTGGGTTGCCGGCGCAGCAATCGGTTCCGCAATTCCAGGAATAGGTACAATTGTGGGTGGCTTAGTTGGTTCTATGGTTGCTGGTTCTGCAGCAGGGAAAGTAACAAATGCTGTGGTTGGAAGCTTTATTGAAGATGATGCGGATAAAATGGTGGAAATAATTCAGGATGTGTTTACTGAAATGGCATCAGAATATCTTCTTAGCAATAAGGAAGCAGAAAAGTCCGTAGACAGATTAAAGGATAAATTAGATGGAAAAACTCTTAAAGATATGTTTGCAAGTAATGATAGGAAGAAATTTGCAAGAAATCTTTTGATTCCAATAATTGAGAATCAGATCTCTAAGCGGGAAGTGATACATAAATTAACTGAAGAGCAAATGCTTTATGGAATAAGGGAGGTTCTTGAAGATATCAGTGATATGGAAGAAAGCTATGCTTAAACTAAAAAGATATACATCGTGCAGCATAAATAACATTAGATAAAATACAGGTATTGACTTAAGTTCTTACCCATTATAATGTAATATTAGAAATTTTTGACAAATGGAGTGTTCCAGATGTTTTGACCACATGTTGGTGATTGTATGTCTGGATATATACATATTTTAGGACCAGCATTTTGCTGGTCTTTTTTATTAAATTGCTGGAGGTTGTGTATGAAAAGAGTAAAAACATTAATGCAGGTGAAATATCAGAACTGCCTGATGAAGAATATGTGTTACCATATGGAATTTCTAATGAGGACTAGTAATTAATATGCAAGAAGCTTCCCGCATTCTAAAAAATTCTGTCAAGTCCAAGCATACTATAACTCCAAACTATCCGCATTAAGCAAAAAATACTTCATTCCCATGATTACAAAGCCTTCTTCATTTCTCCAAGGTTTTTTTGTTCCGTTTACTATCACAATCTTTTTAAATGAATCTGGAATATTTCTAAATGAATTAAGTTCCTGCTTCTGCTTTTCCTCTGAAGTCATATCGTAAGCCACCTGAATATAATATCTCTGACTACCCTGATTGACCACAAAATCAACTTCAAACTGCTTTCGAGTTGTTTTTCCTTCATCATTTTTCGTATATACGTCTACAATACCAACATCTACATTATAGCCTCTGATAAGTAGCTCATTGTAAACAATATTTTCCATGATATGAGTAGGTTCCTGCTGTCTAAAATTCAATCTGGCATTTCTAAGTCCCACATCTGTAAAATAGTATTTCAGATTTGCCCCTACATATTTTCTGCCTTTAATATCATATCTGTCAGCTTTAGAAATCAAAAATGCCTCCACAAGATAATCTATATGGTTGGATATGGTCTTATTGCTGTAATTTATACCACGCTCACTTTTATAAGTATTTGATATTTTTGTTGGATTAGTAGGAGCCCCTATCGAAGAAGCGAGAATATCTACTAATGTATCAATCTCATCAACATTTCGAAGCTTGTTTCTTTCTACAACATCCTTAATATAAACATTTGTGAAAATGTTTTTTAGATACTCAGCCTTTTGGCGTTCCATAGAGAACTGTACCACCTGTGGTAAACCACCATATATCATATATTCTTCCCAAGTATCATCATAATCTCCACCGAAAGCTGCATAGAACTCTGCAAAAGACAACGGATATATTCTTATCTCGTCTCCTCTGTCTCTAAATTCAGTTACAATATCACTGGATAGAAACTTAGAATTACTGCCAGTCACATATATATCAATATTGCTGATACGAAGCAGGCTGTTCAGAACTTCCTCAAATCGTGGCATAAACTGTACTTCGTCTAAAAGTAGATAATACTTCTGGTCATCTTTCATTGCATCTTTAATATACTGGTAACACTTCTTTGGATCTCTCAACTCCTCATTTTCAATGCCATCTAAAGCAATCTCAATGATATGGTCATTATCTATGCCACTTTCCGATAAATATTTCTTAAACAATACAAATAGCAAGAATGATTTTCCCATATGAATTTGCGGCGTATGGGACAGGAGCTATTATTCAATCAGACATACGACCTATGGCATTAGTTATGCATCTTGATATTTGCAAAGAACATATGTAATATAGGTGGGGGAAAAGTTTCCCCTGCTTATATATTGATTTTTTATATAAAAGAGGAGGCTTTTGCTTAAAAGAATGTTATGCCTGGTGGATGAATGATAATTGCAAAAGATGTATATAATGCGTTGGGCGTATCATAACAATAGGAGATGATTTTTATGCATATTAGCATACTTCTTATGGAACAGATAGTAGAGCTATTCATTATGATTCTTATGGGCTTTATTATTGTAAAAGCAGGTATCGTAAAAGATGAGGACAGTAAAGTTTTATCCAAAATTGTTTTATACCTGATTATACCATGTGTCATTATAAAGGCTTTTCAGGTGGATTATACATCAAAGACAGTAAATGGGTTGTTGCTTGCTTTGGCGGCATCAGTGACATTACAGATTGTATTGCTTGGAGTTATATCAGTTATGGGGAGATTGTTTCACCTGAATGAGGTGGAGATAGCATCTGTTTATTATTCAAATTCAGGTAATCTTATTGTTCCAATTGTGACATTTATTCTAGGTCAGGAGTGGGTGCTTTACGGATGTGTTTTCATGAGTGTGCAGCTTATCTTTTTGTGGACTCACTGTAAAAAAATAATCAGCCGTGAAAGTTCATATGACTGGAAGAAGATTGTGTTAAATATAAATATGATCTCGATTGTGGTTGGTGTAATACTTTTCTTTACAAGAATCAGACTGCCTTTAATAATTAATGATACGATAGGCTCTGTTGGCAATATGATAGGACCTGCCAGCATGATAGTTACAGGAATGCTTTTTGCAGGGATGGATTTAAAGAAAATTTTTGCTAACAGAAGGCTGTATTTTGTTTCTTTGTTGAGAATGGTTGTTGTACCGCTTATAGCACTTCTTTTGATAAAATTAAGCCATCTTGCTGGTATTTCTCAGGATGCACCTAAAATTATGCTTATTGTTTTCTTGGCAGTTATTACACCTTCAGCATCAACAGTTACGCAGATGTGTCAGGTATATGGCAATGATTCAAAATATGCCAGTGCCATAAATGTGATTACAACGCTTAGTGCTATAGTAACCATGCCGGTAATGGTATTTTTGTTTGAAAATGTAATATTATAAATAATTGATTTTTTTAAGGGGCTGTCAAGTGACAGCCCCTTAGTGATTAATATTATTCTGCCTCTGCAGCCGTTACAGCTTCTGTTGCATCAGCATTTTTTCTAACAAATATTGCCCTGAATATAAGCCTTACAAATGGTCCGCAATAGAACATCTGATAGCAGATTGCCATAGGGAAATTCATTGCCCATGTCTTAACCCACATGCCAAAGGATGGTTCTTTGAAAAGAAATGTTGCAACGAGACTCATAATCGGACACATAATGCAGCATATGCATATTGATATTGCATATGTGATGAACTGAGGTCTGTCTGTAGGACGCATAACTGTGAAAGCAAGCATTTTAGCAATCTTTCCTACAACGAAGAATTCGAGTACGAATGCAATAGGAACCATGATTGGCAATTCATGTGTTGCAGCTAAGAAAGTAGTACCATTTACAGTACCTGTGTTGAGGGCAACATTATATACGACCATTCCATAGACCATAATTGTTGCCATAATAATTGTGAAAACAACATCCTGAAACTTGTTTTTTGGCATAAAAAAATCCTCCTTAAATAATAACATAAGCAAAACATGTGTTGTTCGTTATCATCCGGGGGATGTGTCGTTTCCAATATAACCATATTTAATTGTGCCGTGGTATAGTATCATAAAATTAATAAATATGTCAAGTACTTGATTTTTTAAAAATCGGGTGTATACTATAAACAATTTAATACATATGGAACTTCAGGGCAGGGTGTGATTCCCTACCGGTGGTAAAGCCCACGAGCCGAGGCGTAAGCCAGAGCATGATTCGGTGTAATTCCGAAGCCGACAGTAAAGTCTGGATGGAAGAAGTGATATTAAAGTTAGTTATTCATAATGTAATCATAGTAGAATGAATGGCTGGCTTGAATGTGGATACTGGCTCTGAGATGAATTATTATCTCAGAGTTTTTTTGATTGTCAGAGTAAGAATTTGATTATAGAAATTCGATATTTTGGCGTAAGGCTTCTGAAGTGGTGAGATGAAACTGCTTTGGAAGCTTTTTTTATGTCTGGGCTGGATTTTGGTCGTGCTAGGATGTCTGTATTGTTGAGGCGGAGTCTGGTCTGAAATGTTGGAACTGGCAATTGTGGCGGCTGCATATTACGGCGATTCAATTCTGAGCAATCTGGCGGCATATTATAGCAATTCAGAGCAGAATGGCAGCAGGTAAATTTGGTAAAAACCTATAAATGTAAGTTTTTTGTGGCTTTAGTAGGTTTATTTTAGCTAAAAACTGAAGAAAACTTAAGCAATTACCTACTAAACCATTGAAAATGCGACTACTTATAGGTATCACGACTTTGAACCGGCAAAATCAGGAAAACAACAAGCACATTAAGAATGAAATTAAGATACAGCAAACAAGGAAAATCAGGAAAGAGAAAAGCAGGACAGGAAGGAACAGAAAGAAGGTGCAGATATGCAGCAGGAAATAAATAACAATTTTTCAAAAGAAGATGAATTCTACATGAAGCGGGCGATTGAACTGGCGAAGAGAGGAACAGGCTGGGTTAATCCTAATCCGCTGGTGGGAGCTGTAATTGTAAAGGATGATAGAATTATAGGTGAAGGCTGGCACAGGAAATATGGTGAGCTTCATGCGGAAAGAGATGCACTTTCAAGATGTATGGAGGATACCAGTGGAGCAACCATATATGTGACACTTGAGCCGTGCTGCCATCATGGGAAACAGCCGCCTTGCACTGAAGCACTTGTGCAGGCAGGAATAAGCAGGGTTGTGATAGGTTCGATGGATCCTAATCCTCTGGTAAGTGGAAAAGGTGTTAAATATCTGGAAGAACACGGGATTAAAGTTGAAGGATGTGTATGCAATGAAGAATGTCTGGCGATGAATTATGTATTCTTTCATTACATAAGGAATAAAGAGCCATATGTTGTGATGAAAACGGCACAGACACTTGATGGGAAAATTGCCACATATAAGGGACTTTCCAAGTGGATTACGGGTGAGCAGGCAAGAGAAAATGTGCATGCAGACCGTCACAGATATGCGGCAATTATGGTTGGTGTCGGCACTGTGATTGCTGATAATCCAATGCTTGACTGTAGAAGTACAGCCGTAAGCAATCCACACAATCCTGTGCGAATCATATGCGACAGCAGATTGAGAACTCCGCTGGACAGCAGAATTGTAAAAAGTACAGGGCAGATACCAACAATAATTGCTACATGTAGTACCGACAGCGACAGGAAATCTTTATATGAAAATGCAGGCTGTGAAGTGATAATTACAAAAGAATCAGAGCAGCACGTTGACCTTAAAGAGCTTATGAACATACTTGGAGAAAAAGGTATCGACAGCGTGATTCTAGAGGGAGGCGGAACACTTAACTTCTCGGCATTGCAGGCTGGAATTGTGAAACGGGTTCAGACTTACATTGCACCTAAAATATTTGGCGGGGCAGACAGTAAGACAGCAGTTGAAGGTCAGGGTGTTGCAAATGTAGATGAAGCATATCAGTTGAGAAACAAGACAGTTCGTCTTCTTGGTGACGATATTCTGATTGAAGGAGAGTTGTAATGTTTACGGGAATTATTGAAGAAATCGGACATGTGAATAATGTGAAAAAAGGAACGGCGTCGGCAATCCTTACAATACAGGCAGAAAAAGTCCTTGAGGGAACACATATAGGAGACAGCATTGCTGTCAATGGTGTGTGCCTTACAGTGACAGGGATATATGATAATACATTTAATGCGGATGTAATGCATGAGACGCTGAACCGCTCATCACTTGGCAAACTGGTGAGTGGTAGTGCAGTTAATCTTGAAAGGGCAATGGCGGCTGATGGAAGGTTCGGAGGACATATAGTTTCAGGACATATTGATGGAACAGGAAAAGTTGCAGCGATAACCAAGGATGATAACGCGATATGGTATCAGATTAAGACAGACAGCGGAATATTAAAATATATTGTTGAAAAAGGTTCGGTTGCCATAGATGGAATAAGTCTTACGGTTGCCAAGACGGACAGCCAGAGCTTTTCAGTATCAATAATACCGCATACGGCAGGTGCGACAACGCTGTCACTTAGGAAAGCTGGTGATGTAGTTAATCTTGAAAATGATATTGTCGGTAAGTACATAGAGAAATTCATCACATTTGAAAAGGAAAAGCCGAAAAGCGGGATAACGAAAGAGTTCCTGCTAAAGAATGGATTTTAAAATATCAAAGGGAAAGGAAGGTAAAAGAAAATGTTTGAGTATAACACAGTAGAAGAGGCAGTTAAGGATTTACAGGATGGAAAGCTGATACTTGTCTCAGATGATGAAAGCAGAGAGAATGAGGGCGACCTGATATGTGCCGCTGAATTTGCAACTACTGAAAATGTGAATTTCATGGCGACATATGGAAAAGGACTTATATGCATGCCTATGAGTGGAGATTTGTGCAGAAAGCTGGGACTTACACAGATGGTTGCTGACAATACTGATAACCATGAAACTGCATTTACAGTGTCAATAGACCATGTTAAGACGACAACAGGAATATCGGCAGAGGAGAGAGGCTTTACTGCAAGAGCATGTGTGTCAGATGAAGCAAAGCCTGAGGATTTCAGAAGACCGGGACATATGTTTCCACTACGTTCAAAACCTAATGGAGTTCTTGAAAGAAACGGACATACAGAGGCAACAGTAGACCTTATGAGAATAGCAGGACTTAAAGAATGTGGTCTGTGCTGTGAAATAATGAAAGCGGACGGAACAATGATGAGAAAAGAAGACCTCATAGAAATGTCCGAAAAATTCAATCTCAAATTCATAACAATTAAAGCAATTCAGGAATACAGAAAGAGACATGACAACTTGGTTGAGTGTGTGGCAGTTACAAGAATGCCGACAAAGTATGGGGAATTCATGGCACACTGTTATGTTAATAAGTTAAATGGCGAGCATCATGTTGCATTGGTAAAGGGAGACATTGGTGATGGCAGCAATCTTTTGTGCAGGGTACATTCAGAGTGCCTGACTGGAGACGCATTTGGCTCAATGAAATGTGACTGCGGTCAGCAGCTAGCGTCAGCGATGACACAGATTAACAATGAAGGCAGGGGAGTACTTCTTTATATGAGACAGGAGGGCAGAGGAATCGGGCTTGTTAATAAGCTTAAGGCATATGCACTTCAGGATCAGGGAATGGATACACTTGAGGCTAATCTGGCACTTGGTCTGCCGGGAGACGCACGCGAGTACTACATAGGAGCACAGATATTGAAAGACTTAGGCGCTAAGAGCTTAAGGCTTCTTACTAACAATCCCGATAAGGTATACCAGCTTGCAGATTTTGGAATCGAAATCAGTGAGAGAGTGCCTATTGAGATAGATGCGACCAGCTTTGACAGGTTCTATCTTAAGACAAAGCAGACAAAGATGGGACACATTTTAAATGTAGTGTAAAAATATGAATTATTTATAAGGAGAAATTGATGATGAGAGTTTTAGAAGGTAAGTTAGTTGACAGTGGAATTAAGGTAGGTATTGTAGCGGCAAGGTTTAATGAATTTATTGTGTCTAAGCTTGTTGCGGGAGCTAAAGACGGGCTTGTAAGACATGATGTTTCAGAAGAAAATATTGATCTTGCATGGGTGCCGGGCGCATTTGAGATACCATTGATAGCTTCAAAGATGGCAAAAAGCGGCAAGTATGACGCAGTTATATGTCTTGGTGCAGTTATAAGAGGTGCTACAAGCCATTACGATTATGTGTGTAGCGAGGTTTCCAAAGGCATTGCAAATGTTTCTTTAGCAAGTGATATTCCTGTTATGTTTGGAGTGCTTACTACAGATACAATCGAGCAGGCAATTGAGCGCGCCGGAACAAAGGCAGGCAATAAGGGATTTGAGTGCGCTGAAGGTGCTATTGAGATGGTTAATCTTATTAAAGAGATTGAAGGATAATATATAAAATTTTTAGTAATTGTAAAAGGTCAGATTCGTCAGTAACCATTGGGCTTGGCGGGTCTGGCCTTTTGTATTATAAAATATGATATAAAATGGATATGCGAAGATGATGATATAAGGTATAATAGATTTGTATCCTTTAATAATTGTTAAATGAGGATATATTACATATAAATTTATAGAATCGATGGGAGAGATAAGATGAAGTGGGGAATTTTGGCTACAGGTAATATTGCAAAAAAATTTGCATCAACCATAAATCAGATGAGTAAAGAAAATGAACAGTTAGTAGCAGTTGGTTCACGTAACATTGAAAGTGCAAAAGCCTTTGCTAATGAGCATGATATCCCAAGATATTATGATTCGTATGAAGCACTGGTTAAAGATCAGGATGTTGAGGCTGTTTATGTAGCAACACCAAATACCTTGCATTATGAGAATTGCAGGTTATGTCTTGAACATGGAAAGCATGTATTGTGCGAAAAGCCGTTTACGATAAATGATAAACAGGCACAGGAACTGTACAAGCTGGCAAGGGATAGGCATCTTTTTATCATGGAGGGACTCTGGATATGGTTTCTTCCATTGTATGATCGTTTACACAGTATCTTACAGCAAGGAGTTATTGGAGAAATAAAACATATTTCATGTCAGTATGGGTTTGTTGCAACAGGTGCCAGAAAAGAGCGTAAATTTAACCCTGCACTTGGTGGAGGTGCTTTGTTGGACATAGGAATTTATAATCTGGGATTTCTGCGTATTGTTACAGGGAATGAGCCGCAGAATGTAGAAACTCAAAAAGTACATATTAATGAGTATGGAACAGATGATTACAGCTGTCTCAAACTGACATATAATGATGGATGTACGGCAGAATCAGTCCAGACAATTGGGCAGGAATTAAAACGTAATGCCAGAATTGAGGGAACAAAGGGAAGTATATTTTTACCGGATTTCCAACACGCCGAGACCATGATACTTGAGGTGGAAGGAAAAGAACCAGAAACAATCGAGTGTCCGGTTGATATAAATGGCTTTGAATATGAAATCAGAGAAGTAAGCAGATGTGTAAAACTTGGATATTGCAGCAGTGATGTATATACAGCTAAAGACAGTATTGCACTTACAAGGCTGATGTATGATATCCGTATGAGCTGGAGTTAAAAATAGGAGACAGATATATGTATATATAAGAGCAGGCTTTTCAGCCCCTTCTTTTTGCAACTGACCGACAGGCAATGCTGAGTATGCTTGGAAGTTCCAGACATCCGTCAGGTCTGTAATCATTATCATCCCAGCTATATCCCTCACCACTGCCACATCTGCCTTGTTTGCCATCGTGCGGAAAGTGATTATCACCATCGTACATAATTGTCCACATAATAAATATTAAAGTTGTTTTTTTTATTTTTCAATTTGTTACACCTGTTATGTCATTATATCTTATATTGGCTTATCCGCATACCTGTTTATGGTGCAAATGTTAATATAAAATTGTCGGTTTTTTATCATATAAAAATGTAGGAAAACCTACACGATTATATGATGTTTTATTTGCTATTGCTATCTGCTCCTCGATTTTTCGTATAGCATCAATATCTTCTGTAAGTGTCTTTGTGTTTCGTATAATAAGATGCTTGAACGTCTATCGGAGGCATTTAAGATACAGAGGCAGTTTACTGAGAATGCGGCACACGAGCTTAGGACTCCATTATCATTAATGCAGATTCAGCTTGATTTATATAATTCTGGCAAGCATCCAGGTAATGATGCAGATACCATACAGACGATAAAGATGGTTACTGAACAGAATGAAAGACTTAGTAAAATGGTAAAAACGCTCCTTGACATGAGCGAGCTTCAGACAGTGGGACGTGATGAGACGATTATAGTTAATGCACTTATTGATGAGGTATTGGCGGATCTGGAGCCACTTGCACAGGAAAAGAATATAAAGCTTATTGGAAAATGTAAGGATGTAAATATGGTTGGAAGTGATATACTTATATATAGGCTTGTATATAATCTTGTTGAGAATGCCATAAAATATAATCATTCTGGTGGACAGGTCATAGTAGAGGCATATCAGAAGGAAAAGCAGGTTTATCTGTCAGTAGAGGATACGGGAAGTGGAATTCCAGAGGAACTTAAGGAACGTGTGTTTGAACCTTTCTTTCGCGTAGATAAATCAAGAAGCCGTGAGCTTGGTGGTGTTGGTCTTGGACTTGCGCTTGTTAATGAAATTGTGCGGGTACACGATGGCAGTATTGCAATCAGGCCTAACCCATCAGGAGGAACAATAATAGAAGTGCAGTTTGCAGTTAACAGAACAACAGCTTAAGCTGTCTAGACATACAGTTTATTTATGTGCAGAAATCTTGCATATGACTGTGTTATGAAAGACTGCATTCACATGGATAATTCGCCATCAATTCTTCGCAAAGATGGATTTGAGTTCCTTTATGATAAGTACAAAGACAAGATATATAAGGATATGGAACAAATGGCAAAAGACTTGGGATTGGATGGTCAGAAAGAAGTATTTTCACCAGTTTCTAGCAATAGAACCACTAATATGTAGTAGAAAATAATTTAATGCTTTTTTTATAGACTTTTCCAATAAAGTATGCTATCTTATAGCAGTTTATGGATAAACAAATGTGATAAAAGATCAATAATTTACAAAGAAAGGGAAAACTATCATGGAAAAGATTAAAAAGCGTATAGCTAACTTAAAGGTTGCAGGAAAATTAAAAGTATATCGAATGACAGTACTTGTTATGACATTATTTTTAGTGTTGGTGGCACTGATCTCGACATTAGTGATCCGTTCAAATATAGAGAAGATCACGGAGGTCTGGTCTCCGTCATTGGAATATCTGCAGGATTTAGAGACAATGACTGCGAAATACAGAATCAAGCAGTATCAGCACCTGGTAGAATCAGATGCATCGGATATGACTGCCTGTGAAGAGGAAATTCGGAAGCTGGAGAGTCAGATCCAAGATACAGATGCGAATCTGGATGCAATCATGTCTGCAGACAGTGATGCTAAAAAAGGACAGAACGATTACGAAGTAGCAAACGCTGCATGGGAAAAATACAGGGCTGCTTCAGATGAAATCCTGAAGTTGAGCCGTGAGAATAAACAGCAGGAAGCAGCAAAGCTGATGACCGGAGAGGTGTATGAAGAATATAAAGCTTTTACTGAAAAATTAACTATATTACGTGACGAGTTCCAGGTAGAATTAGATCAGGCAAAGACCATGGCCAATGTATGCACCATCATCATATTTGTCGTGATTGTGGCAGCGGGTCTTGCGATTGCTGTAGTGACGACACTGATCGGAAGGATCATTACCAATTCCATTACTGAGCCGGTAGAACAGATAGATGCAGCAGTTGCCAGCCTGCGTAAGGGCGAACTATCTAATGTAGAAATGCTTACCTATGAGTCTGATGATGAGCTTGGCGATACCATTAAGAATCTGAAAGAAGCCATGGGTATTCTGGCAGATTATGTCAGCGAGATCTCTATGGAGGTAAAGGCAATAGCGCAGGGTGACCTGACCAGAAATGGTGATGATATTACAGATTTCCTAGGCGATTTCTCGGAATTGAAGGTATCACTGCTGTATATTCTGAAACGGTTTAACAGTACCCTGACCGAGATCAGCAATCTGGCAGAACAGGTATCATCGAATGCATCCGAGGTGGAAAATGCATCAAAATCCCTGGCGGACGGTGCAACAGAGCAGGCAGGAGTAATCGAGGAATTGAATGCCACCATTGATACGGTCGTGGATCTGGCGGCAGATACAGCGAAGGAAACACAGAGCGCATCTGCACGTGTAAAAGCCTCTGCAGATAAAGCGAACGAAGAAAAAGAAAAAATGAACGATCTGCTGATGGAAATGGAGCACATTACAGAAATCTCCAAGGAGATCGGTAATATTATCACAGATATCGAGGATATTGCATCCCAGACCAACCTGTTATCCCTGAATGCTTCCATTGAAGCTGCCAGAGCAGGAGAAGCAGGAAAAGGCTTTGCAGTAGTGGCAGATCAGATCGGCAAGTTGGCAGCAGACAGTGCAAAATCTGCTGTAAATACAAGAGATCTGATCGATAAGACCTTAGTGGAAATCGAAAATGGCAATACGATTACAAGAACAACAGCAGACGCATTCAATCAGATCATTGCAGATATGGAGTCATTTGCAGAGATTGCACAGAACACCATGGAGAAAGCAAACTCCCAGGCTGAGTCCTTGGAACAGATCGGTCAGGGAATTGAACAGCTGTCCGGTGTGGTACAGGGCAATGCAGCATCCTCAGAAGAGAATACTGCGATCAGTATTAATCTGGCAGAGGGAGCAGCCAAGATGCATGACCGCGTGAATATCTTTAAGTTATTCTAGAAAATGACAGGAATAGAGTGAAGTAGTCATAAGGAAGGTTATTGTTGTGATTAATGATATATTTAAATTATTTGGAGAGCAGGCAGCTGATATTTTATTTGAGATCATTACAGAATGTATGGACGATTATCTGTATATATTTGATCTGCAGAATAATACCTTTGAGATTTCACAGTCAGCTGTGGAACGATTTAATATACCGAGTAATATCCTGACAGATATGTCAAATGAAGTTATGAATGTAGTATATGAAGAAGACCGTGAGATGCTGGCAAAGCATCTTGCGGATATATGTGAAGGAAGAGAAAAGGTACATAATCTTCATTATAGATGGCTTGATAAAGAAGGTATGCCGGTCTGGATCAACAGCCGTGGTATCGTTGTCAATGATCAGCAGGGAAATGCAGAGTATCTGGTCGGGTGTCTGAATGAGACCGGCAACAAGAGAAGGGCTGATAATGTCACCGGACTGCTTGGCGGTCCGGAATTCCTTGCTTACCTGCGTGCACAAAAAGAACCCATTACCAAGGGATTTTTTATGCATATAGGAATTGATGATTTTGGAGCGATCAATAGCTCCAGGGGAGCTGATTATGGTAATTATATCCTGAAAAGCGTAGCCGGCTGTATGAAGGAATGCCTTTCAGACAAGCAGAGAATTTACCATCTGGTAGCGGATCAGTATGTGATCGTGGATCTGGAAGCTTCCTCCGCAGAAGAAGCTGTGGCACTGAAAGAAAAGATTTCAGATAAACTTCATAATTTCATAGTAGACGAAAATTATGAAGCTATATTTTCTATTTCTATTGGTGTTATAGATGCAGCAACATTTTGTGAGGGAACCGAAGAATGCCGCAAAAAGTTTGAATTTGCCTTGAAACAGGCAAAAAGCATGGGTAAAAATGGATTCTATATTTTTGACCAGGATGACTATGAGGTCTTTTTACATAAAGGAAGAATCATAGCAACACTTCGTAATGCTATTGTGAACCATTATGATGGCTTTGAAGTATACTACCAGCCGATTGTGGACTGTCAGTCCGAACAGATCATTGGAGCAGAGGCACTGATGCGTTTTTCCATGATAACGGAAGAAGGGCGGGAGTTTGTTTCACCGATGGAGTTTATCCCATTATTGGAAGAGACCGGATTAATCATTCCCGCTGGAAGATATATTTTGAACGAAGCTGCAGCAATGTGCTGTGAAATGCAGAAATATATTCCTGATTTTCGGATGAATGTAAATGTATCCTATGTTCAGATCCTGCAAGGCAATGTGGAGCGGGATATTCTGGATGCAATTCAAAAATATTCATTACAGCCGGAATGCTTATGTGTTGAAATGACAGAAAGCGGATTTATGGATATGACACCTTCGTTCTGTAAATTCCGTAAAACTCTGGACAAGAACGGGATTCCCTTTGTAATCGATGATTTTGGAACAGGATATTCGAATCTTCATTGTATCCGTGATATGAATCCAAGTTACGTGAAAATGGATAGGGATTTTACTGCCAAGGCGATGAACAGTGACAGGGATTATGAATTATATAAAAATATCATCACCATGGTACATAGTATTAACGTCAGGATATGCGCAGAAGGCATCGAGGAAAAAGAATGGCTTCTGAAAATGAAAGAAATGAAGGTTGATTATCTGCAGGGATATTATTTGGGAAGACCATGTGGAAAGAAACAGTTTCTGCAGCAATATGCCAGTGGCATCAACATTAAATAAAGAAAGTAAGGCAGACTCAGCTATGCGGGGCTGCCTTATTTTATGGTCTTATCAGAAGGATGGATCCATAACGGCTTCTTTCAGTATGTGAACACACCTGTAAATAAGGTCATAAAGCAAAACTAGACATAGTTTAAAGATATGGCTAACCACAATTAAAATGTATTATAAATGTCAAATCATATCTGATACAATTATCCTTACAATTGATTTATAACAGGAGGATACACATGAGTAAATTACATACACCTTTCAGATATGATTATGTGGGAAGTTTTTTAAGACCAGAAAGATTAAAGAAGGCAAGAGCTGATTATGAGAGCGGAAAGATTAACAAGGCAGAGCTTACAGCAGTTGAAGACGACTGCATAAGAGAGCTTGTAGCAAAGGTTAAGGAGCTTGGATATCATGTTATTACTGATGGAGAGTTCAGAAGATCTACATGGCATCTTGATTTCATGTGGGGCTTCAATGGCGTTGAGCATAGAAAGACAGTTGACGGTAATACAACATTTGATGCAGAAGCAGCAATGATTGATGATACATATATGGTTGGTAAAATATCAGTAAAGGACCATCCATTTGTTGAACATTTCAAATTCGTTAAGGCATTAGAGGATGAGAACACTGTTGCAAAGCAGACAATTCCTTCACCGGGACAGTTCTACGCATATTTTACGGGCGCAGAGCTTTTAGCAGATACACTTGCAATCTACGGAACAGAGGAAGCATTTGCAGAAGATGTAATCAAGGCTTACAATGAATTTGTTACTGAAATATATGCAGCAGGCTGTAGAAATCTTCAGTTTGATGACTGCGTATGGGGTGGAATGGTTAATCCAAAGCTTGCTGTTGCACTTACAGGCAGAAGCGGGGAGGCTCTTGAAGAGTACAAGAAGCTTATGCTTAAGTTAAACAACGAGGTTGTAGCTGCAGCACCAGAAGATCTTCTTATCAACACACATGTGTGCAGAGGTAACTATCATTCAACATTCTTCAGTTCAGGCGCATACGACAGCGTTGCTGATTTACTTTTTGGTGAGGAAAATGTTAATGCTTATTATCTTGAATATGATGATGAACGTTCAGGCGGATTTGCACCATTAGCAAAGGTATCAGGGGATAAGAAGGTTGTTCTTGGACTTGTTACAACTAAGACACCAGCCCTTGAGAACAAGGAGCTTGTTATTAACAGAATTCATGAGGCAGCAAAATATGTTCCGCTTGACAGACTGTATCTGAGCCCACAGTGTGGATTCGCTTCATGCGAGATTGGAAATAAGCTTACTGAGGAAGAGCAGTGGGCTAAGTTAAAGCTTGTCAAGGAAATTGCTGAAGAAGTATGGGGATAAGTCCTAGAAAATGAATATATGATGATTTAGAAGGATTGGAGATTGTCAGAAGTCTCCAATCCTTTTTTGATTTTTATCAGTTATAACTGATAAAACTGTCAAACTTTTTTCCGCATGATTTCGTATATTAATATAGAAAAGCAAGTGTGATTAAATCAAAAAAGGGAGGGGTTTTATGAGAAAGAAATGGTTTGTTGGCATATTTGTAGCATTGATAAGTATGACATGTATATCAGGTTGTGGAGTTTCTTATAAAGATTATACGGATATACAGCAGACGGAGACTGAAACTGAGCAGACTGGTGGAATTGAGACGAATCGTGAATATATTATGGAAGCGGATGTTATGAAGTTGCCATCAGACGCAGTAATTATAGATGATTATTCTAAAGAGGGAACAATTCTTACAAGTCCACATTTAAACTATAATATTAGTATAAAGGTAAATAAGGCTATACTGGCTGATAATATGGATGCGTATAAAGAAATTGGTGGTACAGACAGTAATTTTATAGAATGGATAAAAAAGGTTAATTCAAGAGAAGCAGGATTTACTAACACATACAATGAAGCAGACGGGACATTTGACAGCAGATATGATGGGATTGGTACTAAGATTTTTATGATATCGGCAGAACTTGTTAATAACTCAGATTCAGAAGCCACAATTAATATTGCTGGAATAAAGTCATATAGTCTGGACAGGGAGAATGGGGAGATTACCAGATTGAGTATATGTGAATCAATATTTTACGATTATGCAGAATCAACAGGCGCAGATTATGGAAATATGACACTTAAGGCTGGGGAACACCGCAATATAGTTTTATGTATGGTTGAGCCGGACAAGATAGTAAAAAAATATTACAGAAATGAGAATGGCAGAAATGTTGCGACAGACACTGAGGATATTAATTATGACAATATTTATCTGAGATTAAGCCTTTTAGGGGTTCAGCAGGTCGCTAACGGGGAAAACTTTATAAAGTTTAATATTGAGTAAGAAGGTGATGTATATGGGGCGAATGATAAGAATAGAACTTTACAGAGCTTTTCATGGGAAAGAACTTAAAGCTGCAATGTTATTAGGAGGGATGCTGGGACTGGCACATTTTGTATTAGAAGTTATACCATCAGTCAGTCATATATTTGACGGATATCATCCGGATATTGCGTCTTCTGTTGTTGGAAATGTTACGGAAAGCTGGATGGGTGGAATGATTAATCCAGAGATTAATATATACCAGATGGTGGTATTTTTATTAATAACTATTCCGTATGCAGCATCATTTTACACAGACAGGAAGTCCGGAATACTTAAGAATATAGCCGTAAGAGGTGAAAAAAGAGAATATCTGGCAGCCAAATCTGTAGCGGTGTTTATGACTGCCGGGGTTTCAGCAGTATTTCCGTTGTTACTTAATCTTATGCTTACAATGACAATGTTTCCGGTAATTAATTATGACTGGTACCAGCTGCCGAATTATAAGGCATTGTTTATGAATCTTGCTGTTAAAAATGTGATTGCATATTGCATTGTATATATGGCACTGATATTTGTATTTGCAGGACTTATAGCGGGACTGGCATTATCACTGTCATTATATGCTAATAACAGATTTGTTGTATTATCGCTGCCTTTTCTTATATGTATAGTATCGGGAAGGCTGGTTGTATATTCGGGTAATCCGGTTATAAGGGGGCTTGCAATACAGAAGGTGTTTTATGTTCCACAGAGTTCGCCAACAACATTAGTTTCTTTATGCATATTGTTTGTTGTGCTTGTTTTATGCGGATATGTGCATTTTATGGTAAGGGGCGTGAAAATGGATGTTTTATAACGACAGATTATCGGGAAAGCAAAGAAAGCAGAAAATAGCATTGATAGTATGTGCAGTAGTGGTTCTGGCAGTATGGCTTGTGCTTACAATCAGAATTAATACGATTTTTCCATCCAAAAAGATTGAAAAATGCGGGTATGGGGAATGGATTAATTATACACCTGACATAGCGGATATTATTACAGCAGATGTGAGTATCTCACCGGTATCATGCAAAATGTATGACAGGGCAGGTATTTTAAAAGATTACACAAAAGAACAGCTTGGAATATTTTCAGAAGGAAAAGACGATTCAGATTATCTTGTATTTACTGTTGATATAAAAAATAACGGACAGGAGGCTGTAAGCATAAACCGTCTGGCATCATTATTTATCTATTGTACAGAATTTAATGGTGACAGCAACTCTCTGGAAAGGATGAATACTGATATTAAGACAGTGGCATCAGGTGAAACACAGAGAGTACAATTTGTAACCAACATAAAGTATAAGGATGCATGGATGGTTAATAGCAGACAGAGATATGCAGAGTCTGATGTTTACATAGTTATGTCACAGTATCCATTAGAGAGAAGAATGGTATTTTCTATTGAATAATTAATAAAGGGGGATTTTATGAAGTGGAGAATCTGGAAAAGACCACCGGAGTGGAAAAAGATATCATTGTATGCTGTTGTTATTTTAGTTTCATTATTTGTGTGTGAATATGCATTTGCAGCAAGAAAGGCAAAGGGCGTCACATGCGTGAAAGATTTTATTATTACATATAATTACAGGGTTGTTCCTTATATAGCAATTCCTGTTATTATGGTTCTTTTAATATCGTATTTTAGAAGAATGTATGATGATAACAGAATGGTGCGGTATGTTAATATAAGAAATTTTTACATTTCTGTAATTGGTGGGGGAATTGGCAGGATTGTATTATATGTAGTTATTATGGCTGTCTGGGTGTTTATAGGCGGTGTTGTATCGACACATGGAATTATTGATAACTGGCAGTCAAAAAATGCGATGGCAAAGAGAGTTTATGGAGCATATCTTACAGACACAAAGTTTATCACAGTGTTTTCAGGAATTTTCATAACATTAATTTTAATGATGATTATAAACATGGAAATGCTGATGATAATACACAGATATATACATAGCTGGATTGCCGGATATTTTATATGCATAGTACTTAATCTGTATATGCTGGTTGAGCAGGGAAATGCCAGAGTGCTGAAAACATTTATAACATACAGGGTATACCAGAATGGATGGAGATACAGCAGTCTTGTGTATATGGCTGTGATAGTGGCTGTACTGCTTATGGTTATATTATTGATGGGAAAATGTGACAGTTTAAGGAGAAACCGATGATGTTTTGGAATATTTTAAAAAATGATATAGCGCGTGGAATATTTAAAAGAAAATATTTATACATAATATCGACTGTTGTAATAGCTGCACTGGTAATTATTGCTGATATGAGTCTGGGAAGAAAAACCGGTTCACATGGATATACAGGTCAGGTATCAGTGGGGGATTTGTTTCAGGTGTTTTACAGGGGCAGCAGAATAATTAAACCAGACAATATGGCAGAATTTTATATATCAGAACAGTATCTGTTTATGGTTCTTGGCATTGCATTTATTGTAGGAAACTATTGTGTCAGGGATTTTGGCAGTGTGGGTATGCAGATAATAATCAGATGTGGAAGCATTGGCAAATGGTTTGCAGGTAAAGTTATGTGGTGTTTTGCAAGTGCTTTATATATGACAGCGTTGACGGATATATTAATTGTAATTATAAGTGTAATTCATGGATATGAACCGGGACTGGATGTGCATATGGAAGTGCTTCGTATATATGGATATCCAGAGAATGTAACAAATGTGGCAGCAGGTAAAATAGTGGTTATGAGTCTGGTTCTTCCGTTGCTTTCATTATTTGCCATAGCACTGGTGCAGATGTTTTTATCAATGATATGTTCGTCTGTAATAGCACTTTTACTTATATCAACAGGAATGATAATAACGATATTTTCAGGAAATGTATTACTGGTATTCAATGGTCTTATGTGTATGAGAAATAATATATATACTGCTGGAGGAACAGACAGTATTCATATGATGATTGCTGATGTTGTAATAATACTTATATCCATAATAGCAGTATATATATATGTCAGCAGGATGGATATATTAAATGCAAAGGAGATATAGTGTATGAGGGTTGTATTAAGAAATGTGTGTAAAGATATAAAAGGAGCAAGAGTTCTTGATAATGTTAATCTTGAACTTGAAAGTGGCATGGTATATGGTTTTAAGGGAAAGAACGGTTCTGGAAAAACCATGCTTATGCGTGCTATAAGTGGGCTTATAAAAGTGAAGGGTGAAATTGAGATTGATGGGAAAATACTGGGAAAAGATTTTACATTTCCACCAAGCATAGGAATTCTTATAGAGAATCCTTCGTTTGTGGCGGAATATACGGGATTGAAGAACCTTGAGATGCTGGCATGTATTAAGAATAAGATTGAAATTGAAGATATAAGACATGCAATGGAGCAGGTGGGACTGGATCCTGGCGATAAGAGAACCTATAAAAAATATTCACTTGGAATGAAGCAGAAGCTTGGAATAGCAGCGGCATTTATGGAAAAACCTGATATCATAATTCTTGATGAGCCTATAAATGCGCTCGATGAAGCGTGTGCAAAACAGGTTCACAAGATACTTGAGGAGCAGAAAAAAAGAGGAGCACTTATTATAATTGCCTGCCATGACAAGGAAGAACTTGAAATGCTGTCAGATGAGATAATTGAGATTTATGAGGGCAGGATTGTTGCCGGGGAAAAAGAGTGATTATGAAATGAACTTAAAAACTAAGGCAGTTAATTCTTATATAAGGGATTAACTGCCTTTAAGTTTTTTATATGAATAATAAAATTATCTCTGAACTTCGTTACCAGCATCAGAGAAAGCGAGCTTCATAACTTCGTCAACTGTAACTAAGTTGTAATCTCCACTTACAGTATGCTTTAAGCAGCTTGCAGCGTTAGCAAATTCAACTGCCTTCTGAGGGTCAAAGTTGTTGATAAGGCTGTAGATAAGACCAGCGCAGTAAGCGTCTCCGGCACCGATGTAGTCAAGAATGTGCATGAAAAATTCCTTGCTGTAGTAAGCCTTGCCTTCTGTGTAAATCATTGACTGGAGCTTAAATGTTGTGATAGAAGTTTCTGTTCTCCATACTGAAGCAACCATCTTGAATGGGAATTTCTTCATAAGTTCCTTGGCAATGTAAGCATTTTTCTCCTCGCCATTAGCATCGGCAGGATTCATAGAGAAGATACCGATAGCGTCATCTTCGTTAGCGATACATACATCAACATACTGGCATATACGAGACATTGCCTCACATGCCTTTTCGCTTGACCAGAGCTTGCTTCTGTAGTTTAAGTCACAGCTTACAGTCATGCCTTTTTCCTTAGCCTTCTGGCAGGCTGTGATACAGATATTAGTCATCTCATCAGAGATTGCAGGTGTGATTCCTGAAAAATGGAACCATGTTGCACCGTCAAATATTTCGTCCCAATTAAAGTCATCAGCAGTAGCAAGCGCAAATGCAGAACCTGCTCTGTTATAGATAACGTTAGTTGGACGCTGGCTTGTCTTCTTCTCAAGGAAGTAGATACCAATCTGATCGCCGCCACGCACGATATGGTCTACGCCCACGCCGTACTGACGGAGTGAGTTGATTGCAGCCTGTCCGATTATATGTTTTGGAAGCTTTGTTACATAATTAGCATCAACATCAAAGTTAGCAAGGGACACAGCAGTATTGGCTTCTCCACCTCCATAAACAGCCTCAAATGCATTGCACTGAGTAAATCTTGCGTTGTTCTCAGGAGAGAGACGAAGCATAATTTCACCAAATGTAACAATCTTATCTTTCATTTTTCTTAATCCTTTCTCAATATCAGATTTCCTAAAATAAATATACAAGAATGTATTTTAGCACATTATGGCGAAAAATGGGAGTAAAATGTTCTTGATTTGATACATATTTTTTACTATAGTTAAATGTGAAGTAAATATGTGCGTGAAGATTTATAATCTTTTGTACACGTTTGAAAGGATTGAATAATGTTAAGAAATGTTTCATTAGAAGATATATCGGATGGCAGACTGTATACTGAGAATGACCTTGTGCGTGTTGATACTAACTCGTGTAAGGGCTGTCAGACTGTATGCTGCCAGAATATGGGAAGTACGATTGTGATTGACCCATATGACTGTTACAAGCTCACAACCGGATTAGGGAAAACATTTGAACAGCTTACGATGAACGAGCTTGAGTTAAATGTTGTGGATGGTATTATTATGCCTAATTTAAAAATGCAGAAATCAGACGGAAGATGTGCTTTTCTTCGTGAAGATAATCTGTGCAATATACATACGATAAGACCGGGAATATGCAGAATGTTCCCACTTGGAAGATACTGGGAGGATGAGACACATTTTAAATATATTGTGCAGAAGGGCGAGTGTAATAAGGATAATCTATCGAAGATTAAACTGAAAAAATGGCTTGGCATCGAGGGACTTGCGGAGTATGATTCTTATATTGTCAGATGGCATGAGTATGTGAAGCAGCTTCAGGCGGCACTACCGGGACTTTCAGAGGATAATGTGAAGATTCTTAATACATTTAACTTAAGAGTGTTCTATATGACGACATATGCCGGATGTGCTGATGATAAGGCATTTTATGCGGAATTTGACAGAAGACTTGCGATGGCTAAGGAAAAGCTGGGACTGATGTAGGATTGGTTCACAGGTGACAGAAAGGAAGATTGATTTTATGAAGACAGATTTATTTCATATAGGAAAGTTCGTAATTCATGGTTATGGACTGATGATTGGCATAGGTTTTGTGCTGGCACTGCTTGTTGGCGAGTACAGGGCTAAGAAAATGGGAATGAAAGAGGAGGCTCTTATTGATATTGCGATAATTGCGGGAGTATCGGGATTTCTTGGAGCAAAGCTGTTGTATATAATAGTGAGCTTTAAGGATTTTATAGAAGATCCTATAGGTGTGCTTGGCTCATCGGGATTCGTTGTATATGGCGGACTTATTGCAGGTGTACTGTGCAACCTTATATATGTAAAGATTAAGAAGTTATCATTCCTTGAATATTTTGACCTGGTAATGCCTGAGATAGCGCTGGCACAGGGCTTTGGACGAATCGGCTGTTTCCTTGCAGGCTGCTGTTACGGAAGACAGACAGATGCAGCCTGGGGAGTTGTTTTCCCGGCTGGTTCACTTGCACCATCAGGAGTTAAACTGATTCCTACACAGCTTATATCATCGGGGGCAGATTTTCTTAATATGGCGTTTCTTATGATAATAGCAGCTAAGTTTTCTTATACTGCTGTTATGAAGCGCAAGGCTGACGGTAAGGAAGCTGCCGGAAAGCATATGGCAGCAGGTAATATTGGATTCTTATATTGCATAACCTACGGACTTGGAAGATTTGCAATTGAGTTCTTAAGAAACGATTACAGAGGTGAGGTCGGAATATTCTCTACATCGCAGTTTATCTCTCTTTTCATTGTGTTACTTGGTGTGGTTGCGATGGCTGTTAATCATAAGTTGAAAAATGCGGACAGATAGAAATACTAATATGGACTAATCAGCGTTGTATTATAAATTACACTGGCTGGTTAGTCTTTTTTATTGCCTTTTAATCTGCAATGTATTAATAAAAATACATAATTTATTAAAATATGACAAATAATGCTGGACATTTTGTTAAAAAATTGTTAATATGTAAACATAATAAAGCGAACGACAATTTAATACATGGAAATTAGTACATTTTAGTTAATATAATAAATATTTGTATATCTGGGGAATGTTTATTATTAGAATCTGAGAGGGTAGAATATGGAGAAATATATTGGAAAATCAGTATATAAGGGTACTGCCATCGGACCAGTTAATGTTCTAAAGAAAAGTGAAAGTCTGATTAAGCGTGTACATGTTGAGAATGTTGATGAAGAATTAAAGCGTCTGGACAAAGCTAAAGAAAAGACGCTTCAACAGCTTGCCAGGCTGTATGATAAAGCATTAAAGGAGGTTGGTAAAGTTAATGCAGAGATATTTGAAGTGCATCAGATAATGCTTGAAGATGAAGATTATCAGGATGCCATTCATAATATGATATGCAATGAGAATGTTAATGCAGAATATGCGGTGTCAATAACAGGAGATAATTTTGCTGACATGTTTGCTAATATGGATGACGATTACATGAGGGCACGTTCAGCGGATGTAAAGGATATATCTAATCGTCTGGTGAGCAATTTGAGCGGTGAAGAGCAGCCTGACTGGGAAAACACAGAGCCATCAATTATTGTGGCAGATGATTTGACACCGAGTGAAACTGTACAGATGGATAAGAATAAGATTTTAGCATTTGTGCTCGTACATGGTTCGGCTAATTCCCATACAGCAATTCTTGCAAGAATGATGAATATTCCAGCATTAATTGGTGTACCAATTGAGTTAGAATCCTTACCCAATGGAGTTAATGCAATTGTAGATGGTCAGAATGGAATTTTCTACCTGAATCCGGATGAGAATCAGATAGCACAGGCTAAGGAAGCCCAGCAGAAGGAACAGGAACAGAAAAAGCTGCTTGCTAATTATAAAGGAAGAGAGTCAGTCACAAAGAGTGGCAGAAAGATTAACCTTTATGCGAACATTGGAAATGTATCTGATGTTGCTTATGTATTAGAAAATGATGCTGAAGGAATAGGATTATTCAGAAGTGAGTTTCTGTATCTTGGAAGAGATGAACTTCCGGACGAAACAGAACAGTTTAATGCATATCGTCAGGTATTACAGATGATGGCTGATAAAAAAGTAGTTATTCGTACACTTGATATTGGAGCAGATAAAAAAGCAGATTATCTTGGTCTTGGCAAGGAGGATAATCCTGCGCTGGGTTATCGTGCCATAAGAATATGTCTGGAACAGCCGGATATATTCAAAACACAGTTGAGAGCATTATTAAGAGCTGCTAAATATGGTAATTTATCTATAATGTATCCAATGATTATTTCTGTAGAAGAAGTTGTAAGTATTAAGAAGATTGTTGCTGAGGTGGCAGAGGAACTGGAGAATGAGAATATTCCATATGAGATTCCAGAGCAGGGAATTATGATAGAGACACCGGCGGCAGTTATGCTAAGTGAGGAACTTGCAGAGCTTGTAGATTTCTTTAGTATAGGTACTAATGACCTTACACAGTATACACTTGCAATTGACAGGCAGAATAACAGATTAGACAGATTTTATAATCCGCATCACGAGGCAGTTCTCAGGATGATTGAGATGACCGTACAGGGTGCACATAAGCATGGTAAATGGGTAGGAATCTGTGGAGAACTTGGAGCAGATACTACTCTTACAGAGAGATTTATTAAGATGGGTATAGATGAGCTTAGTGTATCGCCATCAATGGTACTTGGTGTTCGTAGCAGAATATGTGAAATGGAGTGATAAGTGATGAAAATATACAAAGCAAAAGATTATGCTGATATGAGTAGAAAGGCAGCTAATATTATATCAGCACAGATTATTATGAAGCCGGAATGTGTACTTGGACTTGCGACTGGTTCAACGCCAGTTGGGTTATATAAGCAGTTAGTAGAATGGTATAAAAAAGGTGACTTGGATTTTTCAGCAGTTAAGACTGTTAATCTTGATGAGTATAAGGGACTCAGTCAGGACAATGATCAGAGTTATTATTATTTTATGCATAAGAATTTATTTGATAATGTGAATATATCAGTTGAGAATACTCATATTCCTAATGGAATGGAGCAGGATTCAGAAAAAGAATGTAACAGATATTCTGAACTGATTAAGTCTCTTGGAGGTATTGATTTACAACTTCTAGGAATAGGCCATAATGGACACATAGGATTTAATGAACCATCAGATTCATTTGAAAAACAGGTTCATTGTGTTGATTTAACAGAATCTACAATAGAAGCTAACAAGAGATTTTTTGAATCAGCAGAAGACGTTCCAAGACAGGCATACACAATGGGAATCAAGACAATAATGCAGGCAAAGAAGATTCTGGTTATTGCAAGTGGGGAAGATAAAGCACAGATTGTGAAAGAAGCCTTTTTTGGACATATTACACCATATGTTCCTGCATCAGTTCTGCAGCTGCATAATGATGTAACACTGGTAGCAGATGAAGCAGCTCTTAGTAAGATTTACTAAAGCTTATTAACTTGGTGGATAGAAGGTTGAGAAGATATGATTATAAAGAATGCTGATGTTTATACACAGGATAATGTATTTGTTAAGGGAGATGTCGTTGTAGATAACGGTACATTCACCAAAGTGCTGGATATACATAATTATGTTGGCGATGAAGTTGTAGATGCTACAGGACTTAAGATGATTCCAGGACTTGTTGACATTCATTTTCATGGATGCAAGGGCGCAGATATGTGTGATGGAACTAAAGAGGCACTTGATATAATTTCGCGGTATGAGGCTTCTGTCGGAGTGACGAGTATATGTCCGGCAACCATGACGATAGCTAAGGAAGAACTTGTTGAAGTTATGAAGAATGCCGGAGAGTATTCATATAATGGTGGAGCCCATCTGGTAGGAATTAATATGGAGGGACCTTTTATAAGTCCACAAAAAAAGGGTGCACAGGCAGCAGAGAATATTATGCATTGTAATTATGAGTATTTCTGTGAACTCCAGAAAGCTGCACATGATTTAATAAAGATTGTTGATATTGCACCAGAAGAGCCGGGTGCGATGGATTTCATAGATAAAGTAAAAGATAATGTTGTGGTGTCGATTGCTCATACAGCAGCGGATTATGATACTGCGATGGAGGCAATTCAACATGGTGCAACTCATGCAACACATTTATACAATGCAATGCCCCCTATGAATCATAGAAAGCCTGGTGTTATAGGTGCAATAAGAGATTCATATCAATGTCATGCAGAACTGATATGTGATGGAGTTCATATTCATCCATCAGTAATACGGGCAACATTTGCTATGTTGGGTGCGGGACGCATAATACTAATCAGTGACAGCATGAGAGCAACAGGATTAGAGGATGGCGAATATACTCTTGGAGGACAGCCTGTAGTGGTAAAAGGTAATCTGGCAACATTACATGATGGAACAATTGCCGGATCAGCAACTAATTTAATGGATTGTCTTCGATATGTCGTTAAAAAAGCAGGGATTTCATTAGAAACAGCTGTTATGTGTGCAACAGAGAATCCGGCAAAGGAAATTGGTATATATGATAAAGTCGGAAGTATTTCTGTAGGAAAACAAGCAGATTTCGTGCTTATTGATGAGGAATTGAATATTAAGAGAGTATATATTGATGGAAAGGAGATAATATGCTAGGTTTTTTCAAAGGAAAGTCAAAGGATAATATTATTTATTCTCCATGTAAAGGAAAAGTGGTGCCAATTACTGAAGTTTCAGATCCAACATTTTCAGAAAAGGTTCTTGGAGATGGATTTGCAGTAATCCCTTCTGAAGGAAAGATATATGCTCCGGCAGATGGTGAGATTTCAATGGTGTTTGATACTCTTCATGCTGTGACAATGACAACCAGTCAGGGAACAGAATTACTGATACATATTGGGCTGGATACGGTAACGCTCAAGGGAGAACCATTTATTTCACATGTTTCAGGTGGTCAGCAGGTAAAAAAGGGTGATTTACTTTTAGAGGCTGATCTTGAAAAAATAAAGTCGGCAGGATTGGATACGATTACACCAGTCCTTATATGCAATACCGACGATTATAATAAAATTAATCTAATAAAGGAGGGTGAGGTATCTATTGATGATGAAGTTCTGAAAATATCATAATTACTCAGGATTTCACAATGCGCGTGATTGGGATAACCCCGATTAATAATGATTTAAAGGAGGAGAAAAGTATGAAATTTCTTCAAAAACTGGGAAAAGCGTTAATGCTTCCTGTGGCAGTACTGCCTATATGTGGTATCCTTATGGGTATCGGTTATATGCTGTGTCCAGAAGCTATTCAGGGTGGAGATATTCAGGGCGCAGCTGATATGATTGGTCTGTTTCTTGTAAAAGCTGGTGGAGCTTTAATTGATAACATGGCAATCCTTTTTGTAATTGGTGTCGGTGTAGGTATGTCAGATAAAAATGATGGTACCGGAGGAATTGCGGCACTTGCTTCGTGGCTTATGATGACAACACTTCTTTCTACAAAGTTTGTTACAGTAATTATACCTTCTATAGCAGACAGTGCAACTAAAACTCTTGCATTTAACAAGATTGAGAATCCATTTATTGGTATTCTTGCTGGTATAATCGGTGCTATGTGTTATAACAAGTTTAAAGATACAAAATTACCAAACTGGTTATCTTTCTTTAGTGGAAAACGATGCGTAGCAATTGTTTCAGGAGTAGTATCAATTCTTGTATCTGTTGTGTTATTATTTGTATGGCCATTACTGTTCAGCGCATTAGTAAGCGTTGGTAAGGCAATTGTAAAGCTTGATATTGTTGGTGCAGGTATCTATGCATTCTTGAACAGATTGTTAATTCCTACCGGATTACATCATGCGTTGAACAACGTATTCTGGTTTGATACTATCGGACTTGGAGATTTACAGCACTTCTGGGCAGGACAAACATCAAGTGATGTTTCATGGAGTCTTGGAATGTATATGTCAGGCTTCTTCCCATGTATGATGTTTGGTGTTCCTGGTGCAGCTTTAGCTATGATTAAATGTGCAAAGCCAGCTAAGAAAAAAGTAGCTATAGGACTTGTTGCTTCTGCAGCATTATGTGCATTTATCTGTGGTGTTACAGAACCATTTGAATTTGGTTTCATGTTCCTTGCTCCTGGACTCTATGTTATCTATGCACTTCTTTATGGTATATTTACAATGATTACAGTTGCATTAGGCTTCAGAGCAGGATTTAGTTTCTCAGCAGGTGCTACTGACCTGTTATTCTCATCATCTCTTCCGGCAGCACAGAAGACATGGTTGATAATTCCTCTTGGTATAGCAGCATTCTTCGTATTCTATTTTGTATTCTTATTTGCCATTAAGAAATGGGATTTAAAGACTCCTGGCAGAGAAGATGATGATATAGAAGCAGAAAAGAAAGTTGAACTTGCAAGTGACGATTATACAGCAATTGCAAAGACAATTCTTGAAGGCTGTGGCGGAAAAGAGAATATTGCAAGCATAGATAATTGTATTACAAGACTGAGACTTGAAGTAAAGGATATTACACTTGTTAATGATAAGGTTATTAAATCAGCTGGTGTTGCTGGTGTTATGAAACCTGGAAAGACATCTGTACAGGTTATTATAGGAACTAAGGTACAGTTTGTTGCGGATGCATTTTCTAAGCTTTGTGAATAATTAAAATGTAAAAATAAAGATAATATAAAAATCCCCGGTAAGACTGTCAGAACAGCAGCTTATCGGGGATTATTTCATGTGTTACTTTACCATGCTTAAAAATTCTTCATCAGATATCTTAGAATTCATTACAGCATTCTTAATTGCAGCGGACATAACGCGGGCAGCAAGTGTTCCTGCGAAGTTGATATCAACACGTACAGCTTCGTTGCCGCCTCGTTTTGCAGTGCTTGCAGCATATATTGTATCTCCGTCTGCCATTGTGCCGACTGGATTAATGCAGCGTGCATACGCATTTCTTGCCATAGATGCAATCTTGTTAAGTTCAGCCTTGTTAAATGCAGCGTTGGTTATAATCGCACCGATTGTTGTGTTGCCTGTGAACATATCGCGAGGTGCCATGAACTGATAGAGTGCTTCTTCACAGCTTATATACTCTGTTCTGTCAGCGTTCTTAAGTCCGGCAAGCTTTTTACCGGTTTCATAATCTGATATATCTCCAAGTGCATTTACAACAACAATTGCTGTCATTATAAATGTGCCAGCTTTCACTGAATATATTCCAAGTCCTGACTTTTCAGCCTGCTTCATTCCCATAATCTTGCCGACAGTCGCACCTGTTCCGGCACCGATACAGCCCTGAATGGGTTCGCTGCTATCCGAATTGGCAGCGGTGGAAGCATCAGTATTGACAACACCGGCCTTCATAAGTGCCTGAATGCAGGCCTCATATCCCATAGTACTGTCTGGGCGTACTTTAGAGCTTCCATATCCAAGATCAAATATGCATGACTGGCATACAAGCGGAACAAGTGAAACGCCTGTGTTATATCCTATACCATGTTCTTCAAGACATGTCATAACTCCGTCAGATGCGGCAAGACCGTATGCTGAACCGCCTGACAGCACGATGGCATTAATCGGATTGTCAGCAGTCATAGGCATAGTAAGAGGTGTTTCTCTTGATGCCGGACCGCCACCGCTAATGTCACAGCCTGCTGTAGCTCCGTCTGGAAAATATATAACAGTTACACCAGTGCCAGCTTCCTTATTGGAAGCATGACCTAATCTAAAATCATTAATATCATTAACTGAAATCTCTGTAAACAAAACTAATCCTCCGTTGATTAATGTCCGATTTATTCAATCAAAGTGACTGACTAATTCTGGTTAAGCTTAAGTGCAGCATATAATGCACGGGAAACCACACTAGCAACAATAAAGCAGATTCCTGCCTCAATAAGTCCCTGAACACCAACAAATAATACTACGAATATAAGTGGGTTCTTAGCTCCGAGTGCAGTAACGAAGGCCTGTACATAATCTGTATTATAGAAGAAGAGAACAAGTGAACTCATGAATAATAAAGTATTAAGTAAAGGACAGCAGAGGCTTGCTATATAATAAGAAAATTTCTTAACTCCATTAATACTGTGAAGTCCCTTGAATATAAGTCCTGTAAGGAAGCCTTCAAGAGTTCTTGTTACTACTGTTGTTACAAATGTACCAAATGGATTAATTCCGAGAAGAACAGTTCCCATTGCGCCTCCAACGAAGCACTGATAAAAGCTTGTAAGTCCGAATGTCAGACCACAGATTAAACCGCCGACAGGTCCTAAGATGATAGCACCTACAGCTACAGGAACAGTTAAAAGGGTGATAGAAAGTCCAGGGGTACGGATGTAGCCTAATGGGGTCAGTGACATAACGAGTATGACCGCAACCATAAGTGCCAGCTCCACCATGTACTTAGTGTTGAACTTCGTTGCAGAAGTTCGAGTTGCATTGATAGTATTCATATTGTCTCCTTTGCGGAAAGGTATGCAGCCCTTCCGGCTTGTTAAGATACATCTCCGAAAAACGGATGACGTTCGCGCGTATAATAACATATATATTGTTATTATTCAAACATTCTTTATAAATTATTTATAAAAATACATTTGACATTAATTTACTATGATGAAAATCGGTGTTAATATAAGAAACGCTTATTTATTATTGAAAGCAGATTTTTTGAAAATATTTATTAATAAAGATGGGAGAGTGTTTATGAGCAGAATTATTAAAAATGTGCTGCCATACTGGAAGTCGATAGTGCTGGTATTTGCACTGCTTATTGTTCAGGCAGTGTGTGACTTGTCGCTTCCTGCGTATACTTCAGATATCATTGATACAGGTATACAGAATGGAGGCATAGAGCATACTGTGCCAGAAAAGATTACTAAGGAAGAATTTGACACTGCGAAGCTTTTTATGACAGAGGAAGAAGCACAGCTGTGGGAACAGTCGTATTCTTATAATGAAGATGATAATGTCTATGAATTAAGTGTCAAAGGTTCTAAGAACAAGACTGATTTAGACGACACACTTTTTACAGCACTTATAATTAACAACCAGATGTCTTCAGTGACTGAAAGTGCATTCAAGAGCCGTATGGCAGAGCAGATGCATGTAAGTGAAGAACAGCTTGCCAATGTTTCGGTAGAAGATATTGGAAAGTCTATGGGCGTTGAACTAACTACATTTACACAGATGATGGAAGATTCGGATGGTAATGAGGTTGAAACTATATGTGTGGATATGAGACAGATAGTGAAGGCAATGTATAGTGCAGGGGCTATGAGTAAAGACGATATCCTTTCTATGCGAAGCGAATTCCAGAAGACTATTGATACCATGGGAAAGACTCTTGTTTCGTCTATGGGCGTTGCTTATGCAAAGAGCATGGATGCCAAGGCAGGAATGGACATGGATTTTATCCAGACTAAGTATCTGTGGGCAGCTGGTCTTAAGATGGTTGCCATGGCACTTCTTATGGCGGTTACTTCTGTATGTATAGGCTTCCTTGCATCAAGAGTTGGTGCAGGCGTTGCAAGAGATATGAGAGGAAAACTGTATTCTAATGTCATGGGATTCTCTAATGCTGAGATGGACAAATTCTCTACAGCATCACTTATCACAAGAACAACTAATGATGTACAGCAGGTTCAGATGGTTACGGTTATTATGCTGAGAATGATTCTGTATGCACCAATTCTTGGTGTTGGAGGAATTATAAAGGTTGTTGGAACGGGAGCCGGCATGGGCTGGGTTATAGTTATGGCTGTTGCGGTTATCATTGCATTTGTAATGCTTCTTATGGTAATTGCGATGCCTAAGTTCAAGCTTATGCAGAAGCTGGTAGATAATGTCAATCTTGTATCCAGAGAGATTCTTACAGGTCTTTCTGTAATAAGAGCCTTTGGAAGAGAGAAGAAGGAAGAGGAAAGATTTGATGAAGCTAATAAGAAGCTTACTAAGACAATGCTCTTTACTAACAGAACAATGACATTCATGATGCCAAGCATGATGTTTATCATGAATGGTTTGTCAGTTCTTATCGTGTGGGTTGCCGCACACAGAATTGATGCCGGAGTTATGCAGGTAGGTTCTATGACTGCATTTATAACATATTCGATGCTCATAGTTATGTCATTCCTTATGCTTACAATGATGTCTGTAATGCTTCCAAGAGCGATGGTTGCAGCTGACCGTATAGATGAAGTTATTAATACACATTCTTCAATAGAAGACTCTGAGAATCCTGAGACAATTGAGTCTGCAAAGGGTGTAGTTGAGTTTAATCATGTAAATTTCATGTATCCGGGTGCTAAAGCGAACGCACTTGAGGATATTACATTTAAAGCAGAGCCGGGTAAGACTACAGCAATTATAGGAAGTACGGGCTGTGGAAAGTCAACGCTCGTTAATCTTATTCCAAGATTGTATGATGTTACAGGAGGAAGCATTACTATTGATGGTCATGATATAAGAAATATCTCTATGCATGACTTAAGAAGTGAGCTTGGTTACGTGCCTCAGAAGGGAATGCTTTTCTCTGGTACTATTGCAAGTAATTTAAGATTCGGTAATCCTGATGCAAGCGATGAAGATGTCGTTAAGGCAGCACAGATTGCACAGGCAACTGAGTTCATTGATAATAAGGCTGAGAAGTATGACAGTCCTATAGCACAGGGCGGTACTAATGTTTCAGGCGGTCAGAAGCAGAGACTTTCTATTGCCAGAGCAATAGCAAAGCACCCAAGAGTGTTTATATTTGATGACAGTTTTTCAGCACTTGATTTAAAAACTGACGCAATTCTTCGTAAGGAGCTTGCTGCAAATGTGTCTGATGCCACTGTTATTATTGTAGCTCAGCGAATCAGCACAATCCTTCATGCAGATCAGATTCTTGTTATGGATGATGGTAAGATTGTTGGCAAGGGAACGCATGAAGAACTTATGAAGACATGTGAGACATATCAGCAGATTGCAAGTTCACAGCTTTCTGCTAAAGAGCTTGGAAAGGAGGCCTAGTCAGTATGGAAGATAATAAAAATATCAAAATGCCACCGAAAAGAAGAATGGGACCTCCGGGAAGAGGAATGGCACCTGTTGAGAAAGCCAAGGATTTCAAAGGATCAATAGGAAAGCTTATAAGATATATTGGAAGCTATAAGATTGCGATAATATTTGTTGCAGTTATGGCTGTATGCTCAACAGTATTTTCTGTTGTAGGTCCGAAGGTTCTTGGTAAGGCAACTACAGCTCTGTCAGAAGGTCTTGTAAAGAAAATCGGTGGAACTGGTGGAATTGACTTTGGAAAGATTGGAACAATTCTTATATTCGTGCTTTGTCTGTATGCCGCAAGTGCAGTATTTAACTTTGTACAGGGCTGGATAATGACAGGCATTACACAGAAGGTCTGCTACAGATTAAGAAAAGAAATCAGCGAGAAGATTAACCGTATGCCTATGAAGTATTTCGAGAGCAGGACATATGGTGAGGTGTTATCAAGAATTACTAACGATGTTGATACACTTGGAATGGGACTCAACCAGAGTATTACAACAATCATTACATCTTTAACTACTATGATTGGTGTTCTTGTTATGATGTTAAGCATTTCACCGCTTATGACACTTATTGCGGTTATAATACTTCCAATATCAGTGGGACTTGTTTCTTTCGTTGTTAAGAAGTCACAGGGATATTTCAAAACACAGCAGGAGTATCTTGGACATATTAACGGACAGATTGAGGAAACTTATGGCGGACATATGATTGTTAAGTCATTTAATAAAGAAAAGGATATGGTTGATTCATTTAACAAGACTAATGATGTCCTTTATGGTTCAGCATGGAAGTCACAGTTCCTTTCAGGAATGATGCAGCCAATCATGATGTTTGTAGGTAACTTAGGTTACGCATGTGTTGCATTAACCGGCGGTCTTCTTGCTATTAAAAATGTTATAACAATCGGTGATATTCAGGCATTTATCCAGTATGTGAAGAATTTCACACAGCCAATCCAGCAGATTGCTCAGGTTATCAATCAGGTACAGTCTATGGCAGCAGCTTCTGAGAGAGTATTTGAATTTCTTGATGAAGAAGAGGAAGACCAGACTGTTAAGAATCCTGTTTCTACAGAAGGAATTAAGGGCGAGGTTGATTTCGAGCATGTAAGATTCGGATACAATGAGAACCAGACTATCATCAAGAATTTCAGTGTAAATGTTAAGCCTGGACAGAAGGTTGCTATCGTTGGACCGACAGGTGCAGGTAAGACCACTATTGTTAAACTGCTTATGAGATTCTATGATGTTAATGATGGAGCTATTCTTGTTGATGGACATAATGTTAAGGATTTCAACAGAAGAGAATTAAGAGACGCATTTGGAATGGTTCTTCAGGATACATGGCTCTATAAGGGTACAATTATGGAGAATATCAGATACGGAAAGCTTGATGCAACTGATGAGGAAGTTATTGCAGCAGCCAAGGCAGCTAATGCACATCACTTTATTGAGACACTTCCGGGTGGTTATGACTGTGAGCTTAACGAGGACGCAAGCAATGTTTCACAGGGACAGAAGCAGCTTCTTACAATTGCAAGAGCAATCCTTGCAGATAATCCAATCCTTATTCTTGATGAAGCAACATCTTCTGTTGATACAAGAACAGAGGAGAGAATCCAGAAGGCTATGGATAATCTGATGAAGGGCAGAACAAGCTTTGTTATTGCACACAGACTTTCAACCATCAAAGATGCTGATGTGATACTTGTTATGAAGGATGGTGATATCGTTGAGCAGGGAACTCATGATGAGCTTCTTGCAAGAAACGGTTTCTATGCTGACCTTTATAATTCGCAGTTTGAGCAGGCTTCTTAGATTGATAATATATATGTTAAGAGAAACGGCAGGAAGAAATTTCTGTCGTTTTTTTAAACATTTTGATATAATAAAATTATTAATTAGTTAAGTGAAGAGGATAATGCATGAATATATTAATATGTGATGATGATAAGCTTTATATTGATATGATAAGAAAATATGTGGATGAATTCTTTGCTGATCATAAGATAACGGATTATAAGGTTTATGAATATAACAGTGGAGATGAAGCAGCTAAGAATAATGAAAAGATTGACATTGCATTTCTTGATGTTGAGATGGACGGAATTAATGGAATTGAAGCTGGCAAATGTTTAAGAAATAATAACAAGAATATTGTGTTATTCATAATAACTTCGTATATGGGCTATCTTGATGATGCAATGGACGAGGGAGTTTTCAGGTATATTAATAAAACATTGGAAAGACCTGTGATTATGCGAGGTTTACATAAGGCATTATTATTATGCAGCAAGAGTCAGAGCAAGAAAATCAATATTGAATATAAGGGTGATAATGTAATTATTGAACAGGATTCGATTATATGCATAGAGTCACTTGTTAGAAAAAGATATATCAAAACAGATACGAAGTCGTACATAAGTCTCAAAAGTCTTTCTTATTGGCAGAGTGTTCTTGATGAGGATAAATTTTTTCTTGTCAATAAATCCTTCATTGTTAATATAGACAGAGTTGAGCGATTTACTGATAAGTATATTGAACTTAAGGGCATCGAAGAACCAATAGATTTATCAAGAGAAAAAAGAACTGCATTCAAGCAGAAAATGCTTCTGTATCTGGCAGGGCAGGAGTAGGTGGATATGGAAATTATAATGAGTTACATTTTTTCACATCTTGTAGAAGCAATAGTATTGTGGATGAGTATGTCACAGATGTATGAACATAGATATAAACAGTGGGTGACGGGCATTGCTATCATGATAGGACATGCTGTAATGTTTGGCGTGTTTCTGACGGGAAATATATATTTTATTACGGCAATTAACAATTCAACGTATATTTTGTTAATAGCATTATTGTTTAATATAAGCAAAAGATCAGCAGTGTTTTGGGGTATTATATTAAATGCAATGAATGCATTATCGGAATTAATAATGTTTTTTACAGCTAGATATATTGTTGGTATTGAGAATGCAGGTAAAAAGGATACGGTAGATATAATTTTTATGTTTTGCCTATGTAATATTAGCTATTTTTTAATAACGCAGACGTTAGTGTTTATAAAGAAGAGGAGCATTGTATTCGATAAAGGTGATATGTCAAAAATTCTTTTAATGGGTTCATTGACAACATCATTAATTGTTTTTATGACATATTATATTATTGGAACAACCTGGGATTTGCATCAAAAAGAGACGATATGGATGATGATAAGTTCGATTGGATTGGTATGTTCAGATATATTAATTTTGTGGTCTAACATAAAAATTGATGAACGTAATGCTGAAAATGAACGTATCAAGATTCAGCTTGAACAGGAAAAGGCAGACGCAAGATATTATAAGCTTGAAAATGAGAAGAACGAAAGTCTTGAAATATTAAGACATGATATGAATAATCATCTTAATACAATGCTTGATATGGAAACTAATAGTGATTTGAAGGATTATATAACTTCAATTATGGAACAATATAATATTAAGAAGAGAACAACATTTTCTAATAATAATGTACTAAACGGTTTAATAAGCGAATATAATAGCAAATGTTATATAGAAAATATAGAATTTGTTGTGGATATACGGCCAGGAACAATAGATGATATAGCTGCCACAGATATAGTGGCATTGTTTGGCAATATATTATCGAATGCATATGAAGCTGCGAAGCAATGTGAGGAAATTAATGAAAAATATATCGAACTGGTTGTTAAGAGAAAGCAAGAGACAACACTTATCAAATGTGTAAATTCATGTGCTGTTCCACCTAAAATAATAGGAGGAAATTTCATTTCAATTAAGAAGGATTCTGACAGAAAACATGGATATGGAATGAAGAGCATAGATAAGATTGTCGATAAATATCATGGAAGCCACATTGAACAGTTTGATGAAAATGAATTTACAATATCAATAATGCTTATGATATAGAAAACAGGAAGCTGTATGAATTAATAGTACAGCTTCCTGTTTTTTTCTGTCATACATGCAATATGTGAAATAAAGCAGAAAATAATTACAATTGATATGCAGCTTGCTGTCCTATACAGGTGTGAGGCAGTTGCTGTGATAATAATAATGTTAAAAACAGCCAGTATACCGATAAGGCATCGGTGATAATATTTTTTCTCTGAGTCTGATACTGAGTGATTAACAGATATTACAGGACCTTTAATAATTAATTCCGCGTCAGCAATTATAAGCGCAATAAACATATATAATGATGGCTTAATGAAGGAGGAAAGCCATGCAATTGCAATAAGTATTATGACAGAAAAAATCAGGCATGCCGTAGAAGACTGACAATGATAACCACCACAATATTTTCTTATGAGCAAAAACGAAAATACTTCAATTAGTCCAATCGTTATATTATGAGTGGCTATACAATACGCTGTGAAAATAATTGTCGGATTAATAATCAATAATAAATATTGTATTGCGTATATGTATAAATCAATGTCATCATTCTCAAGTATACCTGATTTTATAAGCCATAAAGCTATGTGGCGAGAAAGTTTCTCTACCATTATCTTGTCTTCTTAAACTTCTTTAATGATGTTGGTTCAACAGGCTGATTTAAAAAGTAGCTTGATGAAGCATTAGCACCAGAAGTTAAAGTGCGGTTAAGCATGGCAGAAACGCCTTTGCTTAATGCAGACTTAATTGTTTTCTTCATAACATTTTCCTCCTTCATTAAGATATTATTAATTATATTTGATATAAAATATTTTTAAATGGCTTATGTCTCAACTGTACTTTTGAATGTCTTAAATGTATTTTTGCGATATTATGCAACATTTTTATTATCTGTCACAAATATTATTCTATACACTAAGAAATTTATTCCGATATGATAAAATCAAGATGTTATCATTAATTGCACATAAACATTTGCACTAATCTAATTCGCAACAAACGCTATATATGTGCGGAATGTGCGTATACTAAAATTTAATAGTAATCATACTAATGTACAGGGGTTGCTATGGAGTATACAGATCGTTACAAAGCATTTTGCAAAAGAATGAGCATATATAGAAAATTAATGGACTACGATCAGGCGAAAATGGCTGTGCGGGTTGGCATGACTACACCAGAGTATTCTAACAGGGAAGCGGGAAGGAGCATGGTGTCAGGCATTGACCTCAGAAAATTTTCTGATTCAGGGGCGGATATTGACAAGATGTTAGTTGATGTCGATGAAAAGCCATGCAGGTATGTGATTTCTTCAGAAATAGAGACATTTGGTGAAGAATCAAAGAAGGAATATGTAAGAGGCGTTGTGAGTGAGCATATTCTTTATATGTGTGAGAAGAAGATAGCTGATTTTTCAGATGATACTGTAAAGTATATCAGACTGCTTAAATCTATTGACAAGGATTCAACTAAGGATTCTATGTTAAAATGTATTAGAGATGTCAATGGTATAACTGACCAACAGGTTATATCAGATAATCTGGGAATATCAAGATTTAAATACAGCAAAATTGAGAATAATAAGGAACTTCCGGATGCAATGGTTCTTATAAGACTTTACGATTTGTATGGTTATGTCCCATCTATGTATTTAAATCTGTATGATGTCAGAGGCCGGCTTCTTGATTATATATTTGACAGCATGTCTCAGAAAGATCAGGAAATAATAATGAATTTTATCAATAATTTGAAAGAGTTCGTGTGAGGAAGTTATGAAAGAACGAATTATAAATATTGGACCCAGACTTAAGCAGAGAAGAAAGGAAATGCGTATAAAACAGACGGAAATGGCTAAAGAGCTGGGTGTGTCGCAGACATATCTTTCTAATATTGAAGGTGGAAGAACCAATTGCAGCATAACTTTGTTTGTAGATATATGTAATTATCTTAATGTAACGCCAGATTATCTGATGTTAGGAAATATGCGTGGAAATAGAGCAAGTATAGATATAATTGATGAATTGAAGATGTGCAGTTCGGAAGAAATTGCCACAGTAAAGAAAATAGTTGATGCATTTGTTCTGAAAAAGACGGAGCCATACTGATAAGGTATGGCTCTATTTTTTTTGATTAAAATGCTTGACATACCGAACATATGTTTCTATAATAAACATATGTTCGAATTACATTCAGATCTTACAACTATGGAGAAATTAGAAATTCTGGCAGATGCTGCCAAGTATGATGTTGCATGTACATCAAGTGGAGTAGACAGGAAGGGAAAGAAAGGCTTCCTTGGGAACAGCGTGGCATGCGGTGTATGTCATAGCTTTGGTGCTGATGGCAGGTGCATTTCGCTTCTAAAGGTTTTAATGACTAATCATTGTGTGTATGATTGCAAATACTGCATGAACCGATGCTCTAATGATGTGCCGCGGGCTACATTTACACCTGATGAATTATGCAGGCTTGTTATAGAGTTTTATAAGCGTAATTATATTGAAGGATTATTCTTAAGCTCTGGGGTTTTGAAGAATCCGTCATATACTATGGAAAGAATATGTGAAACACTGATGCTTTTACGGACTAAGTATAGATTTAATGGTTATATACATGTTAAGGCTATACCGGGAGCACCAGATGAGCTGCTTTCAAGGGCTGGGTATCTTGCAGACAGGGTAAGTATTAATCTGGAACTGCCTACAGCACAGAGTCTTTCTAAGCTTGCTCCTAATAAGAGTTTTAAGACTATTCTTGAGCCTATGGAAAAGATTACAGGTACAATTGCGGCTAACAGACTGGCATTGGGAAAAGATGCACGAATGGAAAGAAGCAGCATTAACAGATATTTGACAGGAAGCATATTCAACCAGAACGGGACGGATAACGGTCAAGCAGCATTATCAGGAACACAGAGAACAGCGTTGGAATCAGGAGATAAGTTATCGCTTCCAGCGGTTTCTAAAGATATGTGTGTAAAGCGTCCATTTGCGCCTGCAGGGCAGAGTACACAGATGATAATAGGTGCGACACCGGAAACTGATCTTACGCTTATCAGAACGACGCAGCATTTATATAAGAATTATGATCTTAAAAGAGTATTTTATTCTGCTTATATACCACTTAATGAGGATTCTGCATTGCCACAGCTGGATGCAGATGTTCCACTATTAAGAGAACACAGGTTATATCAGGCAGACTGGCTTCTTAGGTTCTATGGATTTCAGGCAGATGAATTATTGTCAGAGAGCAGACCTAATTTTAATGAACAGCTTGATCCAAAGTGTGACTGGGCAATAAGACATCTTGGACAGTTTCCTGTCGAAGTACAGAATGCATCATATGATATGCTTTTAAGAATTCCTGGAATTGGTCCTAAGTCTGCCAGACGAATAGTGGAGACAAGAAGATATGCGAAGCTTGATTTTGATATATTAAAGAAGATTGGTGTAGTACTTAAGCGAGCACATTATTTTATAACATGTAATGGAAGAATGATGTATAGAATACCAATAGAGGAGTCATATATAACGGAATGTCTGACTGATGATAATCACAAGGAGAACTGGGAGATTACGCATCAGAATGAAAAGTATCAGCAGCTTTCACTTTTTGAATAAAAAGTGTTGGTATATATGATGGATGTAATGAAGAGTTTTTATATGGAGGTCTGTTTATGTATATATTTACATGCGAGAATACATTTGAAGATATGATGTGTTGTATATATCATGCATGGGAGAAGGCTTTGAAAGTAGGCCATGGATGTGTTAGACTTGAAAAGCGTGGAGAAGAACAGATTTCTTTATTCGACGAATATATATATGTTGAGTATAATGAAGAAGAGTATAAGAAAGTAGTGCGCTCGATAAAACATAAGATATCTGAAGAGGCATATGCATGTGTGTATTATGCATGTTTATCGTCAGAACAGGATGCATTAGATACAGCCTATAGGTTTCTGATAAAAGGGTTTAAGATTGGATCAGATATAACATTTATGAGAAATGACTCTGATGTTATGAGAATTAAGGATATACGCAGGAAGGTTTTGCACGAGACAAGATATTTTATGGAGTTTGCAAGGTTTAATTCAATTGGTAACAAAGTATATGTGTGTCATCTTGAACCAGAAAGCGATGTTATATATGAAGTTTCTTTACATTTTGCTGACAGAATGCCTTCTGAGAACTGGCTTATAATTGATGATAACAGAAAAAAGTCTGTAGTTCATACTACTGATGGGCAGATGTATATAAGATATTTTACAGATTATGATATGTCAGTTCTGGCAAAGACAGAAGATGTGAATGATGAATATACAGATATGTGGAAAATCTTTTTTGAGACTATAGCAATTAAACAACGCTATAATCCTGAATGTCAGAGAAATCTTATGCCAGTGTGGATGAGAAAGCATGTAACAGAGTTTCAGTAACACGCAATTCTTTATGTTAAGGGATGTGTAATTGATGAGTAAAATTGTGGATTATGTATCAGAAGATAATAAAAATGATATGCTTAATGACGTGCGTGATTCTGATTATGATGCGTTTGTTAAGCTTTCACAGGTATTTGAACTTAATGTATTCTGTCCTGTTCATATGGAAGGGGAGAAGGACTGGGTTGTTGCTTATCTTATGAATGATGCAGTGGAGAGCTTTCTTGTATTTAAAGATTCAGTTATGACTGGAAATTATATTGATGTGGATGAGGAACAGATACCATCTGTGCAGATGTTAAAAGATGGATATATGCTTATAGTTAATCAGGGGAATAAGAATATATTTACAATAAAATTCAGCAGACTGGAATTAAGAACATATTTATTTAATTATGGCAGCATGGGGCATTTCTGGATAAAAGGATATGAATATTTACGCCAGCTTGAATATCAGCTTGCTGATATAAGAGACAAGTATAGATATCTTGGAGAAGAGGTATGCAATGATGCTGAACGTGTGCTTATGAAACTGGCGGATTTTCCTCCAATTAAGAGATTTCAGTCTGTGCCAGACCAGTATTATGTTTCATGCCCAGATTGTGTTTATGAAGAGGCTGTAGATTATCTTATAGATATAGCTGAGAGAGTTGAAGATAATTCGATAAGAAGAAAACTTAAAGCTTATAAGAAGAAAACTTCAGGGTTAAGAAGTATACAGCTGGCGGCAATGTTTGGAATGAGGAAACATGCTGTGTTTGTGGATGCAATAATAGCAGATTTGAGGGAAGCGGCATCAGGTTATCCACAGAGAATTTTTTCAAGAGAAGAACAGGAAATTCATAATGTGATACATGCAAAAGCAATAGCAAATCTGAATGAATATGAGAAACAGGGATATAAGTGTCTGCTTTATAGAGAAGAACCATTTATGTACGCAAGAGATTCAATAACCTATAAGGAGCATGTTCTTGTGTATATTAATGGAATAATAAGCAGAAAGGCAAAGATAGTTTCTTTTGAGTGACATATAAAGCAATTGTGATGTATAATACGAAATATATCTATAATAAGTCAGATAACAGGAAGAGAGGATGTATTTATGGGAAAAGTAAAGGTTGTTTCCAAGAATAATCAGGTGAGTGTTAAGGTTAAGAGTACAAAAGATGAACAGCTTAATCAGAATATGGCTGAATTACTTTCAAATACAGCTGTAGAAGGATTTCTCCCTTTTCATATAGTGTCAGATAATAATGGATTTACAGCAGAGTATGGAACAGCGGGATATGAGACAGCTAAAGAGTTTTTTAAAAACAGGGTTATAGACCAGCATACTTTTTCTGTATTTATGAAGAGCAGTGTCAATGCGTTGTCGGGTATGTCAGCATATAATATGGAATATGGTAATGTCATGGTTTCACTTGATACTGTATTAATTGAATCTGCTACGGGAAAGGCTTTATATTTGTATTATCCAGCTACAGGTTACAATAATGGTGAATTTTATAATGTTTTTCTTGATGAGATACTCAGAATGATAAGAACACCTATGAATTCAGATGTTTCATTTATGGTAAGGTTAAAGGAACTCCTTAAACAGCCAGAGAATATGACATGGAATATACTTGGTGAATATGCTGATTCTATAGATGTACCCGCAGTAAACAGAGAGAGTATGCAGCCACAGGTACATGTTGTACAGACACAGCAACCAGAAACAGTACAGTTTACACATCAAGCGCCACCTGTTATGTATACAGCTCCAGTGCAGATGCAGACTGATATACAGAATACAGGATGTGTGAGTGGTGGAGATGATAAGATATGTCCGGTATGCGGAATGCGTAGTACAACACCCGATGCAGTATTTTGCATTGGATGTGGTTCTAGATTGGAGTCTGCAATGCAATTTTCTGTAAAAAATGAGCAGACAGAAATTAAAAAGAGATGCAATAAGTGTGGGTTTTCTAATAATTCAGATGCCTTATTCTGTTCTGAATGTGGAACAAAATTAGAGGATATAGGAGTATTAGAAAGTACGGAGATACAGGATAATGATGATAATAATGCGAAAGATACATCGGTGATTATAATCAAAGGTGGAAGAGTTGTAGATCCTGTCAGTAAAACAGATGAGATTATGGATATCATTATTAAGAATAATATAATTGAGGAAACTGGATATAATCTTAATGTTATGGAAGGTGCAAAAGTAATTAATGCAGAGGGACTTATTGTTGCACCAGGACTTATGGATACACATGTACATTTCAGAGATCCAGGATTTACTTATAAAGAGGATATTATTACTGGAGCAGCAGCAGCAGCAAAAGGTGGTTTTACAAGTGTAGTCTGCATGGCTAATACTAAACCAGCAGTTGATAATATTGAAACACTTGAGTATATTCAGAAAAAAGGTGAGACAACAGGAATTCATGTTTTGCAGACAGCGTCTGTAACTAAGGAATTAAAAGGTGTTGAACTTGTAGATATGGAAGCACTTGCTAATGCGGGAGCTGTTGGATTTACAGATGATGGAATTCCGATTATGAATGAACATGTTCTTGTAGAGGCCATGAAGAAGGCAGCAGAGTTGGATTTACCAATCAGTCTTCATGAAGAGGATCCAGAGTTTATAATAAGACCAGGAGTTAATCAGGGAAAAGTTGCTGAACAGCTTGAATATGGAGGTGCATCTGCTACAGCAGAAGATGTTATGGTTGCAAGAGATTGTATTCTTGCATTGCATACAGGAGCATCGGTATGTATACAGCATATTAGCTCAGGAAATTCAGTGGAAATTGTCAGAACTGCCAAGAAGCTTGGTGCTGATGTGCATGCTGAAGCAACTCCACATCATTTTACTCTTACAGAAGATGCGGTACTTAAGTATGGAACTAATGCCAGAATGAATCCGCCATTAAGAACGGAAGAAGACAGAATTAAGATAATTGAAGGTATTAAAGATGGTACGATTGATATGATAGTGACAGATCATGCACCACATAGTGATGAAGAGAAGGCCAGACCATTAGAAAATGCACCTAGTGGAATTACAGGTCTGGAGACATCTCTGGCACTTGGAATCAAATCACTGGTAGAACCGGGACATATATCTTTAATGAAGCTTATGGAATTAATGAGTAAGAATCCTGCTGAATTCTATCGTATGATACCGGGAAGTATTACTAAAGGAGCAGCAGCAGATTTAGTTATCTTTGGAGAAAAAGAACTATGGACCGTAAGGAAAGAAGATTTTGCATCAAAGGCATCTAATAGTCCTTTTATCGGATGGGAATTACCAGGTAAAATACATTATACTATATCTTCAGGAAAGATAGTTTATCAGAGATAATAAAATTCGACCAAATTGTGTATAGTGATGCGCAATTATTCCATTGAAATATTTTGTATATCATATATAATTAGAAGGGCATGCAAGAATTATATATGAGAGGAGAAAATTTACTTGGAGATAAAACTAATTAAGATTGATAATGAAAGTTATTTTGTATACCAATCTTCAAGAAAGGTGTATAAGGAGAGAGTTGCGGACATAATGTATTTTGCAAGAGGTGGCAGAAGAGTTACTATGCATTCACGCGAGTCTGGTGAAATTGAATTGTATTGTAGTCTTGTAGAAATCTACAGAGTACTTATTACAGAAGGATTTCATTATATTAATCAGTCAGTGCTTATTAATATATCTTATATAACTAACATTAAGAAGAATCTTGCAAAAGTGGGAAATGGCAAATATATTGAAATCAGCAGAAACAGAAGAGCACTTATTATTAATAAATTCTGTGAAACTCTGAAGTAGGTATATATAGCATATTCTCATTTGATTAAATATGGAGGTATGCTTATGAGATATTACGCTGTATCGCAATGGCTTATTTTTTTCTTTATATATTGTTTTTTAGGTTGGATATGGGAATGCTGTTACGTTTCTGTGAGGAAACATAAGTGGGTAAACAGAGGTTTCCTGCATGGTCCATTCCTGCCAATATATGGTTCAGGGGCAATTGTAATATTGATTAGTACGATTGCAGTGAAAGATATTGTTCCACTGGTCTTTCTTCTAGGAATGGTATCATCTACAATACTTGAATTCTGCACAGGCTGCTGCATGGAGAAGCTTTTTGGTGTAAGATACTGGGATTACAGCAATCTTCCACTTAATTTTAAAGGGCATATATGTTTCTTTATATCACTTGCATGGGGAGCATTCTCTATTTTGCTTGTGTGTGTAATACACAAGCCCATCGAAGCAGCAGTACTTATGATTCCAAGAACAATAGCAGATATTATTGCAGTAGTTCTGGCAATATACATGGCAGCAGATTTTGCTGTTTCAATTAATGAGGCTATGGACCTTAAGGCGACACTTGAAAAATTTACGAAAGAGAATGAACAGCTTCAGATGTATGCCAGAAGAATGGAGATTACGGCCACATTTGCAGAAGAAGAATTTAATAAGAAAAAGGAACAATTCATGGCAGCAGTGGCTGAAGAAAGAAGACAGTTATCTGAGAGAGCTGATAGAAGATACAGCCATATTACAAGTATTATTAAGAGAAATCCTAATGCTGTTTCGAGAGTACATAAAGAATCTATTAATGAAATCAAAGAAATTATTGCTAACAGAAAGGCAAAGAAGGATAATTAATGTTGGAAAAGATATTGTTATATAATGTTAAGAACCCTCAGCATATCATTAAAGCAGCATCTAATATGAGAATTATAAGCGGATTCATTAATGAGTCGGATACAGACCGGACTCTGGCAGAAATTGCAGATGATGTAAGAGGCATATCATTATCAGATGCAGAGGGATATCAGCCACAAGAAAATAAAGAGAGTCTTGTTATATTCTGTGACGTGACAGATAAGCATATGGATAAGCTTCTCTTTGAAATGAGACAGAAGAGTTTTGATGTATCATTTAAGGCAGTATTGACAGATACTAATAGAAAGTGGAATATTAAGCAGATGCTTGTGGAGATGAGAAGAGAAAAATTTGAATATATGCGGAGAAATATGAAATAATAATTATTAAAGATAAAGGAGATAAGATATGGAAATCAAACATGTAAAAGCAAGTGAATTCAATAATGAGGTACTTAAAGCGGATAAGCCGGTTCTTGTGGATTTCTGGGCAGACTGGTGCGGACCATGCAAGATGTTAGGACCAGTTCTTGAACAGGTTGCAGCTAAGGTGGATGATGTTCAGATTGTAAAGATTAATGTGGATGAGGAATCATCAGTTGCAGAGAAATATAATATTATGTCAATCCCTACATTACTTTTATTTAAGAGCGGTGAGTGTGTGGCAAAGAGTGTTGGTTTTATAAGTGAAGGACAGGTAATGGAATTTATTGGTAAATAACATTAATACAGCCTGAAGTACTGATGAATACTGCATTTATAAAGGGGGAATATTTCACGATATTCCCCTTAAATTGTACAAAATTAAATACTCTTGTTAAACCTATTGATTTATTATCAGAAGCATGTTAGAGTAATCATGGTCAAATTGTTATGGATTTGTCAATGTATATTTATAGGAACAATAAGTATCCTATAATGCATGGCAATTTTTATTTTGACTAAGATTGTATACAGTGTACAAAAAGAAATACATTTTTCTTAAAATGTACATTGAAATATATTATATTTAAGGAGGATCAATTCAAATGGTTGAGAAGACACAGTGGGCTGGATTCAAGGGAAGACTTTGGAAAGAAGAAATCAATGTAAGAGATTTCATTCAGAACAATTACACACCTTATGATGGAGATGAGAGTTTCCTTGCAGGTCCAACAGAAGCAACTAATAAGCTTTGGGGAAAATTACAGGAGCTTCAGAAGGAAGAGAGAGCTAAGGGCGGAGTTTTAGACATGGAAACTAAGGTAGTTACAGGTCTTACAGCTTATGGCCCAGGATATATAGATGAATCAATGAAGGATCTCGAGCAGGTAGTGGGTCTTCAGACAGATAAGCCACTTAAGAGAGCATTTATGCCATATGGTGGTATTAAGATGGCTGAGGAATCTTGCGAGAACTATGGTTATACACCAGATCCTGAATTACACAAGGTTTTCACAGAATATCATAAGACACATAACCAGGGTGTATTCGATGCCTATACACCAGAGATGAGAGCTGCAAGAAGATCTCATATCATCACAGGTCTTCCAGACACATATGGTCGTGGACGTATCGTAGGTGATTACAGAAGAGTTGCTCTTTATGGTATTGATTATCTTATTAAGTGCAAGGAAGAGGATAAGGCTAACTGTGGATGCGGAGTTATGACTAACGATGTTATCCAGTTGAGAGAAGAGCTTACAGATCAGATTAATGCTCTTAAGGGAATGAAGGCTATGGCTGCTGCATATGGCTATGATATTTCTGAGCCAGCTACAACAGCTAAGGAAGCTGTTCAGTGGTTATACTTTGGTTACCTTGCTGCTATCAAGACACAGAACGGTGCTGCTATGTCAGTAGGTCGTGTTTCTACATTCCTTGATATCTATATCAATAAGGATCTTGAAGCTGGTAAGATTACAGAGGCTGAGGCACAGGAACTTATCGATCATTTTGTTATGAAGTGCAGAATGGTTAAGTTCGCAAGAATTACATCATACAATGAATTATTCTCAGGAGATCCTACATGGGCTACTCTTGAGGTTGGTGGTACAGGTATCGATGGACGTTCTATGGTTACTAAGAACGATTACAGATTCCTTCATACTCTTGAGAACATGGGACCTTCACCAGAACCAAACCTTACAGTATTATATTCATCAAGACTTCCTGAGAACTTCAAGAAGTATGCTGCTCATATCTCAGTTACAACATCTTCTATCCAGTATGAGAATGATGATGTTATGAAGGTAACATGGGGAGATGATTATTCAATCTGCTGTTGTGTATCTGCTACACAGACAGGTAAGGAAATGCAGTTCTTCGGAGCTAGAGCTAACCTTGCTAAGTGCTTACTTTACGCTATCAATGGTGGTGTAGATATGAAGTCTAAGGTTCAGGTTGGACCAGCTTATAAGCCAGTTACTTCAGATGTTCTTGAATATGATGAAGTTGTTGCTAAGTTTGATAAGATGATGGATTGGTTAGCAGATCTTTATGTTAATGTACTTAACCTTATCCATTATATGCATGATAAGTACTACTATGAAGCTGCTGAGATGGCTCTTATCGATACAGATGTTAAGAGAACATTTGCAACAGGTATTGCAGGATTCTCACATGTAGTAGATTCACTTTCAGCTATTAAGTATGCTAAGGTTACTGTATCAGAGAGAGATCCTGAGACAGGTATCGCTATGGCATTTAAGACAGAGGGAGACTTCCCTAAATATGGTAATGATGATGACAGAGCTGATGATATCGCTGTATGGCTTCTTAAGTCATTCCTTGACAAGATTAAGAAGAGACATACTTACAGAAATTCTGAGCCAACAACATCTATCCTTACAATTACATCTAATGTAGTATATGGTAAGTTTACAGGTAACATGCCAGATGGACGTAAGGCTGGTACACCACTTGCTCCAGGTGCAAACCCAAGCTATGGTGCAGAGCAGAACGGACTTCTTGCTTCACTTAACTCTCTTACAAAGCTTCCATATGAGTGGGCTCTTGATGGTATCTCTAATACACAGACAATGAACCCAGATGCTCTTGGACATGATGATTCAGAGAGAGTTAACAACCTTGTTAACGTAATGGACGGATATTTCGATCAGGGTGCTCATCACCTTAACGTTAACGTATTTGGTAAGGATAAGCTTCTTGATGCTATGGAGCATCCAGAAAAGCCAGAGTACGCTAACTTCACAATTCGTGTATCTGGATACGCTGTTAAGTTCATCGACCTTACAAAGGAACAGCAGATGGATGTTATCAGCAGAACATTCCATGATAGAATGTAATTGCTGTTTTTGAGTTTTTTCAGATTTTATAATACAGTGTTTATGCGGGTTTGAGAGATTTGAAGAAAAATCAGTTTAATGTAAATTACCATAAAATAGTATATTTTCATTTATAAACTGGACCAAATCTGGACCAAATCGAGAAAAAACTGGACCAGCTATAATGTCTGCAAAGATGCATGAAAACTGGGAAAAGTCGATATTAAGTTATAACAAGATATAATAAGATATAAAAAGCACCATTTATAATCTGAACAAAAAAGGAGTGCAGATTCAGTTAGAATCTGCACTCTATTTTTTTTATTAGCTGTTAAATTTTCACGACATCAAATTTGGCTTGAAGACATGATATATGCAAATTAATATTTTGCGACAAGTTTAATTAAAATATATGTTGTTGTAAGAAATTATATAGAAAATAAATAGTTAGTAATTACTTTAGACTGTTGTTAATAAGCATAAGTCTGATTAAAGTTGCTTCAGAATCAGAAGATTCATTTTCTATATTAATATCTTTACATCTATAATCTAAGGCGTAATCTTTGAGACTATTGTTTATATTCTCGTTTTTAAATGAAATACTTACCTTTTCATTATCTATATCCCATTCAATTTCAGTAGCATTGTTCATTTTATTTACCAGTGAAATTATGTCACTTATAGATTTGACTTCTATTCTTCTGGTAAAAATCCGGTATATTACCCGACAGATATCAGTCAGTGCTTCGCGATGAGAATTGATGGATCGAGAGATGAAGGTGCTTAGCGGCAAGGTAAGTTATTATAGCGGATGGATAATAAACCACAAGAGAATTTTTGCAGATGTACAAGGATGATTCTTTTCATTCGACAAAATTCTCCACAGACAGGGGATATGCGATGAGCCTTGATATGAACATCTATTTATGGAAAGAGGATATTGAATAGGCAGAACTACAATATCCTTGCAGGAGAAGGAGATATTCTGCGGATTTTAAAAGAAATTGACAAAGCCGAAAATAGAGAGAGTATTGGAGCAGGAATTCAGAAACTACTTGAAGTTCTTGGCAATTATGGAAATGCAGATGGAACTTATCTTTTTGAAACGGTTCATACACCAGAGATATTTACAAATACCTATGAGTGGTGTGCAGATGGAATTACAGCTCAAAGAGATAATCTTCAGGATGTGAAATTTGAAGAATAAGCACACAGGATCTTGTTGAGGATATAGTCAATATCAGCAATAAAATGATAGAAAACAAGAGTGTTGCCCAGAATCTTAAGAATAGTACTAATATATTTGCAAAGTTCTGATTGCAGGAATTGCATAGGAATAAAGCTATGTTTACTATTTACGGTTTACAATTTACATCTGAAAGATATTTGACATTTTCATATTTTTTTAATAATATTATATTATGTACGTTTTTTGCATAAGAATATTAAGAAAGAGAGAAAGAGTATGAACGAAAAGAAAGAGTTCAAGCCTTATATTCCAGCTGATAAGGTTATGCCTGAGTTAACAGTTACATCTGTTATTATAGGTGCTTTATTAGCTATATTATTTGGCGGTGCTAACGCATATTTAGGACTTAGAGTTGGTATGACAGTTTCTGCATCCATACCAGCAGCGGTTATCTCAATGGGAATTATCCGCTTTATATTAAGAAGAGATTCCATATTAGAGAATAACATGGTCCAGACTATTGGCTCTGCTGGTGAATCGGTTGCAGCAGGTGCTATATTTACACTTCCAGCATTATTTATGTGGGCGCAGGAGGAAGGTACAGTTATGCCTTCTTTAGTTGAGATAGCGCTTATTGCATTAATCGGTGGTTTCCTTGGAGTATTATTCATGATTCCACTTCGTAGTGCATTGATAGTCCAGGAGCATGGTGTGTTACCTTATCCAGAAGGACAGGCATGTGCTGAGGTATTAGTTGCAGGTGAAGAAGGTGGTGCTAAGGCTGGCACAGTATTTGCAGGTCTTGGTATTGCTGCTGTTTATAAGTTTATAGCAGATGGACTTAAGGTGTTCCCAAGTGAGGTTGATTTTACAATTAAACCATATAAGGGTTCAGCAGTAGGTGCAGATGTATTACCTGCACTTTTAGGAGTTGGTTATATATGTGGACCTAAGGTATCATCATACCTTCTTGCAGGTGGTTCTGTTGCATGGTTTATGATTATGCCATTAATCGCATTATTCGGTGGAGATAATATCATTGGACCAGCACTTATTCCAGTTTCACAGATGAATCCATCACAGATATGGTCTAATTATGTACGTTATATTGGAGCCGGTGCAGTTGCAGCTGGTGGTATTATAAGCTTGATTAAGTCATTACCACTTATTGTAAGGACATTTAAGCAGGCACTTAAGGGATATGGTAAGAAGGCAGATGGAGTAGAATCAAGATTAACTAAGGATATTCCTATGATGTTTGTTGTATTAGGAATCGGAGTACTTGCTATTATTATGTGGTTAATCCCAGCTATTCCTGTAAATCTTCTTAGTGCAATTATCATTATCATATTTGGTTTCTTTTTTGCAACAGTATCATCTCGTATGGTTGGATTAGTAGGTAGTTCCAATAACCCTGTATCAGGTATGGCTATTGCGACACTTCTTATTTCATCAGCGATTCTTAAGGCAACAGGTACTGTTGGAATGAAGGGTATGGTTGCGGCTATAAGTATTGGTTCTGTAATATGTATAATTGCTGCTATAGCAGGAGATACATCACAGGATTTAAAGACAGGTTATATAGTAGGTGCAACACCTTACAAGCAGCAGGCTGGTGAACTTATTGGTGTAGCTGTATCAGCTATTACAGTTGGTGGAGTACTTTATTTACTTAATGCAGCATGGGGCTATGGTTCAACAGAATTACCAGCACCACAGGCAACTCTTATGAAGATGGTTGTTGAAGGTGTTATGGGTAACAGCCTTCCATGGTCACTTGTATTTGCAGGAGTTGCAATTGCAATAGTAGTTGAGATTCTTCAGATACCTGTGCTTCCATTTGCAGTAGGACTTTATCTTCCAATCTATTTAAGTACACCTATTATGGTTGGTGGACTTGTAAGACTTTACTTTGATAAGAAGAAAGGTATTACAGAAGAAGAGCGTAAGGCTAAGGTTAATCAGGGAATACTTTATTCATCAGGTCTTATTGCCGGTGAAGGACTGGTTGGTATCCTTTTAGCGGTATTCGCTATTATTCCTATTGGTGCAGATACTCTTGGCGATGCTATTAATATATCAAAGATTATTAATCTTGGTAATATTGGAGGACTTGTATTCTTTGCATGTCTTGTTGCAACATTAGTAGCATTTATTAACAAAAAAGAAAAGAAGACAAAATAATAAATAATATGTTACAATGAGTCTGCCGGTTATTTTGCCGGCAGATTTTTATTTTCTAGGATTAAAGGAGAAGGCTTGATTTATGGCTAAGCAGAAGGATAATTACTTAGACTATGTTCCAAAGCATAATTCGTTGTTCGAATGCAGGGAAAACAAAAAAGGTCATGTAGAAGTCAAAGTACACAATAAGGGGATTTTTAACAGAATAGCGCAGCTTATTGCACGAAAGCCCAGATATAGTTACATCGAACTAGATGATTTCGGTACATTTGTATGGCATAGCATAGATGGTGTAAGAAGTATTTATGATATAGGACAGCTTGTGAAAGAGCATTTTGGAGATAAAGCGGAGCCGCTGTATGAGAGATTGTGTTATTTTATAAAGCTGCTTCATAAGAATCAGTTTATTGTATATATGAACAAGATAAATAAGCAGATAAACAAATGAATAAAATAGATTTGTAGATTATAAATATTTTAAAGGAGACAGTGTTATGAGAGTATTATCTGAATTAGAACCTAAAAATGTATTTTCTTTTTTTGAGGATATATGTAATATCCCACATCCATCATATAAGGAAGAAAAAATCAGCAATTATCTTGTTGATTTCGCTAAGGAAAGAAAGCTTGAATATTATCAGGATTCACTTAACAATGTAATCATAATAAAGGAAGCCTCAAAGGGTTATGAGGATGCAGCACCTATAATACTTCAGGGACATATGGATATGGTATGCGAGAAGACACCTGATTGTGATAAGAATATGGATGAGGATGGACTGGATCTTGAGGTAAATGGTGATTTCATATCTGCTAAGGGAACAACGCTTGGTGGTGATGATGGAATAGCTGTTGCCTATGCACTTGCAATACTTGATGACGACAGTATCGCACATCCACGTCTTGAGTTCGTGTGTACAGTATCTGAGGAAGTAGGCATGGAAGGTGCTTCTTCCATAGATGTATCTATGTTAAAGGGCAAAAAGCTTCTTAATATGGATAGTGAAGAAGAAGGAATCATGCTTGCAAGCTGTGCAGGTGGCTGCAGTAGCAGAGTTACACTAAAGCTTGATAAAAATAAGGTTACTGGAACAAAGCTTAGTATTACTTTATCAGGACTGACAGGAGGCCATTCAGGTGTCGAAATAGATAAAGGCAGAGGTAATGCGAATGTTCTTATGTCAAGAATATTAAGGGATGTTATCACAGACAATAATGTATATCTTGCAGCGTTTAACGGTGGAAGAAAGGATAACGCTATTCCAAGAGAATGTATGGCTGAGATTATTGTAGCAGCAGACAAGACAGCAGAGGTTAAAGCAGCTATTGAGAATGCAGCAAAAGAGATAAAAGAAGAGTTTGCTACATCTGATGCAGACTTAAAGTGTGTTGTAGATATATCAGAGGGTTGCAGCACAGAGGCAGTAACATATGAAGATAGCACAAAGGCAGTTTCACTTATACAGGCATTACCTAACGGAATAATGAGAATGAGCCAGGATATAGATAATCTTGTGGAAACTTCGCTTAATCTTGGTGTGATTTCACTAGATGAATCAGGTATATGTCTTAGATTCTCACTTAGAAGTTCTGTAGGGGCTGCTTTAAAGAATCTTAAGAGCCAGATCAAATTCATTAGTGAAGCATTCAGGGCAAATGCTGAATTTACAGGTGAATATCCAGCATGGGAATATAAGAAGGATTCTAAGCTGCGTGATGACATGGTAAGGATATTTGAACAGATGTATGGTAAAAAGCCAACTATCGAGGCTATTCATGCAGGTGTTGAATGTGGTATACTTGCAGGCAAAATAGAAGGACTTGACTGCATATCAATGGGACCTGATATTTTTGATATTCATACAACTGAGGAACACTTAAGCATATCTTCAACTAAGAGAATGTATGAATATATACTTAACGTAATAGCTTGTAAATAATAATACAATAATGAAGCACATTGAAGCAGGGTGAGTCTATGTATAAAATATTAATAGTTGAGGATGACAGGATTATAGCTGATAATGTATGTGAACAGTTATTAAAATGGGGATATGATGTTAAAATAGCAGATGATAACATGTTGACTGTTAATGTTACAAGATTAAGGAAAAAGCTTGAACAGGCGGGGCTCATAGATTATATAAAGACTAAAAAGGTGCCGGAATACAGGCAGATATAAAGACAATGACAGCTAATCGTGTATATGCGATGAGTGCAATCACAGCCCTGACTGCACAGAACACTACTGGTGTAACAGATATAATGGAGGTATCTCCTAAGTTTTTAGCAGAGCAGCTGGATGGTATATTTACAGATATATATCCGGATGCTGTCAAGACAGGAATGGTTGCTTCAGGTGAACTGATTCAGGTAATAGCAGATAAGCTTACAGAGTATAAAGCAGGAAATATAGTTGTTGATCCAGTTATGGTGGCGACAAGTGGTGCAAGACTTATAAGTGAAGATGCTATCAGCATATTAAAGAGCAGATTATTACCACTTGCAACAGTTATTACTAGAACATTCCACGACAGAATGTAATCATACGAATAGTATAATTGCTTGAAATTAGAATGCAGTATTTAAGCGGTTTGGCAAAAAATGTATATACTAATACTTAATGTAAATTGGTGTAAACTAGTACAGTTTGGTTTTTTATCTGAACCAAAACTGAACCAAACTGCTTAAAAACTGAACCAGATAAAAGTGGCTTTAAGTTGCTTGTTTACTGGTGATAAGTTACTATTTATTAAAATGAATGGGATGTTCCAAAAATTGGCGTACTTTAATAAACCTATATAGGTTTTTAAAATTTTTATTTTGATATTTCTAAATTCAGGCACTTTTTAAAGGAAATAAATGTGTTCCTGTCTTCCCGTTCTGAATCTTATTATGAAGTTTATTTATGTTTCTTGCAATTGCTAAAAGAGTACTTTAAGCGAGTACATTCGCAATCCCTTTGCTTAGGTATCTTCTGAACTGCATGTCCTGTTTTAGTTTTATTGTGTCTTATATGTGATACTGTAAGTTTCCAGTTATTCTTACATGTATAAAAATCGGATATTTTATCGTATTCCATGTTTTCTATCTTTCCAATATCATGCTTGTATTTCCTTGTTTTTGATATCTCATAATTAGCTGGCTTTAATAATTGTAAAGGGCTATATGTTTTACCAAGCAGCATACACGAACTTATATTAGTTCCTGATAATGGTGATATGAATAAAAATTATATGATGCAGATGGTGTGTGAAGTTAATTCAACAGAAGTCAGACCAGATGAAATATAATGGTAAGAAATAATTGACGTTTAGCACTATGTGAGTTAGCATAGTGGTAGATAATTACTTCTTTGTATCACGCAAATCTAATTTTCCGAAATTCTTCATAAAAAAGGAAATATAATTTTTTCAAAAAGAAGCAAGGTGAAAAGAAGAAAATGAATTTATTTAATGCAAAACTGGGGAAAAGAAAGTGAAAAAATAAATTCCATTTTTAGGGGCTAAAAAATGGAAAAATAGTTTCCCCTGATACAAAAGCCTGTTTAGAACATATATCCATAAGAACCTTAAATATATCGTCCTGTTTTGGATATTGTAAAACTATGAGTGATTTATATGACAGAAAGAAGGTTAAATATGATAATTGAAAAGGAATATTTTGATTCAGAAGAAGTCAGGAAAGCGAATGCCATGAATGATAAGACGATGGCACCACCAAGAAGAATACGTCTTGCGACAACGGACAGTAACAAATATTATGCCAAAGCTGTATTTGTAGCCGATAAAGAAAATATAATTACCGGTGAGCTTCTTTACAGACCAGATTTTCAGGAGTCAGAAGAGGGAGTGGCATTCAGTGAGGTTGTTGTTAAGCAGACAGCAGATGTGGAAGAATATTTCAAGAATCTTATAAGGTTTGAAGGCTATAAAGTGATTTCAGAAGAATATGATGAGAGTGATATGCTTATGCATTATGATGAGCTGAGCATACAGGCTAATAAGCTTTTGTTTCTTGAGAGCAGGGATGAGTAGATATGACAGATACGCAGAATGAGGTGTTTAAGACACCAGTAAACAAGATAAGGCTGTTTGAGCATGGGGCTCCGGGTTCGCAGAACTTTAAGCTTACAAGAAAATATTACACTGAAGATATGCCTGATGGAAGAGTAAAGCATATAGTGCAGAACATTACAGATCCGGATATTGTTCCTTATATACCTGATGGTATTGGTAACAGTACAGACAGACAAAGGATTCCGGCAGTATTGATTATTCCAGGAGGTGCGTTCAGACGCCTTGTATACAACTTTGAAGGTGAAGATGTTGCAAAGTGGCTTAATAGTATGGGAATAGCTGCATTTGTTCTTGAATGCAGACTTCCATCAGATGAACATGATAATGCAGAGGATGTCCCACTTATAGATGCTATGCGCGCAATGAGAGTTATAAGAGGAAGGGCGCAGGAATTCGGTATAGATGAAGCTAAGATAGGCGTCATGGGCTTTTCAGCAGGAGGCTTTATGGCAGCGTTATTATCAACAGCGTATGAAAGTGATGTGTATGCGGATTATAAGTATAAGGATGAATATGATAAACTATCAGCAAGACCAGATTTTGCTGTTTGTTCATATCCGGTTATAAGTATTGACGATTGTATTGAAGCAGGCAAAAGATATATGTCTGAGGAACAGGTGCTTGAGAGAATCAGTGACAGTAAGGCAAAGATACTGCATAAGTATAATCCGGATAAGCTTGTAAGACCGGATATGCCGCCAGTATTTATATGTGAAACGGATGATGACAGAACAACATTGTCTGAGAACAGTGTGGGCTTTTATATGGCAGCAAGAAAAGCCGGGGTAAGTGCTGAACTTCATATATTCAGAACAGGTGGCCATGGTTATGGCTGTGGTGATGATTTTGCACAGACTGGTGAGTGGAAAGTACTTTTTACAAAGTGGATTAAGAGTATTGGAATTATTAGTTAAGATGGATATAGTATACGAGATAAAGATAAGATTATATTAAACAAGCCGGTTGCTGGTGATGGAAAGTATGGTGGAAATATGGCAGTCCAGGCAGCTGAAAGGAGAAAAGGCATACGTATTAAGCGTGGATGCATAGCGTTATGTGAGGTTAGTCTTAAGGTTGATGGCAAGTTATACGAAGTGAAACCAGGATTTTATTTTTGTATTTATGTGAGCAACGAGTTAATATCCGCGCTTGCACGAGAATTTGGTCACTGTTGCAATGATTTATTTTTATCTGAGCTTGTCATTTATAAGCATAAGTCTTGTAAGTGTAGATTCATAATTAGTTTCTGTTTTTTCAATTAATATATTGTCTTTTTTGTAATCTACAGCGTATTCTTTTAAACAATTATTGATTTCTTTATTCTTAAAAGAAATACATACTTTATCATTATCAATATCCCAATCAATATCAGTAGCAATATTCATTTTATTAACAAGAGATATAATATCGTTTACAGATTTTACCTCTATGTCTAAAAATTCAAATACACTTACTTCTAACGCTTCTGCAATTTTAGAGAGTTGTTCTAGTTTAGGATTTCTATTATCAGTTTCATATTTCTTTAATGTTGATAAATTTATTCCACTTTTTTCACTTAATTGCTCCATAGTAAGTTTTCGATCTTTTCTATATTTTTTTATTGTTCTAGCTAGATTTGATCTTTCTATATCTTCCATTGAATAACCTCCACAAATAAAAACATTAAATACATATTATATGATAGCACAAAAAGAACACAAAAAGGAACTTTTTCTTGACGATAATTTTTCAGAAGTTATAATTAAAATACAAGTTCACAAAAGAGAACTTATATGCATGCATAAAAATCATAATAGGTTACTAAATTTATTAATTTAGTGCATATGATGTTACCGACAATATGTATCTAGTGTATTAAGATATGTTTACGATGTTCGTAAGAATATCGCATACTACTGAATATTCAACTACTGTAAAAGAAAGTAATTTCTTCTGGTAAAAATCCGGTGTAGTTCCTGACAAATATCAGTCATAGCTTACGTGATGAGAATTGATGGATCGAGAGATGAAGGTGCATAGCGAGCAGGGAAAGATATATGGCGGATGGATAATAAACCACAAAGGGTGTCAAAGTCCTTATCCTCAGAAGGCAAAAGAGGAGATTATGCTGATTAATAATTAGTGTATCGTGAACGCATATGCGACTAGATGGTAGTTCCGAGTATGCGGGCGTAATGGGGATTCATAGGAATCACGCATACATACATCTTTGTATATATTTCAAAGATATATATTAAGATAAGAGTTCTAATTCATAGGTACTTCTTACATATAAGAACCACAATGCTTGCAAACTCAGAGTTTGTGGCACTTTTAAAGCAGGCGAATACAGACAGTTCCAAGATGGCAGAGGTTATCGGAGTATCAGAGGCACAGCTTAGATTTGTAACCAATACCGCATCGGGAATGGGACTTATCAAGTGTGGCTCGGTGGTGATTCCGTTTGATAATCAGATTAGTAAGGATACAGATTTGTACAGGCTGTATAATACCAACATTCATGAGAAGATTGCGGAACAGAAGAAAAAAGAAGCAATGCTGCAGTGATAACAGATGAATTTTTATAGAATCTATAGTATAATCAAGAGGTCGGATGAATATCCGACCTTGATGATAATAAATTAGATATTCCCTATTTTAAAGAAAAAAGCATATAAGATTCGATATGAAAAATAAATAAGGAAGCAGTTCTAAAATGTATCATTTGTACCGGAGAACATGTGGCTGGATTTTAAGATATGCATATCGTACACTTTGACGAGAATTTGTTGATTGGGGATGCAGCGGACCTGGATGCATTTATATAAATGTATGGTGTGGAAGCAATTTCCAAGGAATATTTGTAATTATTAGGGAAAAGAAAATTTGAAGTTGGTGAAGAGTCAGAGGTATTTAAATGATAAAAGCGGTGTTTATAGATTTTTATGGTACTGTTGTACATGAGGATGGAGAAGTAATTAAACAGGTATCACAAGAAATATATAGTACAGGGAAAGTGACTGATAAATCAGAGATAGGTACATACTGGTGGAATGAATTTCAAAAAGCATTTAATTCAGCCTATGAGGATAGTTTTGAAACACAGCGAAAATTAGAATATGAGTCATTGAAGAAAACAATAGAGTATTTCAATTCAACGGCTAATGCAAAAGAATTAAGTGATTTGATGTTTGCACATTGGATAAAGCCACCTATTTTTGAGGAATCCAAACAGTTTTTTGAAATGTGTCCAGTACCAATTTATGTTGTATCTAACATAGATAGAGATGATGTTTTAAAAGCGATAGAATATCATGGATTAAAGCCTAATGGAATATTTACAAGTGAAGATGCTAAATCATACAAACCAAGAAAAGAACTTTTTCAGTTTGCACTAAATAGTACAGGCTTGTCTGCTGAACAAGTGGTACATATTGGTGATTCGTTGAGTAGTGATATTAAAGGAGCTTCGGCAGTTGGAATAAATGCAATATGGATAAATCGCAGTAAAAGGGAAATTCCGAACGGAGTTACTGCCGTTGAAAATTTATTAGAGGTATATAATACAGATTATTTTAATTGAGATTTATACTATTAAATCAGTAAGTATAAATAAATGAAACTTTCAGTTTGTAGGGATGATAAAAATTCCTATTTCTCGAGTCAAAGGTTTGGTGATTAATATGAATGTAGGAAACAGATTGTTGCTAGTGAAATATAAGGAACGACGCAAAATGGAACTTTCTGAGAATATGCTTGGAAATGGACGATATGTAGTAAAGTTTGAGGGTAAACAATATCAGTATGTCGGTTATCATAGGGAAAAAGGGTATCTGATAATATGCTCGGCCTTTCTCGAAGAAGGGTTTACTATTGGGAGAGAATTTAAGCATGAGATACCTATAATAAAAAATATGAATTACGATTTGAATGATGATTTGTATTATAAGAAAGTTATGCCTGAAGAAATAGAAGACGTTTATTATGTATTTGTAATGGAAAAGTATTGTGGGTATAGATGCGAAATTAGAAAACAATCGGAGGGCACTTTTTCCGTTTTTATTACCGGGGACGAAAAAGAAGATAGTAATCTGCTAAATCTAGGATTTAAAAGTGAATTAGATGCAGATCATCCATGGCATGAATATTATTGGTATAAAAAGGAAATTGATTCCATTGATGATGATAACGTGCAAATTACAGCAATTAAATCTTATATGCCACAGGATGTTGATGAACCATTTGCTTCAATGAAGAGAAAAGAATATAGCACTAGCACGGAGTTGAAAATTGATGTGAAAGCTATTTATAGAACAATTGCGAAAGAACTAAAAGATTTAGTGTAGGCACTGAAAATTGAAATTTTATCTTTGCAAGCGAGACGACAACTTTCAGTTTCATGTTGCTTTTAATAATTGAATATTGAATGATTTTACATAGCCGTTAAGGAGTAATTTTTGCTCCCTAGCGGCTTATTTTATTTTTCAAAGTAGGAGGTGAGAAAATTGAAAATTAGAAAGGTTGATGACAAACCGATGGTCATTCACACCAAGGAGAAAGCCAAGATTCATGCCCACGAACCAAAGGGAGCCAAGATTAAAGGCAGCAACATCTATACAGTAGAGAGAGGTCCTAAGACTATCGGTGCAAAGGTATCTGATGATAAAAAGAAGTCCTATCGCAAGAGTACCATTCATCAGTCGGAGCCAAAGAATAAGGGATGTGGGAGAGAACTTCCATTAGATAAATTTGGAATTAATAATGGGTATATAAGAAGTTTCTGTAAAGATTGCAATAATAAATATCATAGGGAGTATCGTCATTCTTTTCTTCACCGTTAATAATAATACCATTTATATCCTTTGATAAAGCAAATATATTCTCAATATAATCTCTTATAGTAGATAAACGCTGAACACCGTCAATAACCGATAGAGTGCCGTCTTCTTCTACAATTGCATATGTTGGATTAATTGGATAATGGCGAAGTAGTGAATCAATCAAATCTGATTTTTGCTTACGATTCCATTGTCCCTCTGGTCGCTGTAATTTATGAGAAAGATTAATTGTCCCCTTATTCATATCCTTTACAAGTGATTGTAAAGAGCGAGTTTTAGATGTATAATCCATACTTTATTAGTGGGAAATGCATAGCTGAACAGCAAGGGTGTCCATTGTGAGGTGGAATCTGAAGGAAGCTGTAAGCAAATCTCTGGTCAGAAGGACAGAAATCACATATAAGGCTAGGTTGCGAGAGATAAGTTGGCAAAATACAACAAAGTCTAATAACTATCACATTTGTAGTAGCAGAGTAAATGTGGCATATATATGGAGAGAAAGAGCGTGCACCTTAAGCGTGGAGTATCAATGGAGCTTCATTTGGATGCTTCGATTGATAAACTGGATAATCTGGCTATTAATGTGCAGCTTGATAAGGAAAAGTATATGGAGAAGGAGCAGAGACAGACAGAGCCGGAGATGGCAGAAGCTGAGTGAGTGGAAGCAGGAAGCGGCACATAAGGAAGTATCGAAGGTGAGAGGAGATAAAGCCAGATAGTCTTGGGGACGTGGGAGAGATTCTGCGTCCTTTTTTAGTGCGGATCAATTTGATAGATGTTATAATGTGAAAAATAAATGCGAAACAGAATAAAGATGTTTACATGGTAGCACTCAGAGATGAAGGTAAGCTGATAGGATATTATGAGAAGCATGAATATCGAAATGTAGAAACTATGAAACAATATGATTTATGTTAGTATTATGATATAGATTAAACAGGGAATCAGTGATAAAACAATATCGGACAGGAGTAAAAATTATGCCTAATATACTAATTGTAGAGGATGATATAAATATTAATAACCTTCTTTGTGAGGTACTTAGGAAGGCAGGTTATACATGCGAACAGGCATTTTCAGGAACAGAGGCAAAGCTGCTTCTGGATATAAAAGAAAAGGCTTATACGCTTGTACTGCTTGACTTAATGCTGCCTGGTGCAAGTGGTGAAGAGGTTTTAAAAGAGATAAGAAAACAGGGAAGGCTTCCGGTGATTGTGCTGACGGCAAAGGATAGTATAGATGATAAAATCGGAGTGCTGACAGACGGAGCAGATGATTATATAACAAAGCCCTTTGAGATTAGAGAGGTATTGGCCCGTATTCAGGTGCAGCTTCGTCATATAGAGGCAAAAACACAAAGTGAAGCAGAGGCAGAAATAGAATCAGAAACGGAAGTAAAAACAAAGGCTGGTATACAGGAAGGACAAGGCAGCGGAAGGCTTGAGTTCAGGGATATGGTGCTTATACGCTCTACCTTTGAGGTAAGTATCGGTGGCAGGGTGCTTCCTAAGATTACAAAACAGGAATTTGCAATACTGGAATTGCTGCTTAAAAATCCGAAGCAGGTGTTTAGCAAGGAGGATATATTTGAATATGCGTGGGATGAGCCATATATGGGTGAAACAAAGACACTGGATGTGCATATAAGCAATATCAGAAAGAAAATAAAGACCGTGACACCTGATGAATATATAGAAACAATATGGGGGATTGGATATCGCCTGCATGAATAATTTACTCTTTTTTTACTATTTATTTGCGATTGATTAGCATTTATTTTTTATGATAAGAGCAGTTAAGAAAAGGAGGAAAAAGCTTTGAGTGAATTATTATTGCAGACAAGGAATCTGACTAAGCAGTATGGCAGACACAGGGCGGTTGATGATGTAAATATGCACATTAAAAAGGGTGCGATATATGGCTTTATTGGAAGAAACGGAGCCGGTAAAACAACCTGTCTTAAGATGATTAGCGGACTGTCAACACCGTCTTATGGCGAAATAGAAATGTTTGGGTATAAGGGAAAGGACTTACAAAAGGTACGTTCAAGAGTAGGGTGTCTTATAGAAGCTCCCGGACTTTATGGAAATATGTCGGCATATGACAATCTGAACATTAAATGTAAGCTTACGGGGATTAAGAAAAAAGGATATATAGAAGAGCTGTTAAAAACAGTGGGTCTTGATACTGTTGGAGAAAAGAAAACAAAGCATTATTCGCTTGGAATGAAGCAGCGCTTAGGGATTGCTCTTGCACTTGTAGGCGAGCCTGACCTGCTTATTCTTGATGAGCCGATTAATGGACTTGATCCACAGGGAATAGTGGAGGTGCGTGAAACTATCCAGAAGCTTGCAAAGGAGCGTGGCATGACAATATGTATTTCAAGTCATATTCTGGAGGAATTATCAAAGCTTGCTACAGATTATGGCATTATTCATAATGGATGCCTTGTGCAGGAGCTTACAAGAGAAGAGCTTATGAAAAAATGCAGTGAGCGCATAGAGCTTACACTTGATAATCCTAAGCAGGCTATTGCTGTGCTTGATGATATGGGCTTTAGCAGCTATCAGGTTATAGATAAAGAACATATTCATATATTTGAAAGACTGGGAGAAAGTGCCAGCCTGAACATGGAGCTTGCAAAGGCGGGAATTCCAGTTAAGGGAATATCTATTACAAGTGAAGAACTTGAGAATTATTTCTTAAGGCTTACAGGGGGTGACAATCGTGCTTAATATGATAAAGATGGATGTATACAGAATGTTTCGTACAAAGAGTATGTATGTAATATGGATTATATTGCTGGCATCAGCACTGCTTACCTCATTCCTTTCAAAAATAGATTATGATGCAGCTAATAAGGAATGGGAGCAACAGCAGGCAGTGGAAAGCAATAAGGAACAGCTTTCGCAGCAGAATGCAGATAATGTCAATATTGGTATGAGTGTGGAATTACCTACGGAGCCAGGGAAGAAGGTTACGGTAATGGATGTTTTCTTTTCTAATGCACAGGGGAAATTTTATGCACTTTTTCTTGTAATATTTGCGGTTATGTTTGCAACAGCAGATATTAAGAGCGGTTATATTAAGAATATTGGTGGACAGGTGTCACAAAGGGGTATGCTTATTGTTTCAAGGGCAGTTGCGCTTGCCTTATTTACAGCAATTACCTTTGCAGGGATATTTGTATTCCAGGCAGCAGCGAATATGCTTGCGTTTAAATGTGTGGTGTGGGGTAACTGGAAGGAGATTATACCTTATTTCTTAACGGAACTTACGCTTCATTATGCATTTGTGTTAATATGTATGGCAATAGCAGTTATAATTAAGAATAATGTCATAAGCATGACCTTGTCGGTATGTCTTACCATGAATATAATGAGTATTATGTATGCCTTTATAGATTATGTAGTTAACAGAAAGGGACTTCATAACTTCAGCATCTATAAGTATACAGTAACTGGAAGGATGGCAATGCTTCCTATGAATGCAGGCAGGGATGATGTTGTTAGTTCAATGTGTGTGGCAGTTATATTTATTATTATAATGCTGTCATTAAGCAGTTATATTTTTCAGAAAAGGGATATTTAGAGGATGAGGATTATTATTGGAATATTAGCAGTAATAATTATTATACAGGCATTTATTATGTGGAAATACCAGCGGCAGATTAAGGACATCTGCCGCCAGTTGTCGTTTCTTATAGAACACGACAGTAACAAGCTGATTCAACGTGAAATAGATATGGGGGGAATAGGTGAGCTTTCAGATAAATTGAATGAGCTTCTTGACCTGCGTAAAAAAGAAAGAAATGAGTACAGAAAAAAAGAAGAGCTGATTGCAGATACATATACTAATCTTTCACACGATATAAGGACACCGCTTACATCACTGGATGGGTATTTCCAGCTTATAGAGGAATGTGACAATATAGATGACCAGAGGAGATATCTTGATATAATCAGAGAAAGGCTTAATAGCCTTAATGAAATGCTGGAGGAGCTTTTTACATTCACTAAGCTGAAAAATGATTCGTATAAGCTGGAGCTTACGGATTGTTGTATGAACAGAATATTAAAAGAAGCTGTATTTTCTTATTATGATGAATGGAAGAAACAGGGCATCTGCCCAGATATTAGTATTACTGAGGAAATGCTGTATATATCAGGTAATAAGCAGGGCTTAAGGAGAGTTATACAGAATGTCATAAAAAATGGTCTTGATCATGGGGAAAAGAATATAAGTATCAAGCTTACCCGTGAGGATAATTACGCCTTGCTTAAAATCAGCAATTATACGGAACATCCTGAAAATATTGACTTAAGCCATGTGTTCGAGCGTTTTTATAAAGCAGATGTGGCAAGAGGCAGAGCCTCAACCGGACTGGGTTTATCTATTGCAAAAGAGCTTGTGGAGCGTATGAATGGAGATATAAGTGCAAGAATACAGGGGAATGATTTCATTATTGAGATAAAAGTTTTGCTTGTGGTATAATATGTGAGTATGTCAGGTGGGGTGGACAACATTGATCTTGGAGTGGGAAGAAGATGAACAAAAGGGACTTCAAGTAAAGACACCATCATGAAAGCAGCAGTACTTGTGTTTGGTATACTCTCATTATTTTCATTTGTGCTTTACTTTTACAGCGCAAATCATGCACCGTATACCTATATTGATGTCATATTTTGTGGACCATTATGCTCGTTTATTGGTATCGTGATTTCTATTATTACACGAAAGACTCGAAAAATACATCCTGCGCTATGGATATCAGGGATTATTAGTTGCATGCTTGGTTATCTTGATGAGATTACTGGAGAGTATGCAACACCGGAAGGCTATCTTGTGGATGAGCAGGACGCGGAAGAATTTGATAAGTAGTTTTCATAATTATGCATCTTGGTACCGTTTTTGTGCATGTTAGTTGTCTGTATATAGACAATGAAATCAATTAATGATAGAGTAATTATGGTAGTAAATCACCTAAAACGTATATGGAGTTGCATGAAAAAGGAGATACATATATTATACATGAATATTAAATGAGAAAAATAGACAGATTGCAAGAGTACTCTGTCTGTAAAAATTACCAAACTTCCTGGAGGGATAGATTTCTATGATTATCAGATATGCAGAAGAGAAAAATTTTATAGAATTGCGACAGTTTTATGACGGTATGTGTAAAGTTTTGAGCGGAAAAGATTTTCTGCCGGAGGGAGATAAAGGTGGTTTCCCTCCAGATGAAATGATCAAAGATGCAATCAAAGAGAGAAATCAGTTTATCGGTATTGAAGATGGTCGAATTGTTGCGGCGTATATTATGAATCATGATCGTGATGAGGCGTATCACACAGTTAAATGGCTTATTGATGCAAATGATAACGAGACAGTAGTTCTTCATGCCTTGCGTGTCCTTCCGGAATATGGAGGTCGTGGATACTCGAAGCAGTTAGTTCAACACGCAATAGACACAGCAAGGGAAAGAAACTTTAAATCAATTCGTCTTGATTGCATAGAGGGAAATGATATTCCACAGAAAATGTATATGTCGTTTGGATTTAAGTATGTGGATAAAGTTGAAATCACATATGTTGATATTGGAGTACCGAGGGAGTTCCTCTTATATGAGTTTGTACTCTAATCAAGACATAATAACAGTTATATCTTGAACATTGTACAAACAACTTCAAGTTTGCCGATCAATATGCTATTTCTCTTATTATTCATGCAACTGGTATATGTTGGAATTAGGTGGTATGTAAAAGGCTGGCGGGAAAACAGAGGTTATGTTTAAAATGAAAACTTGTCTGAGATGCAGCGAAGTAAATAAAATGAGTAGTATAGGAAGTCAGTAGTGAGTAAATAAACTGCTGGCTTCTTTTTTGATAGAGACAGTCACTCCAAAGAGGTGCTGGATAGTCAAGTAATAATATCAATATGACGATATAGAAAATGCAGGGAAGCATTGTATTTCAAAGAGTTTGAGATACAGAGCTTCTACTAAGGCAGTGGCCATCTTGTGAAAATATGGCCTTTGTGTGCGTAATATGGTCGTTTGATGACATGGAACTGGGAAAACAAGTGATTTTATCCGATAAAAAAGCAAGGGATGAAAGTGGGCTATGAACATTTTAAATAATCAGATTGGTTCCATCTATGACCGACAGAAAAATTTATATAGTAAATATCCGCGTTATAGCCAACAGAATCTTATAAGTACAAGTCGGAAATAATCTCAGATGAGAAAGCTTTTTATACCAATGAGAAGAATGAAATAAGTGGTATCTGCAATCAGTTTTTAAATGGTAAAACAGATCAAAAATTATTTTGTAATGAAATGAAAGACCGTTTAAATGATTACTATGGAAGCAGGTATGAATTAAGAAATCAGTCAGAAGCTGTTGAAGGCAGAGTAAGTAATATGTTGAGTAAATTACAACATATGTATGCACTTTAGGATTATGATGGAAATATGCAATGGTTATTGCTGAGTGTCAAAATTCAAAAGATGATATCAGTATGGTGGTTTGCAAATAAAGTTACATATCATATTGATGCTGAGAGAAATCCAACAGGTAGCATAGTTGGAAGAACACCGAATAATGAAGAAAGGAGTTACTATAAAATGGAGGTATCAAATAATTATAGCACAGCAAAATTATGGGGCACTTCGGTTAAAAAAGTTTCTAAATCTTCTGAAAAAAACAAATGGAAATTAACGGATTCCTTAAAAGAGAAAATTGTTGAACTGGCAAAAAAAGATGCACAGGACAACGTATATATGGGAAATGCGTTTATGAATTTGCGTAAGATGGAAGTAAGCAAAGTGGCACCGAACAGGGCAGCCTTAATTGGAAAATTTAATCAATCAATGAATTCCGGCAATATGTCCGCAATGAAAGAAGTTGAAAAAGCTGATAAAAAATGGCTCTGTATTTTGTTCGGGATACCATATGAGGCAGAGTTTCAGGGAGAGGGAACAGGATCAGCAGTTCATGTATATAACGAATGTGGTGAAGAAGTTCTGACATATACAGAGGGAGTAGGCTGGCAAGAAAAGGAAACAAAAGCAGAGTCACAGGTACATTCGGCGTTAAAATCGACATATTATGAGGCTTTTTGTGATGCAAGAAAAGCATTAAACAGTGAACAAAGAACTGGTGGTATGAATGAAAATATAATGTCACAAGGCAATTTTGATATGAAAGCGTAAAGAGCGTGCGATTAAAATAAGAATGGCTGGAAGAAAGAAAATGATTTGGTATTGAAAATAGGCTTTGACAGCAGTGGATTGTATGATATAGGGCAGGAAAAAGGATATGGAGCAGCACAGAATATGTGGATGAAAGGTGTTAGCCAAAGTATGTTTGAAGCCAGAGTGTGACCAATGGATGACAGAAAGTATGAACCGCTTTAAGAAGTGGTTGAATAAAATTTTTTATTAAAACTTCAAGCTGTTGGAGGCGGAACATTAAATTCCACTATTTTAACATCAGGCGGTTATGGTGTTCAAATTCAGAGTCAAGGTGTTAATGTATTGTCAAATACCGGTGCCGGCTGGGGGTATGAAATGACTCAGGCAGAACTTACAAGAAAAGATGAATTCTATTCCATTTACTGGAAGGAATATAACGCCGTAAAGAATGGTATGAATTTTGAATTAAAAGAACTACCGGATTATCTGGAAAAAAGACCAGTTTTTGAAGCGAAAGCCTAATGATAATAATGCAATTCAAATAAAAAAGGGGGGATTGATATATGCAGATTAGTTCTAACTATTCCATGAATGGTGTGCCGTATGAAAACAGGCGCAGACAGAAAGATATTCCTCAATTTAGTACAGAACGTGCTAAACAGGAAAATAAGAGTATAAATCCATATATGGAAGATACGGATTTTAACGAAAAAGCATTTGATATGATTGGTTCGAATGCTCCGCAGGATGTAAAAGATGCATGGATGGAAGCAGCGAAGGAAGTAAATGCGAATGGTCTGGGAATAAAGAAAAACGGAATGTTGAGCCATATATCACAGATGATGGTACAAAGGCTGAATAAGCAGATGAATGGTGAGGACGATGTGGATAACATCGGCATTTTGGGAAACACAACAGATTCTGCAATTCAGGCAACGAAACAGGCTCTGTATAATTTAGACCATCCACTGGAATATGTTCCGAAAAGCATAGAAGTTCAGAGGGCTTGTATGAAAGAAAGAGAATTCTATGTTGCGTTTCTGGAAAGACTGGAAAAGTTATAATTGACTGGAACAGAAACGGAAAATGACAATGATGAGACATATATAAAATTATTTAGGAGATAACATATGAGTGATAGTACCATTCACATTGGAAGGGTAAGTGGGGTACAGGCAAATTACAATTATGATCCAGTAGATTAGGAGGATACTATGAAGATTTAGAGTAATATGTATATTAACAATCCCAATATGACAAGTAGAAATATTGAGAAAAAAGAAAATGGTTCCCATGCTTTGGTTCAGGAAGATGATATACAAATCAGTGATTCAGCAAGAAAGTTAGTTGAGACTGCTCGTAATAAGGTAGCCAAATGGTTAAGGTGCTATTTTTTTACCACAAAAGGAGGAATGACCAGTGATCCCACCGCAAGAAAAGCAATCAACAATGTTATTACAAGGGAAGCACTGATCAACTGTGATTTTTCAGGTAATGTACTGGACGAAGTGGACCAGGCACAAGTATATATCAGGGATGCAATTATTGTATTAGCCAAAGAGATACGGTATTGTATAGATAGTTTAACAAATCGGAATTGTGCGCCCAGACAAGGGCGAGTAGTCTAGCAGGTGGAATGCCTGTCTGGTAAGGTCTAACCAACCGCCAGTAGCGAGTCTTGGGTGACTGCCAGTAATGGTAGTTGCTAAGCGTAGACAGCGAGAAAATAGAGAGTGTGATTGAGCCTCGAAATTTTGACATCTAGAAGGCTGACGTTTTAATTCCAGCGGAAAGCAACACAAACCAAATCGTCATGGTAAGAAATGGTTTGCTTCTGCGGGGTCAAAGAGCACTTTATGTTTTACATTGTGACTATTCAGTCAACTGGGGAGAGCCTATTGTTTCTTGCCATTGCAAGTATGGCAAACAACTGCAAAACAGGAGAATGCCAAAAGAATAGTAGGCAGTCGGATAGCTTCATAGTACTGAAGAAGTTGGGTAATGCCAATGGAGGGAAGGGAGCTACATAATAATGGTCTTTCTGAGGACACATCAACCGTACTCAGGGACGGGGGTATTGATGGAAACGAAATTAGAAAGAATAGCAGAAATATCGGCAAATTCGCCGAGACCAGAGTTCACATCGTTGTATCATCTAATCAATAAAGAAATGCTTTTGCAATGTCACAAAGAATTAGACGGAAATAAAGCAGTCGGTATTGATGAGATTACTAAGAAAGAGTACGAGAGAAATCTGGAGCAAAACATAGATGACTTGGTAGAAAGACTGAAAAGAAAATCATACAAACCACAGCCATCAATTAGGGTATATATCCCTAAAAGCAATGGAAAACTTCGACCATTAGGAATTGCGTGCTATGAGGACAAAATAGTCCAATTAGCATTAAAGAAGATATTGGAAGCTATCTATGAACCGAGATTTCTGAACTGCATGTACGGATTCAGACCAAATCGAGGATGTCATAACGCAATAAAAGAACTGTATAAGAGATTAAACAACACGAAAATCTGCTATATTGTGGATGCTGACATCAAAGGATTCTTCGACCATATGAAGCATGAATGGATTATCAAGTTTCTCAAACTTTATATTAAAGACCCCAACATAATTGGTCTTATCAAGAAGTATCTTAAAGTGGGAGTGCTGGATAATGGTGAACTTATGGTGAATGAAGAAGGTTCAGCACAAGGCAATATCATAAGTCCAATCCTAGCAAACATATATATGCACAATGTATTGACACTATGGTATAAGTTTATTATTACCCAAAAATGCAAGGGAGATAACTTTCTAATTGTATATGCAGATGATTTTGTTGCAGGATTTCAATACAAATGGGAAGCAGAGAATTACTACAAGCTTCTTAAAGAACGAATGGAAAAGTTCGGTTTGCAATTAGAAGATAGTAAAAGTCGTCTCTTACAAAGCGGTGCTTATATTGCAAGGGCAAAGCAAAAGAGCGGTGAGTGTATCAGATTACAAACATTTGATTTTCTGGGATTCACATTCTATTGTGGGCGTTCACGCAAAGGCATGCCATATATAATGCCAAAGACAAGCTCTAAGAAATTCAGACAGAAAATTCGAGACATCAAGGTATGGTTGTATGTGAATAGAGACCAACCGCTAAAGAAACTAATGGATATGCTAAATCTGAAACTAATAGGTCATTATAGGTACTATGGCATAAGTTTTAATGGCAGAATGATTTCAAACTACAAACAACAAGTGAGAGAACTTCTGTTTAAGGTGCTGAATAGACGAAGTGACAGAAAGAGTTATACAAGAGAAGGATTCATTGAAATGCTGAAATATTATCCATTGGCAATGCCAAAGATTTATGGCAGCTTGTTTTGAGACTGTAAATATTATTATGAAGAGCCGTATGCGGGAAAGCCGCACGTACGGTTCTGTGAGGGGCTTACATTGTGAGGTGTAAGTCTACTCGACAAATTTATACATTTGGATGTGGTAAACAATGAGAAAATGTGCAAAATGCGGAAAAGTTATGATGTCAGATTTAAGACTTAAAGTAAATGGTGGGGGCTATGGGATTGTTGTTCATGTAGATGAAAAACAAAAGGCAAAAATTATAGATGATGTAAAAGTTGCGGTCTGTCCAGAGTGTGGTAATATAGAAATGTATTTAGAAGATTTAACTAATTTGAAAGATTAAGCGATAACTTCCAGATGATAAAGCAGAAGTATAGGGTTTGATTCATATGATTTCAGTAAAAAAACAGAGAATTGCTGCTATTATGGTTTTAAGTTCCATCATGCTGATTTTACTTTTGTCGCTAAATTTCCGAATCTGGAGTGGATATTATGCAGAAGGGGATTTGGAAAGTATAGTCATACAGCAGATGGAATGCTTGGAAAAGTCAAATAGTGAAAACGATATAAGCGAAAGTATATGTTTGCATTTCTATGAGTGTATATGTTTCGGTGGAATAGAAATAATGGTGCTCTGGGTATATGATGGCTTTAAAGACCTCGGACAAGGTGAGTTTTCTTTCAGACCGGGAGTTACCCTTTGCAGTCTATCGGTTCGGATGGATGATTAAATACTTCTGATAATCAAATTTAAAATTTATTATCAGGAGGAACTTCGATGTATGTATTAAATGCAAATCATATTTCAAAAAGTTATAAAACTGCAGGAGAAACTATGCGGATTTTGCAGAATGTGAATCTGCAAGTTATGAAAGGAGAAATGGTTGCTATTATGGGACCATCCGGCAGTGGAAAGACTACTCTGCTCCATGTGCTGACCGGGGTTGACACACCGGACGATGGAGAAATCGTAATAGGAGGAGAAACGTTTTCAGAGCTTACGGAAGAAGAGAAGGCATTTTTTCGCAGAAAGCATATGGGAATGATTTTTCAGGATTTCCAGCTTTTGGAGAGTTTGACAGTAAAAGAAAATATATTGTTACCACTCATTCTTGAACGAAAAGAAGCAGACATCCAGCAAGAGCGTTTTTCAAGAATAGCGTATGTGCTCGGCATTGAAAAATTAGCTGACAAAGGAATTACGGAAATATCGGGAGGTCAGAAACAGAGAGTTGCGATTGGCAGGGCGCTGATCAATGAACCGGATATTATTTTTGGAGATGAGCCAACAGGAAGCCTTGACCGAAAGACCACCGGGGATGTGATGCGATGTATGAAACAGATGAATCAACGGTCTGGCATCAGCTTTCTGCTTGTAACACATGATGCTTATACGGCATCCTTTTGTGACCGGGTACTTTTTCTACAGGATGGGAATCTGGCAAAAGAAGTAAAGAAAGAGAACACTGCCGATAATTTCAGAGAAGATATATGGAAAACGCTGTGCGGTTTGGGAGGTGGAAAAGATGACCTTTTTTGATATTTCCCGAAAGATGCTGAAAGCTGGTTTTTACAAATATCGATTGTACTTTCTATGCAATTTATCTGCAACGGCATTATTCTGTTGTTTTGCAGTTATTTCCACAAACAGGACGTTTATGAATGCGTCGATTGTAAATTCATCAATATCCAATAACATTTATCTTCCATTTTTTCTGTCTGCAGTGTTTCTGTTTTTTTTTCTTCCTGTTTCGTGTCAGGCATTTCTGGCATCAAGAAAACAGGAATACGGCGTGATGTTTTCTCTTGGCATGAGCCGGAAGGAAGCGTTTAGAAACTTACTTTTTGAAAATGTGATCATATCCGTGCTGGCATTAGCAATAGCACTTGCGGCAGGAACTGTGCTGTCATTTTTATTTTTTTCCGTTATCATTTATGCAATAGATGTTCACGGAGTGCAATGGCAGTTTTGCCCGGAAGCATATAAGCTTACAGCAGTTCTATATACAGTAGTGGTGGCAGTTGCCTTTATCCTGAATGCCGGGAGACTTATGCTGGATAAAATTGGAACCCTGCTAAAAGCACAATATCGGGCAGAAAAAACAGGAAAGATCGGTACGTTCTTATGCAGACTTGCACCCAACTACATGAGGTTTCATCTGGTGGAATGGTCATTTGTCCGCAGACACAAGAAAGAATGGGGATGTAGGTATGTTTTAGCATCTCTCATAATAGCGGTATCTGTTATGCTTACGGGGGTATGTGTGACTTTATATCCGGCTTTTCTACAGGATGCAAAAAGTTATTCTCCCTATGACATGGTGTACTCAAAAATCTATGGAATGAATCAGGTTTCAGTACAGGATGTCCTTCATATATTGGAGAAAAATGGTGTTACTGTAGAACAGGTCATTCAGATTCCCTATATCAGAGATGATGTTTTTAATTACCTTCCTGTGACAGAAATAAACCGGGATTTTGGATGTGATTATCAGATTCAGGAAGGCGAGTTTTTGAATTTGTTTCAGTACAATCTGGAAGATGGGTATGAACATAACATACAGCCAGTATCTACTGTAACGATTTCCGGGGACAGAAAGCTGCAGTCTGTTGGAACAGATGTAAAGATACTGTTTAATCAAAATCCGACCTTTGCAGATAAAACACTGATCATCAACGATTCTGATTTCGAAAAATTAAGTGCAGATATAACAGGTAGTGCTGGTATCGCAAACTTGTTTCAGTTTCAGAATTGGGAAGATTCTTATGCGGGAGTATGTGAAGTAAAAGAATATCTGCAGGAAAGCAATCAGTTGAATGAAGATGAGCAGACATATTATGAATTGTCTTCGAAAGTGGAGAAATACCAGGATGCAAAGAAATCAGGACAATTTTTATTATTTTTGATGGCATTTGTGATAGGGCTTATGATAATGGCAGAGTTTCTGTTAATTCATTCACGTATCCAGGCAGAGAAGGAAGAAAATAGCAGGGTCGTTTGTAGTTTGCGAATGTTGGGAATGATAGACAAGGAAATTGTAAAGTGCCTTTGCTATAAGAATTTTCTAAGATTTATACCGCCATCGGTTGTGGGAACAATCCTTTCTTTCCTGCCATCTTATTATCTGAATGAGAGTTATGGAATGGGGACGAATGGAATTCTGGCAGGAATCGTATTTGGAGTGATTATGACAGTCGGAACATTCGTGGTGATACGCAGGTATTCTGAAAAAGAAGAAAAACTTTATGAAAGTGGTTTTATAATACAAGGAAGAGGATTTTTCGAGAGGATTTTTTGATTATAGATAAGTAGAAAAAGATTCAAATCCTGTGTATAATTAAAAGATAAAGATAGAGACAACTCGAAGTTTTTAGGGCTAAAGCCAATATAAATAATACTAGACAGGTTTGTCCAATAGCGTAAATACGGCATTTTCTCGCTTTGTGTCGTGTTATGTTTAGTAGAATAATATTACTCTGTCAATGAAAGGAGGAAACAGTATGGATCAGAAAAAGATTGGACGTTTCTTAAAAGAACTTAGGAAAGAAAAGGATATTACACAGGAACAGCTTGCCGAAAAGATAAAAGTTTCAGGCCGAACGGTTTCTAGATGGGAAACAGGTGTTTGAGTTATAATATGACCAAGTTAGATGAAACACAGTAAAATCAAGGGGTTATGCCTAATTTAGTCCTTATTTTTATACCAATTTAGCGGTAGATAAGGCAGCGCTGTTATATCAAAACCGAAAAACCAAGTCAGTATCACAGATGTCCGCAATCAGTCTGAGAGTGAATCTGTGTGCTTAGATTAGGTACAATTTTATATTAAAACATTTAGTGAGGATTAAATTAGCACTTGAGATGGAATATTCCATCAGCTGGTTTGGTCCTCTATTTATTTGAGAGGAGTGGTCGAATGGGCAAAGTGTTAATTTGGTTCGTAATCATTATTAGTACAGTGGTTCTCTACTGTCTTATGAAAGTTAAGGCAGAGAGTGATGAACTGTATTTAGATAAGGTTTTTTATGATGAAAACAGTATATCATATGCGTTCATGCATTGAAAATACTGTTCAGTTAAGAAATGCTGTATTTTTTTGGTGCACTAATGCGTAGAAAGCAGGTGTATGATGAGTTCAAATCATTTTTTTGTGTATGACAAAAAGACAGATTGCATATCTGCCTCATAATGCAGTATAATGGTAACGAAATTTATGCAACCCGATACATGAAATCCCTATTTCTCTTTGGACGGAGGGGAATAGGATATTTTCGATTGTACCTGACAGGTGTCAGATACTTTTGTATGAGAAGCATGGTCTCTGTTTCGTTACCACTGTGTTTGAGATACGCCCTGCATATGTTTACTGCGATAGCGAAATTAATTTTATAGACGCGTTTGGCATTTTTAGATTTTTTTACCATAGCGTGAGAAGTCACTAATTCACAGAAATTATACAGAATCATATGGGCATTGATTTCCTGAAGGATTCCATCATATTTGCTGCTGTGCCAGTTGATCAGACCGATGGTGTATTTGAGTTCACGGAAGCTTGTTTCCTCGCTCCAGCGCATCAGGTAAAGTTTATTGATTTCTTCCAGAGGAAATTCTTCTGAAAGATTGGTGGCAATACAGATATAGGTTCCATTATCAAGGCGAACACGTACAATACGGAATTCAATATCGTAATACATGCAGTTTTCATCAAGAAAATCAAAATCGGTAGAAGGCTGAAGTATGGTATAGGTGTTAGGATTCCCCAGTGTTTCTTTCGTATGGCGTCTGGTAAGTGTTGTCCTTATATGAGTATCAAATTCGCTGTCAGGCAAATCATAAGAGGAAAGGATACCATTACTGTTGATATCCTTCATGCGGATAACGAAATACATTCCCTTCCGGATCAGGTGTGCAAAGGTATTAAAACTTTCGTAACCACTGTCTGCCATAAGGATGGTATTATTACAATACTTATGAAAAACATCAGATCAGTGCAGTAGATATGCATATAGAAAATCTGGATAGTGATAAAATGATTTGTTATCCAGTAATTCAAGGAGAACGAATCAACTATCAAAATAAATAATGTTTTGAAATCAGGGATGAGGTAGAAAGGAAAGTTCCATGACAAAAGATGAAGTAAAAAAACTCAGGATGAACAGTCCGGAATCACTACAGTTTTTAAATAATGCTACAAAATTTTATAATTTAATGATGATGTATCGTTGTGCTATTCGGGAGATACAAACTAAACTTGAGGTTTTGGATGATGAATTTTCAGTTGAGAACAATCGAAATCCTATTTCTTTTATAAAAACAAGAATTAAGCAGCCCAATAGTATTTACGATAAACTGCAGAAGATGGGATATGAATTTACAACAGAAAATATACAGACATATCTCAATGATGTAGCAGGCGTTAGAATAGTTTGTGCGTTTATTGACGATATTTATATGATATCAGATTTGATTACCCAACAGGATGATATTAAAGTTATTGAAATAAAAGATTATATAAAAAATCCAAAATCGAATGGTTATCGAAGCTATCATATGATTGTTGAAATACCAGTATTTTTTGCTAAGGGTAAAACACCTATGCGTGTAGAATTACAGATTCGAACCAATGGTATGGATTTCTGGGCAACATTGGAACATCAACTTCGCTATAAAAAAGGAATTGAAGAAATGCCTGGCTATGATGAGATAAGTGAAGAATTACTTCATTCTGCAAGAGCAATCATTGAAGCAGATAATGAAATGCAGAGAATAAAAGACAAAATTGGTATGTTCTACGAAATTTAGGGAGAAAACTGAGCAAGTAGGAAGGTGGAATATATATGAAACAAGATACTTTAGAGGGCAAAGCAAAAACAAAAAATGGGGTAAAACGGCTGTGTTTTTCCATAATCTGCATTCTTCTGGAAGTGATTTTTATTATTACTATCGTAACACGCTTGAATGAATATGCAGAAATCATAAATTTATTTACAAGGATTTTGAGTGGAATCTTGGTTTTGGGATTGTACGCATCAAATAAGACATCCTCTATGAAAATGCCTTGGGTCATCTTAATTCTAATTTTCCCAATTATGGGTGTAGGCCTGTATTTGCTGATTGGTTTGAATGGTGGCACACATAAAATGCGTGAGCGATATGCAGAAATTGATAGCAAATTGTTACCAATGCTTCCGGACAGTCAGGAGTGTTTGAGCAGAATAAAAGAAACAATTCCGAAAGCAGGAAATATAGCAAGTTACATACAAAGAAATTCGCAGTATCCAATCTATCAGAATACGGATATTGTGTATTTTGATGAAGCAGTGAAAGGATTAGAGGCACAGCTTAAGGATTTGGAGAAAGCACAGAAGTTTATCTTTATGGAATATCATGCGATAGAAGACGCTGAAGCATGGCATAAGATTCAAGATGTTCTGGAAGAGCGAGTAAAAGCAGGTGTGGAAGTTAGAGTACTCTACGATGATATGGGTTCTATAGGCTTTATTAACACAGATTTTGTGAAAAAGATGGAGGCAATAGGAATTCATTGCCGTGTATTCAATCCGTTTATGCCAGGTTTAAATCTGTTTTTGAACAATCGTGATCATAGAAAAATAACAGTTATTGATGGAAAAGTCGGATTTACAGGTGGATATAATCTAGCAAACGAATATTTTAATTACACACACCCGTATGGACAGTGGAAAGATACAGGTATTCGTTTAGAAGGAGATGCTGTTCAGTCGCTTACGGTGACATTTTTGGAAATGTGGAATGCAGTAAGTGCTAAGGATGCTAATGATCCTGATTTTAGTAAATACCTTTTCCACTATGATTATGCGGCACAGCAAACTGGGTTTGTTCAACCTTATGCAGACAGCCCTATAGATAATGAACAAGTAGGAGAAGAAGTTTATATCAGTATGATAAATAAAGCTGAAAAATATTGTTGGTTTATGACTCCGTATCTAATCATAACAGATGAAATGACGCATGCGTTATGTCTGGCTGCTAAGCGAGGGGTAGACGTAAGAATTATCACACCTGGTATCCCTGATAAAAAATTCATTTATAATATAACTCGTTCTTTTTATCATGGATTAGTTAAACATGGTGTTCGTGTTTATGAGTGGACTCCTGGTTTCTGTCATGCAAAAATGAGTGTGGCAGATGACTGTATGGCAACTTGTGGAACAATTAATCTGGATTATCGAAGTTTATATCACCATTTTGAAAACGGCTGTTTTATGGCAGATTGTCAGGCAGTTGTGGATATAAAAAATGATCTGATAAGAACGATGGGAGAATGTCGTGATGTGACAGACCAATATCAAACCGGACGAAGTGCATATTTGCGACTGGGACAATTATTTATGAGATTATTTGCTGGATTGCTATAAGAATCTGATGAAACGACCTTTCAAAAAACAGTTGATTTAGAAGTTAACTGTTTTTGAAAGGCCGTTTTTGCTATATCTAACAGTCTGTTGTACAAAGAAGATTTTGCATGGATGAAAAAACAAACCTTGTTGAGGTTAAATTGAGTTTTCCATTGTATTGTATTGCTAATGAATAAGAATAAGAACAGACAATGCTGAATGCTCTGGAAACAAGAATATCTGAGTATAGTATGTAAGTTCGTAACAGAATGAAAGGAGCGATTCAAATGAGCAATTTGGAAAATTATATGAAACGGCAAGCAATTTTTTGTGAACAAAATGATAGCATTAGTAAGAATCTGTATTCAGAGTATGGTGTAAAAAGAGGCTTACGAGATGAAAAAGGCCAAGGTGTGTTGACGGGGCTTACAAATATTTCTGATATAAAAGCTTTTGAATATCATGATGGAGTAAAGAGTCCATGTGATGGCGAGTTATCTTATCGTGGTTATAATATAAAAGATTTAGTAACAGGAAGTAAAGGAAAAAGGTTTGTCTTTGAAGAAGGAGCATATCTTCTTTTATTCGGAGAATTGCCAACTGATACACAGTTAATGGAATTTCAGGGAAGACTATCTGATTGTATGGAACTACCGACTAACTTTACCAGAGATGTCATTATGAAAGCACCTACATCAGATATTATGGGTTCTATGACTCGAAGTATTCTTACATTGGGCTCTTACGATAAGGAGAAAGAAAGTCTTGAAATTCCGAATGTGCTAAGGCAGAGTATGCAGTTGATCGCAGTATTTCCTATGTTAGCAGTATATGCATACCATGCTTATTGTCATTATGAAAAAAACGAAAGTATGTATATTCATAGACCTGAAAAAGATTTATCTATTGCTGAAAATTTCTTGCGCCTATTAAGACCAGATACAAAATTCACAGAACTGGAAGCAAGAGTACTGGATATAGCATTATTGTTACATATGGAACATGGTGGTGGTAACAATTCTACATTCACTACACGGGTAGTAACATCTTCAGGTTCAGATACTTATTCTGTTATTTCAGCAGCAATGTCATCCTTAAAAGGAAAAAAACATGGCGGTGCAAATCTGATGGTAATGAATATGATGGATGATATTAAAAGTCATGTGAAAGATTATGAAGACGAAGAGGAAATTGCATCATATCTGAGTAAGATTTTGAAGAAAGAGGCGTTTGATCAGAAGGGACTTATTTATGGAATGGGACATGCTGTATATTCTATTTCCGATCCGAGAGAAAGGGTGTTCAAAGGCTTTGTAGAACAACTCGCAAGGGATAAAGGACGTGAGAAAGATATGACCCTTTATAACAATATTGAGAAGATTGCACCTAAGTTGATTGCAAAGCAGCGTCAGATATTCAAAGGAGTAAGTCCTAATATAGATTTCTATAGTGGTTTTGTGTATGACATGTTGAATATTCCAAGAGAATTGTACACGCCATTATTTGCGATAGCAAGAATTGCTGGTTGGAGTGCACATCGCCTGGAAGAATTGATAACTACAGATAAGATCATTCGCCCGGCATATAAGAGTCTAGTCAGCAAAAAAGAATATATAGAAAGAGAGGAACGATAATATGGGAGCAGGAACCAGTGCAGAGGAGTTTTTTTTAAAGAGCATCAATGTTGAAAGCATATTTGAATTTGTCGAAAGAACAGATTATTTGTTCCTTTATAGTATAAAGGAATGTGTTGAAAAATCAGACTGTCATGAAGGAGTATATCTTTCAGAAGTGGCAGAATACATGAAATTATCGATTCCAGAAACATCTAAGATGGTAAAAAGTCTTGAAAATAAAGGATATATTATCTGGAAATTAGATGAGAAAAAAGAAAGAACGTACCTTGTTTTGACGAACAAGGCAATTGAATTAAGTAATTGTCAGAAAGAAAAAATGATAGAAGCTTATGAAAAAATCATATCGAATATACAAGAAGATGACCTGGCAGTTACACGATGTACATTGAGAAAAATCCGACAGCTTATGGAAGAAATAAAATAGTGATTAATAAAACGGAGTAAGAAAAGCTCATTCATATATTAGAATAAAAATATGACTGTTTCTTTAAAAAGAAGCCTGTCATATTTTTTTATGAAAAATAAATTTTGTTGAGGTTAAATTGAGATTGACTTTGTATTGTATAAGTATGAAATAAAAAGGAATCAGGTGATGTACAATGAAAAAGTATAAAATATGTAAAATCCTTCTTGTTATACTGGCAATTTTTTTATGTGTGGCTTTTTATGAATTGATCGGAATCTGCGTTGCATATAAAAAGCAGCCGGAAGTGTCCAATACAACCAAAAAAGAAACAAAAAATGGGTCATGGAACGAATGCAGTGAAAATACAGAACGGGCAGTAATCATAGAAAAGAATCCAGAAGCGCTTTTACAAAGAGTGCGTTTGATCAAGAATGCAAAAAAGGAAATTATTCTTTCTACTTTTGCATTTAAATCCGATGAAAGTGGAAAATTGATTTTAGGAGCACTGCATGATGCGGCAGACAGAGGTGTACATATTCGTCTGTTAGTAGATGGAATGGAGAGCTGGATTGATATGGAAGGAAATCCGTATTTCTATGGATTATCTTCCCATGAGAATGTTGAAATTAAACTGTATAATGAGGCCAATCCGTTGAAACCATGGAAGATGATGGGTAGAATGCATGATAAATATTTGATTGCAGATCGAAAGAGATATATTCTTGGGGGAAGAAATACATACAATTATTTCCTGGGTGATTTTCCGGGACATAAGAACTATGACAGAGACGTGTTAGTGGTTTGCGATGAACCTAAGAAAGAAAATTCAGTTAACCAGTTGTTAGAGTATTTTGAAACGATATGGGAACAAGAAGACAGTGGTTATTTTCATGACAATAAAAAACTGGCAAATAGAAAATCTGTAAAGAACGCAGTTTTAGAGCTGCAGAACGGCTATCAGAAATATTTTGAAGAGAATAAGGAAAGAATCTGCGATACCGATTACACGGACGAAACTTTTGAGACAGAAAAGATTGCATTAGTGTCAAATCCTATTCACACAGGTTCCAAAGAACCAGTAGTGTGGTATCAATTGGGAGAATTGATGAAAAATGCAAAAAATCGTGTGAAGATCCACACGCCATATATTATCTGTAATGATATGATGTATAATACATGGGAGGAGATTGCAGAGAACGTTTCAGATTTTTCTATCATGACAAATTCAGTTGCGAATAATGGGAATCCATTTGGGGCTACCGATTATGCGAAAAACAGAAATAGAATCTTAAGTACAGGAATTAATATCTGGGAATATGAAGGCGGTTATTCATACCACGGAAAAAGTATTCTGATTGACGATGATCTGTCTGTAATCGGTTCCTTTAATATGGACATGAGAAGTGCATATCTGGATACGGAACTGATGCTTGTAATTCGCAGTAAAGATATTAATAAACAGTTGGAAGAGGGCATGATGGAATATGAAAGAGTGTCCCGACAGGTATTGGAAGATGGAACCTATCGTGATCCGTATCATGTAGAGCCAATTGAATTGACAAAGAAGCGTCAGAGAAAAATATTTTTGGTACAGCATCTGCTTGGATGGGCAAGGTATCTGTTTTAATAAGGAGGAAGGAAAACGTGTTTAAAATATTGCTTGTAGAAGATGATAAAGAATTAAGCCAGCTATTCCAAAAAGTGCTTGAGAAGAATGGATATCAAGTCAAAAGTGCATCGGATGGAGCACAGGCATTAGAAGTATTGGATAAGGAATATATTGATCTGATCATTTCTGATATTATGATGCCGGTTATGGATGGCTATGAACTGGTGTCAGAACTTCGTTCAGCAGGATATCAGATACCAGTGCTTATGATCACTGCGAAAGGTTCCTTTGATGATATGCGCCAGGGATTTCTTTCGGGAAGTGACGATTATATGGTAAAACCGGTAAATGTGAATGAAATGGTTTTAAGAGTCGGAGCACTGCTTCGCCGTGCACAGATACTGAATGAACACAAAATTGTGATCGGTTCAACAGAGTTTGATTATGATGCAATGACGGTTACAACTGATAAGGAAAGTCTTGTTTTGCCTAAAAAAGAATTCCTGCTTTTATATAAGCTTGCAGCTTCGCCAGACAGAACATTTACAAAACAACAGTTGATGGATGAAGTATGGGGATACGAGACGGAGGCAGACCCACATACGATAGAGGTACATATAGGAAGAATCAGAGAGCGTTTTAAAGATAACCCTGATTTTGAAATCGTAACAATGCGTGGAATTGGATACAAGGTGGTGAAAAAATAATGGAACAAAAGAAAGAAAAAGGATTGCGGATCCGATCCTGTCTGACTGGTGCAATCTGGCTGGCACTTGTATTTTCAACAGTTATATCTGCTTTATTATTTGCTATTTTGAATCATTTTTTTAATCTGCCGGGCAGTATACCTGTGCTTGGCTGGCTTTTGATTTTCAATACATTGATTGCAGGGCTGATCACTTCCTTTATTAATGCAAAGTTACTGGAACCAATTACTAGGCTTAGTAAAGCAATGAAGGAAGTTTCTCGGGGAGATTTTGAACAGCATTTGGAAACGATCAGCCGTATAGCAGAAGTTGGAGAATCTTATCAGAGTTTTAATGTGATGACAAAAGAACTTCGTGCAACAGAGGTGCTGCAGATGGATTTTGTATCTAATGTTTCTCATGAGTTTAAGACCCCGATTAATGCCATTGAAGGATATACAATGCTGCTTCAGGGAGAAGAACTGTCTCCGGAGCAAGAGGAATATGTAGAAAAAATCTTATTTAACACCCAAAGGCTTTCCGGATTGGTTGGAAATATTTTGCTGTTATCCAAGTTAGAGAATCAGAACATACCAATGAAAAAAACAGAATATCGTCTGGATGAACAGATCCGTCAGGCATTTCTTTCCCTGGAGACAAAATGGACAGAAAAAGAAATTGGTTTTCAGGTAGAGCTGGAGGAAGTTAAATATACTGGGAATGAAGGACTTTTTATGCATATCTGGATAAATCTTTTGGATAATGCGATTAAGTTCAGCCCTTCAAAGGGGACAATTACGATGTTTCTGAAACAAGAACAGGATTCTGTTAAGTTCATTCTGGAAGATGAAGGACCAGGAATAGAGGATGATGTAAAATCCAGAATATTTGACAAGTTCTATCAGGTAGATGGATCTCATAAAGCAGAAGGAAATGGCCTAGGTCTTGCACTTGTAAAACGGATTGTAGATAGTGCCGGAGGAACAATCAAAGCAGAAAACCGTGAATATGGTGGATGCAGATTTGTTGTAGAGCTTCCAATACAGAAAGATGAGGCCATATAAGTTTAAGAAAAACAGATAGAGGAGGAATTACATGACATTTTATCAGGAATTGCAGTTAAATCAGGCAGGTTCTAAAAATCTGTTGAAAAAGAGTGAAACAGTGAAAGAAAAATCATATCATATACTGGTATATTTGGTAAAGATAGCTGTTACAATGGCATTTTGTTTTTTATTTGTTACTATTTTCAGTATCTTATTTGGAAATGAGAATAGTATTGTGGGTGTAGTAGTTTTATTATGCCTTATGGTATTTCGGAATGCGGATCTGGGGATCCACACCGGACAATCTACGATGCTTTTGGCTTTGTTCTTTGTAATTATGACTGTATGTCCGCATTTAGCAAATCAGTTTTCACCGGTATTGGGAATGCTGTTAAATATTGCGGCACTGGCTGTGTTGATTCTGTTCGGATGCCATAATCCATTCATGTTTAATCAATCTACATTGGTTCTTGGGTATCTACTGCTATATGGTTATGATGTTACGGGAAAAAGCTATCAGATGCGATTAGTCGGAATGGCTTTAGGTGCAGCACTTACCTGCTTCGTATTTTATCGAAATCATAAAAACAGAACTTATAAAAGAAATCTGAAAGATCTGATACAAGAATTTGATATCACTTCTTCCAGAACAAAATGGCAGATATGTCAGATTTTATGCGTGCCGATTGTCCTTTGCATTGCAGAACTTTGTAATATGCCACGTGCAATGTGGGCTGGTATTGCGGCCATGTCAGCGATTTTGCCATTTATGGAAGATATGCACTACAGAGTCCATAAAAGGATTGTCGGAAATATTGCAGGTGTTATATGTTTTACAGTGTTATATTTTCTGCTTCCTTCGTCAATCTATGCATATATAGGAATTCTTGGAGGAATCGGTGTAGGATTTTCAGCACAATATGGCTGGCAGGCAGTATTTAACACATTTGGTGCTTTAGCCATTGCTGCAGAGACTTATGGACTACAAGGAGCGGTTAGTCTTAGAGTGATTCAAAATGTTTTTGGTGTTGTATTTGCTTTAGCATTTTGTGTTATATTTTATTGGCTTATGTCTAAAAAAAAGGAAAGTGATGTGATCGTACATGCAGAGTGAAGTGAATCAGGAAGAAAATTTGAATAGAATTATTACGGTTCCTAATCTTCTTTCTTTTTTTCGGCTTTGTCTGATTCCGGTAATTATATGGAGTTATTGTGTAAAGAAAAATCCTCTGTTAGCTGGTGAAATCTTATTGCTGTCTGGTCTTACGGATCTTGCTGATGGATATATCGCAAGAAGATTCCATAGGATTAGTAATTTAGGAAAAATACTTGATCCGGTGGCTGATAAGCTGACACAGGCAGCGATGTTAATCTGTCTGTTTACTCGTTTTCCGCATATGCTTCTTTTAATCGTAATAATGGCAGGTAAGGAACTGTATATGGTAGTCAGTGGATGTCTTATGATACGAAAGACAGGAAAAGTACATGGTGCAGACTGGCATGGAAAGATAGTAACCTTTTTATTATATGGAACTGCAGCGGTTCATATTATATGGTTCCAAATTACACCGATGGTATCAGATCTGTTGATTGGTTTGTGCGCTATAATGATGGTCATATCGGTCGCTCTGTATATTATCCAGAATACCAGGACTCTTAAGGGAGAGACGGTATAAGCAATTTTATATTGCAATGATTAGAAAAATATTTAGGAGAAGATAGATATAAACAGTAAGTCAAACACACAAACTATGGAGTCTTTAGTCGGTTTAATAAAATTTTAGATAGAAAATAAATCATTCAATGTCATTTAGATAAGGTTTTTTATGACAAAAAGACAGATTGCTTATCTGCCTTATAATGCAGTAGAATGGTAGTCAGACAGTTTTGGATATAAGAGATGATCTTGGAGCAACAATGAATGAATGCAGGGAAGTGACCGAAAAGTACCGCACAGGACGGAGTGCATATTTACGGATCGGACAGTTGTTTATGAGATTGTTTGCAGGACTATTATAGCAGAAAGAAGAGGTGTTCGATATGTGTACAGCAGCAACTTACAAAACAAAAGATTTTTATATGGGCAGAACGCTTGATTATGAATTTTCCTATGGGGAACAGATCACGATAACGCCAAGAAATTACGAATTTGATTTCCGGTTTGCCGGGAAGATAAAAAGCCATTATGCTTTGATCGGAATGGCATTTGTCGCAGAAGGTTATCCGCTTTATTATGATGCTGTTAATGAAAAAGGCCTTGGAATGGCAGGTCTTAATTTTGTCGGCAATGCGGCATATGAAGAGGCTTTGCCGGAAGATGAAACAGAAGTCAGCCAGGTGGCACAGTTCGAGTTCATCCCATGGATCCTTACACAGTGTGCTACTGTAGCAGAGGCGAGAGAGAAGCTGGCAGCAATGAGACTGACAGGTACAGCATTCAGTGAACAGCTGCCGACAGCACAGCTTCACTGGATCATTGCAGACAAAGACTCCTGTATCGTTGTTGAGTCTATGAAGGATGGGCTGCATGTATATGATAATCCGGTAGGAGTGCTTACCAATAATCCACCATTCCCGAGTCAGATGTTTGCACTGAATAATTATGCCGGAGTATCCAGAAAACAGCCGGAGAGTACTTTTGCAGGAGTATTACAGCTTGATGCATATAGCAGAGGAATGGGTGGAATGGGAATACCTGGAGATCTTTCCAGCCAGTCAAGATTTGTGAAAGTTGCCTTTACAAAATTAAATTCGATCTCCGGTGAAGAAGAGGATGAGAGTGTAAGCCAGTTCTTCCATATCTTAGGATCCGTAGATCAGCAGCGTGGATGCTGTGAGGTGACAGAAGGCAAATATGAGATCACGATATACACGTCCTGTTGTAATACAGCAAAAGGTATTTATTATTATACGACTTATGATAATCATCAGATCACAGCGGTTGACATGCATGCGGAAAATCTGGATTCAGATCAGCTGATCTGTTATCCGCTTCTGTCCAAGGGCGAAGTCAGATGGCAGAATAAATAATACGAAAATGCACGGAGAAAGCATAACGCAGAACAACAGGAGGAAAGACCATGAAAGAAGTTAAAACACCGAAAAAACCACTGGCATATTATTATGGGATTGTGTTAATAGTGCTGATCGTATTTAATCTGGTTGTCACACCAATCCTTATGGAGCATCAGGTAAAGGAAACGGATTATGGAACTTTTATGAGCATGATCGAGAAGAAGAATATCGGTGAAGTAGAAGTTAAGGACAATCAGATCATCTTTACAGATAAAGATCAAAAAAATATTTATAAAACAGGTCTGATGAACGATCCGAACCTGACGGACAGGCTATATGAATGTGGAGCAGTATTCGCAAAAGATATCGATAAGCAGATGTCACCGATCATCAGCTTCCTGCTGACCGGGGTTTTGCCATTGATCCTTTTTATAGCACTGGGAAATTATATGGCGAAGAAACTGATGGAGCATGCCGGAGGAAAAAATTCGATGGCTTTTGGAATGGGAAAAAGCAATGCGAAGATTTATGTGCAATCCAGTGAGGGAATCCGTTTTTCAGACGTTGCAGGAGAAGATGAGGCGAAAGAAAACCTTTCAGAGATCGTTGATTATCTTCACAATCCGAAGAAGTATACCGATGTAGGTGCGTCTATGCCAAAAGGTGTCCTTCTTGTAGGACCTCCGGGAACTGGTAAAACAATGCTTGCAAAAGCAGTTGCAGGTGAATCAAATGTACCATTTTTCTCAATGTCCGGATCAGAATTCGTAGAGATGTTTGTCGGTATGGGAGCTTCCAAGGTTCGAGATCTTTTCAGACAGGCAAAGGAAAAGGCACCATGTATCGTGTTTATTGATGAAATTGATGCCATTGGTAAAAAGCGTGACGGACAAATGGGCGGAAATGATGAGAGGGAGCAGACCTTAAATCAGCTTCTTACAGAGATGGATGGATTTGAAGGAAATAATGGTGTCATCATTCTTGCTGCAACGAACCGTCCGGAGTCGTTAGATCCGGCACTTACACGTCCGGGACGTTTTGACAGACGTGTGCCGGTTGAACTGCCGGATCTTGCAGGCCGTGAAGCAATTTTAAAGGTTCATGCAAAGAAGATAAAAGCATCTGATGATGTTGACCTGCATACGATTGCACGTATGGCATCGGGGGCATCCGGTGCGGAGCTTGCCAATATTATAAATGAAGCAGCATTACGTGCTGTCCGTAATGGAAGGACCGTTGTAAATGAATCTGATCTCGAAGAAAGTATAGAAGTGGTTATTGCAGGATATCAGAAGAAGAATGCGGTTCTTTCAGATCAAGAGAAGAAGGTTGTTGCATATCATGAGATCGGACACGCTCTGGTAGCTGCATTACAGAGTCATTCAGCACCGGTCCAGAAGATTACAATCATCCCGCGTACCTCAGGTGCACTCGGCTACACTATGCAGGTTGAGCAGGGTGATAAATATCTGATGACGAAAAAAGAACTTGAGAATAAGATTGCTACATTTACAGGCGGACGTGCGGCAGAGGAGATCGTATTTGGTGAGATCACGACCGGAGCCTCCAATGATATCGAACAGGCAACAAAAATTGCAAGAGCGATGATCACCCGCTACGGCATGACAGATGAATTCGACATGGTGGCAATGGAAAACGTGACCAACCAGTATCTTGGCGGCGATACGTCTCTTTCCTGTTCTGCAGATACACAGAAGGAAATTGATGAAAAAGTCGTGCATCTCGTAAAAGCAGAGCATGAAAAAGCAAGAAAAATCCTTGCTGAAAACAGGGAAAAACTGGACGAACTGGCTATGTACCTGTATGAGAAGGAAACAATTACAGGTGACGAATTTATGGATATTTTAGACAGAAAATAATGTAGTTAATTAGATAATCAATGTCATTTAGATAAGAAAAATAGTTAGTAGTTCTGAAAAATGGAATTATTTTATATAAAGGAGCGGACAAATTCAAGTTTGCAAAACTGACCAAAAATACAAACAGTTCGTAAAATATGTATTTTAAGGGGGATTACGAAAAATTATACCATTTTGTGCAAATCCACATATTTAATAGAAAGATTCACATAAAGATTATTGAGAATACAGTATTGTGTCCTTAGAAAAAAGTACTATATTAAATTAGTCTGATGAATTCGGACTTGAGTATAAATAATAATATGATTAAAGAGTCAAAAGGTATCATAAGATAGGAGGAAATAACAAATTATGTCTTCAAAAAAAGGTGCGATGAAAAAGAAATTGGAAAACATGCATTTGGGTAAAAGAATCAACTATGGTTACAAAATGGTTATTACCATGATGCTTATTTCGGGACTGCTTTCGATTGCGGTCATTGGTGTGTTGTTTTTCAATATGTTAAACTATGTAAACAAGGTAAATGCTTCTGATCAGGCGGTTAAGGTATGTAGAATAAATGTAACTTCAGCGGCAAGAAATGTAAGAGAGATGGCACTTAATCCTGACCAGTCTACGTATGAAGATTATGAGCAGGGTGCAAAAACTTTGCTCGAGGATATTGATGTGCAGTTAAAAACAATAAAAAAATCAGGTGTTGTTCCGGAGAATCAGTATAATGAATATTCAAAGGCTCTTTCTGACTGGGCGAATACCGGATACTCAATCATGGATAAGATTAAAGCCGGACAGAAGGATGGGGCTGTTGATCAGATTATCAATGAGTGTACACCAAAGTTAAATAAAACTGTTGAGCTTGCAAAGGAAATCGACAAGCTGACTGACGAAAGAAGCCTTCAGGCAGTTGTAAGTACATACGTATGTGCTGCAGTCGGACTCATAGTCATCATTATCTGTCTGACATGTGCATGGCGGTTGACAAAGAGAACAGGAAAGATCGTGCTTGATACAATCCTTGAGCCGTTACATGCAATCGAGGATGTGGCAAAGGAGCTGACAGAAGGAAATCTTCACAGCACACTTGAGTACCATTCAGAGGATGAAATCGGTAGATTGGCACACAGCATGAGAAAGTCTATCCGTATTCTCGGCTCATATGTGGATGATATAGACAGGTCGATGAAGCTCTTTGCGGACGGACATTTTGATGCACAGCCGGAAGTAGAGTGGAAAGGCGATTTTGTAGGTATTTTAAATTCATTTATGGAATTTGAAAAAAGTATGGCAGTCACCATAAAGGGAATCCAGCATGTATCAAGCGAGGTTTCAAGTGCGGCAGAGCAGGTAGCTGCAAGCTCAAATGACCTTGCAGACGGTGCAACCAATCAGGCTGCGGTTGTAGAGGAACTGACAGCGACAGTTGCGGGAGTTTCAGAACAGGTGGAGCAGAATTCAAAGAGTGCAAAGGAAATCAGTGGAAAAGTGGACGAACTTGGAGGTGCAATTTGGGAAAGCAATGGAAAGATGCAGGAGATGGTTGCATCTATGCATGAAATAAACGAAGCCTCTAAACAGATAGATCAGATTATATCAACTATTAATGATATTGCATCACAGACCAACCTGCTTGCATTAAATGCTTCTATTGAGGCGGCAAGGGCAGGGGAGGCAGGAAAAGGCTTTGCGGTTGTGGCAAATCAGGTAAATATTCTTGCCGATCAAAGTGCACAGGCTGTAAAGGAATCAGCTGCGCTTATAGAGGCATCTGTGCAGGCTGTTGAAAAAGGCATGAATATTGCAGAGCAGACAGCCTCACAGCTTGAAGAAGTAGCAGAGAACTCTAAGGTAATTACAAAAGAGGTGATTAATATAGCTGATACACTTGAGACCCAGACCAGTGAGATCAAGCAGATTAACGAAGGAATTGAGCAGATCAATGATGTTGTACAGACCAATTCAGCAACATCACAGGAGTGTGCGGCTGCGAGCCAGCAGATGAGCAGTGAATCAGAAAATCTGAGTGAAATGATAGCGAAATTCAAAATCTCAGACATTGAAGAGTAATATAATGGAAGGTGAATTTTGATGATGGCTTTTGATGCATATAAAATACTTGACGAGCGGGAAGCAGGAAGTGTGATTGACTTAATTGCACCTTGTATGGATGATTATCTGTATATTATAGATTTGAAGAATGATACACTGAGGATATCACAGTCAGCGGTAGAGCGTTTTATGCTTCCTGATAAATTTATGAATAAGGAAACAATTACAGGTGACGAATTTATGGATATTTTAGACAGAAAATAATGTAGTTAATTAGATAATCAATGTCATTTAGATAAGAAAAATAGTTAGTAGTTCTGAAAAATGGAATTATTTTATATAAAGGAGCGGACAAATTCTCATTTACAGGGAGCGGAAGATTGAGCTGGATAAAATACACAGCTCAATCTTCCACATGGAATACATCTTCGACCAGCATATTAAAGTACTTTGATATCCGCAGCATAAATTCGGCAGATGGGGTGCTGTCCCCACGTTCTATCCTGCCGACAGTTTTGGTGCTGTATCCGATAGCAGCGGCAAGGTCATCCTGGTAAATGCCACGCTGTTCCCGGATTTCTCTGATATTATTAGTAACTGCCATAAAAATCCCTTCTTTCAGTTCTATAGATATTTTCTTATTTTCAATTATGCAAAATAATGTGTCCAATAAAAAGGACTTGCAATTTTATCAGCAATGTCCTGTGATAGCAGAAGCATTAGATTTTTCAAGAACTTTTCCAAATATGTCTAAGCGGTCGTTTTCTCCAACCTTGATAGGTGCATACTTTTCATTAAGCGAGATAAGGAAAATTCCGTCTTTATCGTTTTGTAATTTCTTGATGTAGGCTTCTCCGTTTAGAGCGAAGATGCCGATTTCTCCATTAGCAACAGATTCCTGTTGTAATACCCATGCAATCTGACCATCGTGGAATTCAGGTTCCATACTGTCACCACTAATGCGGACACCGAAAGTAGTATCTTCCGGCAGGATAGATTCATCTATGCGTACAGTCTCTTTCGGTCCGTCTACAAGGAAGTTACCGGTTCCGGCTGATACGGCATTTTCAAAAATATCAATGCTACGGAATGGAATTATCTTAGCAGTCTGCTTTTCATACATGCCGGATGCATTTCCATATCAGAGCCATTGGAAGATGGAGGAGTGTCACAGTGCCTACTGGGAGCTGGTCCCAACAATTGACCACATCGTTCCTATTGCCCTTGGAGGAGAGGATAACCCGTCTAATTATGCAACAACTTCAATGCTTCATAATTCTGTTAAGAGTAACTGGACATTAGAGCAGCTAAACTGGAAACTGTATCCTACAGGAGACATTAATGAGTATGACGGGCTTACCGATCTTTTCGTGAGACTTATAGAAAACGACCTTGAGCTTTTTGATGATCCATATATAAAACGCTGGTATAAGTTATCTGTGGGAATGAAATAGAGAAAGTTCCTAAATGTATATAACAATTGATTGTAAATGAAAGAGATAAGAGTATGCATATATATGTAGATGCTGACGCATGCCCTGTGATTGGGATAGTTGAAAGAATAGCTAAGAGTCATAATATTGCCGTAACGCTTTTGTGTGATACTAACCACTATCTTACATCAGACTATTCAGAAGTGGTATATGTGGGAGCTGGAGCTGATGCGGTTGATTTTAAGTTAATAAGTCTTTGTAAGATGGGTGATCTGGTAGTTACGCAGGACTATGGTGTAGCTGCCATGGCATTAAGTAAGGGTGCATATGCCATTCATCAGTCCGGGAAATGGTATACAAATGAAAATATTGATCTTATGTTAATGGAGAGACATATAAGTAAGAAGGCAAGGCGGGCAAGCAGTAAAAACCACATGAAAGGACCAAGAAAAAGAAGTGATAAGGATGATTATAACTTTGAAGCCTCTTTTGAGAGAATAGTGGAAAAGCTGCTACAGGAAAATGCAGGAAAAGATTAATAAATTTTGGAGGAAACTATTGTGAATATACAGATATTTGGAACTAAGAAATGCAATGATACAAAGAAGGCAGAGCGTTTCTTTAAGGAAAGAGGCATAAAGTACCAGTTTATAGATATGAAGGAAAAAGGAATGAGCAAGGGGGAGTTTAATTCTGTGGCTCAGGTTAATGGCGGGTTACAGGGAATGATTAACTGGGATGGAAAAGACAAAGATCTGCTTGCGCTTATAAAATACACAGCTGATGAAGATAAACTTGAAAAAGTACTGGAAAATCCTTCAGTTATTAAAACTCCTGTTGTAAGAAATGGAAAAGCATCAACACTCGGATACCAGCCGGATGTCTGGAAGAGCTGGAGTTAAATAAAAATTAGGAGACAGATATATGAATTTTGAATTAGCATGCCTGGAGGATTTTAATGAGATAGAAAATCTCTACTGGAATCTGATAGACAAAAGCAAAGAAGAACCTTCTTTTCCTGACTGGAAAAAGGGAGAACATCCTTCAGCAGATTTTATAATGGCCGGTATTGTACAGAAAGAGTTGTTCGTATTAAGAGATGAAGGAATTATTAAGGCGTGTGCCATAGTTAACAGTAATTCTAATAAAGAGTATAAAAGGGTAGCGTGGAAAGTAAATGAAAGAGATAATAATGTATGGATAATCCATGCTCTCGCAGTGCGATATGAGTACCGCGGTATGGGTCTTGCTACTCAGTTTGTAAAAAACTTAATATCATATGCTAAGTTAGAAAACATTGAAGCCATTCATCTTGATGTAATAGATAAGAACACACTAGCCGACAAGTTATATATCAGAGCTGGTTTTAAATATGTAAGTACTGAAAACATTTTTTATGAGGTAGTTGGAAACAGGCAGTTTAGAATGTACGAGTATGTGATTGAGTAAAGAGTATTAGAAATACGCATATAATGTGCAGTATCTGCCTTGCAGGAAGCTATAAAAGAAAACTTAAGGGGATATAAAAATGGGATTAACGGATACAAGCAAATTTTTAAGTCTTATTTTGCGGCACAAGCCGGAAACAATAGGAATCAAGCTTGATGAACATGGCTGGGCAGATGTATCTGAGTTGATATCAGGTATAAGTAAAACAAGACCATTTGATATGAAGATGCTTGAAGAAATTGTAAGAACTGACAACAAGCAGCGGTATTCATTTAATGAAGATAAGACCTTAATCAGAGCAAACCAGGGACATTCAATACCTGTTGATGTTGAACTTGAAAAGAAAACTCCTCCAGAGTTTCTTTACCATGGAACGGGAGAAAAGTTTGTTTCATCAATCGATAAAGAAGGATTACTTTCAAAGAGCCGGTTATATGTTCATTTATCAAAGGATACTGATACAGCAGTTAAGGTAGGCAGCAGGCACGGAAAGCCTGTGGTGTATAGGGTGGCAGCCGGAAAGATGGCAGATGACGGATATGAGTTTTTCTTATCTGTAAATGGAGTATGGCTTACGAAGGCTGTTCCGGCAGAGTATTTAAGCAAAATATTGTAATATATGAATAAGAACTAAATGTAAAAAGCAATAGTAAAGAAGGAATGATTGTGAATATAAGATATGCAACAATGGCTGATTTAGACGATATTGCATCGGTTGAATCTGTATGTTTTCCTGTCTTAGAGGCAGCAACTAAAGAAGAATTTGAGCAAAGAATAAAATATTTTGGGAATCATTTCTGGCTTATGTTTGATGAGGGTATAACTGATAAATCTACTCATGGAAATGTCCTGTGGCACCAGATGAGATTGGATTTTAAACTAAGAAATAATGGAGTGAAGCAGATATGAAAACAGTTATTATATACGCGTCGGTTCATCACAATAATACAAAAGAGCTGGTATGTGCAATAGCAGCTGAAAATGATATTGATGTAGTTGATGCAACTAAGATTACTGAAAAGGACTTATCAGGGTATGATCTTATAGGTTTTGCTTCTGGTATTTATTTTGGCAAGATGCATCAGTCCGTAATTAACTTTGCAGAAGTAAATCTTCCAGAGAATAAGGATGTTTTTCTTATGTGTACTTATGGAGGAAAGCCGGTCTTTGATTCTATAAAGAAAATTGTAAAAGAAAAGCAGGGAAGAATTGTGGGAGAATTTTCTTGTAAGGGATTTGACACATTTGGACCATTCAAACTTATTGGAGGCATATCAAAAGGACATCCGGATAAGAATGATTTGGATAATGCAAAGGC